>DATKSQ010000078.1:0-46382 GCA_035531615.1 Binataceae bacterium (SeqCode)
AGGCCCAGAAGTTTGGCCTGGCGCGTTACAGGCAGCTTATGCTCTCGGTCGATCATGGCCTTGCGCCCAGCAATCCCGCTTTGGTGAGCGCGCGTTCTAAAAAATCCAACTCCAGCGCCTGCTGCCCGATCTTGGCATGCAGCGGAGCCAGATCAACCGGCTCCGGCCCCGGTGCCGTCCCGAACACATCCGCAGCGTGTGCAAGCAATTGCCGCTTCCACTCCGTGATCTGGGTGGGGTGAACCTCAAACTGTGCGGCCAGCTCGGCCAGCGTCTGGTCCTCGCGCAGCGCCGCCAACGCTACGCGGGCCTTGAACTCCGCAGTGTGCTTGCGGCGGGTGCGCCGCCCTGATTTCTTGACCATCGAAAACTCCTTTTCGCCAAGCCGGCCTCGGCCCAGCATCTTGCCCGGAGTTTCCACTTATCACACTGTTCAAAATTCCGAGGCCACTTCTAACCGCATGAAGAACGACGAACTACGAAGAAGACCTAGCCGCCGGTTTTCCTTGATTTCGTTGAGCGTTTCTCAGCGTCGTTGGCGGTGTTCGGGGCCGTAGGCTTATTCGTAATCAGCCGGTCGTCGATTCGAATTCGAGTTGCTTTGAAATTTAATAGTTTTTGGAGCCAACCATACACATTCAACCCCGAGGCTGCTTTGGCGGAACTATCCACCGAGCATTCTGGGCAAGCGCCCGCCTCACCCCTCGTGGCTTGTCACCGAACACGAAGGTATGGGCAGGGTCTGGCGGCAAAGGGTTAGGATGCACGCCTTGCCTTTGCTCACGCACGTGGCCAGCCGTCAAAGCGGCCAATAAATAGCCCGGATATCCTACTAGGGCTGTGTGTTCGTCGCCTCCATGCCCAGCCACAATGGCTGCTTGCTGGACCGACATTGGCGTGCAGTCACCGGAGTCGGTGAATGCTGCAGAAGAGGGCCGAAGCGCACCGCTTTCGTCTGGAGTGAGAAGGTCCGGGTGGATGCGACGCCAAAGCTCCGCTTGGTTTGGTACGTTGACGACGTCGTCCTTGTATTCGTCCCTGTACGGCAACTTACGTGTCGCGCTGTGTTCAAGCAGTTCTGGCTGGCCGCGACAGCGCCGCGACGAATTTGTCTAGTTTCTCGATCCTAGCATCCAATTCCTCCTCGCATATCTCACCGGAGGTGCGGTCCTCAAAGAAAAGCTGGAAAATTTCTTCGGACTCGATAGTCAGCTCAATATCCACTCCGTGAGTGTGCCACTCGACCTGGATACCGCCTCTCGGCGTAGGCACCATCGCGGGTATCGGCGTTCCCGGCCTCATCACCTGTTCTAGTATCGTGAGGGCTTGCACCACGTGCTCAATGTTTATTCGGCGGGCGCCGTATGAATCCCAATTCTCCGGCATTTGGACTAAACGTGCGCCTTTTTCATACAGCAATCTAAGATCGACCTTGCCAGCGGTGGTGATGTCAGAGGAAGGGCCGATATCTGCCGCGGCTTCTTCTGGCGAGACCAATGCAAGTCCTTGCACATTTTGTAAGTACGCTATAGAGAAATAGCCCGTGATCAAAACTCTCCGATCCGGCCCCACTTGCGCGACCTCTAAATTTGGTACCGAGAAGGAATCTGCAATAACGACCTGCTGTCCTGGATCAATGTGCTGCCCTGAATCAGTCCATGTAAGTTGAATCATCTGATGGCGAGAGGCGATCTCCGTCAAGGTAAGGTCAGGATACATAGCGCTTCTCCCAAAGTTTCTGTAGTTCCGGTGAGGCTACAGCGAGCAAAGCTCGCATAGCATATTCATGGCCCTTCTCGAGGAAAGTGAATATTCCGTCCATGCCGGGGGCGACTGGGAAGCCTCGTGCCACGGTTTGAAACTGGTATATTGGCTCTCCAGCTGAACTAAACGTTGGAGTAAGAACCAAATGAAGCCTACCCGCAGGCTGGTCGTTCGAATCCTTGATGATATAGCGCGCGCTGATATTGACGTCTTCCGGTTTCGCCAGCAGATCGTCGGTCGGGTCGCGCCAGAATGTCACGAGGTTAGCAATGTCTCGATGCTCTTTCCAGTTAATATCCAGTGTAATTTGGTTCACGTATACTAACTCACACTGGATGGGCTTAAATTCCCCTAAACTAGAGGCCTCTAAAAACCGGATGAAAGTCGCAAGCTCACTCCTGAATGACTCCCGGAGCACTTTATATCTGGGATAATCATCTGCCTGAACCTGGCTGTTAGGTTTTTTGCGCCAGTTGTAGATGAAGCGGTCCTGTTGAACCTGAATTAGTCGCGTTTCATCCTCATTTAAGAACCAGCATCGGGGCACCTTTGGGGCTGTACCAAGCATGACGTTGATTTGCGGGGCGGGTAGCCTGACACCAAACCGCTCTTGTGCTGGCGGCAAGGGAGGCTGCTCTTGAGTCTTTGGAAAATGAAGACGGATCTCATTCCAATACAGCCCAATATGGGCTGCATGAAAATTCGGCAGCGCCTCAAACTGGACCGACAGCGCTACCTCCGCAATCGGGGGACGGTTAAAATGAGGGAAATCGAAGCTCTTGGCCATAGCTAAATACTAAGCATCGGTAGTTAACCGAGCGAGGCCTCTTAACAGGTGTTGATTAATGGCTGAAAAAGCCCAAAAATGGAAGGTTGGCACGCGTGAAAAGTCTTATTTGTCGAGGGTCGCGCGCCTGACAAAGTGGCGGTCGGCTGGTTCATCATCGCGCTGTTAGTTAAAGGTCACGCTCTTCCCGCTTTCCTTAGACGCAGCGGTCGCCTGCTCCGCTCCTCGGCGTTTTAGCCGGTTACGCCCGCGATCGCTTTTGGCCGCATTCCTTTCCACCCGCTTCTTAGCTCGCCGCGCCTGAACACTGCACGCCACACGCCTCCTCGGTGCGCGTGCAGGTTTTCTGTCCGCCGCTTATTTCCGGGCAGCCCCGCTTCTTTGGTCTCCCCCAGCCTCCCAGATTATGGACTATTTGGTCGTCCTTCGCAAAGGGGGAAACGGAGCGAGCTGCCGGCTGGGGGCCGCCCTTGACCTGCGCGCTTGCTTCGGCTTAGCGGCAATTACCGCGAGCGTAAACGCTCGCTGGATTTCAGAACAGAACTGAAGGAAAAAACCTCAACATTAGGAGTCTTGACTTCGTGCCTTCATGGGCGGGGCAAGTTCACACCGCCCCAATATCGGCATTTGGCTTAGCGCCTCTTCCAGGTCTCTTTAACTCGTTCCGAAATCCGCGATAGGCCGCCTTGATGCGGCTCTCGTCGAAATCGCGGTTAATGTCGCCCGGCATTCGCCTCGCATAGAAATACAGGAAATCCTCCGAAATGTTGAGAATCTTGGCGAGTTGCTCGATCACCTCATTCTCGGGCGGGTAGCGCCGGTCATGTCCCAAATCATTGAGATAGGGTGGTGGAACCTCACGGCCGTCTCCCCGTCGGAGACGCGCGGCGACCGCCTTCTGCGTTAAGCTGGCCGCTTTACGCGCCGCCACAATCACCTGCCCGAATGTCTTCATCTTCTCCGTCCTTTCCGCTGTGCTCACCTCACGAGGAATGAAACCTTCTATCTCGAATTATCGCTTTCCTCGTTTCCTTTTGGTCGACCGGACCGGGTCCGGTTTTTCGGGATTGTTGGGGTCTTTCTCGGCCATTTTGGGACCACCCGCGTTTTCGGGAAAATCGCTAAAACTCCTCGATTTTGCAGGAAAATCAAGCACTTTCTCGGTAGCAGGCTGCGAGTCCCGTGGGCGGTTCAATTCCCCTCGACGCACCTGCCCGCTGTCGCCATGCGCGAGCGTATAAATGGAGTCGTCAACGCGCGGATCATTGATTTGCAGCCGACACTATGACGACCAGCAGAGGGCGAAAATGACCTGCACCCTTCATTTCTCCGCGGATCAATGTTGGGGCCCAAGCATTCGGAGCAACTGGTGATCGCTTGGTAGGCATTTGCTTTCTTACTAGGCATACTTGAAATCCGGGACGCGTCATCCTGAAAAACACGGCTCACTCGGTTTTCCAAAAGTGCCAAAAGTGGCCCGAGAGCGCGATGCGCTGTAAGGCTGTTGCCCTCCTAGATTGACGCCTAATTTCAAGGCTTTTGTATCGCTGAGCGACGGTTCCGTAGAACGCGTAGCTAAAGCGAATTGGCGCGGCCGAATCGCGATCACAGCAAGGCGTATGGAACTCGGGCAATGGCACTCCTATTGCCTTCGCTAGGTTAGGCTGTTTCTGTTTGGCGACTATTTTCGAACGACCTGACCCGACGGCACTGCCTGACCATCGCCGTGGCTGGTGACTCGGTGAAGAGGGATGTGCGGCCGCATCGAGGAGTTGATCAATTCTCTACAGTGAATCCGCAATCAGCGGTACGGACCATCAGGCAGACCGTCGGGCTCGAATCTTGGCATTCTCGTTCAGTTGGCGAGATCTCCAGGTGCAAGTCGTGCGCTCGCTACCGTTACCGCTTCCGCAGTAGGCGTATCCACGAGTTCGAGCTTTCGAACTGTCTTGACGTTGAGCGCGATGAGTGAATCTCGAATACTTACGTTCGGGCAATTTCGGCTTGACCCGATCAATCAGGAACTTTGGCGGGGATCGGAATTGGTCAAGGTGCGGCGCAAGACCTTCGAGGTTCTGCTTTACCTGGTCCGAAACCCGCGCCGCCTCATATCCCGTCAGGAACTCCTGAACGGGGTATGGGCTGGCAGCAAGGTCTCGAGCAGCCTCCTGCGCGCGTACATTTGGGAACTCCGCCGAGTGCTCGGCGAATCCGCCGCGAAGCCCCGCTACCTTGAGACTCTGAGCCGCCGCGGCTACCGGTTCATGCAGCAGGTTCGTGCAGAGGCGCAGGTTGTCAGCGATGCAGACGGCGACGGCAATCCTTGGCACCCCTCGTATTCCATTATCGCGACTCCACATGCCCAAGCGCCGATTGCCCCTCAGCCGTTGAACATTGCATCGGTGAAGTCCCGAACCTCAGCGCTGATGGTCGGGATTCTGCACTCGCTGACCGGGACGATGGCTTATAGCGAAAGCCCGGTCGTCGATGCGACTCTGCTGGCGATCGATGAAGTCAATCGCCGTGGCGGGCTGCTAGGCCGGCGCGTCGAGGCGATCGTCGCGGATGGGAGATCCGATGGCGCCACGTTCGCGCGGAAAGCCGAATGCCTTCTCGTGGAGGACAAGGTCAGTGCTTTATTTGGTTGCTGGATGTCGGCGCATCGCAAGCAAGTCGTGCCGATCGTCGAGCATTACGATGGCTTGATGGTCTATCCGGTCCAGTACGAGGGTCTCGAGAGCTCGCCAAATGTCTTTTATACCGGCGCCGCTCCCAATCAACAGATAATACCGGCGATGCGCTGGGCATTCGGATTTCTCAACTGCCGGCGCCTGTTCCTGGTTGGTTCCGACTACATATTCCCACGGATCGCGAATCAAATTGTGCGCGATCAAGCGACCCGGAACGGCGCCGAAATCGTGGGAGAACTTTACATTCCGTCGGGCAGCCTCGAGGTCAAAGACCCGGTCACCGCGATCGTGGCGGCCGCCCCCGATCTGATCGTCAACACGATCAATGGCGACAGCAACATCGCATTCTTCAGATCATTGCGCACGGCTGGAATGACGCCCGGCATCCTTCCGACGCTCTCCTTCAGCGTCGGCGAAAACGAGCTGCGCAATCTTGATATCGGCGGTGATTACGCCGCATGGAACTACTTTCAGAGTATAGACCGCCGCGAGAACCAGATCTTTCTCGACTCCTTCCGCTCCCGCTACGGCCCGCAGCGGGTCACTTCCGACCCGATGGAGGCGGCGTACGTGGGGGTTAACTTATGGGCGCAGGCAGTCACGGAAGCTGGCTCGTCCAACCCGGCGGACATCCGCGCGGCGCTGCGCCATCAGAGCTTCAATGCCCCGGAAGGGCTGGTTCATATCGACCCTGACAACCAGCACACTTGGAAAACAATCCGCGTCGGCAAGGTCCTCGAAGATGGACAGTTCGAGGTCATCTATAGCTCCGAGAAATCCATCCGGCCCGAGCCATACCCAGATACCCGCTCGTTACGTGACTGGAACCTCTTCGTTGACTCGCTATCGTCCGCCCGCGTGGTCAGCTAGCAACTTCCCGATCCTGCCTCTGCGCGACTGTCCAGAACCAGAACCTAGCGCGCGCGTGCATTGCGAATGGCAGGCGCGAAGCGCGATGGCGAGTTGTCATCGCAGCGTTAAATTTGCATCAAATTATCGTCAAAGTATTCGAGCGGCTTTGCATCCGGCACCGTTTTGGACGCGGACCGCTATGATGACTCTGCCTGCGCACTGACCAAAAACCCTGCTTCACTTTTACGCAACTGCTCTCCCCAGAAGCAGTGAGCTCGCCGCTGGCTTGTTCGGGCCGAAAATCCATCTTCTGAGGAGCGGCGCCCGGCGGCGCATCCGGTTCAACAAGTCGATCCGCGATCCCGCTCGGACGAAATGTATCGCGTCGTGAACTCCACTACTCGGCGGATTCGGCAACCCTGTTCGGCGCAGAGCAATGCGGGTTGCGCCCTGCCACTGGCCCCGGCGCTGGATTCGCCGCGCACAAATAGTCAGCGCGGCTATTCAATCACTCGCCAGCGCCCGCGCGATCCGATGGCCTTGTGGCATAGCGGTTGCTGAACGGCAGATCGACTCGGCGCACGAGCCAAATCGAGAACCCGCTGGACGCCGCGGCGACTATTTAACGTCTAGCTTTGACGCTCGGGAGGAACCTGTGACAAATCGAGGGACGCAGAGAATCGTAAATGTGGCCAGCTTTGCGGCGCTGTTATCGCTGATTATGCTGCGCTGTCCGGCGGGCGCCGTGGCGGGAGATTCAAGCGGAACCTCAGCGCCGATGGAACTCGCGCAGGCCTCGACCGGGTCGTCGTCGTCGGCTGACACGATCGAGCAACTTCGCCAGGAGATCGAAGAGGAGCGCAAACATACCGAGGCTCTCGAGAAGCGCCTCGATCAGATCCAGCAACAACAGACGACTCAGGCCAAGACCATCAGCGCACTCCCTAAGCTCCCGATTAAAATCGGCCGCGGCCAGGAGATCACCCCGGGCATCACGAGTGGGCTGGCTGAGGCGGACATCTACAACAACGGATTTTTCGTCGAGTCCGCGAAAAAGAACTTCTCCCTGTTCGTTAATGGACTGTTCCAGACCCGGTACACCCTGTTCAAGCCGAATGACGTCACACAATATGGGTCGAGCGATAATACCCAGAACACCTTTGACGTGTTTTTGGGCCGGCTGGCCTTCTCGGGCTCCGCATTCGATCCGGATCTGAAATACTTCGCTCAGATACAGGGAAGCACAGCGGGAAACAGTAATACTCTCTCGATGCTGGATTGGTTCACCTCGAAGACTTTCTCGAAATACCTGACCGTCCAGGCGGGCCGGTCGTGGATTCCATACACCTATGAATACTACGACAATCCCGGCAACTACCTTTTCGCCGATCTCTCGAGCGCCGAATATGCGTTTCTGTTGCAACGCGCCATTGGCGTGCAGGCTTCCGGCCAAGTCGGCAATCTTTCATATGCCGGCGAGGTCATGAACAGCGTCCCCGCGCTCGACGCGGCGGGCCAGGAGACGGTCGGAAGCAAGATGGCTTACCTTGGACATCTGCATTACGACCTGCTCCAGCCGTACGGCTACGTAGAGTCGGATCCCAACCCCGACGGTTCATCAAAGCCGGAGCTCACACTATGGTTGTCGGGAATGTATAATCCGGTCGACTATTCATCTAATTTTGAGAACGAAAGAGCAGGAGATCGCACTTACGGTGCAACTCCTTCGATCCTGTTCCGCTACGGCTTCCTGAGCTTTCAGGGAACCGGATACTATCGGCGCACCCTGCAGGCCGCCGGCGGCCCGAGCTACGATTCCTGGGGTTATGGAGAGCAGGCAGGCTATTACATCGTGCCCGGCAAATGGGAGGTCGCCGAGCGCGTGTCCGGGGTCTGGTGGGGCCAGTCCGAGATATCCTCAACCGGCGGAAACGAGAACAACTGGTTCAGCGGCCCGGGCAACTTTCCCTATCATCGTATCACCGAATATACCGCTGGCTTGAATTACTATCTGTACGGGCACAACGCGAAGATTCAGGCGGACTATTCGTACCTGGCCGGCAGCGGCTTCAATAACAACGCTTTCGGCGCTAATCGGCTCGAGGTTCAGACCCAGTTGATGTTCTAGCGCCGAATCACCGAACTCGAAAGAAAATAGAGATGAACGACCATAGACGCTAAAGAGAGGAACGTGATGAAAAAAGAGCTTAAGTCCGCAGTGACGGCGATTGGAGTGCTCGCGCTGGTGGGCGCCCTCGGCGCGATCCGCGCCACCGCCCACGCCGACGATTCCACTGTAAAGGTCGGCGTTCTCCATTCGCTCACCGGCACGATGGCGATTAGCGAGGTCACGGTCAAAAACGCCACCATGCTCGCGATTGACGAAATCAACGCGGCCGGCGGCGTGAACGGCAAACAGATCTCGCCCGTGGTCGAAGACGGAGCGTCGGAACCGGCGATGTTCGCGCAGAAGGCGCAGAAGCTGATCCAGGAAGATAAGGTGGTGACCGTGTTCGGTGGATGGACCTCGGCGAGCCGCAAGGCTATGCTCCCGGTGTTCGAGCGGTTCCACGGCCTGCTCTGGTATCCGGTGCAGTTCGAGGGCAATGAATGTTCGCCCGATATCATGTACTCCGGCGCGCAGCCCAACCAGCAGATTCTTCCGGCGCTCGATTGGGCCAAACAGAAGGGCTACAAGAAGTATTTCCTGCTCGGCTCCGATTACGTCTTTCCTCGCACCGCCAACCTGATTTTGAAGAAACATATTATCCACGACGGCCTCACGGTGGTGGACGAGGAATACGTTCCGCTCGGCGGCACCGACTTCAGCGCGATCGTCAACAAGATCCAGGCCGCCAAGCCCGACGTGATTTTCAATACCCTCAACGGCGACAGCAATGTGTCGTTCTTCAAGCAGATGGCGGCGGCCGGGCTGCCATCGTCCAAGCTGCCGGTAATGTCGTTCAGCATCGCGGAACCGGAGGCGAAAGCCATGGGCCCGTCGCTGGTCCAAGGCAGCTACGCCGCATGGAATTACTTCCAGAGCCTGGACGACCCCGCCAGCAAGAAGTTTGTTGCGGCGTACAAGGCCAAGTTCGGCGCTGATTCCGTGGTGGACGATCCGATGGCGCACGGATATCTTGACGTGTACGTGTGGGCTGCGGCCGCCGAAAAGACCAAGAGCTTCAACATCGACAAGGTACGCCGCGCCGCTGTGAGCCTCGAGTGGAAGGACATTGTGATGGGCAAAACCAAGTTTGCCGCCAACCAGAGTTTGTATCAAACCGCCTATGTAGGCCAGTTGGACCCCGAGGGACAGTTCAACATCCTGTGGCACTCAGATAAGCCTATCTTTCCGGAGCCGTACGACTCCCTCGCGTTTCCGGGTAAGAAGTGCGTTATTCACTAGGCGCACGGTAAGTTTCGGAGCGGACATCGGAAGCCAACGGCTCGCTGTCCGCTCCGAGGGAGCCATATGACTGAGTTAGCTCTGCTGGTCGGGCAAGGATTCAACGGAATTAGTGTAGCTTCGATCCTACTCTTGGCCGCGCTGGGGCTCGCCTTGAGTTTCGGCTTGATGGGCGTGATCAATATGGCCCACGGCGAGTTTCTCATGATGGGCGGCTACCTGACCTACGTCACCTTGCAATTCCTTCCGCACGGTGTTGGCTATCCAATCGGGATGGTGGTTGCATTCGCCGGAACTGCGCTGTTCGGCGCGGCGCTCGAAGTAACCCTGATTAGGCGCCTCTATGGACGCCCGCTCGACACTCTGTTGGCTACTTGGGGCGTAAGCTTGATATTGCAGCAGGCGGCCCGCAGTATTTTCGGTCCGATCGGCAACGAAGTGACCGCGCCAGCGTGGCTCGCGGGATCGCTGACGGTCTCAAGCGGGCCGCTAGCGGGCTTCGGCCTGCCGCTGGCGCGCCTGTTCATCATCGCGCTGTCAGCGGCGGTGCTGGCCCTGATCGCGATCCTGATTGTGCGCACCCGAATGGGTATGCTGGTGCAGGCCGTTCATCAGGATCGCGCGATGGCCGAAGCACTCGGCATCAACACTCGAAACGTCGATCTTGCGGTGTTCGCGATCGGCAGCGGAGTCGCGGGCTTGGCCGGATCGGCGCTGGCGCTGATCGCGCCCGTAACTCCCACAGTCGGTCAGAGCTATATCGTGTACGCCTTCCTGGTCGTGATCGTTGGCGGTCTCGGTAGCATCCTCGGAACGCTGTTCGCGGCGCTGCTGATCGGACTATTCTCAGCGGGATGGCAGATCTTCACCAGTGTCAGCACTTCGGACGTGCTACTGCTGGTGTTCGTGATCGCGTTCATCCAGTTCCGTCCTCGCGGCATCGTAAGCGCCCGCTCGCGGTCTCTCGAGGAGGGCTGAGGTGCCGAGGATTGAGAATCTGGCTTGCGCCGTGGCGATGGTGTTGCTGCTGTTGGCGCCACTGTATATTGGGCCGTACAATCTTTCGCTGCTTGGGCGATTTCTCGCGATGGGCATCCTGGCGATGGGAATCGCGCTGGTATGGGGCAACGCGGGGATTCTGCCGCTCGGACAGGGATTGTTCTTCGGCCTTGGCGCGTATGCGCTTGCGATGCATCTGAAGCTGGCTGCGCTGGGGCCCGGCGAAATCCCCGACTTCATGCAATGGAACGGACTCGATTCGCTTCCTTGGCTATGGGATCCCTTCAAGAGCGGCGCGTTCGCGCTGGCGGCCGCGGCGATCGTTCCGACCGCCTTCGCCGCAGCGCTCGCCTGGCTGTTGTTTCATCGACGGGTTGGCGGTGTCTATTTCGCAATTATCACGCAGGCGCTGGCGCTGGCCGCGACGACATTCATAATCAGCCAACAGCCGTATACGGGCGGGTTCAACGGTTTGACGGATTTCAGCGATGCCTTTGGGTTTACCCTCACCGATCAGCGCACTCAAACCGGACTCTACTTTGTGACGGTGATCATTCTGGTGCTGGTCTTCCTCGGAACCCGGTGGCTCCTGGAAACTCAGTTCGGCAAACTGCTTCGCGCGATTCGCGACGGCGAGAACCGGGTGCGCTTTCTCGGCTACGATCCGGCGCCGTACAAAGTCGCGGCATTCGCGATCGGCGCGTTGCTGGCCGGAATCGCGGGGATCCTGTTTACGCTCAATATCGGCGTCATCTCGCCGGCGATGATCGGCGTGGTTCCGTCGATCGAAATGGTCATATGGGTCGCGGTCGGAGGACGGGACAGTCTGGCCGGTGCGATTATCGGAACTCTCCTGATCAATTTCGCCAAAGACAAGGTCAGCAGCGCATTTCCGGAAATTTGGCTTTACCTGATGGGCGCGCTATTCGTGCTGGTCGTGACCGTACTTCCCGACGGCTTGGGCGGTCTGCTGCGATTGTTCATCCGGGAACCGCGCGAAGAGTCGAGAAAAACTTTGGTGCTGCCGGTGCTGGTCGCGGTGGGTGATGAAACCCGCGACGATCCGGAGAACTGAGTTTGCGCTGGAGCGACGCTATGAGCGATTCCCTGCTACACGTCGAGAATGTCACGGTCTCGTTCGAGGGTTTCAAGGCGCTCGACGGGGTCAGTCTGTCGGTAATGCCCAACACGGTTGCGGTGCTAATCGGCCCCAACGGTGCCGGCAAATCCACCCTGATGGACGCGATCATCGGGCGCGTTCATCCAGTTTCGGGACGGGTGATATTCAAGGGCGCCGACATTACCCGCCTGCCCGAATATGAGATCGTGCGCCGGGGTATCTGCCGCAAGTTTCAAACCCCCGGAATCCTGCCGACGCTGACGGTCGAGCAGAACGTCATCGTCGCCGCCCGCCGAAATCGTAAATGGCTCAGCACTCTTCGAAGCTCGATCAGTGCGGCTGAGCGCTCCCGAGTCGAGGAAATTCTCGATCTGATTTCACTCAGCGAAAAGCGCAGGATGCTCGCCGCGCATCTGGCTCACGGCGCCAAACAGTGGCTGGAAATCGGGATGGTCGTCGCCTCGGACGGCGACCTTTTGCTGCTCGACGAGCCCGCTGCTGGAATGACCCATCAGGAACGCGCCAAGACCGCCAATCTTATAAAAGGTCTCGCGGCGCGCCACGCAATCGTCGTCATCGATCACGACATGGATTTCGTCGAGCAGCTCGAAGCGCCAGTAACCGTGCTGCACATGGGACGGATGCTCCGCCAGGGAAGTATTGAAGAAGTCCGCAATGACCCGCAGGTGCAGGCGGTCTATCTGGGACGCGCCGACGAGGAGGAAATCGTTGCTCACCCTTGAGGGAATCGGTGCGGCGTACGGAATCAGCCCCGTACTCACTGAGGTCCAACTCGAAATCCGTTCGGGCGAAGCCGTGACCCTGCTCGGCCGCAACGGAGTGGGCAAGACCACGCTGTTGCGGACCATAGCGGGGCTTCATCCGATTGCCGCGGGCAAGCTGACTTTCGAAGGCGAAGACGTGACGGCGATGCCGGCCTTTCGCCGTGCGCGCTGCGGAATCGCGCTGGTACCGCAGGGCCGCGGCATCTTCCCGCATCTGACGGTCGAGCAAAACCTGGTCTTGGGACTGTCGGCGCTGACGGGCCGCAAATCGCGGACCGGAGCCCAAGTGCCGCCCTATATATTCGAGATGTTTCCCGCCCTGGTGCGGCTGCGCGCGCGCAAGGGCGGAGTGCTCAGCGGCGGCGAGCAGCAGCAACTCGCGATCGGCCGGGCACTGGTCGCGCAACCGCGCCTGCTCCTGCTCGACGAGCCCACGGAGGGGATCCAGCCCTCGATCGTCCGCGAGATCGGTGCCGCGCTCAATCGTATCCGCACGGAGTTGAAAATTGCTATCCTGCTGGTCGAACAATACTTGCGGTTCGCCTGGGCAATCGCGGACCGCTATTACGTTATGCAACGCGGTCGAATCGTAAGGACCGGCGACACGCACACGGAATCTCCCGACACCGTCGCTCATCTACTCAGTGTCTGAACCTAACTTAGTGTCCTGATGCGCCTCACCCCTAGAGAAATTGACAAGCTGCTCATCTTCAGCGCGGGTGAAGTCGCGCGCCGCCGCCGCGCGCGCGGGTTGAAGCTCAATTACCCGGAGGCGAACGCGCTCATCTCGGCTGAGATTCTGGAAGGTATCCGCGACGGCCGTTCGGTTTCCGACCTGATGGAATTTGGCGCGACCGTTCTGACCCGCGACGACGTGATGGAGGGCGTAGCTGAAATGCTCGACGAAGTCCAAGTCGAAGGAACGTTTCCCGATGGCACCAAGCTGGTCACCGTCCATCGCCCGATCCGCTGAGCGCCAATCGTGGCGAAGCCGAGATTGATTCCATGATTCCAGGCGAATATTTTCTGGCGGCCCAAGATATCGTGGCTAACGCCGGACGCGAGACCGCGCATCTGCGCGTGATCAACACCGGCGACCGGCCGATTCAAGTCGGCTCGCATTTTCACTTCTTCGAGGCGAACCGCGCGCTGGCGTTCGACCGCGCCGCAGCATTCGGGATGCGGCTCAACATCCCCTCCGGCACCGCCGTGCGCTTCGAGCCCGGCGACGACAAGGCCGTCATCCTGGTGAAGTTCGGCGGCCGCGCGATCGCGCGGGGCTTCAACAATCTTACCGGCGGCGCCACGACCGAAGCCGACAAGCCCGCGGCGTTACTTCGCGCCCGCCAGCACGGGTTCGAGGGAACCGAACCATGACGCTCAGAATTCCGCGCCGTCAATACGCCGACCTGTATGGCCCCACAACCGGCGATCGAATCCGCCTGGCCGATACCGACCTGATTGTCGAGATCGAACGCGATCTGACTATTCCCGGCGAAGAGGCGAAGTTCGGCGGCGGCAAGGTGCTGCGCGATGGAATGGGACAATCGGCCACGGCGACGGCTGAAGGCGGCGCGCTCGATCTGGTGATAACTAACGCGGTGATTCTGGATCATTGGGGAATCGTAAAGGCGGATATCGGCATCCGTGGCGGCCGTATCGCCGCAATCGGCAAAGCCGGCAATCCCGATATAATGGACGGTGTGACCCCGGGGATGGTGGTGGGATCCGGCACCGAAGCGATCTCCGCCGAAGGACGAATCGTCACCGCCGGCGCGATCGACGCGCATGTTCATTTCATCTGCCCACAACTCGTCTGGGACGCCCTGTCGTCAGGAGTCACTACTTTGTTTGGCGGCGGCACCGGTCCAGCCACGGGTACCAATGCGACGACCTGCACGCCAGGACCGTGGAACATCCACCGGATGCTTCAGGCCGCCGAGGGCCTGCCGGTCAATCTGGGGTTCCTGGGCAAGGGCAACGCCTCGGCGCCCGCTCCGCTGCGTGAGCAAATCGAAGCGGGGGCGATCGGACTTAAATTGCACGAGGACTGGGGCTCCACGCCGGCCGCAATTGACTGCGCGCTTTCCGTGGCCGACGAATACGACGTGCAGGTCGCGATCCACACCGATACTCTGAACGAAGCCGGGTTCGTTCAGGACTCGATCGCCGCATTCAAGGGCCGCACCATCCATACCTACCACACCGAGGGTGCCGGCGGCGGCCACGCGCCCGACATTATCAAGGTGTGCGGCGAGCCCAACTGCCTGCCCTCTTCCACCAATCCCACGATGCCGTTCACCGTCAACACGCTTGACGAGCATCTGGACATGTTGATGGTGTGCCATCATCTCGATCCGAATGTGCCCGAGGATGTGGCGTTCGCCGAGTCAAGAATCCGCGCCGAAACCATCGCGGCCGAAGACATCCTGCACGACCTCGGCGCGATCAGCATGATGTCGTCGGACTCGCAGGCGATGGGGCGGGTCGGCGAAGTGGTGATCCGGACCTGGCAGACCGCCGACAAAATGAAGCGCCAGCGCGGAGCGCTGCGCGGCGACTCGGAGCGCAACGACAATCTGCGAGCGCGCCGCTACGTCGCCAAGTACGCGATCAATTCGGCTATCGCACATGGGGTCGCACACGAGATCGGTTCGGTCGCTGTTGACCGTCTGGCCGATCTGGTGATTTGGAAACCGGCATTTTTCGGCGTAAAACCTGAATTGGTGATCAAGGGCGGAATGATCGCGTGGGCGGCGATGGGCGATCCCAACGCCTCGATTCCGACACCCGAGCCCGTCATATACCGGCCGATGTTCGGCGCGTTCGGCCGCGCAACCACCGAATGCTCACTGACTTTCGTGTCGCGGGCCGCCAGCGACTCGGGAATCGGCGCGCGTCTCGGGCTGACCCGCAAAACCGTCGCCGTCGCAGGATGCCGCTCTCTTAGCAAACGCGACATGATCAACAACAGCTATTTGCCAAAAGTCGAAGTTGACGCCGATACCTACGAGGTTCGCGCCGACGGAGAACTCCTGACCTGCGAGCCCGCCGCGGTACTCGCGATGGCGCAACGGTACTTTCTATTTTGACCATGTTGGTAATCGAGAAACTTCCGTCGTCGCTGTTACCCGCGCAACTCACGGGTCTGCGGCGCGATATTGTCTTGATGACCTCTGAGGAACGCCGCTGGGTCCGGCGGCGCACCGTCACGGCCGCGGGACGCGAAATCGCGCTCGCGCTGCCGACCGGAACAGTGCTCGAACCGGGTGCGATTATCGTCCTCGAACCGGATTGGTACCTCGAAGTCGAAGCCGCCCCCGAAGCCGTGCTCGCCATTCGTCCGCACGACCGGGAGACCGCAATCCGAATCGCGTTCGAGATCGGTAACCATCACTTCCCTCTGGCGCTCGAAGGAGATGAACTGCTCGTCCCCGATGACACCGCGATGGTACAACTTCTCTCGCGGCTCGGCGCCATATGGGTCCGCCGCCGCGCGATCTTTAACCCGCTCGCAAAGGGGCATACGCATGAGTAGCACTTCGATGCTCGCGCTGCTGCAGTTCTCCGACGGATTGTTTCCCACCGGCGCCTACGCGCATTCTTGCGGACTCGAAACCTGCGTGCAGGATGGCGCAGTGTGTGACGCTCCGAGTACCAGCCGATTTCTGCGCGCGTACCTGCAAGGCGCGGCTGGCCCGGCCGACGCGGCCGCAGTGGCCATTGCGATGCGTTCCGCCGAAGCGAATGATCTTGGCGCCTGCCTCGAGCTGGACGCGACGCTCGACGCGATTAAGCCGGTCGCCGAATTGCGCGCCGCCAGCCGCCAGCTGGGCCGCCAGTCGTTACGAATCGCAATCGCCTTGTCGGATGACCCTCTAATGAAGCAGTTCGCCGATCGGGTGGAGAATGACCTCACCCCGTGCCATCACGCGGTTGTTTTTGGAATCGTGGGCGCGGCTTTCGGATGGACCAGCCGCGACGCCGCGGCAGCTTTTCTGCATAGTTCGGCCGTTTCGATTGTCGGCGCGGCACTACGGCTGATTCCACTTGGCCAGACCCAGGGACAGTTGATTATTAGAACTCTGGCGCCGCTTATTTCGTCGCTTGCTGACGACGCAGCCGAAACGAGCATAACTGAATTGTCCAGTTTCGCGCCCGCACTGGAGATCGCAGCGATGCGCCACGCTCGGCTCGACGCGCGCCTGTTCAGATCATGATACCAAAACCCTTGAAAATCGGAGTCGGTGGACCGGTCGGATCGGGAAAGACCGCCCTGGTTGAGGCGTTGTGCCGGCGAATGCACGGGCCGCTCCAGTTAGCCGTGATCACCAACGACATTTACACGCGCGAAGACGCGGAGTTTCTCACTCGCCGCAACGTTCTGGCTGCCGACAGAATTTTGGGCGTGGAGACCGGCGGATGCCCTCATACCGCGATCCGCGAAGACGCCTCGGTTAATCTGGAAGCCGTTCGCCAACTGACTACTCGTTTTTCCGATTTGGATATCGTGATTATCGAAAGCGGCGGCGATAACCTCGCGGCTACGTTCAGCCCTGAGCTGGTCGATGCCACCATCTATGTAATCGACGTAGCCGAGGGCGACAAGATTCCACGCAAGGGCGGCCCCGGAATTATCCGTTCCGGCCTGCTGGTGATTAACAAGATCGATCTTGCTCCATATGTCGGTGCGGACCTCGGAGTCATGGAGCGCGATGCGCGGCGGGCACGTGGAGAGCGGCCATTTGTATTCACTAACCTCAGAGACGGTACCGGTGCCGATAAGGTCGTCAACTGGATCAGGCACGAACTGCTGTTCGAGGCTTGATCGGGTAGGCCGCGAAGGCCTTCTCGACTTGGCGTTTGTGCGCCGCGGCGAGCAGACCATTTTGTCGCGCCGCCGCTTCACCCATCCACTTCAAGCACTCGAGCCGGTGCGCGCCTGCGACGGCTCGCTGTACCTGATGATGCTCAATACCAGCGGCGGGTTAGTGGGCGGCGACCGGCTTCGGACCACTGTCGAGATCGGTCCAGAGGCGGCGGCCATTCTCATCACGGCTTCGGCCACCAAGGCGTATCGCACGACGGGTGCGGCGGCGGTTCAGGAGACGATGATCGCGATGGGTCGCGACTCGATTCTCGAGTACCTGCCCGATCATCTGATTCCCCATCCCGGAGCCGTGGTTCACCAATCGCTCAAAGTCGAGATGGCGGCTGGCAGCCGCGCGATAATCTACGACGCGTTCTCCGCTGGCCGAATCGGACGCGGCGAGCGCTGGGCGTTTCGGGAACTGCGCACGGAGACCGCCATCGTTCGAGATGCGCAACCACTCTACATCAATCGTTCGCGAATAATTCCCCTACTCCAGCCGCTGACCGAACTCGGATGGGCGCAAGACTTCAACTACATCGCGACCATCGTGATCGTGGGTGAGGCGGACCGTGACTGGAATGCACTGAGTGTGGAGATCGATTCCGCGCTGCGAGACCGCCCGCGAGTCCACGGCGGGGTCAGCGAAATCCGAACTGGCGGCAGCGTCGTGCGATTTATGACGTACCGCGCCAGCGACCTGATTGTTACGACCCATACCATTTGGGACATCGCGCGCCATTTTTTGCTCGATTCGAAGGCAATCGATTTGCGCAAATACTAGCCAGGAAATGCCGTGTGCCGCCTTGATTTGGGCTTGATTAAACCCGGGGTCGGCAGGTGAGAGCATGGAACCGCGCAGGCGGTTGGAGGCAGAGAGATTATAGTTAGCTCCGCTTAGTTGAATGCTACCGGGCGATGCGGGCGTATACCCTCCATCAACGGATGTTTACCATCGGGTCGTTGGTTCGAATCCAGTCCGGGGAGCCAATCTCAAGTGCCGATGCCTGGACTACAAACAAGTGCGGTCTCAGCCTCTGCCCATTGCACTGCGGACACGATGGGGGCGCTACCGCGCAATGCCCTGCCGGGCACGATAGCAGCACCACAAAGCTTGCCGCTCTGTATACGTTTTTGTGACCGGAATTGGCCGGATTTGGCCGATTCAGGTATGGGTGCGAGCGCATAAAACCTAAGCTTTTCTTGGCAATTTTGGCTCATTAGGAGAAAGTACCGGTTTTGAAGACCGGTCGCGGCACCGGCCGCGTTCCTCCTCCGCGTCATCCGCCCTCGAACGCTCCGATCATAGCAGAGGGCGCGGATTTTCCGATGCCGCGAACGGCGAGCGCGAAACCCGCGCCTCGCTGCCGCTGTTCAAACGCGCACGGAATGCGGTATCTCTTGGGCATCCAAGCCGGGGGAGAATTCACGATGGCGCGCCTGCAAGGAAAGATTGTCCTGGTGATCGGCGGCGGTGCCGACGGCCCGCCCCGCGAGGGCGAGAAGGTCGCAATCGGCAACGGCCGCGCCACCGCGATCGAGTGCGCGCGCGAGGGCGCCGCCGTGATGGCCGCCGACTTAAAGCTCGCGCTCGCCGAGGAAACCGCCGCGGTGATTCGCTCCGAGGGCGGTCGCGCCGCCGCGGTCGCGTGCGACGCGAGCCGCGAGGATGATTGCCGCCGCGCGGTCGAGGCCACAGTGCGCGAGTTCGGCGCGCTGCATCTGCTGGTCAACAATGTCGGAATCGGAATCGGTGGAAATCTGCTCAAGACCTCGGCCGAGCAATTCGACCGGATGTACGCCGTCAACCTGCGCAGCCATTTCCTGACGATGCGCTATGCCGCGCCGGAAATCGCCAAGGCCGGCGGCGGCGCGATCGTCAACGTCTCCTCGATGGCTGCGTTGCGCAGCAACTCGCTGATCCCGTACGAGGCCACCAAGGCGGCGCTACTCGGACTTTCGCGCTCGGCCGCGATGACGCTGGCGCGCGACAAAATCCGCGTCAACACCATCCTGCCCGGGCTGATCAACTCGACGATGGTGCGCCGCGCGATCGGAGACCGCGAGGCCGCCGTGGCGCCGCGCATCCCGATGCGCCGCCAGGGAACGCCGTGGGAGATCGCCAAAGCGATAGTGTTCCTGCTTTCCGACGATGCGTCATACATCACGGCGACCGAGCTGATCGTCGATGGCGGGTTATCGGCGCGTTGAAGGTTAAACGTGACGAGCCAAGCCCGGACATAGGAGGCCCCAGACCTTGCGCAAAATCAAAATCGGCTACCAGCTTGATTTCCGCAATCCGCCCGGCACGGGGCTCGGCTTCACCGAGTTCTACCGCGCGATGCTGGCGCAGGTGGAAACCGCCGAGGCCGCGGGCTTCGATTCGATCTGGCTGACGGAGCATCACTTCACCGACGACGGCTACCTGCCCGCACTGATGCCGATGGCGGCTGCGATCGCGGCCCGCACCAGCCGCGTCACGATTGGCACCTACGTCCTGCTCGCGCCGTTCCAGCATCCGCTCAAGCTCGCGGAGGATGCCGCGGTGGTTGACGTGATCTCCGGCGGGCGGCTCCGGCTCGGCATCGGGCTCGGCTACCGGCAGGAGGAGTTCGACGGCTTCGGGATCGCGCAAGGCGAGCGGATGGGGCGCACGCTCGAGACGCTCGAGATATTGAAACGCGCGTGGAGCGGCGAGCGCTTCAGCCACGAGGGGAAATATTTCCGCTTCCGCGACGTTCGCGTGCTGCCTACTCCCGCCAGCCGCCCCTGTCCCGAGTTGCTGTGGGGCGCGGGCGCTCCCAAAGCCATTCGGCGCGCCGCGGCGCTCGACCTTTCTTTTGCATGCGTCGGCGGGCGCAAGGAGATGGGAATTTACGTCGAGGCGCTCAAGGCCGCCGGCAAGGATCCCGCCCGCTACAGCCTCGTCAACAGCCGCGTCGTCTATGTCGCCGACAGCGAGGAGCAGGCCTGGAGGGAGACCCAAGCCGCCCTGATGTATCAGGCCGAGCTCTACGGAAAATGGCTCAGCGCGGCGGCAAAGACCAGCGACCTGACCAAGGTGCTAATCCGCCCCGATCCGGAGCGGCTGCGGCGCGGCAGTATCCTCGGGCCACCCGCGATGGTGCGCGATCGAATCGCCGAGGTGGTCGAATCGGCGCCGATGACCGAGCTGATTACCGTGATGCAACTACCCGGCCTCGCGCCCGCCCTGGCGCAGCGCTCGCTCGAGCGCTTCGCCCGCGAAGTTCTGCCCGCGCTGAAATAGAGCCGGTTCGAAAATGAAAGCCCCCGCGCGATCACTCGCGCGAGGGCTTTCCGTTCGGGTCGTGATGGCTCTGGCGAATTAAAATGCGGTGTAAGTAGCGCTCCAGGACGCGCCGGGGATCGTGTTCTCGCTTCCGGTTATGGGGACCGCGTTGACAAAAATCAACTGGCCAGCGGAGAGAGATACTGAATGCAAAGTATCGCTGCACGACGTGTCAGGACCTATAACGCTGCAGGTAATGGAGTTGATAGTGCAAATCGTCGTCGGGCTCGGAACACTACACGAGCCAACATGAAAGATATAGCCTGCGCCCGCGTTGCCGGTTGGATTGGTGGATAATTGCACCCGGAAATTGCCGAGCGTGCCGGTCGAAGGGAGCGGGCTGAACTCGGCGGCTTGGTTCGTAGCCAAATCAGAAGCGTTGCCGAGCGCGATAGTGATATTCGCAGTTTTGCTAAGGCCAGTCACGTAACGCGACGATAGCCTGCTCCCCCCCAAGCCGCCGGAAATGACCACCGAGTTAACGGCGTTATTACCCGCTAGACCCTGCGGACCCGACGGTCCTGCTGGTCCCACCGGACCACTTGGTCCCTGGAGTCCTTGCGGACCTGACGGTCCCACCGGTCCGGGAGCGCCCTGCAAGCCGATCGGGCCGGTCGGACCCGACGGTCCTGTCGGACCAGAATTACCCGCAGGACCCTGAGCCCCTTCCGATCCTGTCGGTCCAACCACTCCGCCTGCGCCCTGTGGTCCTATCGCGCCTGCCGTGCCGGTCGCGCCTTGAGCGCCGGTTGGCCCAGTGGGACCCTGCGATCCCGTCGGACCTGCCGCTCCGACCAGTCCCGGGATTCCTTGCTGCCCTGCAGGGCCTTGGACGCCCTGCGGACCCTGCGCTCCGGCAAGGCCAACGGGACCAACTTCAGACCAGCTCAGTCTAATTTGTTTACCAACGCAAGCCGAATTGATCGATTTGACCAACCCGTGCTGAACGCAAATGTTGATAGGCCCTGACTGCGCATGGCCGGCGGTTGGAATTCCGATAAGCAGCAGCGCGGCGGCGGAAGCGCTAAGCATCCAGCGCAACGTTTGATTGAGTCTTTCAGGCATCGCGATGCCCTCCCTATACCTATCCAGTGATCGCTTCAGGCTATGCGGCGTCGTGATTCACTCCGCTTAGGGAATCGCGATTGTGTAGTTCGTCGCTCAAGTAGCGTCCGTCGCATGATGAAAACCCCCGCGCGATCACTCGCGCGAGGGCTCTCCGTTCGGGTCGTGATGGCTCTGGCGAATTAGTGCGTATAGGTAGCGCTCCAAGCCGCGCCGGGGATCGTGCTCTCGCTTCCAGTTATGGCGATCGATTCGACGTAAATCAACTGGCCGGCGGTCAGAGGTACTGTATCAACAGTATCGCTGCACGACGTGTCAGGACCTATAACGTCGCAGGTAAGTGCGGTGCCAGAGCAGCTCGTCGACGGGCTCGGAACACTACAGGAATAAACAAGAAATTCATAGCCCGCGCTCTGAGACCCGGTTGGATTGGTCGATAATTGCACCCGGAAATTGGCAAGCGTGCCGCTCGACGGGAGCGGGCTTAACTCGCTGCCGGTGCTAGTAAAATCAGAAGCGTCGCCGGCCCCGATGTAGGTGTCGCTGATATTTTCAAGGCCAGTACCGTATTGCGTCGATAGCCTGCCGCCACCCAGGCCGCCGGAAATGACCACCGAGTTAGCAGCGGGAATGCCCGCTAGTCCCTGCGGACCCGACGGTCCAATTGGTCCTACCGGACCAACTGGTCCTTGGAGTCCTTGCGGACCCGACGGCCCCAACAGTCCCGGAGGGCCCTGCAAGCCTATCGGGCCGGTCGGACCTGAGGGTCCGGTCGGGCCGCTATTCCCTGCAACGCCCTGAGCTCCTTCCGATCCCGCCGGTCCAACCACTCCCTGCGCGCCTTGCGGTCCCGTGGCGCCCGCAGCGCCGGTGGCGCCCTGAGCGCCAGTTGGTCCAGTGGGACCCTGCGCTCCAGTCGGACCTGCCGATCCGACCACTCCCGGCGGTCCTTGCTGTCCAGCAGGGCCTTGGACACCCTGCGGACCCTGCGCTCCGGCAAGGCCAACGGGACCGACTTCCTGCCAGCTCAGAGGTATCTGCTTGCCAACGCAAGCCGAATTGATCGATTTGACCAACCCGTGCTGAACGCAGATGTTGACCATCTGCGCATGGCCGGCGGTTGGAATTCCGATAAGCAGCAGCGCCGCGGCGGAGGCGCCGAGCATCCAGCGCAACGTTTGATTGAGTCTTTCAGGCATCGCGATGCCCTCCCTATACCTATTCAGTGATCGCTTCAGGCTATGCGGCGTCATGATTCACTCCGCTCAGGGATTCGTAATTGTGTAGTTCGCCGCCCAAGTGGCTTCCGTTGTAGCTGGGCCCGTCAGGCCGACGAGCGGAGTCACCTGCAAGCTGAGGGTGTCACCGTCGTTGTAAGCCTGCGTTCCAGCCCCGATGTTGCAGGTCGCGTTGTTGGCGACTATCGTGCAACTGGGTCCGGCGCACACAGAATTGTCGCAAACGGTGATAGTCCAGCCGGTGGCGGTGTCTAATGAGTTCGAAGTCGGAACGATGTTAACAAATACGGTCAGATTCGATAGGGTTCCGGCCGGCACAGGCACTGCCACCGAGTTCTGCGAAGTAAAGCTGGCGCCGTCGCCAGGGCCAAGAAAGAGCAACCCCGAGGTCGGCGAGGCAACATTGAATTGAATTCCAGTGATAGACCCGATCGTAGTCCCCAAGGTGCCGCCGTTGAGGACGGAAGTCTGATCGCCCATTGCGCCAGGCGTCCCCTGCAGTCCGATAGGCCCCGACGGACCCTGCGGTCCCGACGGTCCCTGCAGACCTTGCGGTCCAATCGGGCCGGTCGGGCCGACAATTCCAACCGGGCCAGTAGCTCCTTGCGGCCCTGTTGGTCCCTGAGCACCAAGCGGTCCGGGGCTGCCGACCGGGCCAGTCGCACCCTGCGGACCTGATGGGCCGCTGGGTCCAATAACACCAACCGGGCCTGCCGGGCCCACCGGTCCCGGAGGACCTGCTGGTCCCGTATTGCCGGTGGCGCCTGCGCCTCCGGCGGGACCCTGCGCACCGACTACACCAGGCGCACCGGTGACGCCCTGTGCTCCCTGGATTCCGGTTGGCCCCGGAGGGCCCTGCGGTCCGACGAGGTTCCATCGCAGGCCAATCTCGTTCGAGCGGCAGGGCACATTGACTCCGCCTACGAAACCCTGGCCATTGACGCAGATGTTGATTGGTGTCTGTTGTATATTCGGTCCGCTAGTGACGGCATAGCCTGCCGTCGGCATCGCGAGCATTAGCATTGCGGCTCCGCCCGCGGCTGCGAGCGATCGCCACGCATATTTCAGTACACTTGGCATTGTGGTCCCCTCCCCGAACAAATCGCAATACGGCGTTACTCTCATCGTCAGCGCTCCTCGTTTCGAGCCACGCCCTCTCAATGCTGGTACTCGAGCGACCAAGTCACGTTGGTGAAGTGTGCAGAGCCCGAATGCGTCGCCGCTCGAATTGCGACCGTGTCGCCATCGTTGATCGTGGCGGTATCGGCCGGATCGTTGCATTCGGTCTGCGCCGCGATAACCGTGCAGGATATCCCTGGTCCAACGCAGTCGCCATTGACGCATACCGAAAAGAAATCAGACTCGGAGCTGCTTCCCGGCGAGAAATCCACTTGGATAAAAAGCTTCTTCAAGACGCCTGCAGGCAGTGGCGTCGCCACGGTAGCGATGGCGACGTCCGCGCCGTCGTTCGGACCAAGGTAGATAGGGCTGAACTGAGGGGAACCCCCAGGGCCGAGTTGCGTGCCGCCTGTGGCGCTCGCGACGTCCTCGCCGAAATTCCCGCCGACCAGCAGGGTCGTCTCAACCCCGGTCACGCCGTTCGGACCTGACGGTCCTAATGGTCCAACCGCTCCCGAAGGTCCTGCGATACCAGTCAGACCGATGTCGCCCTGCGCACCCTGCGGACCAGACGGTCCGGTGATTCCGATCGCCCCGGCCAGTCCTGCTGGTCCCGGCTCTCCATTCGGGCCTGACGGACCCGTCGCTCCCACTGTGCCCACTGCTCCTGCCGGTCCCTGCGGACCAACGGGACCCTGCGGGCCAGTTGCACCGGTAGCACCAATCGCACCGGCTAATCCGGGGCCCCCTTGCGGTCCTGCCGGGCCCTGCGCACCTTGGGCGCCCTGCGGACCCTGGGCACCCGCGATTCCGGCGGGTCCTTGCGGACCGACGGGACCCTGAATTCCCGGGATACCATTGGTAAGCCAGTATAAGCTATCAACCCTTTTGCTCGAGCATGGGGTATTGATTCCCTTGATTCGCCCGACGCGGTTGACGCAGATGTTCGTGACCTGAGCGCGGGCAGTGCCTGCCACGCCGGAGACGATCGCGAACAGGAAGGCTGCGGCGGCGCCGGATGCCCAGCGCGCGGCAGACCGTGAAGATCTACGCATTCTTATCCCCTCCCTAAATGGCAGCCAGAAGCTACTGATGGCCGTAGCGCGGAGCAGAAACCAGCCGCCGAATCAATTCCCGCTCTGCTTCACTTTATATCCCAAAATCATGTTGCAGTGTCAAGTCTTAATGCACAAAATGAATGCCAATTTTATTTTAGGATGAATGCATGCTAATTGGCGGGTTAAGCGGAAGTCAACCAACTACTGTCACGTTTCTCTGGCTCTCGTTATGCTTACCCAGCCCGATCAGTCGTTTATTATCGCCTTAGAGTCCCTTCCCCTTGAGTCATCCATTGAGGCAATCCCTGCTGGAACAATCTTCGCCGTGGCGATCGCACACGCCAATCAAAAGAATCCGGGCGCCCCGCGCCCAGGCGCGGATCTCCGCGAGTGATCTAAAACGAGCTGTACCGAGTGACACGGAGCATTAATTCTCGTGATCGCGCCGCTTCTCCGGTTGATGCACAGAGTGATGGTGGATTGCGCGTTGCCAACGGCCGGGGATGCGAGCAGCCACGTCGCAAGTGCAGCGGCAACAGACGCCAGCACGAACTTCCGCGTTCGATGCATACTTCCCTCTCCCGCAGACCGAAAGGCACCGGATTGAGTCCCGGCTGGTTGTCCTGAACTCGTCAATACCGCGTGATGGCGCAAGGTATCAACGGACGGATTTCTTATGGCAAAGGCACCGGAAAATGTCAATCCGGACGCGTGGAACAGTCGCTGCAGCTAAAAGTATTCGCCTCACACCTGTGTTCCGTTACTCCTGTGGTCCGACGGTAATCGAATCGCGCTTCCTCGAATGTGGCGCCGGTAGCGGGTCGCCCATGCCAATCGGCTTAATCGCGGGATCGTGACGCCGCGTTTCAGTTTCAGTTCAACTTCGAGCACCACGGATAAATCTTAGCCTATGCCCGCATGGCGCACGTTTGACGGAGTTTATGGATCGAGCGTAAAACCATCCATCCGCCGCAGGGAGGAATTTAGCCAATCCAGGGGTTTCAGCCATGAAGACTTTTGCTCTTGCGCTGCTATTAGCCGTCTCCATAATTTGTTTCCGGACGATCGCCGGTGCTCAGGATGAGCCTCAAGATACGGTTGCGGACGCCGACGGGCATACCCACAAGCCTCCCCCGCAAAAGGGCGTTAACCGGTTCACCACCCGCAGCTCTGAGTTCACCCTTGACAATAACCTGCTCCAGGATTTCGGTGTGGATTGCAACCTCGGTGAGGTTGCGGTTGGCGGGGGCGGCCAAATCGGCAGTGGCGGAGTCGAAGGAGCACTTATAACGAGGACTGCTCCCATACCGACCACCGGTATTCCGACCGGATGGAATATAATCGTGGCAAATGTTTCCGGTTCCACTTTGCCGGTGACCGTGTATGCGGTCTGTTACAAGCCTCCGAAAATTTGAGCGCGGCGCCAATTTGCGGGCCTGCGTTCGCGCTTTATATTCGGTCCGCCATTGAACCGCGCCGCACGGTTGGTAGATGTTTCCCGGCTCACCGGCTACGATGGCTAAAGAATAGAGCCTCCACGCTGCGCACCTGAAGGAGCGGTAAATGCCGGTCGCATATATTCCTCGTACCAAGGAGCTCTACAGTGAGTTCAAGCCTTATCGATGGGTTGACAACACCGCCGCGCCGATTCCGTGGACTCCGCTGGGCAAGCCGCTCAAAGAATGCCGCGTCGCGCTCATCAGCTCGGGCGGAATCATGTATCGCGACCAGCCGCGCTTTCATCGCGAGGACGCGTCGTACCGGCGCATCCCGAAAGACGCGCGCCGCGAGGATTTGAGCGTCTGGCATTTCGGCTACAAGACCGCCGACGCCGAGAAAGATCCCAACTGCGTCTTTCCGCTCGAGACCATGCGCGCGCTCGAACGCGACGGCGTAATCGGCGCGCTATGCGACCCCGCGTTCAGCTTCATGGGCGGCGTCTATTCGGCGCGCAAGGTGCGCGAGGAACTCGCCCCGCAAATCGCCGACGAGCTGCGCCGCGCGCACGCCGACGCGTTCTTTCTGGTCCCCGCCTGACCGATATGCCATCAGTCCGTTGGACTGATCGCACGCGTGGTTGAAGAGGCCGGGATCCCGACCCTGTGTATGACCTCCGCAATTGACATTACCGGCTCAGTCATGCCGCCGCGCGCGGTGTTTCTGAACTTTCCGCTCGGGCATCAGGCCGGCAAACCCAACGAACCCGAATTGCAGCGCCGGATCGTGACCGACGCGATGCGCGCGTTCGATACGATCACGACTCCCGGCACGATCGTCGAGTTGCCGTACGTGTGGGATCCGAATGATCGCGCGTGGGAGGAAATCGATTACACCAAGGGATGGATGCCCGAGCGGCCACCCAAAGAGGCCGCCGATCAGACCGAAGCTGAGCGCCAGGCGCGCTGGAGCGCCAAACCGTAATCGGCGCCAATCGCGGCCGGACGGCGTGCTCGGCCGCGATCGAAATCGACAAGGAGCGGAGCATGAATGGAGTCGCGGCGGTGATGGGGCTCGCGCTGATCGAGTATTTTGCGCTCGGCCTTCTGGTCGGATGGGCGCGCGGCAAGTACAAGGTCGCGGCGCCCGCGACCACCGGCGATCCGATCTTCGAGCGCTACTTCCGGGTGCATCAGAACACGCTTGAGTCGCTGATCGTTTTCATTCCGGGACTGTGGCTGTTCGCCACCTATGTGAACACTCCAATCGCGGTCGCGCTCGGGCTGATTTTTATCGCTGCGCGCGTCATTTACGCGGCCGGTTATATCAAAGCGCCCGAAAAGCGCGAGGTGGGCGCCGGGCTGTCCTTCCTGGTCAACGCGGCGCTGGTGCTGGGCGGCCTG
Organism: Binataceae bacterium (SeqCode); assembly: GCA_035531615.1. GTDB lineage: Bacteria > Desulfobacterota > Binatia > Binatales > Binataceae > JBARDN01. Next base: position 27,907 of record DATKSQ010000078.1, read on the forward strand.
TTGGGAATCGCGCGGCACGCGCTGTAGGGCGGCGGTCTCGGGGCTGCGGCACTCGCACGCGCCTGGCCGGACCCGATCGCCGGCGCAGCGCGCGTGTTTACGCCTTGCGCAAGAGCCGCTAGAGTCGGGTATTCGGAGTCCGCGCGGGCCCGCGCGGATTCCTGGCGTAAATTCCATCCGCGCGAGATTGCGCGCGACTACTTTAATCAATTTAATCAAGGAGAACCATTTTCAATGGCTGAAGAACGCAAAGCCGCCGTCACGATGCGCGGTAATCCGATGACCCTCGTCGGCCCCGAAATCAAAGTTGGCCAGAAGGCCCCAAACTTCAGCGCCACCGGCAAGGGACTCGCACCCGCCTCGCTCGATCAGTTCAAGGGTAAAGTCAAAATCATCAGCGCCGTCCCTTCGATCGATACCCCCGTCTGCGATGCCGAGACGCGCCGCTTCAACGAGGAAGCCTCGAAGCTGCCCGGCGAGGTGCAGATTCTGACCATCTCGATGGACCTGCCGTTTGCGCAGGCGCGCTGGTGCGGAGCCGCGGGGGTGGACAAGGTCACGATGCTCAGCGATTACCGATCGGCCGAGTTCGGCCAGAAGTACGGCGCGCTGATAAAAGAGCTGCATCTGCTGGCGCGCGCCGTGTTCGTGGTCGATAAGAACGACAACCTCACGCACGTCGAATACGTCAAGGAAGTCGCCAATCATCCCGACTACGAGGCCGCGCTGAGCGCCGCCAGAAAGGCGGCTGGCGCCTGAAGCCGCACGAGGTGGTTCACCTCGATTCATGGATCGGCGCGCACGGCGGCGCCGATCCGCTGGCGGGCGCGATCGGCGATCCTGCAGTCTGGCACGAGATCTTTCCCGACCAAGCCCCCGGCGATCGGTAGCCACACTTGAGCCCGACGACGCCATCGCGATGGCGCGTGAGCGCGCGAAGCCGGCCGTGAGCCACGCGGTTCATCTCTCGGTTGCGCTCGTCGCGGGCGCGCTCGCGCTGGACCTGGCGTTTGGCGATCCACGCTGGATGCCGCATCCGGTGCGCGCGATCGGGAAGCTCGCCGAGCGTGGCGAAGACCTCCTGCGCACCGGCGATCCCAAACGCGACTTGGCGCGCGGCGCGATCCTGGCGGCGTGCGTGATCGCGCTATCGGTAATCGCGGCATGGGCGATCGTCGCGATCGCGGATTGGGTTAATCCGGTCGTAGGCGCGCTCGCCGCGGTGACTGTCGCGTGGACGACGCTTGCGCTGCGCGGCCTCGACTCGGCCGCCGGCGCGGTGCAAGACGCGCTTGCGGCGGGCGATGACGCCGGGGCGCGCCGCGCGATGCCCGCGCTGGCCGGGCGCGACCCCGAGGCTCTGGATCGCGCCGCGATGGCGCGGGCGTGCATCGAATCGGTGGCGGAGAACGCCAGCGACGGCGTGATCGCGCCGCTGCTCTTTCTCTTTGTGGGCGGACCGGTCGCGGCGATCGCATACAAGGCGATCAACACGCTGGATTCGATGATCGGTTACCGTGACGATCGCTATCTATACTTCGGCCGCGCCGCCGCGCGGCTTGACGATGTTGCCAATTTTATTCCCGCGCGCCTGACCGCTCTTTGTATCGCGGTCGCGGCGCAGCTAACCTTTCGGCACGGCCGCGCGGCAATCGCCGCGATTCGCGACGACGCGCGCTCGCACGCGAGCCCCAACGCGGGCTATCCGGAAGCGGCGATGGCAGGAGCGCTCGGCGTGAGGCTCGGTGGCGCGGCGATTTATGCAGGCGAGCTCGAGCCGCGCGCGATTCTGGGCGCCTCAGGACACGAGCCGGATAGCGCGGATATCGGCGCGGCGCGAAAATTGCTGCGCATCGCGGCGCTGATCGCGTTCATAGTGCTTGCGGCGGGGCGATCGATGCTCCAGATCTTATGAGCGTCGTCTCTTTATATGAGCATCATCCCAATCGACCGCCGCCACGGCGGTAGTCCGCCGCCGGAAACGCTCGACTTCAGCGCGAGCATCAACCCCCTTGGGCCGCCCGCTACTGCCATCGCCGCCTATCACGCCGCCGCCGCGCAAATCAGCGTGTATCCGCCCGCGCGGAGCGCGCAACTCGAAGGCGCGCTCGCGCGATGGATCGGCGTCGAGCCCGCGAACGTTCTGGCCGGGAGCGGCACGACCCAGTTGATCTATCTGCTGGCGCGCGCGCTGGGCGTGGCGCGCGCGGCGATCGCTATTCCCACCTTCAGCGAATTCGCCAACGCACTGGCGTCCGCCGGCGTAGCGGCCGCTCCGATCCGCCTGGACGCGCATCGCGGTTACACTCTGGATATGGCCGAACTCGACGTCGCGCTCGAAAATGGCGGATCGGCGATTTTTGTCGGCCGCCCCAACAGCCCGACCGGCTCGATGCTCTCGGCAGGGGAGGCGCGAGAAATCGCAGATCGCTGCGCCAGCCGCGGCGCGCTGTGCGTATTCGACGAGGCATTTATCGATTTCGCCGCTGACGCGGAGTCGTCCGCCGCGCTCGCCGCTTCGCGGCCGGGTCTGTTCGTACTGCGCTCGCTCACCAAGTCGTTCGCGATTGCGGGCCTGCGGCTGGGATGCATCGTCGGGGCGGCGCCGGCGATCGCGAAGCTCGCCGAATCGATCGAGCCATGGTCGGTGAACGTCGCGGCTGAAGCGGCGGGGCTTGCGTGTATCGCCGAGGCTCCCGAGTTCCTCGCTCGCACCCGCGCGATGATCGCCGCCGAACGGGACTTTCTCGCGCGCGCACTCGGTGCGATTGACGGGATTCACGTTTTCCCCTCGGCCGCCAACTTCCTGATGCTGCGCGTCAGCGATGAACCGGCGCCCGGCGCGTTCGCCGCGCACATGCTGCGCGGCGCGATCGCGATTCGGGATCTGGCGTCGATGCCGGGCGCGGGTCCGGGCCTCTACCGGATCGGGATCCGGCTGCGCGCCAACAACGAACGCCTGGCCGCCGCCGCCGCGCGCTGGAAATCCGCACCCCCCGCAGGTTGATACGCGAACGCCCACATGATGCGATAGGCGCGAATTTCAATGCCGATCTTCGAAGAAACTCTCCGTGCGATTGGTCCGCTTGACGACGGGGCGGCGCGCATCGCGGCGGCGCGGCTGGATTCTTTAACCAAGCCTCCGGGCAGTCTTGGCTATCTTGAGGAATTGGTTTGCCGTTACGCGGCGATTCGCGCCGACGGCTCGGCGCGGATGGCCACCGGCGCGATCACGGTGTTCGTCGCGGACCATGGAATCGCCGCCGAGGGCGTGAGCGCCTTTCCGCAGGCGGTCACGCTCGAGATGCTGCGCAATATCGCCGGCGGCGGCGCCGCGATAAGCGTGCTCGCCCGGCGCTTTGGTTACACGCTCAGGGTTATTGATTCCGGCGTGAAGACCGACACCAGCGCCGCACCGCTGCCGGGCGTGACCTACCGCCGCATCGGCGCAGCCACCGCCAACTTCGCCCGCGGCCCCGCAATGAGCGGCGCGCAGACGCGCGCCGCGATCGAATCCGGAATCGAAATCGCGCGCGAGTGCGCCGCGGCGGGCGCTTCGCTCATCGGCATCGGCGAGATGGGTATCGCCAACAGCACCTCGGCCGCGGCGATCCTGTGCGCAACCACCGGGCTGGCGCCTGCCGACGTGGCGGGACGCGGGACCGGACTCGACGACGCGGGCGTGCGCCGCAAAGTCGCCGTGCTCGAGCGCGCGCTTGCGCTGCATCGCGCGGCGCTCACTGGCGGCGAATCCATTCTGGCCGCGGTCGGAGGATTCGAGATCGCCGCGATGGCGGGCGTATGCCTTGCCGGCGCGGCGCTGCGCGTCCCGATCGTGGTTGACGGATTCATCGCGGCGGCCGCGGCCGCGGCGGCGCGGAAAATTTATCCCGGCTTGTTCGATTACCTGATGTTCGCGCATCGCTCGGCCGAAGGCGGACATTCGCGCGCGCTCGAAGCACTGGGAGTGCGGCCGATACTGGATCTCGGGATGCGCCTGGGCGAGGGAACCGGCGCCGCGCTCGCGATGAACACGCTCGAGGCGGCGCTGGATATGTTTCACTCGATGGCGACGTTCGAATCCGCCGGCGTCTCCGCCAAGGAACGCTAGCCGCGATGAGCACCGCGCTCGGTACGGGACCGCACGGTGATCGCGCCGACGGCCTTTTCGCGGAGCTGCGAATCGCCGCGAGCTTCCTGACGATCCTGCCGATTCTGCCACGAGGCCGGATTGACGATGAACAGGTGGCCGCTTCATTCGGATGGTTTCCACTGATTGGATTCGCCCTCGGCGTCGCGCTGTGCGTCGCGGACGCGATCCTCGCGCATTTTTTCGATCTGACGCTGCGTTCGATTCTGATCGTGCTCTCGATAACAATCGTGACCGGCGCCCTTCATCTGGACGGACTTGCCGACACGGCGGACGCACTCGGCGCGGGGCGCGATCGGACGCGCGCGCTCGAAATACTGCGCGACAGCCGGATCGGCACGTACGGCACGGCGGCGATCTTCTTTTCGCTCGCGCTCAAGATTGTCGCCCTGGCGACGCTTGCCGGAGCGCGCCGCTACGCGGCGATTTTCGCGGCCCTGGGATTGTCGCGATGGGCGACGGTCGCGGTCGCCGAGCGGCTGCCCTACCTGCGGGCGCAGGGCGCCGGCAGTGCGATGCTCGCTGACGGGCGCGCGCCGCGAAACCTCTGGATTGCGAGCCTGACGGTGATGGCCGCGACGGCGCCGCTCGTGTCGCGGCCGATGCTCGGCGCGGCTCTCGCCGCGATCGCGATTACGGTTGCGGTCCGCGCGTTTTACCGCCGATGGCTCGGCGGAGTGACGGGCGACCTGATTGGCGCGTGCGGCGAGATTGTCGAGATCGCGGTGCTGATCGCGTTCGCGCGCTGAGCCCGATATCAGCGGCGGCGGACGGCTCGTCCGGCCGCCCCTATTGCCGGCAACTACTTCACGCAGATCGGATATCCGGCCACCATCAGGATTACTTCGGCGGCAGCCTTCGCGATGGTTTGATTGGTCCATCCGAGCAGATCCCGAAAACGCCGCGCGAGCGGATTGTCCGGCACGATCCCGTTGCCGACTTCATCGGTCACGACAATCACCCTGTACGGAGCCGCGACCATCGTGCGGGCCAGCGCCGCCGCGTCGTTCAGCAACGCTTCGGCGCCCGCATCCGCGTGCACGCGCATCAGGTTGGCCACCCATAGCGTCAGGCAATCGACCACCACCAGATCGGCGCGCGCGCTGAGCCCTTCGAGAACGCCGGCAAGATTGACCGGCTCTTCGACGGTCGTGAAATCAGCCGCGCGGTCCGCCCGATGCCGCTGGATTCGCGCCGCCATCTCGTCGTCGAGCGCCTCCGCGGTGGCGACGAAGAATCGCCGCGCGCCACGCCATCGGTCGGCCAGCTCGAGCGCATGCGCACTCTTCCCGCTGCGCGCGCCACCGGTTATGAGCGTGATCGACCCCATCGTGTTACCGGCTCGACCCTACTCCGCCGCCACGTCCGGTTCGACTCGCGTCCGATCGGAGCGTCCTGAGCGTACGAACCAGATTGTAGCTGGCGAAGCGCAGAGCGACCGATGCGCGGGGTTACAGTTAGACGCTTACGATGCCGGCGGCGCCGTCCACCGTCACGGTCTGCCCGTCGTGCAACCGACGGGTGGCATCGCGGGTGCCCAGAACCGCCGGGATCCCATACTCGCGCGCAATGACGGCGGCGTGGGAAAGCACGCCGCCTCCATCGGTCACCAGGGCTCCGGCCTGCGCGAACAGGATGGACCACGTCGGAGTGGTGGTCGGGCAGACCAGCACGTCGCCGCGCCGCAGGCGGCCGAACTCCGACTCATCGCGAAGGATCCGGACGGGGCCTGTATAACGTCCGGGCGAGCCCGGGATACCGGTTACCTGGTCCACGCTCGGATTCGAAGGCGGCGGGATCATCGCGTTCATGGTCCACATCATGCTCGCCATCACCTGGCGCAGCGCCTTGGGGAGTCCCCTGATATCCGGTGGGGGGCCCGGGTCCGTGCCGTAGGAGACCGGGCCGGGGTGCGCCACGACCCACCTTCGCTCGGCGCTGCGGCGCGCGACCAAGGCTCTGAGGTCACCTTTCTCCTCTTCCAGCGCCACCCGCAGTTCTCCCTGTTCCAGATACACGGCGTCTTGCGGGCGATCGAGCCGGCCTCGCTCGGTGAGGCGGCGTCCGAACTCGAGCGCGGCGCAGCGGGCAAGGGCGCAGGGAACGTTGTCGGTGAGCCAGATGTTGTCTTCGCGCACCGGGTAGGCGTGCTCGGCAAACACAAGGGCGCGTTCGAAGCGCTTGCGCTCCTGCTCTGAACGCCCCTGGAGACCGGCTCGGGCGAGGGCGAGAGCCTCCTCGCGCCGCCGAGCAGGGAGATCCTCTCCGGCGTTCGATTTCACGGCGTGGACAAGATCGCGCAGCAACATCGCGAGCAGTTCCGGCCGTTCGCCGAGCGTGGCATCGCCCGGGTCGTAGCTGGCCGTCCGGAATCCGTATCGCTCGAGGTAACCGGCGAACGCCCGGCCGAGGTCGGGGGCTGCCCGGACGAGCCGGCTATGGACATCGGCCCCACCCTGCTCGACCACCGCACGAGCCGCTGGCGACTCTGCCACGCCCGCCGCGAGCTGGGCCAAGGCGCGCTGGGGCTCGGACGAGGCGGCCGACGTTCCTGCCACCAGCTCGATCGACTGCAGCAGCTTCCACCCGAGGATCTCCTGGCACGCCGTGTCGAGTTCGTAGAGTGCCTGCCCGTACGGGGCGGCCAGGTCGAAGTGAACGACCTGGCCGCGAAGGAGGAAGTCGAGCACTTCATCGAGATGACCGCGCAGCGCGTCGTCGGAGAGTTGCACGAGGTCGCGGCCGCGCAGATGTTCCGCCTCACGGATGAACTGCCCTCGCCACTCGGTATGCCACTTCTCGACGCGTTGTTCGGCTAGCCCAGAAGCAAGGGCTCGCTTCGCGATACGCGCCCGGCGGCGAACGGACGGGAGGAGTCGGGCCGCGACGGCGAGGACCCACCACGGCGGAGCGGGGCCTTCCTTTCCCACAAGCGGCACGACCCGCATGTAAACCTCGCCTCCGAGAGAGCGTTGCTGCACGCCCTCCACCAGCATTCCGAAGTCCTTGAGCATCGCGCTTGTGCCGTGCTCCACCGCCGCCGGATAGACCGAGGCGCCGAACGGTGTCAGCGGCATCGGGAAGTGGCTACCGTCTTTAATCCAATAGCCGTCGACCGGCACCGTGACCTCTGGACGCTGCGGTAACGCCGTGATCGGCCGCGCCTGCAGCAGGTGCAGATCGTCGCCGGCCAGCGCCCATTCGATATCCTGGGGAATGCCGAATACCGCCTCGATACGGCGCGCCATGTCGGCGACCCGGCGGGCGAGCTTCGCGTCGATAGCTCGCTCCGGCGCCGCGATGCACTCGATCGCCTCGTCGCGCACCACCCATTCATCGGGCGTGGCCAATCCGCCCACCAGACGCTCTCCGAGTCCGCGGACCGCGCTCACCAAGACCTGATCCCGATCGCCGGTGACGGGATTCGCCGTGAAGGCGACACCCGCGGCGAGGGCCGGAACCAGCGACTGAATGAGCACCGCCATCCCCGGGCCGCCGCTTCGGCCACTTCCACCGTATGCGGCCACTCTCGCTGAGAAGGCAGAGGCCAGGCAGTGGCGAATCGCGTCCGCGACTGCCTCGATACCCCGCACGCCGAGGACCGTCTCGTACTGGCCGGCATAGGACGCCCCAGCCAGATCCTCCGACACCGCCGAGGAACGGACGGCCAGAGCAATGTCGCCCAGCTTGGAGATCGCCTGGATGAGCGGCGCGAGGACCTCCTCGGGGATGGCGAGTGAGGCGATCTGCTCGGCGGTCGGTTCCGAACCGAGGTTCGCGCTGTCCAGAATCGACCGGCAGGCCTCAGTAGTGACCACGAAGCCTGGCGGAACGGGAAACCCCTGGACGAGAAGATGGGCCAATGTCGCGGCTTTGCGCCCGGTCACCAGTGGCTCACCGGCGAGGCGGTCTCCGAGATCCAGCACCAACGGGGCGCTCATTGTCGTCCTTCGAAGAGCGTTCCGAAACATTCACGATTCTGACGCAAGCGTATGCCTATTCTCGCGCGAAGCGGGCGAACGGCTGGCCCCGTCCATTGGTATGTCTGCTTCACCGGACTTGGGCGCATCATCATGGGTCACCCAGTCGCCTCGACGCCTCAATCGGAAACTCCCGTTAAGGCACATTGCCGGAGTCAGTACGCGGCGCTACCTTCGCACTATCTTCCGGGCGGCGCCGCGCCGATTTGTCTGAGCAACGCCATGACATCGAGTTGCGCCCAGTGCTCCGCGAGCCTGCCCTTTTTGACCCGGAATATGTCAATCACTTCAAGTTCCAGGCGTTTGCCGGAGGGAGCAACTCCCCAGAATGGGTCTGAATGGATCCCACGAAACCTCTTGCGGGTCACCACCTTGTCGCCCTCGGCGATTTGATCCTCGAGCGTGACGCGCAGGTCGGGAAAGGCGCTCAGAATTCCAGAGAAGAACTGCTTGAACCCGTCCACAGGATGCTTGGCCGCAGCCGGCGGCATCCCACCGGGGGTCGCGTGGTCGATATATTCGGGATCGAACAGTTCATCAACGAGATCAAGGCGGTGCTGGTCCTGCACCTGTTCGACGAACCGCCGGACCACGGCTTTTGCGTCTTTGCTCATAGGAGCCTCCACTTCGCTCGCCAGTTCGCGACGCGCCAATCTTGTCGGATCGAAACAGAACCGCAGCGATCCAACCTATTTTGGCAGCTCTTTTGATTTGATCATCGGTAATCTGGAATTTCCACTTCGACTCTACGATTCCAACTTGTTCTATAGATTGAATCGTGTTCCTCGGCAAGGTTTCAGCCGGTATTGGTCCACAGGTTGCCAGTGGCGCCGGAAAGGGGAGGCTTCGCGTTTGGCGGGCGCGCAGATGAACAGAGTAATGAATCCACCGCCTGACTAGTCCGCGGCGCCCAGTTCGGCTGCGAAGTAGCGCTCGAAAGTCGCGCGGATTCGTTCCCGCCGCGGGAGTAACTGCGCCAGCATCCTCTGCGGTCCGCGCGCGCCGCGAAATCCCATCCGGCGCGCCAGTGGCAAGAGCGCCGCGGGATCGGTCGGGACCGCCCACGCGGGCTGATCGCTTTCGATCCGCAGCCGGTTTTCGAGCCGGGTCAGAAAGGCGAAATCTTCCGTCAGATGCGCCGCATCGCCGCGCGCCATCAGGCCCGCGCCGGCCAGCGCCGCGATCAAGCCGCGGGTGCTTCTTGCGCCAAGGGCAGGATAACGATGCGCATGCCTGAGCGCCATCATTTGCGCCAGAAACTCGACATCGACCAGCCCGCCGCGTCCGTGCTTGAGGTTGAGCCGGGTCTTGTCCTCGGCTCCTATCTCGCGTTCCATCCGCGCGCGCATCGCGGCAATCTCGGCCACTTCATCGCGGGTGATGGGGCGGCTGAACACGAACTCGCGGCGCGCGGTCTCGACTTCGTCGCCAAGCCCCGCGTCGCCCGCGACCACGCGCCCGCGCACCAGCGCCTGGCGCTCCCATACCGCGCTGCTCTGGCGATGGTAGTCGCGAAAGCCCTTGAGCGAGGTTACCAGCGGTCCCTGATTTCCAGAGGGGCGCAGCCGCAGGTCGAGTTTGTAGGCGTAGCCTTCGCGAGTGCGCGACTCGAGGGTCGCAATCAAGCGCTGCGCGATTCGCGACGCCGCCATCCGTCCGCCCTCGGTCTCATCGCCGGCCGCATCATAGACGAAAATCAGATCGAGGTCGGAGTTATAGGTCATCTCGCCGGCGCCGAGCCGCCCCATCGCAAGCACCACCAGCCGCAGCACGGGCGGAATCGGATGGCGGGCGGCCACGTCGCCGCGCGCGACCTCGAGCGCCGCGCCCAGCACCGCCTCGGCCAGATTGGTGAGTTCGGTTTCGATTTCAGCGACTTCGAGGTCGCCGCCCAGGTCGGCGATCGCGACGCGCAGGAACTCCTGATGCCGGAAGGCGCGCAGCGCGTCGAGCTGGCTCTCGAAGTCGTTGCTGGCGGCGATGATTTGCGAGACTTCGGCGCGCAAGTCGGCCAGCGCGCGGCGCGGCCGCGCCAGGTCGGATCGCACCAGGGTATCGAGCATGTCGGGATGGCGGATGAAGACCGTCGAGAGATAGCGGCTCGAAGCGAACAGGCTCAGCAGCATCCGGCGGGTCGCCGGATGCTCTCCCAGTAGTGCCAGGAACGAAGTTCGCGCGCCGACCGCCGCGATAAAATCCGCCAGGTTCATGATCGCGAGACCCGGGTCGGCAAGCTTGCTCATCTCGTCGAGCAGAGCCGGCCCGATAGTCTCGATAAGCTCGCGCCGCCGCGGCGTAATCGAGAGATGCACGGGGCCTCGCGCCAGCAGTTCAAGATGACGCGCGCTCTGCGCGGGATCGTTGTAGCCCAGCGCTTCGAGATATTTTTGCGATTGCTCGGGATCGAGCGCCGCCGCCCACGCCGCTTCGGCCGCCGCGCTGACCGCGGGCCGCGCCGCGTCATCGCCACCAGCAAGGGTGTCGCGAAACTGCGCCGCCACCAGATCGCGGGATCGCGCGAGCCGGCGCAGGAATCGCTCGGCGTCGGCCGGCGCCTTGCCAAAGCCGAGTCGCGCCGCCAGCGCGCGCAGCGCCAGGCTGTCGGTGGGAAGGGTATGGGTCTGGCGGCCGGCCACGATTTGCAGCTTGTGCTCGATATCGCGCAGAAACAGGTAGGCGTCGGCGAGTTTGCGCGCGCGCTCCGCGGGCAGATAGCCGAGCGCCGCCAATCGCGTAAGCGCCGTGGTGGTGTGCGCGATCCTGATGCGCGGGTCGCGGCCGCCGTAGATCAGGGTCAGCGACTGCACCACGAACTCGAGCTCGCGAATTCCGCCGCGGCCGAGCTTGACGTTGCGCTCGACCATCGCGGCGCCGCGCAGCTCGGCCTCGATCTGATGCTTCATCGCGCGCAATTGCCCAAGCGTGTCGAAATCCAGATAGCGCCGATAGATGAAGTTCTGGAGCTCGGCGATGAGCCGCGTTCCGATTTCGGTTGCGCCCGCCACCACCCTCGCACGCAGCAGCGCCGCGCGTTCCCAGGTCTGTCCGAGACTCTGATAAAAGCCGAGCGCCGCCTCGACCGGCACGACCAGCGAAGAGTTGCGCCCGCCTGGGCGCAGCCGCAGATCAACCCTGAATGAGCCGCCGGAGAGAATCTCCGTAATCATCTCGCCCAGCCGCGTCGCGGCGATCGTGGCGGATCGCGGGTCAGGAGCGTCGCTAAGATAAACCAGGTCGATATCCGAGCTGAGGTTGAGTTCACCCGCCCCGAGTTTGCCCAGCGCGATTACGCACAAGCGCTGCGCATCCAAGTCGCGCTCGCCCAGCAGCCGCGCGGCCAGATCGTAGGCCATTCGGATGCAATCGTCGGCCAGCTCCGACATCAGTGCCGCGGTGTCCGACACCGTTATCCGGCGCAGAAGATCTGCGATCGCAAGGTTCAGAAATCGCCGCCGCTTTATGCGCTCGAGCCCGGCGGCGGCCTCCTGCCGAGTGGCGGCCTCGAGCGTTTCGGGCGCGGCGGCCGCGGCTCGAATCGAGTCCACCGTGGCCGCGCGCGCGCTCGCAAATACCTCGAGCCATCGCGCTCCCGCAATCCCGAGTTCGGTCGCCACCACCTCGGACGCTCCCAGGCAGAAGATCAGGTCTCCCGCGATAGCTTCATCGTCGAGCGCCTTTGCGAGCGCGCCACGCGAATGCTCGGCGAGTTGCAGCAAGAACGCGAGCGCGAGCCGCTCGTCGGGCGCGCGTGCGGCCACTAGCGCGGCCGCACGGGCAGCAACGCGCGCGTCGCCGAGCCGATGCGCCAGGGTGTCGGCCAGGCCTTCGAGCTCGGGGCGAAGTCGGCCTTTGAGTTTCATTCGATTGAAACGATAACAGACGCGCTCGGGGTTTGCGCAGCGCAATTATGAAATGGCGCGTGGCGGCGGCGCGATGCTACCTTAAGCGCATTAGCTGGTTTCTGGAGGTCACCGCGATGCTCGTCCTTTACACCACCGAACGCGATTACCCGTGGGGCACGCTGCGCTCGACCCACGCGTCAAAGACCAAGGTGATTCTTGAGGAAAAGTCGCTCGCCTACCGGATCCACAACCTGCCGCCCGGAGATCTGTGGAAGAAGCCGCCTGAGATGCTCGCAAAGCATCCCCTCGGCAAGGTTCCCTACCTGGAAGACGGAGAGCTGGTAATCTTCGACTCCACGGTCATCAATGAGTACATCGAGGATCGTTATCCGAAGCAGCGCCTGATGTCGGACGATCCAATCTCGCGTATGCTCGCGCGCGAGGCCGAAAATTTTGGCGATGAGGCAATTCTGGGTGGCAGCCTGCCGCTTATCTGGATGCCGTACTGGAGCGAACCGGCCAAGCGCGACACCGGGCGGATGGAGAAAGGGCGCGAGCTTCTGCGTTCGCGCGATTTGCCATATCTCGAAGTGCTGCTTTCGCAAGTGGATACCGGCCGCTATATCTGCGGCGATTTTTCGCTGGCCGATGCGCCGATGATGGCGCTGGCGATGGTGCTCGAGGTTGACGCGATGCCGCTCGACACGTTTCCACGCGTCGAGCGCTATCTGGAAAATCTGCGCGCGCGCAGAAGCTACCGGGCGATCAGCCCGCGCACCGAGGTCGCGCAGGCATTAAGCGGCGGGCCACGCTGATCGTCGGCGCGGGTTTTGGATCGTTAGCTTAAGCGAACGCGGTCCGAGGGGCGATTGCTGGCGTGCTTGACGCGGCGGGTATGGCGCGGCTTGTGAGTGTGCCGCGGCCGGGTATTCGTGCCGCCGGAATCGAGGCTGGCTTCGTTCGCGGCAGGGATTACAATTTCGGCGCCGATCCTTAAATCGCGCGGGCTCGAAATGCCGTTGGCCGCCATCAGCGCGCGCGGCGATACCCCGTACATCTGGCCAATTTTCGATGGCGTATCGCCCTTGCGGATCGTATAGCTGTGGGTGGCCGCAATATAAGCCTTGGCGGTTTCGATTCCCGGAAAGTAAACATCTTCGTCCCGATGGACCTGCAAAGCGGCCAGAAACTCCGCGTAATAGTTCTTGACCGCGAAGCCGAAATGAGGACCGTTGTACCGCGCGACCATCCGCGCGTAATTCCCCCCAGAACTCTCGGCCGCGCGTGCGGTCCCGCCAGCACCGTAGTTGTAGGCGGTAATCGCCAGCGGCCAATCACCAAGAACGTTATAGTTGTAACGCAAGAGCTTGGCCGCCGCTTCGGTCGAACGAATCGGGTTCAGCCGATCGTCGCGATAGCGCGTGATACGCAGATATTTTCTGCCGGTCGCGCGAGTGAACTGCCAGATTCCGCACGCCCCTGCGCTCGAATGGGCGCGCGATTCGAATCCCGACTCGATTTGCGCCAGCGTCACCAGCTCGGGCGGCAGCCCGGCCTGGCTGAAGATTCTTTCCATCGTAGGTCGATAATACCTGCTGCGCAGCAGTCCCTCGCGAAAGCGTTCGCGCAGGCCCTCCTGCACGCGCAGATTCTGGGCGGCCAGCGCGTATGCGCCGGAACCTTCGCCATTGAACATCGCGGCGACCCGCCGCTCATCCGCGGTTTCCGGTGAGTGACCAGCGGCGAGATGATTTAGAATGTCGCCGTACTTGGCCTTCAGGTAGGCATTGCTCCATTGGATATCTTCGCGCGACGGCTGTCCGGTGCCGGGCAGATGGAAGACCTGGTAGATTCGCCAGACATTGTCGCGATCAAGAACTACGAAATCACGCACCGAATAGGCCGTGAACGCATCGACCCAGAAGTTCACGTTGGGCTCGATTCCGGCTGGACGGGGAAACGGCACCGCCGCCGCCGCGCGGCAGACCGCAGGCGTGCCGAGGCCCACCGCCAATGCGATCCCAAATGCGCCTGCAAGCGCCGCTATTGAGCGGCCAACCCCCAACCTGCCACGCAACGCGATTCCTCCCGGCTCAATCCGCCTCCGGATACCGGCTTTGATGCCGGCGCGGCTGACCGATGCCTCTATATCGATTACAGAGTGTGGCTCTGATAGTCAACGGAGGGGTATCCGCCCTGATGAGGCACTACGTGGCAAGAATGCGATTTAGCAGGAAGATTTTTCGCATCGCGATCCGTGCGGTATGCGCCGTCGCGATGCTGTTAACCACTGCGGCACTGCTGACCGGATGCCGTGGCGGCAGCCAATCCCCTTCGGGCGGCGCGCCTCAGAGCGCGTTCAAAGTCGCGCTGCTCACGCCCGGCCCAGTCAGCGATGCGGGATGGAACGCCGCCGCATTCGACGGCTTGCAGTTGATCAAACACGACCTGGGCGCCAAGACCGCGATGGTGCAAACCCAGTCGCCGGCCGATTTCGATGACGCGATGCGCGATTTCGCGCAGCGCGGTTTCACGATCATTTTCGCCCACGGCTTCGAGTACACCGACACGGCGATAAAAGTGGCCAAGCTGTTCCCGAAGACCTGGTTCATCGTTACCTCCGGCAGCGCAGCCTCCGCCAACGTCGCCTCGGTGACGTTTCGAATCGAAGAAGGCGCATACGTTGAAGGCGTGATCGCCGGCGGGATGACCAAATCCGGCGTGGTCGGCGCGGTCGGTGGAATCAAGATTCCCTCGATCGGCGTGACCTTCGAGGGCTTTCGCCAGGGCTTCCTGAGTATACGCCCCAGCGGCCGCGTGCTGGTCAGCTATACCGGCAGCTTCGACGACGTCGGCGCCGCCAAAGAGGCCGCACTCGCTCAGATAAGCCAGGGCGCCGACCTGGTGATCCACAATGCCGACGCCGCCGGGCTGGGAGTGTTTCAGGCCGCGGTGCAATCCCACCTCTACGCGTTCGGTGTGAACCGCGACCAAAATAACGTCGCGCCCGATAACGTCCTGGCCAGCGCGCTGACCCACATCCCGAGGGCCTTCCTGCGCGTCGCCACGGAGATCAAGGGCGGCACGTTCAAGCCCGGCATGATCGAGTACGGAATGAAAGACGGGATGGTCGAAGTGGTCTATAACCCGCGCCTGATGGATAAGATCTCGCCGGCGCTGATGGCCAAGGCGCGCCAGGCCGGGCAGGACATCATCGATGGCAAGATTGTCGTTCCCGGCACGCTCGGCGCCACGGCGAAATGAACCGCGCCCGCGCCCGGCCTACTTGCCCCAGCGATCCTGGCTCCAGCGATCCTCCGAGCCGAAGCGGTCGGTCTGCGCGTCGAGCGAACTCGAGGAGGAAAATCGATCGCCCGTGGTGAAGCGGCCGTTCGAGGCGGAACTGTCGGCGGCGGCGCCGCCAAAACGATCCGACTCGGAAAATCTCGACTGATCTGAAAGCCCCGAATTGCCAGCGGGGAACTGTGTCGCTCCAGCCCACACCGTCCCCGGCATCTGCGTATCGAGCTGCCCGCCGCCGCCGGCCGCTCCGGTTCCCGCATTGGCGGTGGCCGCGCCGTACTCGCCCATGGTCTGTGCGACCGCCCCGGATACCATCGCGGCAATCACAATCGCCGCCACTGCGACGGTCGCCAGCAAGGAGAAGAGATATCGCTTCATCGGATGGCGCCCTCCCCGGCCGCGCATCTTCTTTGCGCGACCATAATCCTACAAATTGTTAAATCACCTTACGCGCCGCCAGGCAACCGCCTCCCGGCCGCCGGAGCGCGCTTGAGCCGGATTGCCCGGCGCGGATAAGCTCGATCCCGGCGCATCCAATCGCCGCACGCATGGCAATGGCATCAGCGGAACTCGAAATATCCCCCCTGACCAGGCCGCTCAACGCGCACATCGCGCTCCCCGGCTCCAAGAGCATCACCAACCGCGCTCTGCTCCTGGCCGCGCTCGCGAGCGGCCGCTCGATCGTCGAGGGCGCCCTGCTGAGCGACGACACCAGCTACATGGCCGGCGCGCTGCGGCGGCTCGGGTTCCATGTCGAGATCGACGCGCCCTCGCGGCGCATCTCGATCGATGGAATGGGCGGCGCAGTTCCCGCGCTGGACGCGGACCTGTTCGTTGGCGGAGCCGGCACCGCGATGCGCTTTCTGGTGCCGTTGTTGACGCTCGGGCGCGGACGCTACCGGATCGACGGGAATCAGCGGATGCGCCAGCGGCCGATCGGACCCTTGATGCAGGCGATGCAGCGGCTGGGCGCCACGGTGTACAGCGAACGCGACAACCGGTGTCCGCCGGTTATCGTCGATGCGACGCGCGGCCCATTGGCCGGAGGCGAGACCACGATTGACGCGCGCGAGTCCTCGCAGTTCGTGTCGGCGATGCTGATGCCGGCGGCGCGATGGCCGCGCGGACTCAAGCTGACGGTACGGGGCGACGCGGCGCGGCCCTTCATCCACATGACGCTCGGCCTGATGGATTCGTGGGGCGCACGCAGCACGATCGACGGCGACACGATCACGGTGCCGGGCGGCCAGTCGTATCGCGCGCGGCGGTTTGTGGTCGAGCCCGACGCGTCGTCCGCCAGTTACTTCGCCGCGGCGGCGGCGCTGTGCGGCGGCAGCGTCACCCTCGAAGGATTATCGCGCGAGTCCGTGCAAGGCGACCTCGCGTTGCTCGAATTGCTCGAGCGGATGGGCGCGCGGGTCGCCTGGACCGCGGACGCCGTCACGATTACCGGCGCCGGGACTCTGGTGGGAATTGATGTCGCGATGACCGCGATGCCGGACATGGTCGCGACGCTCGCGGCGATCGCGCCTTTCGCCTCGTCGCCGACGCGCATCCGTGGGGTCGCGTTTATCCGCCATCACGAAAGCGACCGGATTCGCGCGCTCGCCGCGGAGTTGCGCCGAATCGGCGCCGGCGTTGAGGAATTTGAGGACGGTCTGGCAATCACGCCGGCAAAGCTGCGGCCCGCATCAATTGAAACCTACGACGACCATCGCATCGCGATGAGCTTCGCGATGGCGGGCCTCAAGCTGGCCGGCGTGCGCATCCGCAACCCCGGCTGCGTGGCAAAAACCTTTCCCGATTTCTTCAAACGCCTCGCCGCGCTGCGGGAAAAGTGAGGTCGAAGCCGTGAGGGCAGAGGAGGCTCGATTGTCTTGGAGCTGATCTCGATGAACGCGTGATTAACGTCTATCTTGGGATTAGAGCTCTTTGATTCGAGCCGCGCCGAGGTACGCGCACTGCTATGAAATACGCCAGCGACCGCAGCATCGAAAGCCATGAGGCGATCGATTTAGGAGGCGGGAGGAAATGAGAGACCTTTTGTGCCGACATCCAAAGGTAAAATACCTGGGCTCACCGAGTTGGCCCCCACAACCTCCGGGAGGGGCCTTCAAACCTTCGGAGGTGCTACCACAGATGGGTGAAGGTGCACTAAAGGGTGCGACCATTTTCCGGACACACGGGTACGGCGGGCTACCAGACCATCTCGAGCTTCAAATCGAGTATCAGGGTCGCAGGTACGTGACGCAGCTTTGGGTGGATGATCCCCTGGCGCTGGAGCCTCTCCGTCAGTTCTTGAGCCAACACAAAAACCTGTCGCTAGATGACCTCAGTCGTCTCGAAATCGACCTGTAGTCAGCGAGGCTAAAACAATGAAGCTTAAGGTGATAGTGCACAAGTCAGAAGAAGGTGGCTTCTGGGCCGAGGTGCCGACGATTCCGGGATGCGCGACGCAAGGCGAGACAGAAAAGGAATTGTTAAGCAACATATATGAAGCGATCGTAGGCTGCTTATCCGCAGATACGGAACGCTTGAACCGCGTCAGTGCTGATCGGGAAGTCGAGGAGGTCGAGATCATGGAGGCCGCTTAGTGAAGGTTCTTTCCGGCAGGGCTTTCGCTAGGATTATCGAACACCATGGATGGAGCCTGCTGCGAATCCAGGGAAGTCATCACATTTATGGCAAGCAGGGGAGCGCGGTGAGGCTCTCAATTCCGGTGCACGGCAATCAAGCCCTGAAGCGCGGATTGCTTGCCCATTTGACTAAACTTGCCGGACTCGAGGAAAGCGACCTGGAGTAGCCTTAACGCCAGCGGAACGTCGAAGGGCGCAATGACAGTCGATATCCGCAAGCACGAAGAACTTGAAGGATAGCGCTACACTCTCGCTTGGGCGCGGCAAGCGCGCTCGCCGCGGAACTGCGCCGAATCGGCGCTGGCGTTGAGGAATTTGAAGACGGTCTGGCAATCACGCCGGCAAAGCTGCGGCCCGCCTCAATCGAAACCTACGACGACCATCGCATCGCGATGAGCTTCGCGATCGCGGGCCTTAAGCTGGCCGGCGTGCGCATCCGCAACCCCGGCTGCGTGGCAAAAACCTTTCCCGATTTCTTCAAACGCCTCGCCGCGCTGCGCTCGGCCTGAATACGCCCTCACGCTCAGACGTTGCGCGCGGCAAGAAGCTTGCCCTTGCGCACTTT
>DATKSQ010000079.1:0-4138 GCA_035531615.1 Binataceae bacterium (SeqCode)
GCGACTTTAACCGCAAGGGCGTTTCCGCCTTCTCGGGACGAATCGGACAAAAGGTCGCCAGCGAACTCTGCACCGTGGTTGACGACGGAACGATCCCGATGCGCCGCGGCAGCCTGAACGTCGATGACGAAGGCACGCCAAGCTCGCGCACCGTGCTGATCGAGAAGGGAATCCTGCGCGGATACCTGCAGGACCGCATGAACGCGCGGCTGATGAAGATGAAGCCGACGGGCAACGGACGGCGCGAGAGCTTTGCGCATGCGCCGATGCCCAGGATGACCAACACTTTCATGCTCGCCGGCGAATCGACCCGGGATGAGATCATCAAGTCGGTGAAGAAAGGTCTTTACGCGGTCAGCTTCGGCGGCGGGCAGGTCGATATCACCAACGGCAAGTTCGTGTTCTCGGCGAGCGAGGCCTACCTGATCGAGGACGGCGAAGTGACTCGCCCGGTCAAGGGCGCAACGTTAATCGGCGACGGTCCCGACGTGCTGACGCGCGTCGCGATGGTGGGCAACGATCTGGCGCTGGACTCCGGAGTCGGCACCTGCGGCAAGGACGGCCAATCGGTGCCGGTCGGCGTCGGGCTGCCGACGATCCGGATCGACGGAATCACGGTCGGCGGCACACGCGCATAATTGCGCCAAGGAGTGGTAATGGCACAGGTTGACGCGGCGCTGGCCGAATGGGCGCTGGATGAGGCGCGGCGCTCGGGCGCCACGGCGGCGGAGGTTTTGTGCGTGAGCGCGGAGTCGCTGGCGGCGGGCGTGCGGCTGGGCGAAGTCGAAAAGCTCAAGAGTTCGCGCGAACGGCGGCTGGGGATCCGGGTGTTCGTCGGACAATCGTCGGCGACCGCTTCGACGGCCGAGATCGAGCGCGACGGGCTCAAGGATTTCATCGCCCATTCGGTGACGCTCGCGCGGCTGACGGCGGCCGATCCGTGGGCCGGATTGCCCGACCCCGCGTTGCATCCGGCGCACGTGCCCGATCTCGATCTGGCCGACCGCGCGCAGGGTATCGTCGACGCCGACACGGCGCTCAAGATAGCGCGCACGGCTGAGCAGGCGGCGCTCAAGGCCGACCCGCGGATCAAGAATAGCGAGGGCGCGGAGTTCGATTCCGGCCGCTACCAGATAATGTTTGCCAACAGCCAGGGCTTCGCCGCCGAATACGCGGGCACCTCGTTCAACCTGGGCGTCGCGCCAATCGCGCAGGACGACCAGGGCGCGATGCAGCAGGGCTACTGGTTCACCGCCAACCGGCATTTCAGCAAGCTCGAAGATCCCGCGGAGGTCGGCGCGATCGCGGCCCAACGGGCGCTGCGGCGGCTCGGCTCGCGCAAGATCAAGACGATGCGCGCGCCGATCGTTTTCGATCCCGACATGGCGGCGAGCCTGCTGCGCGCATTGGCCGGCGCGGCTTCGGGTCCGTCGCTCTACAAGGGGGCGTCGTTCCTGGTGGGCAAGCTGGGCGAGCCGATCGCGTCGCCCAACGTGACGATCTGCGACGATGGCACGATCGTCGCCGGGATGGGATCGAAGCCGTTCGACGGCGACGGCCTGGCCACCAATCGCAAGCACCTGGTCGATGGCGGCGTGCTCAAGACCTATCTGCTCGATACCTATTCGGCGCGCAAGCTCAAGCTCGAACCAACCGGCAACGCGGCGCGATCGGTCGGCGATTCGCCGACCGTGAGTCCGACCAACCTGTATCTCGAGCCGGGTAGCCATTCGGCGGAGGCGATTATCGGATCGGTCAAGCGCGGACTTTACGTCACCGAGCTGATCGGGTTTGGCGTCAACGGCGTGACCGGCGACTACTCGCGCGGGGCCGGCGGGATGTGGATCGAGGATGGCGAGCTGGCGTTTCCGGTGCAGGAGATCACGATCGCGGGCAATCTGCGCGAGATGTTCAAGTCGATCGAGATGATCGGCAGCGACCTGCGCTGGCGATCGCCGGTGGTCTCACCGACGATCAAGATCGCGGAGATGATGATCGCGGGCGAATAGCGCGGCGTTTCTTTAATAGTCACTGGCTTGAATCAGCAGTCATTGTTGCGCGACGGCGGATTCTGCATAGGTCCACGCGCCGCGCACCTCGATCGTAGCCGCCGGCCGCGCCGGCCGGGCGGCGCGATCGCGGGGTCCGCGTGGCCCATAATCACGCGCCCACTCCGGCGGGATTGTCGTCTTTACAATTAGTAGATTAACACTTCTATCTGATCGCCATGCGGTACTGCGCCCAAGAATGCGCAGTATAGGTAATGCCAATCGACATTCAGTGGCTATTCACTTGGACCGTAAGTGCAATGCTGCTCTAATGGCGGGAATGGACCAGGGAATCGCGCCACGAGCGGTTACGCAGGGGCAGGATCGCCTGTCCGCGCGTCTCGAACAATACGGCTTGCCGCGGGCGGCGATCGAAGTGCTGCTGAGCCGCCATACGCTGGTGCGCTATCCCAAGGGTGCGTCGCTCTTTGGCAAGGGATCGCCGGCCGACGTGGTCTTTGCGGTGATGAGCGGGATGATCAAGATTTTCTGCAGCGCCGGCCCCGACCGTATCCTGATCGATCTGGCGGGTCCGGGCGATCTGGCCGGCTACGCCGACTTCAGCGAGATTGGCGGCGTGCGATCGCAGATTTTCGAAGCCGAGGCGCTGACCACAACCTGCGTGGCGCTGTTTACGCGCGATCATATTCTGCGCGTATTGCGCGGACTCGAGAGCGGGTCGCTGCTGGCGGTGACCGAGAGCATCAATTCGCTGTGGGCTTCAGTGGTCTATCGATGTGCGGGGTTTCTCGCGATGCCGCTGCGGGCGCGGCTCGAGTCGGTCCTGGTCGATCTGGCCCGACGCTTTGGCGCCAACGACGCGCGCGGCGTGATGCTGACGCCGGAACTCGGGCAGGAGTCGCTGGCCGAAATGATCGGCGGCTCGCGGCCGATGGTCAGCCGGCTTTTGATGGAGATGACCGAGGAGGGGCTGATCGTCCGCGACGGCCGCCGCTATATCCTGTTGCGCGCGAAATGGCCGGGAATGGAAAACGCGGGTGCGTCGCCGGCGAGCAACGCATTTCCGCCGCTGGCCGCCGCGCGTAACGGACGCCGGCTCGATGGCAAGCCGCGCGGCGCATCGGCGCGGGCGTCGGCCTAGGGGATATCTGCCCAAGGCCCATTGTGTCATTCCGAGCGCGGCGCAGAATCCCGGGATTCCTCACGTCGCGGACTCCGTTCAGAATGACAACCTGAGTTGTGCGGAGATTCCCTGGGGGAAAGGCGCGCGATATATTGCAGCCCCGCTAATAGCCAGAAAAACAGAGACCCCGCCGCGCGCCCGAAGTGAGCGTTTGGCGGGGTCCGAGGTTAGCGATCGTCGCCTGAAAGGCGCCGACGATTAGAACGTGCCGACGACCGCGGGATCGTCGATTATGTCTGGATAATTGTCCTGAAGCGACGATGATGTGCTGATGATGCGGGCTTGGCCGCCGACCGCGTACAGGTTGAAGGTGATCGAATTGCCCGTGCCCATCGCGCAGGTGGCGCTGTCAGCGCTGCTCACGGTCAGCGTCAGCGTGCCGACACCCTTGGTCAGGCTGTAGGACAGATCGGCCGGATTGGTTAGTTCGCAAGCTAGACCTTCGTCGTTGCTGTCCTGGTATGAAAGGGTCACGTCGAGGCCGTTGGCGCCGCCTCCGGTGTTAAGCACGGCCAGACCGGCGATGCCCATGTGGCCGCTCTCGCCGGAGTCGTCGGTGGTGCCGCCGACCGCGTTGAACAGATGCGATCCGCTGAGGACGTTGAGCTGTCCGCCCGAGGCCGCCTGGACCGTGCCGGCCACCGCGACTGGCGAACCCAGCGTGTCACCACCCTCGTTCTGTAGAGTGGTGGCTGTTCCCACCATGCTGCCACTGCCATTGCGCGCATACAGGGTGAAGGTGACGGAATTGCCGGTGTTGCCGACCGAATAGCTGGGGTCATTGGTTTCCCAGCAGGAATCCAAAGCGTTCACGGTCAGCGTCATCGTGCCAGCCGAATTGAGGCCGTTGGGAAAGCTGTAGCTGAGGTCGCCAGGCTGCGTGAGCGAGCAAGTGGTGCCTTCGTCTTCGTTGTCGCTGTCCTGAATCCCGATCGTGACATTGAGG
>DATKSQ010000080.1:0-17720 GCA_035531615.1 Binataceae bacterium (SeqCode)
GCGCCGCTATCTCGTGGAGTAACGAAACCCTCGCGACGGGCTTGCTCCACGGTCGCGCCGCCGGCCACGCCGTCTTCCTGGATCCGGGATCTGCGCTGGTACTCCCGCGTCGCCCTTTCGGTGGCGTCGTCGAACCTGCCATTGACCGAACCGCTGTATAACGATCTGGATTTCAGAAATTGCTGCCAGGTTCCGACATCGCATCCTTGCATTCGTGAGCTGAGATCTCCCATCCGGCTGCCTCCGTTTGTGGGGTCCAATTAGAAATGGCGCAAAGTTCACGCCGGCATAAGGCTGAACTGTTCAGCCATGATCAAATCTGGCAGAAAACCTAACGGCCGTTAGGCAGTGAGCGCCGGTGATTCGCGCGACGCTCGTCGAGTCCGATGACCTCGGCGGCACGGAGCGCGGCGCGGACGGCTTCGGCCACACCGGGCACGGGCCTCCGCCGCGCGCCCGGAATTTGTCCCGCAAATCGAAATGACGGGCGAGCGCTTTCGGACCGGCGCGAGTCTCGATGCGTCAGCGAAACTTCGCGCTGTCATTTCGAGCCAGGGTTGGCGCTCGCGATCATCGGAGCGATGGACTTGGCGCACGCACGGACGGCGAGAAATCCCGGATCTTCCTTCCCGCCGCCGATGCCCTTACGCGGCGCTTGCGAGTGCGCTAAAATACTTGGGTGAAGCGACTGCTTCCACCTTCGCCCGTCGCGCCCCCTGAAATCACGAGAAGCATCTCGTCGCCCGGCCTCGCATTCGCGGAATTCCACGGCTCGTCCCGGACCCGGGAAATTTTTCGAGCGAACCCAACTAAACTTGATTGCTCAGGGATATTTTATCCAGATATTTCAATGGTTTATGCCCTCAATGCCCAATCGTTAGGCATGCTGGAAACGGCCACCGGAGGACCTCCGCGAGGCCTCGCGAGTCTCCTATGAGCAGCGAAATGACGCCTGCGGACGAATCTTTGACGGCGATCACGCCGATTGACGGGCGCTACCGCGCCCGCACCCGCGCGCTCGAGGCCTACTTCAGCGAGTTCGCGCTGATCCGTTACCGGGTCCGCGTCGAGGTCGAATGGTACCTGTCACTGGCCGATAATCCCGGCTTCCGCGCCCTTGCGCCAATCGCATCGCCGGCGGCGGCACGCTTGCGCGCGATCTACGAAGGCTTCTCGGTCGAAGACGCGCGGCGCGTCAAGTCGCTCGAGGCCGAGACCAATCACGACGTAAAGGCGGTCGAGTACTTCGTCAAGGAGCGCGTCGCGGCGCTCGACGCGAAACTGCCGATCGAGATCGTTCACTTCGCCTGCACCAGCGAGGATATAAACAACCTCGCCTACGCGCTGATCCTGAAGGAATTTTCCGGGCGCGAGCTAATCCCGCGATTTGAAAAAGCTCTCGGCGCGATCGCCGCGATGGCGCATCGCCACAAATCCCTCGCGATGCTCGCGCGAACGCATGGGCAGGAGGCGTCGCCGACCACGGTCGGCAAGGAACTCGCGATCTTCGCGGCGCGCCTCGAGCGCCAACTCGCGCAGCTTCGCCGTCAGGAATATCTGGGCAAGTTCAACGGCGCGGTCGGCAATTTCAACGCGCATCACTTCGCCGCGCCCACGCTCGATTGGCTCGAGCACTCGCGCGCCTTCGTCGAGGCGCAGGGACTAATCTGGAATCCGCTCACCACGCAAATCGAGAGCCACGATTATATCGCCGAGATGTTCGCCGTGATGGTCCGCATCGATACGATCCTGCTCGGCTTGTGCCGCGACATGTGGAGCTACATCTCGATCGGCTACTTCTCGCAAAAGGCGGTCAAGGGCGAGACCGGCAGCTCGACGATGCCGCACAAGGTAAATCCAATCGACTTCGAGAACTGCGAGGGCAACCTGGGAATTGCCAGCGCGCTGTTCGAGCATCTGGGCGCGAAGCTCCCGATTTCGAGATGGCAGCGCGATCTGACCGACTCGACCGCGATGCGCGCGATCGGCGCCGCTTTCGGCCATGTGATCGTCGCGCTCGCATCGCTCGAGCGCGGACTGGCCCGGGTCGAGGTGAACGAGCGCCGGATCGCCCAAGACCTCGACGCCGCGCAGGCGTGGGAAGTCGTGGCCGAGGCGATTCAAACTCTCATGCGCGAGCGCGGACTGCCGCATCCGTACGAGACGCTCAAGGAGCTGACGCGCGGCCGCCCGGTGGACAAAAAGCTGCTCGACGAATTTATCGCGACGCTTCCACTCGACGATGCCGCGCGCGCCGCCCTGCGCGCGCTTTCGCCGCGCAGCTACATCGGCCTGGCCGCCGCGCTGGTCGAACGTTTCGCGCCTAAGGCTTAATGAAGATCGCTTCGGGAAAAAGGCACGGGTGGGGACAACGCGAAAAAAATCGGCGAGAGCAAAGGTAGCGTCGACCGACAGGAAGGAAAGGCTGACAATCCAGAAGCTACGGACGGAGGCGGGGACGTTCGCCGCGGCGCAGTCCGCTCATGTCGAGCCGAGTCTATTTGGGGTAACGGATGGGAAGGCGGTCGGAACATATTTGGAACAGAAGTTTCGCGCCTCCTTGAGCGAAAAATACGAATTCGCACCGGGCAATTCAGCCAAGGGGATTGATTTCCCGGATTTGGAGGTTGATCTCAAGGTTACCAGTGTTCGGCAGCCGCAGTCTTCATGCCCGTTTGATTCCGCGCGGCAGAAGGTCTTTGGTTTAGGGTATTCGCTGTTGGTATTCGTTTATCATAAGACCGACGACGCGGCCGCAAAGGCCGCGACGCTCGATATTCAGCATGCGATCTTCGTCGAAAAGGAGATCACAGGTGATTTTCAAACGACGCGCGGAATTTTGGAAATACTTGCGCGGGACGGCAACGCGGAAGATCTCGCAGCCTTCATTTCGGACCGGAACCTGCCGCTCGACGAAATCGGACGGGATCATTTGGTCAAAGAGATTCTCCGAACCGCACCCCGCCAAGGATACTTGACGATCTCGAATGCCCTGCAATGGCGGCTCCAATACGCTAGAGTCATCGAGCAGGCTGGCGCAGTTGAAGGACTGATCCGAGTTCGGTAGGGCGTTGGAATCCAAGCGGAAAAACTTGCGGCGGGCTGAGTTCGGCGATTTTCAGACGCCTCTCGCTCTGGCGGAGAAAATCTGCCGCACGCTCGCGGGCTTGGGAATCGCTCCGGCCTCGA
Source organism: Binataceae bacterium (SeqCode) (assembly GCA_035531615.1). Lineage (GTDB taxonomy): Bacteria > Desulfobacterota > Binatia > Binatales > Binataceae > JBARDN01. The sequence continues at coordinate 3,190 of DATKSQ010000080.1, forward strand.
TAGTTGAGCCGGCCTGCGGGTTGGGCTCCTTGCTTCTGGCAGCACTGCGGGAATTCTCAAGTCTGTCCACAGCGATCGGAGTCGATATAAACCCGGCGCACCTTCTCGCCGTTCAGGCGGCGTTAGATTCCACGGCGCTGGTCTCAGGCGTAAGGCTTGAGCGCGCGGACTTCTTCTCCCTGGACTGGGCGAATCTGCTTCGTACTTTGCCCGAGCCAATCTTGGTGTTGGGAAATCCGCCGTGGGTCACGAACGCGGACCTGTCGCGGATGAACAGTGGCAATCTTCCACCGAAGAGCAACCTCGACGGCAGCGGCGGCTTGGACGCGCTCACCGGTCGCAGCAATTTCGATATTTCGGAGTGGATGCTCAGGCATCTGCTTGAGCTCCTGACGGGCAAGGATGCCGTTCTCGCGATGCTGTGCAAGACCAGCGTTGCGCGCCGCGTGCTCGCGGCACTATGGAAGTCCGGACAATCTCCCGATCACTGCGTCATTTATCGGATCGACGCCAAACAGGAGTTCGGCGCCGCGGTCGATGCTTGCCTGCTGGTCTGCCGCACCGGCGCTTCGCGGGCCGATCGCGTGTGCGCCGTGTTCTCATCTCTCGATAGCCGTGAGCGTGAGTCTACCTTCGGATTTCGCGGCGCGGGCATAGTGGCGGATGTGCGAGCGTTCGAGCGCTGGCGCGGTCTCGAGGGGCGGGAACGGTGCAAATGGCGCTCTGGAATCAAGCACGACTGCTCCGACGTTCTGCAACTTCGCAAGGACAATGATGGCTATCTAAACGGATTCGGCGAAAGGATCAGGATCGAGCCGGATTACGTATTTCCCATGATTCGCGGATCCGATCTGGCGAGATTCAAAAGCGCCGGCTCCGACTGGATGCTGGTTCCGCAGCGCAGCGTCGGTGAAGGTACCCAGGCAATTAAGACGGTCGCCCCAGTGACATGGGATTATCTGCTGCGGCACGGGGAAATCCTTGACCGCCGAAAGAGTTCCATTTACCGAAAGCGGCCCCGATTTTCGATCTTCGGAGTTGGCCCCTATACCTTCGCGCCCTGGAAGATCGCGATTTCAGGATTCTACAAGCGTCTGCAGTTTGTCATGATTGGCCCGATCGATGGAAAGCCCATGGTGCTGGACGACACCGCGTATTTCTTGTCGTTCGGCGACCAAGCCGATGCCGAACTGGTGATGTCGCTGGTAAATTCCGAACCCGCGCATGCGTTCTATCGATCGTTGATCTTTTGGGATTCGAAGCGGCCAATTACTGCGGAGATCCTGAGCCGCCTCGATCTTTTGGCGCTCTCGGCGGAGTTGCGGAAAGAGAACGAATTTCAGGCTTTCTTGTCGCGCAATCGGCGCGATCACCTCGGCATGACGCAAGGGATCTTGCTCGAATGACCTCTGTGCCTGCAACTTCAGTTCAAATCATCCGCGATCCGGCCCGGCGGTGCTGTGAATTCAAGAATGGATTTGTGGAAAGATCGGGCGGAGATTTCGTTGTCCGCCGCGCGCGGGTCATATAGTTGAAAGACGAAACCCCATCGCAATTTCATCGCGGGAGAAGGAAATTTGGAATCCATCCCTGAACGCCGGGAACAGTTTTACGAGGGCAAGGCGAAGAAGCTGTACGCGACTTCCAACCCTGACCTTATCATCCAGTACTTCAAAGACGACGCGACGGCGTTCAACGCCAAAAAACGCGGCACGATTGAAGACAAGGGCGTCATGAACAACCGGATGTCCGAGTTGTTCTTCACGATGCTCGAACGGCACGGCGTCAAGACCCATTTCGTCCAACGCATCGACGACCGCCAGATGCTCTGCAAGCGCCTCGAGATCGTCCCGGTGGAAATCGTTGTGCGTAATATCGTCGCCGGTTCGATCGCCAAGCGCCTGGGCCGCCAAGAGGGCGAGACGCTCAAGCATCCGTTCGTCGAGTTATATTACAAGTCCGACCCGCTCGATGACCCGCTCATCTATCCCGAGCACGCGATCGAGTTCGGATGGGCGACGCAAGCGGAGCTTACGGAAATCAAGCGGCTCTCGCTGCGCATCGATGAACTGCTGAGCAAGTTCCTCGATGAGCGCGGAGTGCTGCTGGTCGATTTCAAGCTCGAGTTCGGGCGGCATCACGGCGCAATTCTGCTCGGCGACGAAATCTGCCCCGACACCTGCCGCTTCTGGGACAAGGCCACCCGCCAGAAGCTCGACAAGGATCGCTTCCGCCGCGACTTGGGCGGCGTCGAAGAGGCCTATCACGAGATGCTCCGCCGGGTGGAAGGATGAAGGCGCGAACGCATTCCAGGCGGTTTCCCGATTTAGGGGCGCCCCTGCGTGGGCGCCCGAATCGGCTGCGAGGCGCTGCGTGCAGGTAAAAGTCTTCATCACGCCGCGCAAGGGAATCCTCGATCCGCAGGGCCGCGTCGTCGAGCAATCGCTCAAGACGCTCGGCTTCGGCGATGTCTCCGGCGTCAAGGTCGGCAAATATATCGTGCTCGAAGTCGCGGCGAAAAACGCCGTCGCCGCGCGCGAGGAAACCACGCGGATGTGCCAGCGCCTGCTTGCCAATCCGAATATCGAAGACTTCAGCTTCGAGGTCGAAGGCGAATGAAGTGGGGCGTCGTCAGGTTCCCCGGTTCGCTCGACGATAACGACGCCCTCTATGCTCTCGCCGAGGTGATGGGGCAGGAGGCCGCGATGCTGTGGCACAAGGATACGTCGCTCGGCGGTGCCGAGTGTATCCTGCTGCCGGGAGGATTCAGCTACGGCGACTATCTGCGCACGGGCGCGATCGCGCGCTTTTCTCCGATCATGCAAAGCGTCGAGAAATTCGCCGCCGACGGCGGGCTGGTGATCGGGACCTGCAACGGTTTTCAGATTTTGTGCGAAGCGCATCTGCTGCCCGGCGCGCTCACGCGCAACCGAACGCTCTCGTTTATCTGCGAGCGGATTCATGTGCGGGTCGAAAACGCGCGCACTCCATTTACCCGCGCGATGCGCCAGGGCGACGTCCTGGCGCTTCCGATAAAGCACGGCGAGGGCCTCTATGTGGCTCCTGAAGCCGAACTGCGCGATATGGAAGAACGCGGCCAGGTGATCCTGCGCTACTGCGACGCCGGCGGAGGCGAGACCGACGCCGCCAACCCCAACGGCTCGATGCGCGCGATCGCGGGCGTCGCCAACGAGCGCTTCAACGTCTTCGGCCTGATGCCGCATCCCGAGCACGCGGTCGAAGCGATGCTCGGCGGCATCGACGGCCGCAAAATCTTCGAATCGATAGCGGCGCGCGCATGACGATGCCTATGGCGCTTCCCGGCGAGCCGCGAGTCGATCTCGAACAGGCCCGCGCGCACGGCCTTTCGCCCGAGGAATTCGCCCGCGTCGAGCGGATTCTCGCCCGCACTCCCACCTTCACCGAGCTGGGCGTGTTCTCGGTGATGTGGTCGGAGCATTGCTCCTACAAGTCCTCGCGCAAATACCTGCGCACGCTGCCGCAGAAGAGCGAGCTGGTGGTGCAGGGAGGACCCGGCGAGAACGCCGGCGCGATCGACGTCGGCGACGGATGGGTCGCGGTGTTCAAAATCGAAAGCCACAACCATCCCTCGTACGTCGAGCCGTACCAGGGCGCGGCGACCGGAGTCGGCGGAATTTTGCGCGATATCTTCACGATGGGTGCGCGGCCGATCGCCTCGATGAACTCGCTCAAGTTCGGCTCGTTCGAGCATCCCCGCACCCGCTACCTGATTGGCGGCGTAGTTGGCGGAATCGGCGGCTACGGCAACTGCGTCGGAGTGCCGACCGTCGCCGGCGAGGTGATGTTCGACGCGGCGTACAACGGCAATATCCTGGTCAACGCATTCTCGCTCGGACTCGCGCGCGCCGGCGAATTGTGGAGCGCGAAAGCAATCGGCGTTGGCAATCCCGTCTTGTATGTCGGCTCGGCCACAGGACGCGACGGAATTCACGGCGCTTCCCTGCTCGCCTCGGCGGAGTTCGACGCCGAAAGCGAATCCAAACGACCCACCGTGCAGGTCGGCGACCCGTTTACCGAGAAGCTGCTTATCGAGGCGTGCCTCGAAGCCGGCAAGACCGGCGCGATCGTCGCGATCCAGGACATGGGCGCGGCGGGCCTGACCTCGTCGTCATCCGAGATGGCCGCGCGTGGCGGCCTTGGGATCGATCTCGACCTTGACCGCGTTCCGCTGCGCGAACAGAATCTGTCGCCCTACGAAATTCTGCTCTCCGAATCGCAGGAGCGGATGCTGATCGTCGCCCAGCGCGGCCGCGAAGCCGAGCTCCAAGCGGTGTTCGAGAAGTGGGATCTGCACGCCGTGGTGATCGGCGAGATCACCGCGGGTGGGCGATGGCGCGCGCGATGGCGCGGCCGGATCGTCGCCGATATTCCGGCCGTCGCGCTGGCCGACGACGCTCCGGTTTACGATCGACCCGCCGTGGCGCCGCCGAAGCGGTCCGCCGCTGCCGCGCAAACCAGGCGCGACGATCCTGCGCCAGCGGTGGCGCTGCGCGCGATGCTCTCGAATCCGAACGTCGCGTCCAAACGCTGGGTTTACCGCCAGTACGATTCCATCGTACAGGGCAACACCGTCTCTGGCCCGGGCGGTGACGCCGCCGTGCTGCGAATCAAAGGCTCGCGCCGTGCGCTCGCGCTCACGGTTGATTCCAATCCTCGCGCCTGCGCGCTCGATCCATACCTGGGCGCGGTCGCAACCGTCGTCGAGGCGGCGCGCAACGTCGCGTGTACGGGAGCGCGACCGGTAGGAATCACCAATTGCCTGAACTACGGAAATCCCGAGCGGCCTGAGATCATGTGGCAGTTCGCCGAGGGCGTGCGCGGTCTGGGCGACGCGGCGCGAGCGCTCGGTGCGCCGGTGGTGAGCGGCAACGTGAGTTTTTACAACGAGACCGAAGGCCGCGCGATTGCGCCCACGCCAACGATCGCGATGCTGGGCCTGATGACCGACATCGGGCATCGCGTCGGATCGCATTTCAGCCGCGCTGGCGACGAAATTCTGATCGTGCGCACTGGCCCGCCCTCGCTGGCGGCCTCCGAGTACGCCGCGATGTACGGTAACGCCGGCGAGGCCCTTGCGCCGATCGATCTCGAGCGCGAGAGCGCCCTCCTCGAAGCCTTGGTTGCCGCGGCCGAGCGCGGCTTGATAAGCTCATGCCACGACGTTGCCGAAGGCGGGCTCGCGGTCGCGATCGCGGAGGCCTGCTTCGATCCCGAGGCAAGATTGGGAGCGGAAGTTGACCTGCGGATATTGGGCCGGGCCGACGCGGCCGAACTGTTTGGCGAAGGCGCCTCCACCGTGGTGATCTCCGTGGCGTCATCGGTTTGCGCGGATCTGATGCGGAGTTTCACGGACCGCGGCCTGAACGCCTATCGCGCCGGGCGCGTGCTCGACCAGCCGCGGCTTGTGCTGCTGCCGGATGTGGATGAGAACGTAACCGAGTTGTACGAGCTGTACGAAGGCGCGTTGCCCGGGAGGCTGCAAAGCCATGACTGACGACGGCGCGATGACTGAGGACGGCGCGGTGATAGTCGAGGAATCGAAGCTCGACGCATTCCACGAGGAGTGCGGCGTGTTCGGCGTCTATGGCCATCCAGAGGCCGCCAACTTGGCGTACTTGGGGCTCTACGCCCTGCAGCATCGCGGCCAGGAATCGGCGGGAATCGTATCGTCCAACGGCAAGGCGCTGATCTCGCATCGTGGGATGGGTCTGGTCGCCGACGTCTTCAATTCCGACATTATCGCCAAGCTCGAAGGCACCAGCGCGATCGGCCACAACCGCTACTCGACGACCGGCTCGGCCTCGCTCAAAAACTGCCAGCCGATCGTGGTCGAGTACGGCAAGGGCGGGCTCGCGCTGGCGCACAACGGAAACCTGGTGAACTTTACGGAGCTGCGCGAGCGGCTCGAATCGACCGGCACGATCTTCTATTCGTCGTCGGACAGCGAGATCGTGATTCATCTGATCGCGGCCTCGCGCGCGCCGTCGCTGCCCGAGAAGTTGATCGAGGCGCTGGCGCAGGTGCGCGGCGCATATTCGCTGGTGCTGCTGACCGAGAATTGCCTTATCGCCGTGCGCGATCCGCACGGCTTCCGCCCGTTGGTGCTGGGCCAGCTAAACGGCGCGAAGATTGTCACCTCGGAGACCTGTGCGCTCGACCTGGTGCGGGCCGAGTACATCCGCGAGATCGAGCCGGGCGAGATGGTGATAATAACCGACGACGGCGTGCGCTCGATTCGTCCGTTCGCTCCCGCCGCGCCCAAGCGCTGCATCTTCGAGTACGTTTACTTCGCCCGGCCCGACAGCCTGCTTTACGGGCGCAATGTCTATTCGGTGCGCAAGCAGCAGGGGCGCGCGCTCGCGCGCGAATGCCCGGCGGATGCCGACCTGGTCGTGCCGGTGCCGGATTCCGGCAACGCCGCCGCGCTTGGGTACGCCGAGGAATCCGGAATTCCGTTCGAGATGGCGCTGGTCCGGAGCCATTACGTGGGGCGCACGTTTATCGAGCCGCGCCAGTCGATCCGCCATTTCGGCGTCAAGATAAAGTTCAACCCGGTCGCCGAGTTGCTGCGCGGCAGGCGGATCGTGCTGATCGAGGATTCGCTGGTGCGCGGAACCACGCTGCGCAAGGTAATCCCGATGCTGCGGCAGGCGGGCGCGCGCGAGGTGCATATGCGAATCGCCGCGCCGCCGACGACCGACTCGTGCTTTTACGGAATCGACACGCCGACCCGTGAAGAGTTGCTCGCGTCGTCGCATTCGGTCGAGGAGGTTCGCCGCTACGTCGGCGCCGACTCGCTGGGCTACCTTAGCTGGGAGGGTCTGTACTCATTCGTCGGCAATGGAAATCGCGAAGGCTACTGCGACGCGTGCTTCACCGGAAAATATCCGGTCGAAATTCCGGCCGGCAACAGTCCCCATCAATTGCATCTGTTCGACGCCGCCGAACGCGCCGACATGCTCTCCGCCGCCCGCCGCTGACGTGGCGTCCGTCGAGATCTTGGCAGCGACCTGCCGCGAACTACGCTCGATTTTGATTGGAGCGCGCTACCTTGGTCTGGCGGCTTCGAGAGCCGCAAGCCGCTCCCGGATGTCAAGCGCCTCGTCGATACGCTTGTTGGTGTAGCCAATCTCGCCGCGCAGCGCGATGAAGCCTTCTTCCATGCGCTTTTCGATCTGGCGCATCTCTCCGCGCAGCCCCGTAATCTCTCCGCGCAGACCGGCAATCTCTCCGCGCACACCCGAGATCTCGCCTTTCAACTCTTGAAGCTGAGGAGCGATCACGTCCTGAATTGCCTGCTTGATGGTCTCGTAAGTGCCCTTTAGCGCCATAGCCTTTTTATCGTAGCCCGTTGGTTGTCGCTTTCAAAGAGTCCGCAGGGATTCTGTGGCGATTCGTCTGCTCGCCCGCCGCGGAGATGGGCGAGGCGAATCACGCCAGTTGCTCGCGGCGGCTCAGCCATCGCAGGATCGCGAAGATCGCGAGCGCCACGATTACCACCACCGCCGCGACCGGCTGCGCGGCTTTTAGTCCGTAGCCCTCGAAGCGATCGTAGATCAGCACCGGTGCGGTCATCGGATAGTAAGCCAGCACCACCACCGCGCCGAATTCGCTGAGCGCCCGCGCCCACATCATCACCGCGCCGGAGATCAGGGCCGGGCGCGCGAGCGGCATCGTGACGCTCGCGAACACGCTCCACGGACCGCGTCCGAGCGTGCGCGCGGCGCCTTCCAGGCGGGGGTCCACCGCGCGAAAGCCGTCGCGCGCGGCGTTGATCAGGAACGGAGCCGACACGAACAGCATCGCGATGACGATCCCCGCGGTCGCGCCCGCGAAATGTATTCCCACCCTCGAGAACGCGTGCCCGACGAAAAAGCCGCGTCCGAACACGAACAGCAGCGCGATTCCCGCGATCGGATGCGGGATCACGATCGGCAGATCGATCAGCCCCTCGATTATCGATTTGCCCGCGAACTCGTGGCGCGCGAGCACGAAGCCCAGCGGCAGACCCAGTACCGCGCCGATAGCGGTGGCCCACGTCGCGGCGAGCACGCTCATTCCGATCGCGCTCATCACTTCGCGATCGACGAACGCATTCGCGAGTCCCGCCGGATTGCTGGTGGCCACCAGCTTGACCAGCGGACCCACCAGGAACATCAGCGCGATCCCGGCGGCGATCGAGAACATCGCCGTGCGGCTGCCCGCCGCCGCGGGACGCGAGTGGCGATTGTCGCGCGCGGTCATCGCTCCCCGCGCAGGGCGACGGCCGCGGCGATGCTGGCGGCGTGCGTGGACATGGTCGGCAAGCGCGAGGGTAGCACCCTGCGCATCGAAAATCCCGCGCGAATCGCATCGGTGCGCCGTTGCGCCGCGCGGACGCCTTGGCGCGGGCGGTGCTCAATGCGTAAGATGATTCGGCGCGGCAGTACGCGGCGCGTGCTCATCGCCGCCGGTGAACACAACATAGGAGAACCAGTCATGCGGAAATCGAAACTCAGCGGAGCTTTTCTTGCCACCGCCGTGGCGCTCATCTTCACCGGCGCCGCGATGGCGGCTGACAAAGCTCCATCCACCAGTGCCGCCGCCCAGGTCAAGTGCGTCGGCGGCAACTCCTGCAAGGGCCAAAGCGCGTGCAAGGGCGCCTCGAACGACTGCATGGGACAGAATTCGTGCAAGGGCAAGGGCTACATCGTGACGCCATCGGCCAAAGCCTGTAAGGCCAAAGGCGGCCACGCCGCGAAGAGCTAGTCGGTCGGGTGATCTTGGGCGCGGAGCGATCGGCTGAAAGCCGGCGCTCCGCAGCATGCGTATTGCCGATGGCGATGAAACGATCCGCGTTTCCGTTTCTTGGATTCGGTGTCGGTCTGCGCCGCCAGCACTACGCCGAGGTCATTGAAAACCGCCCCGCGATGGACTGGTTCGAGGTCATCTCGGAAAACTACCTGGTCCCGGGCGGGCGTCCGCTCGAAGTGCTCGACGCGGTCCGCGAGCGTTATCCGATCGCGATGCATGGCGTGTCGCTTTCGATCGGATCGACCGACGCGTTGAATAGGAAGTACCTGCGCGAGCTGCGCAAGCTTGCGCGCCGGGCCGAACCCGCGTGGATTTCCGATCATCTGTGCTGGACCGCAGTGGGCGGGCGCAATCTGCATGACCTGCTGCCGCTGCCGTACAACGGCGATGTCGTCCGGCATGTGGCGGCGCGAATCCGCCGAGTTCAGGACGCGCTCGAACGCCATATTCTGGTCGAGAACGTTTCGAGTTACCTGACCTTTCGCGACTCGGTGATGACCGAGTGGGATTTCATTACCGCGGTGGCCGAGGAAGCCGATTGCGGTATTTTGCTCGATATCAACAATATCTACGTCAGCGCCTTCAATCATAAGTTCAGCGCCGAACGGTATATAGACGCTATACCTCCTGAGCGCGTCGTGCAGTACCATCTGGCCGGCCACAGCGATCACGGCGCCTACCTGCTCGATACTCACGACCATCCCGTGCGCGATGAGGTATGGACTCTTTACGAGCGCGCGGTGCGCCGCTTCGGCGCGGTCTCGACGCTCGTCGAATGGGACGACAACATCCCCGAGTTCGCGGTGTTGGCGAAGGCCGCCGACCGCGCCCGCCGCATCTATCAGGCCGCCGCCGCGGAACCGGCTGACGTCGATGCCGCCAGAGCTTAAGCGTATCCAGGAGCTTCTCTACCGCCTCATCACCGCGCCGGGCGGCGCGGCCGAGGGGCTCGCGGCCGAGCGCGGGCTGCCGCGCGGCGGACTCGGCGCCGTGATCGGCGGCGACGACCGGCTCTCGGCGGTCGAGCGCGTTGACATTTACGCGAATATGTATTTCTACCGGCTTCTCGATGTGCTGCGGCATGATTATCCGGCGACCGCGGCGGCGCTCGGCGAGGCGAATTTTCACAATCTTATCACTGGCTATCTGATTGACTACCCACCGAGCGAGCCTTCGGTATTCTGGGCTGGGTGCCATTTGGCGGAATATCTGCGCGGTGATCCACTGGGCGTGCGCTATCCGTTTGCGGCGGATCTGGCCGCGCTCGAACGTGCGACCGTCGAGGTGTTCTGCGCCCGCGACACGCCCGCGCTCGACGCCGCCGCGATGCGCGCGACACCGTCTGCGCGATGGCCCGCGTTGCGGATGCGCGCGGTCGCGGCGCTGGGGGTGCTCGATACCGATTGGCGGGTCGGGCCGGCGCTGCGCCGCTTTCAGACGACGCGCAAATGGAAAGCGCCTGAGGCGGGTCACGGCAGGATTCTGGTGTGGCGGCGAGGCGCAAGGGTCTTTTCTCGAGAGCTGGCCCCGCCCGAAGCGCGCGCGATCGCGAAGCTCAAGCGCGGCGCCAGCTTTGCCCAAATCTGTGCGGCCGCCGCTGTGTCATCCGCCAGCCGCGGCTCCGCAGGCGAGCCGGCCGCCGCGTTAAACGCGATGCTCGCGCGATGGCTCGCCGACGCGATCGTCGCGCGACCAGCGTCGAGACGGCGCGCCCCGGATACTCGTTTCGGGACCGGCGATGCTAAGCTGAGCGCCGCGCGGCGCGGGCGCGCCGCGCGGGTTTCATGAACCGCAACAGCATCACGATCGAGCGCGTGGCTACACGCGATGGATTCGAGGAATTCGCGCGGCTGCCGTATCATGTTTACGCGGGGCGCGAGGCCTGGTGGCCGCCCGATATCCAGAGCGAGATCGACATGCTCAATGGCCGCACACGCTTCGCGGCGTACCTCGAGCTCGAGCCGTTTTGCGCGCGGCGCCGCGGGCGGATGGTCGCCCGCGTCAGCGCGGTCGTCAATCGCCGCTATATCGAGCACTGGGACGAGCAGCTTGGCCAGCTCATCCACTTCGAGGCCTACGAAGGCGAAGAGGACGCCGCGGTCGCGATGCTCGAGGCCGCGGCGGAGTCGCTCGGCGCGCGCGGGATGAGCGCGGTGCGCAGCGGGTTCGCCGCGTTTCTGGATTATCCCTACGCCGTCGATGGCTACGGGCGGCTACCCTCGTTTCTGCTGCGCGGCAATCCGCCGTACTACCATCGATGCTTCAAGCGCGCGGGCTTCGCGACTGAAAAAGGACAAACTGACTATACCGCCGAGCTGACGCCCGAGTTGCTCGAACGCTACCGCCGCTCGGTCGCGGCGGCCGCCGCGGCCGGCGTCGCGATCAAAAGCTGGCGCGAGTATGGATTCCTGGCCGCGATCGACGCGTGGACCGATGTCACCAACGCCGCGTTCACCCGCCATTGGGGATGGAATCCGGTCACCAAAGAGGAAGTGCGCCCGATGCTGATGTCGCTGTGGGAGACTCCGGTCGCGGACCTGTCGATTCTGGCGGTGATCGGCGATGAGCCGGTCGGCGCGGTGTTCTCGGTGCCGGACTTGAGTCCGATGCTCGCGCAGGTCAGGCGCGGCGTCCGCCTCGAGCCGCATCGCGGCGGCGGCACTCGAGGCGCGCTGGTCAATATCGGCGTCAAGGAAAGCGCGCGCGGACGCGGAATCGCGGCCGCGATGGCTTCGCAGTCGTACCTCCGCATGGCCGAGCAGCGTATGCGCTACGCCGGATACACTCTGGTGCTCGACGACAACTGGGCCTCGCGCCGCACGGCCGAGAGCCTCGGCGCGCACATCTCAGCGAATTTCGTAACCTACCGCCGCAATCTGTAGCGTGCGGCTTGCCCGCGCGTGGCGCCGGGCGCTAAAACGCCTGTGATGCTGACGATACGAATGCTGGTGTTGTTCGTCCATGTGACCGCGGTGATCGTGGCGCTCGGCGGCTCGATATTCAGCACCTTTGCGCTCACGCCGATTCTGACCGGCGAGCTCGAACCGCCGGATCGGGTCAAGGTCGTGCGCCGCGTGATCCGCCGCCTGGGCGCGATCGTGCTGAGTGCGCTCGTGATACTTATCGCGACCGGGATGCTGAACGTGCTTTATCTGGGCGTCATAAGCGTGCTGCTCGCGATCAAGCTGGTGCTGGTCGTGATTGTGATCGGGCTGGCGATTTACCAGTACGTAAATCTCGGCGCGCGAATCTGGCGCGTCTCGGAAAATGGACCGGCGCCCGAGCTGGCGCCGTTGCTGGCGCGCTTTCGCAAGGTCGGATTGGCGCAGGGCGCGATCGTGTTGCTGATCGTCTATCTGTCGCTGGGTCTGACCCGCGTCATGGCGCCAATGGTGTCAGGATGAAGCCCGGTGTACCCGCCTATCGGCGCTGGCTGCGATGGCTCACCGTCGCCGTGGTTGCCGTGGGGGTCATCGCGACGCTCAGTTACGGCAGCGGCGCCCATCTGATCGTGCGGTATCTCGATCCGCCGGTTGGGCGATGGTGGAACGAGCACGAATACGCGCTGATGATCGGCGCAGCGTCGGCGCTCGGGATGCTGCTCGCGATTCGATTCGGCGTCCGCCTGATCGAGGACGCGGCGGTGCGCGGGCGCGCGGCCGCGATTTCGATCATCGCGGGCGCGCTCATCCTGATTCCGCTCGCCCGAGTCTCGGCGGCGCTCGGGCGTCTTGGATGGACGGGGGCGGGCGGTTTCGACACCTACGCGATGAACACGATTGTTGACAAGGTTCTGATCGCGGGCGTTTACTTTCTCAAGATCGCCGGGTTCGGAATCCTGGCGGGTCTCGCGATGTTCGCTGCCGTCGCGATGGCGGCGTCGTCGGGCGCCGCGCCGCGGCGCGAGGCTTGAGCATGAAATCCCGCAAAGGCAAGGATCCCGGCAAGCGTGCACTCTCCCGCCGTTCGTTTCTAAAGGGCGCCGCGCTGACCAGTGCCGGCGCGGTAGCCGCCGCCACGTTAGGTCATCTCGATCGCGCGCAGGCGGCGGAGCCGGCGCTCCCCGAAGGCGTTGCCGAGCAACTTGGTCCCGGCCCAGTCGCAATCGACCTGAAGATTAACGGCGTCAGCCGCCATCTGGCCGTCGAGCCGCGCGTGACGCTGCTGCGCGCGCTGCGCGAGGATCTCGGGATGACGGGCGCCAAGCTGGTCTGCGATCGCGGGGCGTGCGGCGCGTGTACCGTTCATCTCGACGGAGCGCCGGTGACAGCGTGCATGATTCTGGCGGTCGATGCGCGTGGGCATGAAATCACGACGATCGAAGGACTCGGAGAGCCCGGCCGGATGCATCCGCTGCAGGAAGCGTTCGTGGATACCGACGCGATGCAGTGCGGATTCTGCACGCCCGGGATGGTGATGTCGCTCGCGGCGGCGCTTAAGCAAAACCCGGCGGCCGATCTCGACGCGATCCGCCATTCGGTCGCGGGCAATATCTGCCGCTGCGGAACCTATCCTCATGTGTTCGCCGCCGCACTCAGGGTCGCGCGCGCCGCCGCCAAGGGGAATACGTGATGTCGCGCCGGGTCACTTTGAATCTCGGAATTCCTGAAGCTCCGCGCGAGATCACCGTCGTGCTGCCCGACGACGAGCCGGTGCCGTGGCAGCTTGGCCACAATTTCGCGATCGTCGGCCAGGAGACTCCGCGCGTCGATGGCCCCGCCAAGGCTACCGGCGCTGCGCATTACACCTACGATATCGCCCTGCCCGGGATGCTCTACGGCGCGATTTTGCGCAGTCCTTATCCGCGAGCACGCGTGCGCGGCGTCGATCTGTCGGCGGCGCGGCGGCTCGCCGGAGTGCGCGCGGCGCTTAAGGTCACCGACGGCGAGATTCGCTTCGCCGGGCAAGAGGTCGCCGCCGTAGCCGCGGTGAGTTCGGATATCGCCGCCGACGCGCTCGGACTCATCAAGGTGGATTACGAACCGCTTCCGTTCGTAGTCGATATGGAATCCGCCGCAGCCGCCGGCGCGCCGAGTGTCTTTAGCGGCTCGAACGTCGGCAAGCCCAGCGCCTCGAACCGCGGCGATGTCGAGCATGCGCTCGCAGGGGCGGCGCATCGAATCGAGGCGACTTACTCGACTCCCGTGCAGACTCATGTCTCGCTCGAGACTCACGGCGCGCTCGCGCACTTCGACGGCGGCGCGCTGACGGTGTGGTGCTCGACGCAGGGGGTCTTCACGGTGCGCGACGATCTTGCGGTGCTGTTCAACCTGCCACCCGACAAGGTCCGCGTGATCAGCGAGTATCTGGGCGGCGGTTTCGGCTCGAAATTTGGCGCGAGTCCCGAGATCGCGATCGCGGCCCGGCTCGCCAAAGAGTCGGGCGCGCCGGTCAAGGTGATGCTGCCGCGCGGCGACGAGCATCTGGCGACCGGGAATCGCCCGAACTCCGAACAGAAAGTGCGTTTCGGCTCCGATTCCGCCGGCAAACTGGTTGCAATCGATCTGGTGCAGCGCGGCAGTGGCGGAATCGGCGGAGGCGCGGGCAGCTCGGGACCCTTCAAGATGGTCTATCCGTGTCCCAACGTCCGGACCGAGGAGCGCAACATCTACACCAACGCCGGACCGTCGTCGCCGATGCGCGCGCCCGGATGGCCGCAGGGCATGTTCGGACTGGAAATGGCGATGGACGAGATG
>DATKSQ010000081.1:0-2798 GCA_035531615.1 Binataceae bacterium (SeqCode)
CTCGGTCATCGCTTCGAACTCCGCGTCGGTTAATCCCTTGAAGGTCTTCCCGACCTCGGCCATGCGGCCGGTGCGTTCGTCACGGGCGGCAAGATGATAGTTCGACAGCCATCCGTGGCGCCGCCCGTAACCCCACTCGGCAGCGACGATCACCAGATCGAGCGTGCGCGCGTGTTTGACCTTCACCCATCCGCGCCCGCGTGCGCCGGGCATGTAGGCGCTTGCGAGCGACTTCGCGACAACGCCTTCGAACCCGCCGGCGATTGCGGCGGAGAAAAACTTCTCCGCGTCTGGAAGATTCGGGCGCTCGATTCGCGCGACTAGCTCCAGGCTCGCGCCCGCCGCGACTTCACTCAGAATCGCGATCCGCTCAGCGTACGGGCGGTCGATAATCAACGCGCCGTCAAGACCGAGAATATCGAACAGGTAGAGCCGCACCGGCTGCTCGACGCGCAGCTTTTCGATTTCGCGCACGCGGCCGAACCGGCGCATCAGCTCCTGAAAGGCGCGCGGACGCGCATCGCTATCGACCGCGATAACTTCGCCGTCCAGGATCGCGTCGCGTGCGCCGAGGCGCGCCGCTATTTCGATAATCTCGGGCAGGCTCGGCGTGATCTCGTTCATGCGCCGCGAGAAGATTCGCGTCTGTCCGCCCGCGTGATGAATCTGCACGCGCGCGCCGTCGAGCTTGTGCTCGAAAGCGATCTCGCGGCCGATCATCGCGAATGCCTCTGCCACGTCGGCCGCCGGCTGCGCGAGCATCGGGCGCAGCGGCTTTATCGCGCGCGCCGCGCGCGCGGGAGCCGCGCCGGAAGCGGGCTCCGCGCCGCCCTCACGCAGGATTCGCACCACGCGGCCGAGATCGCCCTCGATCATATTGATGCGCCGGATTTCGGCGACCGGCCGGCTCGCCATCCGCGCAATCGCCTCGAGCATAATTCCTTCGCTGACGCCGTGACGCATCTCGCGAACGAGAATTTTGGCGATGAACTTCGCTTCCAGGTTCGCGGCGCGGGTGAACAGCGCCGTAAGCGTCTCGAGCTTGCGCGCCCGCGCGTGCCGTCCTTCGATCTCCGCAATTTCGCGAAACACGCGATCGACTTCCGCGATCGTCAGCAGCGGGTCGGGCTCGGCGGGCCGCAACCGCAGGATCATTTCGATCGCGTCGCCGAAATCCTCGGCGGCGGTGAATATATCTTCGCTCTGGTCCTCGGCGCCGGTCATCGCGGCGGCGATTTTCCAGATCGCGCGGCCGCTAATCTGAAGCCGTTTTTCATCGCCCTCGGCAACCGCGCGTCCGACCATGAAGCGCGCCGCAATTTCGGCCTCGCCAACTTCGAGCGCGCCCAGAAAACTTCCGACCGCCTGCGCCATCTGGAGGCGGCTCTGGGTCTGGCCGAGATCCTGGCAGACGATTGCAAAATCAAGAAAGGACGCCACTTCGCGAATTAACTCCGCGCCGCCCCGGCGGCGCAATGGCGGCGCGCGGCGATCATCATGATTCCATCGGCAGACCGACGTAGTTCTCGGCCAGGCTCTGCGCTGCCGCGCGCGAGCCGGTCACGTAGTCGAGCTCCGCCATCTGGCGCCGCGCGTCGAACGCGTTGCCGCCGTCGAGGCGATGCAGGATCGAGGTCATCCACCACGAAAAGCGCTGCACCTTCCACACGCGCCGCAGACAGGTTTGCGAGTAGCCGTCGAGCATCGCGCGATCGCCCGAGGAAAAGAATTCCGCCAGCGCGCGCGCCAGCACCCGGACGTCGGCGATCGCAAGGTTAAGTCCCTTGGCTCCCGTCGGCGGCACAATATGCGCCGCGTCGCCGGCCAGGAACATCCGTCCGCACTGCATCGGCTCCGCAACGAAACTGCGCATCTCGGTGATGCCCTTCTGCGTGATCGGTCCGCGCCGCAGCGTCCATCCACCGTCGATCTCGAAGCGCCGGTCGAGCTCGTCCCAAATTCGATCGTCGGGCCAATCGTCAAGTTTCCCGTCCGGCGCGCATTGCAGATAGAGCCGGGTGAGTTCCGGCGAGCGCATGCTATGCAGTGCGAAGCCGCGCTCGTGGCGCGAATAGATCAACTCGTCCGACGACGGAGCGACCGCCGCGAGAATTCCGAGCCAGGCGAACGGATAGACGCGTTCGTAGATCGTCAGCGCGCCGGCCGGGATGCTCGGGCGGCACACGCCGTGGAACCCATCGCATCCGGCGATAAAGTCGCATCTCACCTCATGCTCCGCGCCGCCGCTCGTGAAGCGGATCGCGGGCTCGGCGCCGTCGAAGCCATGCGGGCTTACGCCTTTGGACTCGAAGTAAATCGGCGCACCCGCCGCTAGCCGCGCGTCGGTCAAATCCTTGATGACCTCGTTCTGCCCGTAAATTGTAATCGCCGCGCCGCCGGTCAGTTCGCTCAGATCGATCCGATGCGAGCGGCACGCGAAGCGCAGCTCGATTCCGCGATGCACCAGGCCCTCGCGCTTTAGCCGCTCGCCGACTCCCGTGGCGGTCATCAGATCGACGGTGCCCTGCTCGAGCACGCCGGCGCGGACCCGCTCTTGCACGTACCTGCGGCTGCGCGCTTCGATCACGACCGACTCGATCCCGCCGCGATGCAGCAGATGCGCGAGCATCAGGCCCGCGGGTCCCGCGCCGACGATTCCAACCTGGGTGCGCATGGGTTGCAGTTCCCGCGCGCGCCCGTCACGCGATCGGATGCGCCTTCAGAAACGGGACAAAAATCTGCATGAACTCCGGGCGCGCCTCGGTCTGGAAGCCGTGGCCCGCCTTCGGGATGATGTG
>DATKSQ010000082.1:0-25804 GCA_035531615.1 Binataceae bacterium (SeqCode)
GGCGCGCGTTATAGCCTCGACGATTGGAGGATAGGCGTGGCCGTGGACCAGGCTGGTGTAGTTGCCGAGCAAATCGATGTAGCGATTGCCGTCGATATCATACAAAAACGGGCCTTCGCCGCGTGCGATCGTGAGCGAGTACGGGCGATAGTGCGCGGTCGTACGAGTATCGCCGCCGGGCATGGCGCGCTCGGCGCGTTTGGCCATCGCGGCGGACTTGGGCGTTGCGGATATGTACTGCTCTTCGATTTTGCTCATCACCCCCGGGCCTCCCCGCTCATCAATCGCATTATCTCTTAAGCCTAAACGTTATTATTTGCGCCTTATTGTCGAAAGCGAGTCAAGCACCCCGTCCACAACTTACCGACGGCCCCCGTCCGCTCAGCGGGCGACCGTTATCGCGATTGCTTCCATCTCGACCATCAGTCCTTCGACCGCGAGCGCGGTCACTCCGACCATCGTCGAGGCGGGAGGATTCGGCGTGTCGCCGAACAGGGTCGCGCGCGCCTCGCGCATCGCGGGATAATCCGACGGCTTGTAATTCACGATATAAGTGTTCGTCTTGACGATATCGGCGGGCGCCGCGCCGGCGGCCGCGAGCGCGAGCTTCAGATTGGCGGCGGCCTGGCGCACCTGCGCCTTCAGGTCGCCAGGGCCGACGAGTTTGCCATCCTTGTCCACTGCGACCTGTCCCGAGACGAAGATAATCCTGCCGGGCGCGCTGACGGTTACAACATGGGTATAGCCGCGCGGCTGCAGCAGAGTGTCCGGATTGATGTGTTTGGTTTCCATCGATACCTCCCGTGCGGGCGCGATGCGCGATTACTTGTCCGGTACGGCGCCGCGATATTGCAGCACCTGGACGTTTTCGATCGTAACCAATCCCGAGCCCATCATCGCGTCGAGCACCGGGATGAACGCGTCGATCTTTTCCTGGGTATCCACTATCTCGATCACGACCGGCAAATCGTCGCTCAGCCGCAACAGCTTGGTGGTGTGCAGATGGCTGGTCTGGCCGAAGCCCAAAGGGCCGCGCAGCACGGTCGCGCCGGCCAGGTGCAGCGCGCGCGCCTTCAGGACGATCGCTTCGTAAAGCGGATGCCCGTCGTGGCGATCTTTCTCGCCGATGAAAATCCGCAGCAGTTTCGCTTCGCGTGGTAGCTGCATCTGATCACACTCCGCGGTTGAGCGCTTCGGCCGCGACGGCGCCGATCCATACCGCGGCGAGGCATAGCGCCACCGACAGGATCGCGTTTAACCCGGCGTAAAGCCACTCGCCGTCGCGCGCCAGCGCCATCGTCTCGAGGCTAAAGGTCGAAAACGTCGTGTACCCGCCGCAGATTCCGGTCATCACGAACTGGCGTCCCGAGGTCCCGACGAAGATCCGGCCGTCGGTCCCGGTCAGAGCCGCGAAAAATCCGATCACGATCGCGCCGGTCACGTTGACGAACATCGTGCCGTACGGAAACGCGCCTCCGGTTAAGTTGGCGACCACGCCCGAGGCCCAGTAGCGCCCGACGCTGCCGAGCGCGCCGCCTATTCCGATGAGCAAGTAGGCTATCAATTGATTCTCCTGATTGGCGAAGCGAGTTCCAGGGGTGGGGCCTTAACAGGCTACTCGATATTGCTATCGGACGGAGTCGATTGCGAGGCGGGTGCGCGCGTCTGGCTCGAGGACGACGATGACGCGGGCTGCCCGGTCAGGCTGCCGGTCTTTTCGTACTTGTAGCCCTGGTAAGCAAGACTCGGGATCATCAGCGCCGGGCATCCGCTGGCGCTGAGTCCGAGCGCGGCGAGCGCGAGGATTGCGATCCATCTGTAAGTTGTACGCATCGGATTCCTCATCGACGATTGCACGATAACGCGGATTAGCCGGCGCGATCGACGCCGGTGCGGTTCTCGATCGCGCGCACCCGGCGGAACAGCTCGGGAATCCTCCACCACAGCGCGGCATAGCGCCGATAGTATTTCATGTCGGCGTGCGGAGTACCGGCCACGATCGCGCCGTCGGCGATATTGCCGTGCAGGCCCGATTGCGCCGACGCCATCACCCGATCGCCGATCTTCACATGATCGGCGCATCCCACCTGTCCGCCGAACTGGCACCATTTGCCGATTTTCGTTGATCCCGCGATTCCGACGTGCGCGGCGAACCGCGTGAACTCGCCGATCTCGCAGTTGTGTCCGATATGCACCTGGTCGTCGAGCTTGACTCCGCGATGCAGGATCGTCGCACCGAGCGTCGCGCGATCCACGGTTGATTTCGCGCCGATCTCGACCTCATCCTCGAGCACCACGATCCCGACCTGCGGAATCTTGACCAGGCCGCCATTCGCCTCGACATATCCGAAGCCGTCGGCGCCGATCACCGCGCCGTCAAGCAGCGTGACCCGGTCGCCGATCATGCATCCTTCGCGCACCACGGCGTGGCTGTGCGCGGTAAAGTCGTTGCCGATCCGCACGTTGGGATAAATCACCGCATGCGGATGCAGCACTGCGCGCGCTCCGATTGTGACGCCGGCGCCGATCACCGCGAACGCGCCGATCGACGCGCCTTCGCCGAGCTTCGCGTCGGGCGCGATCTTCGCCGTCGGGTCGATTCCCGGCGCGGGCCGGTAAGGCGGAAAGAAGATCTCGATCACACGCGCGAAATCCGCGTACGGATTGGCGCTGATCAGGACCGGGCATTTCGCGTCGTGCGCGAATTCGGCCGCGACGATCGCCGCGGCCGCCGCGCCGCTGCGCTTTAGAATCGGCGCATATTTCGCGCTCGCGACGAAGATGATCATGCCGGGCGCCGCCGCCTCGATCGGCGCGGGCGCGAATACTTCGGCGCCGCCGTCACCGCGCAGCTCAAGGCCAAGCCTCGTGGCGAGTTCGCTCAGTTTCATTTGACCACCCCAAGCCGCGGCACTGCGATTCGATCATCCGGCGCCGCTGCCGATCGAGGATATTAGAATCCGCCGGGCCGCCCAACCGCGCGGCAGCCGAGCTTGCCGGGCCATCCGACTCTTGGCGGACTCTCCGATCCGGTTCCGCTATCCGAGCGCGCCCAACTCCGCGAGCGCGCGCGCGGCCTCCTCGGGCGCTATCTCGACCAGGCAATTGTAATGGCCGAAGCGGCAGGTGCGCGCCAGACACGGACTGCATTCGAGATGCCGCCATAACACGCGCGCCGACGCGCCCATCGGTCCGGTGCGAACCGGATTGGTCGAGCCGAAAATTCCGACCGTCGGCCGCCCGAGCGCCGCCGCGGCATGCATCGCGCCCGAGTCGTTGCCGATAAACCCGTCGGCGAGCGCTAGCGTCGCCATCAGTCCGCCGATATCCGTCTCGCCCGCCGCGATAATCGCGCCCGCGCGCGAGCCCGCCGCGATTTCGGCGCATCGCGCACGCTCGCCCGGCGCACCGACCAGGACGCACTCGGCGCCGTGACGTTCGGCCAGAATATCGATGAGCCGCGCGTAGTGATTGGCCGGCCACTCTTTGGCGGGACCGAACGCCGCTCCCGGACCGAGCGCGATCAATCGAGCGCCCGCGCGCTTGCGCCGCCCGTCGAGCCACGCGCGCATCTTGTCCAGATGGGGAGCGTGCGCCTCGATCCCGAAGTCGGCGGTGTCGCCGGATGCGCCGATAGTCGAGCGAACCATTTCGAGCCAGTAGTTCGCCTGATGCGCCTGCAGCGCCAGCGGCGTCGGCCGCGCGCGATTCGTCAGGAGCGCGCCGCGCCGGTCGGTTGCGTAACCGGCGCGGCGCGGCACCCGCGCGATTGCCGGCCACAGAGCCGAATCGAAACTGTTCGGAAAAAGCACCGCGAGATCGAAATTTCGCGCGCGAATCTCGGCGATAATCCGCCGCCGGTCGCCAAGCCCGCGCATCCCGCGCGCAAGCGAATACGGGATCACCTCGTCGAGCCATCCGGCGCCGTCGAAGACCCCAGCCAACTCGCGCTTGATCAGAATCGCCAGATGCGCGTCCGGCCACGCGCGCCGAACCGCCCGCAGCGCCGGCAGGCTCATCACAACATCGCCCAACCAGTTAACTTCCTTGACGAGAATCCGCCGCGCCGCCGGACTAATCGGCACGGCAGCTTGGCGCGCGGCCGCCGGCTGATGCGCAGGCGCGGAATTGGACAGTTCGGCCATTGATATTGCCGCGATTCCATCACGCGCACGCCCCGATTGAAACCCGGTTCAGCCGCTCGCGGAATCCGCTGCGAGCTTGCCTTGCCACGGCAGTCCGTAGCTTGTACGCCGATGCGCCAATCCCGATTGCCGGCAATTCTTCTACGACACGAGCAAAACTCACCGGCGCCGTTGGTGCGATATCCGGGTTTGCGGCAACCTAATGAAGGAGCGGGCGTTCCACCGCCGTCAGCGCGAAGCTCGGGAAACCGCAGGATGTCCGCGCGATTGGCCCTTTTTTCACATCGCTCCGATCGGCATGGGCCGTCTTCCGCGCTTCATGGGTATGCACTTGAGTCATTTAGGCGCGAATTGGCCGCCGAAGGTTGGTGCATGGGTCACGCTCGGCCGAGCCTGGCGACTTCCGTTTTTAAGGGTAAAGAATCGAAAGCGCGTGATCGAACGCCAAGGCGAAATGTAAGTTTATCGCGGAGCACTCACCAGCCAATTCTTCGTGAGGTCGCAAGGGGCTGCCGTCGCCATAGAAGTCGGCCTTGTTCGAGGATACAAATGCGCATCGCTCTGCAAAGCCGCGCGAGCGAAGAGATTTGCACAGGGCGAAACAGGTCTCAATGATTAGGCAGTCAGGGTGCTCTCGTTTTCCGGGGGTAGCTGGCTTCAGGCCCTTCATGCTCCTCAGGTTCGCCGCTCGCAGGATCTCGTCGTCAGGCGAAAGCAGGATCACGCTCCTCAACATTCTCTCGCAAATCTCGATGAGTCGTGTCGGCAGGTCGAATCGGCCGATTTGAAGCGGCCGCGCATCCGTAGCGAAGCCCGAACCGTGACTCCGCGTGTCCATAGCGATCGACGATATGGACTGAACCGCTGCATGGAGCTTGGCCAGCGAACGGTCAACTCGCGCAATGTGTGCCGTCACACTGTCGAGAACTCCTTGCAGGTTGTCGTGCCACTCGACATCAAGCAATGCCGCGCCCAAGAGCCACAGTTGCCGAGGGGAGGAACTCGTTTTAGCCGTGGCCCGTTCGGCAGCTGAGATGATCCGGTGGGGTGCATTTTCGCGTTCCGACGCAACCCTCAGCACGTCGAGGAGAACGCAAGTATCTAGAAATAAGACCGGCGCTGGCTCAGCAAGGATATGGCGTTGAGCATCGGCGATCGACATCGGTGCGGTCATCGAGGATCGAACCTTCCGAGTAGATCCCGCGCAAACTCATACTCGCACACCAAGTCAAATACGACATCATCGGGCCACTTTTCCTCCTCGACTAGCCACCGGTGCAATAAGTCCACGTTCGGACTTTCACCGGCCCGATGCAGCGCGATCAAAAAATCACACCATCTCTCTCGGTCCTTCGGGTGTGAGGAGCCGGTTGACTTGTTGGCCCTATGGCTAAACGCCATCAAAAGTTTTGCCGATTCAGGGCTGAGCCAGTCCTCGATCGACTGCTCAGGCGACGACAATTCCACTCGAACCCCAATCGAGTCGGCGGCGGGCTTTGCGAACCGGGTACCGAACTCGTTTAAAATGTGATTGTATTGATCAAGGGTGAGCTGCTGCACTTCCTGCGGGCCTATATTGGGAACGTAGAGCCACGAAGTTGCGGGTCGGTCGGGGTGAGTGAGAAACAACATGGCTGCTGGTCGGCCCGGACTTTGCGGGCAGGTGAAACAGTAAAATTCCCCTGCCGACTCACGATTAAGTTTCTCTTCCAGAGCTAAATCGCGGGACCAGCCTGCCGTCAGGTGTTCCCCGACCCAAGAGATGAACCTCGCTTCTTGGTCGCCGTCTAGCGGACCAATTCTTAATTCTTGATGAATCTTCACGTGCCAGTTCTCCTTGATCTTTCAGCTCCGGCGTCGATGTTCGCGCAGGTGACGCTGGCGTTCAAGCGCGAGGCTCGAAGAAACGCCGCTCTTGGGATAAGCTGATTAAGGGCGAAGTCACAATTCGAGACCCAAGAGCATGTCCGAGCGGCTCGACATGTGGCCATAACTGTCGAGCCTTCGTCGAGGACGGTGAAAAAATGCCATTTGACAATGAACAGCTTCTAAGATCGCGAGGATTCGTGATGAGTCGCCGACGAATGCTATGGGTTAGTCGCGAGCTCCGAATGGCCTTCAGCCATGAGGCCGTGCAAGATGCCAAGACTCATCGGCTCGAGCAGGATCTCTCCGAACGCGTTCCGCCGACCGACTTTGTTTTTCATTTCAGTCAGGTGCCCGAGGATTTGCAGGTCTGTCGAGAGATTCTGGCCGAATTCGGACTGCCCAGTCTCGTTCCGCAGGTCCGACTCGCAACGATCGCCGTTAGGGCGTGAGTCTTTTAGCCATCCCTGTCGCTGGCCTGCAGATTACGCGCCGCTTCCCGCAGAGGCCCCTCGGAACTAAGTGTGCGCACAAACTTAACACGCATACTCTTTGGAGGTTCGGAAACGCGCCAATCCTCCGGTACAAAGAGCGGCGCCGCTCCCCCCTCAAATCGCGATGCGGAGCGCGATTTCCTCGAACGGCACTTCGGGCACTTTGACCTTGCGCGAGCCGCGGGGGCGCTTCGTGATCTTTACCAGACCGTGCCGTTCCAGAATCCGGATGTCATCCTGCACATTCTTGAGGTTGCGTTCGACCCGCCGCGCGAGTTCATAAATCGAGCGCGGATGGTGAGTTTTGATCGCCCGCGGCAAACCGAGCCGCTCGCGGGTCAGGAAGTTTCGCGCTGCCTCAAGGCTCGTGAAACCCACGATATCTTTCGGCTCGGCCCCGCGTCCCGTACGGACTGCCTCAAACGTTTCGCCAAACCGATGTATGCTTTCAGCGAGCGGATCGATTGTGAAGGTGGCAGTTTTCATCCGCGTGCTCCCGTTATCCGAGTCACATCCGCCATGATGAGCCTCTTAGCCATCCTGCACGCGCCGCTGAATCTCGTCTTCCGGTTCCGCGCGATCCCTTCATGCGCGCCTGCGCGATGGAATCCTCGCGCGCGGGCGCGATGGGCGTACCTTCGCCGCTTTCGGTTGGGCGGGTATCGTACTAGTATCCACGCAGGCGAGGGGGGCTGCGGCTCGCCCGGGTGCGGACATGGGGCGTCCGAACAAGATATTCGCGATCAGGGTAGTTTCGATTACCGTTATCGTCGGCGCGATCGCGGCGATGCTCTTGACGCTGCGCCGCGAGCGTCCCGCGCTACACGCCAGCGCGGCATCTTCTGCCGTAGCACATGAGTCCCACAAGGCAGCGGCGCGGTCCGCCGACGCGCCGGTCACGGTGATAAACCTGCCGATGCCCGAGCAGAGCGCGCAGGCATCGGAGGCGGACGACGGGGATTTCGGGCCGGTGCGGATTCCCGAGTTCGACGCGCGGTTGTCGCTCTATCCCGCGATCCTCGCCGCACAACAACTGGCCGCCCTTCGGTCCGCTTTTTCCGCCGTCGGAAGCCCCGGGTTCCCGATGCCCGCGGCGGGATTTGGAGCGGGCGCCGCGATGGGCGGGGCCGCCGGTTCATCACCGTCGCTCAACTATTCTGGACTCGAGCTGGGATTGCTGGGGGACGGCGCCAGCGACAGCGACCAGATGAGCACCCGCAAAGGCCTTGGACACTTCGGATGGGTGCTAATCGCGGGCGGGCAGGGCGGCGGCAAACTCGCGCTCGAACGCGCGGAACTCTTCGATCCTGTGCAGATGAATTTCGTGGCGACCGGCGCGATGCACTGGCCGCGAGCCCATTTCGTCGCCGCGGATCTCGAAGCCGGCAAAACCCTGGTCGCCGGTGGCGACGACGCGCAGGGCAAGCCGATCGCGAGCGCGGAATTGTATGATCCGGTCGCGGGAAAATTCTCGGCCACCGGCGCGATGAGCGTCGCGCGCGCCGGGCACACCGCGACTCCGATCTCCGGATGCAATTGCGCAGCCGACGGCAAAATCCTTGTTGCCGGCGGCGCCTCGACCGCCGGAGCCGCGCCGCTGGCCAGCGCCGAGCTGTACGACCCGGTGGCGGGTACCTTTGCGCCGACCGGTGCGATGAATCAGGCGCGCGCATGGCAGACCGCCTCGCTCCTCGGGTCGGGACCACTGGCCGGCCAGGTTCTGATTGCCGGCGGAATCGGCTCGCGTGCAACTCCGCTTGCCTCCGCCGAAATCTACGACCCGCGCACCGGCGCCTTCACCGAGACCGCTCCGATGTCCACCGGGCGCGCCGATCAGACCGCGACCTGGCTGAACCCCGCCGTCGTCTCCGGGGAGTTCGCGGGCAAGGTTCTGGTCGCGGGCGGATGGACGGGTGACCAGGTCAGTGACACCGCCGAGGTGTTCGACCCCGCGGGTCAAAGCTTCATCCCGGCCGGTACGATGAACGAGGCGCGGATGTACCAGGCCGCGGTGCTGATGC
Source organism: Binataceae bacterium (SeqCode) (assembly GCA_035531615.1). Lineage (GTDB taxonomy): Bacteria > Desulfobacterota > Binatia > Binatales > Binataceae > JBARDN01. The sequence goes on from DATKSQ010000082.1 coordinate 8,527, forward strand.
CCAACGGAAAAGTGCTGATCGCAGGGGGAGAGAAAGCGCCTGAAAAGGCACTTGCGAGCGCCGAGATCTACGATCCGGTGAAAGAAGCGTTCTCCGCGAGCGCGCCGATGCTGAGCGTGCATATCGGCGGGGTCGCGTCGATCCTGCCCGGCGCAAAGGTGCTGATCGCGGGCGGCCGCTCGGGCAATGCCGAGGTTTACAATCCCGCCACCGGAAGTTTCCGGCTCACCGCCGCGATGCCGGTGGATGTCGCATACGCGGCCGGCGCCGCCATCGCGCCCTGAGCGCGGACCCGCGCCTCAGTTCTTCAGCGCGGCGATCACCAGATCGACGATTGCGTCGGCCTTGGCGCGCATCTCGGCGTCGGTCGCGTCCTGAATCGGATGCGGGACGAACACGCGCCGGACTTCCGGCAATCCCAGCGCCACGGCTTGCTTCTCGGCCGCGTCGATAAACACGTCCGACGCGATCATCACCGCCGGCGTGCGATTATTCTCGAACCATACTGAGTCGTGCACACTGCACGTTGTGCATGACCCTCAATCGGCGAGCGCTTCGATAACGAAGTCGCTCTCCTGCGCGATCCGGCGGCGCAACTCATCGGGCGCCGGCTTGGTGAAGGTGGGTTTGCGAAAGCGCTTGATCTCGACGCCCGGCAGCCGGTCCTCGAGCTGCTCGGCCAGCCGCTGGATTAGCACGTCGCCGCGCGGTTTGGCGATATCGAGTATCGCGATGCGGCCTGTCACCTGTCCGCTGCGCGGCGCGAGCGTGCGCCGAATCGGCACGCGCTCATCGGTGGGATCGACAATCACTTCTCGCATGGCATCTCCTGTTGGCGCGCGGGAGGTTGCGCGCTCACGGCGTCTGTTCGATCTTGCGGCTGGTGCTCGAAGAACCCATCGGCCCGGAAACCCATCCGGCGAACACCGCCGAGAATTTGCCGGCCTCGCCGCCGGCGACGATCATATTTATATACTCCGGGCGGCGGAACTTGGGAATTTTCGCATCGAGCTGTTCGGGCTTCGGATTCTCGAGCCCAAGCGCCCCCAGCGACACGCCCTCGGCGCTGTCGGCGTCGGGGATCAACTCGCGAATCGAGCGCGAAGTCACTTCCTGAATCCGGGCGCGCACCTGCGCCTTGCTCCATTTCTCGCGCGCAATCGTATCGCAATGCTCGGGACATACCACCAGCAAGACTTCGCCGGCGCCGTGCTGCTTGGGATGCCAGCACGCTTCGAGCCCCATCCCGATCGATCCGACCAGCGCGCGCGCGGTGCGCGAGACCTGGTCCGCGATCTGGCGCGAACCCGCTTCGAGTCCGAAGACCGTCACCACGTTGTCCTCGCGCTGGAAGCCGCGCTCGACGTGCAGGGGCTCCCACGGGCTGCGCTCTTCCCATTCGGCGAAGCAGGTGGTGAATTTGCCGATCGCGCCGAGCGTCGAGCGCTCGATCTCGCCCGGCCGCGCGCCGCCGACGTTGCGCAGCACCAGCTTGACCGCGCGTCCGATGGTCGCGTTCGGGCGATTACCGTAGCCGAGCGCCATCATCCCCATGTTCATGCCGATCCGGTTGCGAATCGGGCCGTTGACGACGATCACGGGAGTTGCGCCCCAGGTCGTCGCCATCACGCCGTGGATATTGAACTCGTCGGTGCAGACCGCTTCCAGAGCCGCAATGACGACCGGCAGGTACTCGGGACGGCATCCCGCCATCACCGCGTTCACCGCGATTTTTTCGATCGTCACCGGCGCGAGATTCGGCGCCACCGTCGCGACCACCTCGCGCGGGTCGCGCCGCGTCCCGGTCAGCATCCACGCCACCCGCGCGGGCGTCGGAGGAACCACGGGCAGGCCGTCGGTCAGGCCGCGCTCGAACATGAATTCGAAGACGTCCTCGCCGTCGCCCAGCTCGATTCGCCGCGCCTGCATCCGCTCGCCGCGCGCCTCGGCAGCCAGCCGTTCGGCTATTCCGGGCTCGACGGATTTCGAGCCGCATCCGGGACGCAGCTTCGGCACCGCGCCCCAATCGATCTCCGGAGCGCTCTGCCCGGTCAGCGCCGCGAGTTGGTCCGCGAGAATTTTCCAGTCGTCGCGCGCCAGGCCCACGAATTGAGAGATGAGCGCGCCGGCGCCGTCGGCAAGAATAATCGCCGGCACGGTATCGAGATCGTAAGCGAAGGAAACCGCCAGCGCCGAGTCATCGAGCATCGGGGCGCTCAAGCCGAAGCGCTCTATCAGCGCGCGGTTTCCGGCGGCGTCCTGCCCGATCGCCAGGATCTCGGCGTGCGCGCCGAATGCGCGATGCAGCGCCTCGATTAGCGGCATCGACGCGGCGCAGGTGGGGCAGTCTTCCTTGACGAAGCAGAGCAGGGCGGGGCGCCCGGACGGGAACGCGCGCTCGCCGCCATCCATCGTGGCGAGTTTGAACGCGGGAATTTTTTCGCCGACCGCGGGCATCGTGATTACTCCAGCAGTCCCACCATGCAACATCCCCCGCCCGCGCGTCGAGAGGGATGCGCGAACCGATTAAGCGTCGGCGAGTCCGAGCACGCGGGCGAGCGCCTGGTCCACGTGCGCCATCGTGGCGCGATCGAGCAAGACAAGTGGGCCGCGCGAGAATCGGAGGTTGTCGATCGCCAGGATCTGGTCGATGAGTACGTCCGAGTCCTCATGGAGATCGCCCTGCGCGACGGCTCGGACGCGCAGGATTCGAATCCCGCGAACGAGCTGAGTTGATAACGGCGCGACCAGCGTAGAGGGGTGTCCTGCGTCGAGCAACGCTTGTGCTTGAACCACCAGCACCGGGCGGATCTTTCCGGGTTCGGTTCCGCGGCCGGGGCGCAGATCGGCAAGCCAGATCTCGCCGCGTCTAATCGTCATCGAACGGATGTTCGAGTGCGGCGAACTCCCGGTTGACGCGGAGGCTATCGGACCGCACCAGCCGCGACTCGCGCTTCATCTCTTCGGCCAGAATCCTGCTGCGCGCCTCGCGATTCATGTTTGCGATCGCCTGACGAAGATAAGCGGCCCGCGAAAGCCCGAGCGCGCGCGCATAGCGCCCGCTTTCCTTAAGCAGCTTCTCTGGCAGCTTCAAAGAGATTGCGTCCATAGTATTCATCACAGGTATCCGGATTTAATACCTTGAGTCAACATATTTCGTCCCTGCACGACCGCACAGCGATTCCCTACTTGCCGGCGCCGGGCGCCGGCGTGGCCGCCACGCCAGCGCGCGAAAAGCTGCGCGTGGCGGGCGAGTAAAATTCCGCCGCCGAGGTCACCGCGCCCTGCGCGTCGAATCCGCCGGCGATTAGAACCTCGCCGCCGGGCAGCTCCGTGGCGGTGTTCTGAAGCCGCGCGACGTGCAGCGGCGCGACGCTCGCGAATGATCCGGGAAGGCCCGGGATGAACACCTCGGCGTCGGTCATTCCGCCAATCACCGGTCCGTTCATCAGCCATCCGCCGGTGATCAACACGTCGCCGCCGGGCAGCATGGTCGCGACGGCCAGGTAATGCGGCTCGCGCATCGGCAGGGTCGCCGTAAAGGTGGCGGTTTCCGGATCGAAAATCTCGGCGGTGTTGAGCGGAGTGAACCAGTAGAGGCTTTGGGCGTGAAAGCCAATCAGGATTCGCCCGGTCTTGCCGCCTACGATCAGGGCGCGCCCGTCGCCGAGCAAAACCGCCGCCGCGCCGACCCGATCGCTCTTCATCCGCGCCGCAAGGCTATGGAACTTGCCGGCGCCCGGATCGAAGATTTCCGCGTTCTGGTACGCGATGTAGCCGCCCGGCATGTCGCCGCGCCCGCCCGCTGCCATCAGCACTTGGCCGCTGCCGAGCCTGACGGCGACCTGCGCCTCGCGCGGCACGTTCATTCGCCCGGTCAGGCGCCAGCGCCCGGTCTCGGGATCGTAAATCTCCGCGCTGCTGAGGGTGTGCGCGCCGTTGTCGCTGCCGCCCGCGACGAGCACGCGGCCATCGCGCAGCAGCGTGGCGGTGTGTCCCTCGCGCTCCACCGACATCGAGCCGGTCGGGACGAAGCGGCGGCTTGCCGGATCATAAAGCTCGGCGCTGGCGAGTTCGGAGCGGAAGCCGAAGTTTTCAACGCCCCCGGCGATCAGGACCCGGCCGTCGTTCAGCAGCGTCGCGGTCTGGCCCATCCGCGCAACGCTCATCGATCCGGTTGGAGTGAAGCGATGCGTCAAAGGGTCGTAAATTTCGGCGCTCGGGGTTACCCCATCGATCTCGCCATTGAACGTCCCGCCGCAGATCAGCACCCGTCCGTCCTTGAGCGCAACTGCGGCCTGATCGGCGCGCGGCATCGCCATCGCGAGCTCGACGGCGCGCTCGCCGAGCCGATTGGTGTACACGATCGGTGGCTCGGCGATCGGGTTGGTACATCCGCACAGCGCCGCGGCCGCGAGCAGCGCCAGTAGCGCGGCGGCGCCGCGCGCGAGAATCGAAATGGAAGCCCGCATGGGCAGATCCTATCGCACCCGGAGGGGATTCAGCGTGACTTAAAGCCGCGGGCGAGCGCGTTCATCGCCGCGCGCAGGAACATCGCGCCGGGCCGCACGGTGCGGGAGGTTCCCATGGCGGATATCGCGCGGCCGGCGGCCAGCTCTGCGAGCGCCTTGGTGACCGCCGCCGGTTCGACGCGCGTGAAGGAGCCCTCGGTGGCGGCGAAGCGCAGGCGCATGTCGCGATCGACGATGAACGCGGCGGGAATCGCGATCTCGCGCTCGCGATGATTGACGAGGCCCCACGCCGTGATCGTCTTGCGGTCCGTGTCGCACAGAATGTGGAAGGGGAGCTTGAGGTCGCGCTTCATCGCGGAGGCCTGAGCGATAGTGTCCACCGAAATCGCGATCAGGTCCGCGCCCGCCGCGCGAATTTTTTCATATTCGGGCCCGTAGTCCGCCAACTGGCGGAGACAAACTGGTCACCAGTGCCCCCGGTAGAAAACGACTACGCAATACCCCGCCGCCGCGATTTCATCCAAGCCGCGGACGCGGCGATCCGTGTCCTCGAGCGTGATCGCCGGCGCGATCGCGCCAACCGCAGGCGTCGGATTTTCGTCCATCACGCGATCATATCGGCGTGTGGCGATCGTGTCATCATCGCAGCCGCCGGATTGCGGATCGTGATTACGATCCGTGCTCCGGCGCGGCGCGTTCATTTTTTGCAAAAGTGACGAACGTACGCGACCAGGCCGCCGATCTGCTTCTGGTTGAAGGCTGAACCCCACGGCTGCATCGTCGCGCCCAAGTGATAACTCGCGCCGCCCTTCGTGATCACACCCGTCAAGGTCGAATCCGGAATCTTCGCCATCGCCGCACAATCCGTGAAGACGCGCGGCTTGCTCGGCAAGGTTGCCGCCGCCCTGCGCTCCGCCGCGGCATCGATGTCCCGGTTGCGGCACCGGCGTCCGAGCAGGCATCGCAGCTCAGCCATCGTCAGGCGGCTGATTGAGACCGACGTCTGGCGTCCGAGAAATCGGTCGAATTCGTCCGACCCCAATAGATATTGTTGTACTTTCTTTATGCGTTCTTGCCGACGGGAAGCCGGCGAATCCGGCTCGCTGACTCCTCTATAATTACGATTGCTCCGGCTTTCAGCGCTTCTTGAATCTCGCTCCAGGCGTCAACCATCCGCCGGAACATAAGATCGGCGTCCACGCGGCGCAGCCGATAAATTACGACCGACGGCGCCGGCTCGCCGGAGAACGCCAGTAGCTGGCCATAATCAAGATCGTGTGTCAGGACGCATTCGCCTTGGCCCCTCGCCACGGCGAGAATGGCGGAATCGGCGGCACGCGCCAATCCGATGTCCGCGACGTGGCGCCACTCGTGTCCCAGGGCGGCGAGCCGTCGGCCGAGCTCGCGCGGCAAATTCATGTTGAGCAGGAATTTCACTGAGGTTCCAGCGGAACGACCTTCTCCTCCATCAGGGCGGCGGCGAAGCCCAGCGCCTGATAGATGTCCTCGCGTTCCAGTTCGGGCCATTGCCTGAGCATCTCCTCGATGCTCATGCCGCCGCTCAGGTAGGCGAGGATCGAGGCCACCGGCATTCTAAGTCCACGGACGCATGGCTTGCCGAAACATTTCTCCGGGTCCATCGTGATCCGGTCAAACTGATGGTGTCGAATTTCCATCGGGCTTACCTCCGATCGGACCCTTGCCGTGCGACGTTGAGAAGTCTCGATACTCTTGGTCAGTGAGGACCTTATGGCGCAGCATCTCGGACGCAGTGCCGAGCATTTTGCGAACCTCCCAAAGCTGCTGGCGCGAATTCTGCGACAGCTTTCCGGCGGGGGTCTCCTGGCCCTTGGATTTTAGCTCGGCGGCCTGACCAAGCGCCGAGAGCGGTCCGCAAGCTTTGATATACGGCTCCGCTAAAGTTTGGAGATCGTCCCAAGTCAGTAGTTGGGCGACCAGCGGTAGCTGGGTGTACCAAACGGCGTCGCTGTAGCCCGGGACCTCGTAATTTTGAACATCTTCCAGGGCTTGGTAATTTCTAGACACTTCAATCAAAAGCGCTCGACCGGCGGCTCTGCAACGATTCGCATCCTCACGATTCTGCACCCGCAAAGCGCCGCGATAGCCGAAATAGCCACCTAAGATTCCGCCGATTGCAGCGCTCCCGAGAGGAATTAGTACATTTGTGAGTAATTCCGGTGTCATGTTTCACTCGTCCGAAGAACCCAGCCTAAACATATGCCCTTGGCAGTCCTCTGACGAGGCGGGCGGCGACGTGGTTGCTGATGCTCTCCAGAAGAGAACGCCCCTCGGCGGCGGCGCTACACCAAATGTCAACGTCAAGGCAGCGCCACCACGCGACTGCTGCATAAGCGCACATACCACACGTATTCGTTCGGTCGCTGACGGCCAAGCCGGTCGATTGCGCGCTAGCCGATCGCGCTCGGATTTTCGCCGAAGAGCGGGCCGGAGGTTATCGCCGGCGTCCGCTTCGATCGGGGCTGCCGAACCATTCGACGCGCATGCGGAGCGCGCGGGCGGCCTTTGTGAACGTGTCATCGGCGGTGGCGACGGTATCCGCTCCGATCGCGGCTGCGATCGCCAGATGAAGCGCGTCGAGCGTCCGGAGCGGGAGTGAGGCGAGGCGGATCAGAAGATCGCCGGCGCCGATGGCGTGCCGATCCTCGAGAGGATGCATCTCGAGAAAGCCTTGCGCTATATCGCTTTCGAAGGCCGCCGCCGCCCTGCGCTCCGCCGCGGCATCGATTTCCCGGTTCTGGCGCCGGCGGCCCAGCAGACACCGCAACTCGACCATCGTGAGGCGGCTGATTGAGACCGACGTGAGGCGCCCGAGAAATCGGTCGAATTCGTCCGACCCTGCCTCGCGCAGGTACCGCTTGGCCAGGGCGCTGGTATCTATGTAGATGACGCCGCTCAGCGCCGTTCCCGATCCTGGCGAATTATCGTTTCGCTCGGAACTTTCATTCTCGGCATCGAGGCGCGCAACTCGCCGCGCGAGGGGATGCCGCGCCGAGGACGCGCGGGCAGAATCCTGGCCAAGGGCCGTCCCCGGCGGGTGACGACGACCTCACCGGCCTCGGCAACAATCTCGTCGAGGTGCGCCAGCGCGGATCTCATTTCCCGGATACTTAGCGTCTTCAACCGATGCTCCAGTAGTGGTGTCACATCTATCTTCTATGTGTCACTTCGGCCGGCCGCGCGCAATGGTCTCGAGCCGTCGCGATCGCCGTGCCGTCCCGCCTCGCCGCCGCCGCGCGTAGAGACTAGTTCGCCAATCGGGAGATTGGCGGTCCCGGGGGCGTATAGACTAGCCGGGCTGGTTTGACAAGGCTGAACAGTTCAGCCTTATGCGATTTCGCGGCGCGGGTAGAATGAGCGGCGTGGAAGCGGGAGTGCAATCGCCAGCGATGCGGTTCAGAACACGGTTCGATTCAGTCTGCCGGGCGATCTCCGCGGACCGGTTGCGAGCCGAGAGCGGCCATCGCAGGGATCGAAACGAAATCCCCGAATTCGCGATGTTCTTTAGCATTCTCAAGGGGTTTTCTGATCCTGCAGGCAGAAATTATTGCGAACGAACCCGTCGCAACGGCATCCTGCGAGGCGCGGCAGAGAAAAGCGGCGGGGTGCGATGCACTCCGCCGCTTGATCGAGATGATCTCGGGTTGTCGCTACTTGCCGATTACGAACACGCAGCTCGTGGTGCCGCTGCCGCCGATATTCAGCATCGCGAAAGTCTTCGCGCCTTCGACCTGGTAGTCGCCCGCCTGATGCGTGATCTGGCGATGGCAATCGAGCATCTGGCGCACCCCCGTCGCGCCGACCGGATGGCCCGCGCCGATCAGGCCGCCGCTCGGATTGATCGGGCATTTGCCGCCGAGCTCGATCACGCCGCCTTCGACCGCCTTCCACGACTCGCCCGGCTTGGTCAGTCCGAAGTGATCGATCGCCATGTACTCGGAAGTGGTGAAGCAATCGTGAGTTTCGATTCCCGAAAGCTGCTCGACGCCCGAGAGTCCCGCGCGCTTGAACGCGTCCGTAATCGCGGCGCGCGTATGCGGCAGCACGTAGGCGTTGTCCTTGCTCTCGGCGACCTTGGCGTCGAATTCGAGCCGGGCCGTGTGATGGCCCCATCCGAGGATACGCGGAATATCGGCGAGCCGCACGCCGTTGCGCTTGGCCCACTCGGCGGCGAATTTCTCGGACGCCAGGAACACGGCGACCGAGCCGTCAGTCACCTGCGAGCAATCGCTGATTTTGATCCGTCCGCCGATAACCGTGTTGAATTTCGATTCGTGCTGGGCGTGGCTTTCGCTCATGAACCAGTTGCGGGTCTGCGCGTTGGGGTTGCGCTTGGCGTTCGAGTAGTTCACCGCCGAGATATGGGCCAGATGCTCGTCCTTGAGGCCGTAGCGTTTGTCATACTCGTCGCCGAGCCGGCCGAAGAGTTTTGGGAACGGAAATTCTATCCCCTTGGCCTCGCGCTCGTACCATGCCGCCGTGCCCAGATAATCGCCGCCGGTGGTCGAATCGACGGTCTTCATCTGTTCGACGCCGGTCACGCAGGCGAGGTCATAGCGTCCGGCCTCGATCTCGGCCGACGCCGCGATTATCGCGATCGAGCCCGAGGCGCACGCCGCCTCGTGGCGCGAGGTCGGCAGTCCGCTGAAGGCGGGATCGATCTCGACGAAGAACGCGCCGACGTGACCCTGCTTGGCGTACAGCTCGGCGGCGAAGTTGCCGACGTGCGCGGTCTGGATTTCTTCGGGATCGATTTTGGTGGCGGCCAGGCCGCCGAGCACCGCCTCGCGCATCATCGCGACGAAATGCTTGCCCTCTTTGGACCAATTGCGGGCGAAGTCGGTTTGCGCTCCACCCAGGATATAAACCGGCGCGGGTTTCGCCATCGCGCTACTCCTTATGTGCTTGCTTGCGTTGCCTGTCCGTCAGCCTACGAAGGCGCGGCCATAATCGAGCACGCCGCCCTGGAACATCTTAGCACCGCTTTGCGCCGCTTGCTCGATCACCGGCGGTACCGCAAGTCCGAGCCCGGTCAGCATCGCGATCGTCTCGCGCGCACCGAGCAGGTCCACAATCGCGGTGGGCGGCGCCCAGTTGAAGCCAAAGCTCATTATCGAATCGACGTCCGCGGCCGAGTGCGCCACTTCGCCGACGCGGTTAAGTCCGTAACTCACGTAGCCAAGTATTACGCGCCGGCACAGCTCGGCGTGCGGCCCGCGCGCCTCGCGCAACGCGGTCATGGCCTCGCGGTAACGGCCCACGCGATTGAGCGACTTCATTTTCTCGACGAACTCGATCGGCGCGGGGCGCGCAAGCGGCGCGTGGGTTCCCGTCTTCGGGTCGAGCACCAGGGTTTCCTTGCCCGCCTTGCGGTAGAAGCCGCCGCGCTCGGGCGTCTTGTCGCCCAGGCGTCCGGCGCCGATTCCTTCCTGCATATAGGCCGGCAGCTTAAAGCATGCGTGCGCCTCGTCCTCGCAGTTCTGATGCACGTTATCGACGATCGCCTTGTGGACGTCCCATCCGACCAGGTCCACCGTCGCCAGCGGCGCCATCGCGCGCCCCGTGTGCGGACCAATCAGGTAATCCATGTAGGCGACGCCGTGCTCGGCGGCGAGTTGCGCAACCTCGTTCATGACCTTGAAGCCGACCCGGTTGCCGACGAACGCGGGGCGGTCCTTGGTGACGATCACCTTGCGCCCGAGCCGTTTGGTCAGCATCGCGACTACAGACTTGACCATCGCCGGCTCGGTCTCGGCCCCGGGGATGACTTCCGTGCCGACGATCACGTGGGGCGGATTGAACAGATGGATTCCCAAGAAGTGCGTGCGAAACGAATCGCCGCGTCCCTTGGCCATCTCGGCGATCGACAGGCCGGAAGATCCCGTGGCGACAATCGCATCCGGGGCGCGGAAGCGATCGACCAGCTCGAAGAAGTGGCGCTTGAGCGCCAGGTCCTCGGCCAGCGACTCGAAGACCAGCCCGGCCTCGCGCACTGCGCGTTCGAGGTCGGCGTCGTAGCTGCCGAGCTTGATGCGGTCGGCGACGGCCTCTGCGCGCGCTGCGTTCTGCGCGGCGCTAAGCCCGGCTTCGGCCTTGTCGCGCTCGCGCGCGAGCATCGTCACTTCAAATCCCGCGCCGGCGAAGACCCCCGCGGCGCCCGCGCCCATGACGCCATTGGCGCCCAGAATCGCAACCTTGATGTTCTCGCCCAATCGGATTCCCCGTTGTCCGGAAATTTATTTAATGATGCGCAGAGCCTGGAGCGCCGCCAATGTTATCCGAAGGACAATACCAACGCCACCAACACCGCGCGCGCACAACTCAGAGCTTCAATTCCGCCTTCAGAAATTCCTTTACGCCTGCGCGGCCGGTCAGATTGATCCAGAACTCGAGCCCCTCGGGTTCGAGCGTCAGCTCCAGAAACGGGCAGCATTTGCCCTCGAGCAGCATCCATTCGCCGGCCTCGGCGATGCCGAGCTTCGCGCCCGCGATTTTGAGCGCATAGCCGCGCTCGAGTTCGCGCCGCCCGATGGTCGCGCCGGCGAGCTTCTTCGCCAGCGCATGGTAGCGGCGCTTTTCCTCTGGCGTGAAGACTCCGAGGCTGCGCGCGACAGGCGCGTGCGGGTCGGCGCCGTGATGATGATGCTCATGTGCCACGCAACACCTCGATTTCCGCGATATCCGCGACGGCGCCTAAGGCTCGCGCCATCCGCCTCCGGCCGCGCCGATCAGACGCTCGGCCCCGGATGGTCCCCAGCTTCCGGCGGGATATTCCTCGATCGGAACCGAGACGCCGTCGCTCCACGCGTCGAGGATTCCCTGCACCAGCTCCCACGACTTTTGCACGTACTCGCCGCTCGGGAACAGGGTATGATCGCCGTCCATCACGTCGAGCAGCAGGCGCTCGTAGGCGTCGGGAGAACTCGCGGCGCCGAATTCGCTCTCGTAGCGAAGGTTCATCCGGACCGGCTTGATCGCGACATCGAGTCCCGGCTGCTTGGAAACCACGTCGAAAGAAAAACCTTCGTCGGGCGCAATCCTGATGGTCAGGCGATTGGGCGTCAGAAGTCCTTCGCGATTGAACAGGATCCGCGGCACGTCCTTGAAGCGCACGATTATCGAGCTGGCGCGGCGCGGCAGCCTTTTGCCGGTGCGCAGATAAAACGGCACCCCGGACCATCGCCAGGTATCGATCAGAAGCTTAAGTGCGACGAACGTCTCGGTACGCGAGCCGGCGGCGACGCCGGCCTCGGCCAGGTAGCCGGGCACTTCGCGGCCTTCAATTTTTCCCGCGCCGTAGCGTCCCCGCACGGTCATCAGATTCGCCTCGGCCCTTCGAATCGGGCGGATCGCGCGCAGCACGTTGAGCTTGGCCTCGCGGATCGCGCCCGCGTCGAGGCTCACCGGCGCTTCCATCGTCAGCATCGTAAGCAGTTGCAAGATATGGTTCTGCACCATGTCACGCAGCGCGCCCGAATGGTCGTAGTAGCCGGCGCGGGTGCCGACCCCGTCGGTCTCGGCCACGGTGATCTGCACGTGATCGACGTTGCGGCTACCCCACAGCCGCTCGAAGATCGAATTCGCGAACCGCAGCACCATCAGGTTCTGCACGGTTTCTTTGCCAAGGTAATGATCGATCCGGAAGACCTGCGACTCGTCCAGATGCTCGAGCAGGACCCGGTTGATTTCGAGCCCGCTCGGCAGGTCGTGTCCGATAGGCTTTTCGACCACCACGCGGCTGAAGTGCGCAGCGCCCGGCGGCGCGATCAGTCCGGCGGCGGCAAGCCGCGCGACCGAGTCGCCGATTGCGGCGGGCGGCACCGACAAATAGTAGATGCGATTAGGCGGCAACCCGCGGCGCTTTTCGGTCTGCTCCAGGCGCGTGCGAAGCTGCGCGAAGCCATCGGGCGCGGCGAGCGCGCCCAGGTAATCGAGCGAGTCGGCGAATCTGGTCCAGCAATCCGCTTGGACCGGGAGCCGCGAGTATTTCGCAACCGCGTCGCGCGCCGACTTGCGGAACTCGGCTTGCGACATCGGGGTGCGTGCGAAGCCCAGCACCGCGCTGTTCTCCGGCATCATCCCGCCGCCGCAATGAACCAAATTGTAAAGCGCGGGCAGGAGCTTGCGCTGCGCCAGATCGCCCGACGCGCCAAAAATCACAATCGTCGCCGGCGTGGTCGGGCGCATGCGCTGGACGGTCAGGACCTCATCCATGAAAGCCATCCTACGCCAGCCGCAGGCGCCAGGCGCTATCTGGATTGCGCCGATCGCGCTTGATAGAAAGGAAATGGTCCACCACGCAAGCCGATGCCACCACCTCTTGAGCCACAAAGGCGTCCGCCGCGCCGCCACGCCGGAGCGCTGCGATGAGCGCGGAGTCAGCCGTGGCGGTGGAACGTACCGCGCCCTCGATATTGTCCGAGTGGCTGCCGGTGATTCTCTGGGGCGCGGTGATGTTTACGCTTTCGACCTCGGCGTTTTCGGCGGCCAACACCTCACGCATCATCGATCCGATTTTGGCCTGGCTGGTGCCCGGAATCTCGGGGCTGTCGCTTGGCGTCGCGCATGCGCTCATTCGCAAGTGCGCGCACTTCACCGAGTACGGGGTGCTGTACTGGCTGCTGGCGCACGGGCCGCTCGCGCGGCGGCCGTATCTGGCGCTCGCGGTATGCGTCGCGTATGCGTTCCTCGATGAAGGGCACCAGGTGTTCGTGCCGGGGCGGACGCCGTCGCTCTACGATGTCGCGCTCGACTCGACCGGCGCGGCGTTCAGCGGATGCCTTACGGCCGCGGTGAACGAACTGCGATGAGCGCGGGCAGCGCGCTAGGCTGGTTCGGGGGCGGACGAGATTCGATCCATCCGGCCGAAGAACGTCCGCAGATTGGCGAGCGCCCCCGGGATCTTCAACTCGCCGCGGAAGGCGAAATAGTAGAGTTGGCCGTAGAGCGCAAAGTCCGCCAGGCCGATCCGGCCAAGTATGAACGGGCGCTCGCCGAGTGCCTCATCGAACGGCGCGAGCGCCTCGGCCGCACGCGCCATCTCGGCGGCGTGCCCGGCAATCATCCGATCGACGAAGCCCGCGCCGAACTTGCGCTCGCGGATAAACCGCCACAGCGCGACGCGGTCGGCGCCGCGCTCGCGCCAATGTTCGAGTTCGTCGGGAATCGCGGCGCGGAACAGCGCGTCCTCGAGCTGGTTGTCGATATAATCCGCCAGCACCCGATGCATCCCGCGCCATCCGGGCGGCAGGATGGTCGGTTCGGGCTGCAGCTCTTCGAGTCGCGCCGCGATCTTGGCCGAATCGGCGATCGTCTCGCCGCCGTCGAGCGTGAGCGCCGGCACCATCCACTGGCCTGAGGCCGCGAGCAGCTCCTTGCGCTCCAGGTAGTCAAGCTCGACGACTTCATACTCGATTCCCTTGAAGTCGAGAATCTTGCGCACCTTGGCGCAGTAAGGACTGCCCACGAACTGGTAGAGCCTTGCCGTCATCGTAATTCGCTCCGCGCAAACTTGGTCGCCGCACGCGGAGAATAGCACGCGCCGGTTACCCGGAGCAGGCGCGCAGGATCGTATCGAGGTCAACCATCGCGATCGAGTCGCACACGAAGTCCGCCGCTTCCGGAGCCGCCGGGTCTCGGGTTCATCGCGGATGCCCGGGAGCAGGCAACGCGAAACGCGCGCCCCACGCGTGTACGCGCTCGGGATCGACGCGCACGATTGGATTGCGCTCCGGCACGAGCGCCATCGCGCGATACTGGGCATATTTGTCGCGCAGGTTGCGCAGCGCGAGCATATATTCCTTGCCGTCGGCGACGGTCAGCGCGCGGCCGCGAATCATCACGAACGCGAGCTGGGTCCAGTCTTCTTCGTAATGATCGATCACGATTGCGACGCGTGGATTCTCCGCGATATTGCGCATCCGCTTGATCGTGCCGCCGGGCGCGCGCCGCTTGGGCTTCTCATCGATTACAAAATAGACGCGCGCGCCGTCGAACCAGAAGCACAGCGGCACCGCGTGCGGCGCGCCGCCCGCGTCGGCGGTGGCCAGATGCGCGATTCGCGCGGCGGCGAGAAAATCGCGCACCCGCGCTTCATCGAGGAGTGCGATCGGATTTTGGTTCATCGCTTAAGCCTCCCGTGAGCCGCGTAATCGCGGCGCTCGCGGCGCGCGCCAGAGCGGAATCGGTCTCTCGAGCCGCGGCGCGGCCGAGCGCCTCGAGCACCTCGAGCGACAATTCGCCAATCAAGCCCAGTGCGGCCGCGGCGGCGCGGCGCACGCCGGGCTGCGGATCGGTTTCGAGCATCCGCATCGCGATCGCCGCGGCCTCGCGCCGGTACGCGGGCGCTCGCGCCAGGATTGCAAGGCTCGCGAGCCTGACGTGCGCGTCCGCGGCGGTGCTGGCGGCGCGGGCGGCGTCCAGCACGTCGCGGCTTTCGGGTCCGAGATCGCGCAGGCAATAGAGCGCCATCTTGCGCGCGTCTCCGTTGTCTTCGCGGCCGTCGCGTGCGAGGGCGAGCAATCCGGAGCGGACTTGAGGCGGATGCGCGCCGCCCAGGCGCAGGATCAGATCGTGCGCGGCCCATCGCACGTCGCCGTCGGCGTCGCCCAGCGCTTGATACAGCGCATCGGCGGCTCGCAAGTCGAATTGCGCGCCGCCGATCAGTCCCAGGGCATAGGCGGCGCCAAAGCGCGCGCGTGGCGAGGACTCTTCGAGCAGCGCGCGGATCGCGGGCGCGATCCGCGGGTCATGCGCGGCCACCAGCGCGGCCGCCTCGGCGGCGCGGCGGCCAACCGCTTTGCTCTCGGCGCCGACGCATCGCGCCAGCGCGTACACGGTCCGTTCGCTCAAGCTCGAAGCGGGATTAAGCGCGATCTCCGCGATCGCGCCGAGCTGCGTGGCGGGGTCCAGAGCCTCGAGCGTAGCGGCGACCTCATCGGGTATCTGCGCGCTACTCATGCGGCCTCCGCTATCAGCCGGACCAGGTTGTCTAAATCGCCGAGTCCCAGAAAATAATTGCGTCCGTCGCCGTACGTATCCATGACCGCCCGTGCAACCGACGCGAGGTCGAGCGTATGGCCTGCTAGCGCGCGCTCGAGTTGAGCGATTCCGGGCGAGTTGGCGATAAAGTCGCCGCTTAAGACGAGTCGTTCGATCGTGAAGCTGTCCGCTACCTCGAGGCGCGCTTCGATTGCGCCAAGCTGGCCGGCCGCGCGATTGTAGCGGTTGAAGGACTCGGGCTCGGCGACCAGGCGCAGCCATCGGGTCGCTTCGAGAACCTGCGCACGGCGCGCGGCCTGGGCGCGTTCGGCGGGCTCGAGCGCGCGCTCGCGGACGGCGCCAAAGGACTCGGCGTATCCGGCGACGATCGCGCGCGCCAAGTCGGCAAAGGCAATGTCGCGATCCAGCTCGCGCACCAGCTTGGTGGCGTTTTCCGGGCCGTACATCGGGCAATGCACGGAGCCGCCCGGATCGAGCCGGTCCAGATCGTGTACCAGGTCTTCCATCCCGCGGTTGACCGCTATCGTCGCCTCGAACAGCATCGCGCCGCCGGCGTTCACCTCGAACGAGCATGCGCCAAGCTCGCGCCGCCGCGAGGTTATCGCGTCGCGTCCGGGGTAAAAGCAATCGACGCCCAGCGTGCGCATCGCGCCGAGCAGGCCGCGCACGTACCGGTTCATGACCTGGTCGGGCTTCAGCGCTGCCTCGCGCTCGGGCAATAGCGCTCCACGATAGGGCAGCACAAGCGCGAGCGAGAGCCATCCTTCGCCGCCCCCGATCGCGCGTCCGCCGGTCAGGCGGCGCGCCGCGCCGATACCCGAGCGCTCGGGATCGCCGCGGTAAAGATGATAACGCCCGAGCGAGACCATCCGGCCCGGGGACGCATAGACGATCAGCGCCGGAGCGGTTTGGCGCGCGGCGGCGGCTTCGAGCAAATAGAGTTCGAGTCCCGCGATTTCAAGCGGCGCTATCGCGGGGATAACGATCGCATCAAGGCTGCCCACGCGATGATCGTAGGCTCGCGGACTTAAACAATCCACAGATTACACAGATTTCACAGATTAGGCGGTCGTCGCCGCTTCGGCGGCGATGACCGCAAAATTCTCCCTGCAATTCTTAATCTGTGTAATCTGTGGATTGTTTGGATCTCGCTCTCGCGCATACGATCATCAAGTGGCCGTGCTTGATGCGATCATACTGCCCGCGATTGCGCCGCTTGAAGCCGCGGGGCTCGAACTCCATCTGCTCGAGGCGGTTGCGGCGCACCTGATCGCTCCAACCCTGCTCGTCTATGCGTCGCCGGGACGGATCGTCTCGCTCGGGCGGTATCATCTATACGTCGGCGAACCGGCGCGCGGCCGTATTGGCGCGGCGCGGCGACTGACGGGTGGACGCGCGATTGGCGCGGGCGAGGGATGGCTCCAGGTCGCCCTGATCGCGCCGCGTGTGGGCGCGCTTCTACCCGACCGCGACACCGCACTCAAACCCGACCAGGTGATGAACCGCTACGTCCGCGGACTGCTCGCCGCGCTGCGCGCGCTTGGCGTGGATTGTTTTTACCCCGGACGCGACGCGGTAACATTGGAGCATCGCGAGCTCGCCGCCTGCTCGTTCGAGGTCGCGGCGAACGGCGCGATGCTGTTCGAGGCGGCGCTCGCGGTCAATCGCGGGATGGAAGAACTCGTGCACGATCTTGAACAGCTTGATCCCGAGGGCGGCGTGAGCTGTCCGATGTACACGCCCGGGAACGCGACCCGGCTGGTGCG
>DATKSQ010000083.1:0-15095 GCA_035531615.1 Binataceae bacterium (SeqCode)
CGCCAGCCACCACCTGGATGTGTCGCCGCGGTTCCCGGAGTCGGCGGGCGAGCTCGGCTCCTTGAGGTCGCCGAAAAGGTTCTGTCGATTTGCTCATTGTTCTGAGTATTTTTACTCAGTATCTTGAGTAAAACAATACTCTCGCCATCTCTTCGTATCGACGCGGCATATCGCGGATGAAAAGATTAATCCCCGTGCCGCCCCTGAGCGCGATGCACTCTTCGTGCGCAACCTGGGGCAAAGCTCGCACGACGAGCGGGTACTGTCTGAATTAAGCCACTCGGGGCGGGAAATTAAGACAGTCAAACAAGCCGTGCCAGCCGAGTCGGCACACGTACTATCGTGAAGGCCACGCCGGTCGAACCGGAGCCACCCGAAACCGCTTCTGGAGCGGACACGAAACGCCGCGTGCAGATCAGCGGCACGATTTCCCCCGAAGTCTGGAATCGAATTGGCACCAAGCGCGTCCCGAAGTTGCGCTCCGGCACGAATCTGGAAATCAGCGTTCAGTTCACTCTCGATCTCGACGCCAAAGATGCCGCACACGTCCTGCAGGAACTCAAGCAGGCGCTCGCAGACTTGAACCTCACGGATGCGTTGCCGGTCGTGATTCGTCAGCGGGACAAGAGACCGTGGTGAAATGACCGCTTGTTGGACAAATGCTTGCCGCTGCTCTCGCGCTCCCCAGCGCGGTCCCGTCGATGCACGACCTGATTGCAAGGCTGCAAATCAACTTAGTGCGCCATTTGGGTGCTCAACGTCTGTTAAATTCTTGCTTTTACCATGCGGTTGCCATGCGGTCAGCTTTCGGATAACATTCGGCTTGAGAGGTAGCAACCATGCGCTCCGCAGCCGCGACGACATTTCCAGACGCGCCAATTCTTCGGCAAGCAATCGACGAGAACGGCAGGTACGACGCGGCCAAGATTGCTCGGCTACTTGATTGGACCCTTTCCGATCTCGCCCAGTATCTGGGCAGAGATCCTTCAACAATATCCCGCTTTGGCGCTGCCCCCGTCCATCAGGAAAAGCTCGCTGCTCTCGCCTCCTTGGCCCAGGAAGTCTTCGAGATTATGCGCGAGAACCTGCGATCTTCCCGCGCATGGTTCCGCACTCCAATTCGCGCACTCGATGGCGCCTCTCCCCAGCAACTGATCCTTAGCGGCGACTTCCGCAGGGTCTCGAGTCTAATTAAGGAGTCGCGCAGCGGCCTAACCTTGTAGCACCGCGCGATCCCAGAAGCCACAAAGGCCGTGCTCACCGGTGCGCCGCTCGATGCGGCGATTCTGCAGCTTCCCTCGCGTCCCAAGCGCGACACCTATTTTCGTGCCACCCGCCTCATTTTCGCTTCCGACCCGCTCGGCAGGAAGCGGCCAATCGACGCCCAACGTTTCAACTTGTCCGGCAGTGCCAGGTGTCAATGATCACCCGAAAATCACCCCCTATGATCACTTGAAACTCCCCCCTCGGGTTTGATGCCTGATGGGGGAGCGCGAGGGGGATCTTTTTCCCCCTCGCCGCTCCGTATAGAACCTCGGCGTTCATGCTGCGGGCTGGCTCTCCAGCTTGGGTTTGAGCAGCCCGGCTTTGAGCTTCTCCTTGAGCCTGTAACTCTGGCCTTTAATGTTGACGGTGATGGAATGGTGGAGCAGGCGATCGAGGATCGCGCCGGCGATCACGGTATCGCCGAACACCTCGCCCCAGGCGCCGAGGCTCTGGTTGCTGGTGATGATGATCGAGCCGCGCTCGTAACGGCGCGAGACCAGCTGGAAGAACAGGTTGGCGCCCTGGCGATCGATCGGCAGATAGCCGATCTCGTCGATCAGGAGAAGCTGCGGCTGAGTAAGCAGCTTCAGTCGATCTTCGAGCTTGCCCTCGGCCAGCGCCTTGCCGAGCGTGGTGATGAGCGCGGTGGCGGTGACAAACAGCGTGCGCTCGGATTGTCCTGAAAGAATTCCAGCAGCTTCGCATTCACCCCGACCAAGGGTTTGGGTCAGTCCAAGTTCACCGTTGGCATCGCGAGTCTTCTCCTTCCGGATCTCGCGTGCTCATGGCGGCAGCGCGGAGGTTCACGCTGCGCGGGAAACCAGCCGCTCTGTCCTCACCTTAGAACGGTCCAGGCGCTTGAGCACGAATCGTTCGCCACCATCGCGGGCCGCATCCCGCACCAGGAAAAGGTGGCCTTGCTCCCTCGGGCTTCTGCTCGACAAGTCAATGAATACCCCGGCTCGAAAACGGAGAATGATGATCTTTCCACCGATGGGGCTCGGGACTGCCCGTGCGAGATACTTCCGGCTTTGACCGGAATGCCGGGGCTCCGATCGGTTCGGGTCTATTGAATCGCGGATCAGATGCGGCGCCGAAAGTTAGCCATCGTCGGCGAGTCCGATCCGCATGCGGTACCTGTCGCTCGGCGAGCGAATCACACTCGGCCCGCCGAAAGACATAGCTTGAGTCATCTCGGAGTCTCATCTTGGAGACTCGTCGATCTCGGAGAGTCCGGTTTCTCCGCTCGCGATTTTTGCTCGACCGCTATTCCACGGAGCGTCGCAGGTTCGCCGGACGAACTTTCACGCCGCTTGACAGAACTCGGACAAATCTCGTACAAATCGCGTTATCGAGGGATCCGGTGATTCCGATGTTTTACAAAAAACCTTTGATTTTCTTGAGGAATCTTGGTGAGCCGTCCGGGACTCGAACCCGGGACCCTCTGATTAAAAGTCAGATGCTCTACCTGCCTGAGCTAACGGCTCGCCGAAGTTTTAGAGGAACGATGTTTACATCGATTCGCGCGCATTGGAAGGCCGCGCAACGATCGATTGTTTTCGGTACGGGCTTTAGGTCTCGGTCCGCCGCCGCAATCGTGACGCGCTGGGTTTGACCCGAATGAGCTTCGATCAGGATATGGGTTAACGCGATGGCAGTGCCGAACAGCGCCCGCCTTGGCTTAAACGAATCCAAAAAATCCCGCCACTGCACTTGACAGGTCCCATCCGCCTAGATTAGATATTTTTCCTACAACATGTAGCTCTGTCTTTCCGACAGAGAGTAGGCTCGCGGCGGGGATTCCGCGAAGGGGTTAGTTTGATGCGTCAGAGCGGGGACACGGCGGCGCAGACCGCAAAGAATGGTCCGGCGCACCGGCACGGCACAGAGTCGAACGCGGGGTGCTCCGATTGTATCAGCCTTGAGGAACTTTCGCATGGCTCGGAGCGGATCGGCGGGATGGTGGTGCGGTCGGCGCAAGCACGCAAGGTTCTAAATACGATCGCACGGCTTAGCCCGTATAAGTCCACCGTGCTGATCCACGGCGAGTCCGGCACCGGCAAGGAACTGGTCGCCCGCGCGCTGCACACGCTTGGCCCCACACCCAACGCTCCCTTCGTCACCTTCAATTGCTCGAATCTGGTCGATTCGCTGGCCGAGTCGCAGCTTTTCGGGCATGTGAAAGGCGCCTTCACCGATGCGCGCGAGGATTCGCTGGGCTATTTCCGGTCGGCAAGCGGTGGCACCCTGTTTCTGGACGAAATCGGCGAGTTGCCGCTCAAGCTCCAACCCAAGCTGCTGCGCGCGGTCGAGACCCGGGAGATTCAGCCGATCGGCTCGACCCATAATTACAAGGTCGATATCCGTCTGGTCGCCGCCACCAACCGCGATTTGCGCGCGATGGTCAAGCGGGGCGAGTTTCGCGACGACCTCTACTATCGTCTCAACACCGCCGCCATCTTCCTGCCGCCGCTGCGCGAGCGGCACGAGGCGATTCCCGCCTTCATCGCGCATTTTATCGAGCACTACAATCATCTGTTCGGCAAGTCGATCAGTCATATCGAGCGGCCTGCGCTCGAGGCGCTGATGGCCTACGAATGGCCGGGCAATGTGCGCGAACTCGCCCACGCGATCGAGAGCGCGGTCATCCTGACCGAGACCGATCGCCTGGTTGCCGAAGACCTGCCCGACCACGTTTATGATCGCTCCGCCACCGAGCGCGGCGAGCTGGAATTGTCTTCGACCGCGATGGTTGGCGACGCGGCCGAGGCCCCGGCTTTGGCCGAGCCATCCGACAAGGCGCCATGGCCCTACGAGCTCGACGCCGTCGTCCGCGAGGCGTCGAAGCTCGCGCTGATGCGCGCGCTCGAGGCGGCGGGCGGCAATTGCCATCGCGCGGCCGAGCTGCTCGGGGTTTCGCGCTACACGGTTTACCGGATGCTCAATCGCTACGGACTTGGCGAGGGGCGCGCCTACCGGAACCTGCGTAAGGCAGCGGGTTAGGTCAGACGGGTTTCCCGGCGCCGGTCTCAGGCGCGGCGCGGCGCGACTTCACCGGCACGGTGTGGTTCCGCACGCGCCGGGGCTGTCTTCCACGCTGACAGATCACGCCCGCTGATTTTCTCGAGGTGTTCGATATCGGGTATGAGCGACGCGCGGATTCGCGCGTCAACTTCCGGCGTCGGCCGCGCGAAAGGCTCTCCGCCCTCGAACGAGTAGCGCCATATTGGACTCAGCCGGATGAGCCTGGCCGCGCGATGCATCCGGCGGTCGTTCAGCCATCCGATAGCGTTGCGCACGTTGCGTGCAAGCGCCGGATGGCGAGCGCGCGCCGGAACCGAATGCACGCGCGTACCAGCGGCTTGAGAATCGCTCAGTGAAAACCGCGGGCCGCCGATAAAGTCGCACACCGAATCCACGAACGCCTGTGGATTGCTCTCCAAGTCTTCGTAAAACAGCAACAGCACGTTTTCGCGGCCAAAACTCTCGATCCAGTTCGCCGCATAATGCCCGTAGCGGCTGGTTTCGCGGATATCGCGCAGACGCTCGACGGCCTGCTCGAAGTCGAGCCTGGTGCGCAGGCTACGCGCCAGAAGCCGCCAGTGCGACCACGCGCGCTCGACCGGATCGCGAAACGAGCAGATGATCCGGCACCGCGGTATCACCCGTGCGATTCGTTCGCGCGCGTCATCCGAGGCGAAGTACAGCGGCGACATCTCGCCCATCGGCAAATCGCGCGGGCATGCGGCAAAGTATTGCAGGTACCACTCGAGGCCGCGGCCGTAAAAGCGGGTGAAGAAATCGGTCTCCTTGCGGAAGTCGGAAAATCCAACCTGTCCCTGCATGACTTCATAGAGCCAGGTGGTCGCCGTACGCGGCGGTCCAACCCCGATAAAATCCGGCAGCCGCCGCGGTTCAGACGACGCCGTCACAAGCAGCTTTCTCCATCTGGAATCCCATCGGGCGCGAAACTAACAACTCGCATCCACCCTAACAAGCGATTATCTCTGCCCGGAACCGCCCGCTCTGGTGCCGGAGAGCGCGCGCGCAATCGCGCCCGGCAGAAACGTGCGGGCATAGCGCAAGTAATTTCTGAGCCGCCACGGATCCATCCGCAGCGCCGCGCCGAACGCGCGCCGGGCGCCAAGCCGATCCCCGCGCGCAAGCGCGTGCAACCCGATATAGCCCAGGATACTGCGCGGTGCGCGCTCGCGCGCAGCCACATGCGCAAGTCCGCGTACACCGTAGCGCCGCTGCAGCATCTGGTCGAAAATCCTGCCTGCCGCTTCCTGTCCCCCTGCGGGCTTGAGCGGCGCCGGAAACAGTGCGAAACGCCACCTCGCGAGCGGCTCCTCGATATACCTGAAGTCGCCCTGTTCGCGCGCGAGCAGCCAGAAATACACGTCCTCGAAACTGGTCAGTTCTTCGGGAAAGCCGCCCGCGCGCTCGAACGCTCCGCGCCGCATCACGACCGAACTGGGCAGAATCGGCCACAGGCGTTCGAGCATGTCGTGCATGGTGGGGACCGCGCGCTTGCCGATCAGCCGCGCACCCATCGCGGCGCCGGTCGAGTCGGCGAGCTCGAGGTCGGTGTAGACGAGCACGCTTGCCGGGTCGGTATCCAGCAGCGCGACCGTGCGTTCAAGAAACTCAGGAAGCCAGAGATCGTCGGCGTCGAGAAAGCCAAGATACTCGCCCGACGAATTGCGCACGCCCAGATTGCGCGCCGCCGACGGTCCGCGATTTCGCTCGCTCAGCACGGTAATCCTCGGTCGGTAGCGCTCGAGCACCGCGAGCGAGTCGTCGTTCGAGCCATCATCGACCGCAACGATTTCAAAATCCGTAAACGACTGCGCAAGGATGCTGTCGAGCGCCGCCGCCACCGTCGCGGCGCCATTGTAAACCGGCACGATCACCGTAACCCGCGCACCCATCGCGGTTCTCACCGATCCGCGCCGCCGGCCGACGCGGCCCGCCCGCGCCCGATAATGGTTGCCAGCAATCGCCGGTAGTTCTTGAGGCGCCCGGGCGCATAGGCCAGCGCACGCAGATAGCATTGCCGCGCCATCGCCGGCTCGCCCGCGGCTATCGCCTCGGCGGCACAGCGTTCGAGCAGGCGCGCTCGCATGTGGTGGAAGTCGCCGAGCAGACCGCGGGCGCGCGCTCCGTATCGCTCACGCACCGCGCGCGCAAACGCTCGGGCGCCCGGGTCGCGCTCGAGCACCTTTGGGAAAAGCCCATACTCGGTCTTCGCCACCAGAATCTCCGGGATATAAAAAAATGGCCCCGTTTCGCGCAGCACCAGCCAAAAGAAGATGTCCTCAGGACCGCGCAACGCCTCGTCGAATCCGCCGGTCGCCGTAAACGCCGTCCGGCGCATCATCGCGGTGCTCGGAACGATCGGCCAGATGCGTTCGAGAAGATCCGCCATCGAGGGCGGCCGCGCGCGATCTGGCGCAACCATCGATTCCCGCATGACTTGCCCGCTCGCGCCGATAATTTGGGCGTTGGTGTACGCAAGCACGCATTGCGGGTTTGCGCTCAGCGCGTCCAGGCATCGCTCGAACATCGCGGGCCGCGGCAGATCGTCGGCGTCGAGAAACACGATAAACTCGCCGCTCGAGGCGCGCGCGCCCGCATTGCGCGCAGCCGCCTGCCCGCGATTGTGCTGTGCCAGCACGCGGACCCGCTCGCCGTAGCCGCGCGCCACCTCGGCCGAGCCGTCGGTCGAGCCGTCATCGACGCAGATAATCTCGGCCGCTCCGGCGCTCTGGGCCAGGACGCACTCGATGACTCTGCCGACCGTCGCGGCGCCATTGAAGACCGGAATTATTACTGAGACTTGAGGCATCGGCGGTAGATCTCACTGTGACGAATCGGACCGTGCGGCGCTTGGAATCTTCCACGCCGCGAGATTGCGGCCGAGCATTCTTGCCAGCGCATCGATCTCGGGATCTAGTATCCGATGCAGCTGCGCCTCGATTTTCGGATCGATCGGCCCGAACTTCGCGCCGCCGCCGAAGCACCATCGCCACACCCCCGCGCCGTCGAGATGGTTTATGAGCCCATATGCCTGCCGCTCCTCGAGCCAGTCCATCAGGTGACGCGCGCGGCGCGCGACTCGCGGGTAACGCGGCAGGTCGTTTATGGAGTTGATCATCTCGGGTCCGGCGGACACAACTGGATACCGCGCGATCTCTAAAAAATCGCACACCTGATCCAAAAATCCCTGCGGGTCCGCGCGCAAGTCGTCGTTGAGCAGCACCAGCACACGCTCGGCGCCAAAGCGCGATTGCCAATCAGGCAGATGCCTGGCGTAGCGCGTGACCTCGATAACCTGCGGGACCTTCACCAGGAATTCGTCCATCGGCAAGCTGGTCTGCGTGTAATGCCGCCAGAGTTTGTACGACGAATAGATTCGCTCGACCGGATTTCGAAAGGTGCAGATAATCTTGCAGCCCGGGATATGACGCTGGATTCGCTCCGCGGCCTCGCGAAATCCGAAATATGGGTTCACTTCGCCGATCGGCACCGCGCCCGACGCGTAACGGAAATGGCGCGCGTACCAGTCGATTCCCTTGGCGTAGTTGGTGGTGAAAAAATCGGTCTCCTTGATTCCCGCCGGAAGATCGACATGTCCCTTGAGCTTCTCGTACAGCCACGTGGTCGCGGTGCGTCCCGGTCCGACCGCGATGAAGTCCGGCAGTCTTGCGATGCGCGCGGCTGTCATGCCCTGGCCGTTACGCTTTCGCTCCGCGCGCGCTCAAGAAGCCATCATGCGGTATTTCAGAGCGCGGGTGCGGACGCTTCCACGCGTCCAGGTCGCGGCCCAGTATCGCCTCGAGCGCTTCCACCTCGGGCCGAAAGTACTCGCGCAGACGCGCCTCGGCGGCCGGATCCATCGCGCCGAACTTTCCGCCGCCCTCAAACGCGAAGCGCCACAGCCCCAGCCACTCGAGCGCGCGCTCGGTGCGGTGCCAGCGACGCATCGCGAGCCAGTCGCGCGCGTCGCGTGCGCGCTGCGCGATTCGCCGGCTGCGCGGAGCCTCGGTCACCGTGTTCACCCGTTCGGTCGCCGCGGTGATGCCGCGCGCCGCAACCGCTGGCAGGCCGATAAATTCACAAATCCGGTCCAGGTAGGCCTGCGGATCGGCTTCGAGATCGTCGTACAGGCACACCAGCACGCGGTCGGCTCCGAATCTGCGCCGCCATTGCGACAGATGAAACGCGTAGCGGCTGGATTCGCGGATGATCTCACTGCGCATCACGGTTTCCTCGAAGCCGGTGCGCGTCCACGCGTCGCGGCGCATCGTCCGATACGACGACCACGCGCGCTCGGTCGGGTCGCGCAACGACACGATGATCCGGCATCGCGCGATGCTCGCCGCGATTCGCTCGCGAGCTATCGGCGCCCCAAAATAATTTGGGTCGATTTCGCCCATCGGAACCGCGCTCGGACAGGCCGCGAAAAACGCCAGGTACCAGTCGAGTCCACGCTCGAAATTTTTCAGAAAGAAATCGGTTTCCTTGGTCGCCGGTAAACCCACGTGCCCCGCCAGCACCTTGTGCAACCAGGTGGTGCCGGTACGCTGTGGACCCACGGCGATAAAGTCGGGAAGCCTGCGATGCTCGGTCATGGGTGGAATCCGCCGTCGCCCTGGTGCGGGTATTTCTCCGCTGCGCCAATTGCCCGCGGCCAACCGTCGGCGACGCTAACATCCGCTACCCGCTGTATCAAGTTGCCGATCGCTCAATAGCCCGAGGATGACCCCGCGCCTGCCGCGGCGCCCAGCACCACTACCGCGACCAGGGCGGTAGCCACTGCCGCTACGAGCACCACCTCGAGCATCACTTTGCCGACTTTCACCGCGGTGCCGTCGCTGACGCCGCCCTTGACGATATTTTGCGCCTGCTCGAGCGATTCGACGAACCGATACTGATTTTTCCCCGCGTCGGCCAGATAACCGCGGGTCGCGCCGTTGTCGCCGTTGCGCACCAGCAGGATGCCCTTGGAAATCTCGGTCAGCTCGAGCGAGGTGTCGGCGACCCCCGGAATTGCGCTGGTGCTGACCGTATAGTCGGTGCATGCGTCATTTAGGCAGGCAAACTCCGCGATACCGCCGTCGCGATGGACGACTGCACGGCGCGGCTTTTCGCGGTTAGGGTAAAAGTCGATTTCGCCATGCGGATAAAACATCGCGTCGTAGCCCGGATTGCGCCCGACCCTGGCGACGTGATTGTACGCAACGAATTGCTGCGCTGGCGCCGACGCGGCGTGCGCCGCGCATCCCGATGTCCATAGGACAGCCGTGGCGAGCATCACTCGCGCGGCAAATAGCCTGAGTCTTCCAAGCGGCATCTTATCTGGCCGGCGTGCGGCGCGCGCGTCCGGCCCAGTCTCTGGATTCGCGCATGCGCGCGTTTCGCGCAAGGCGAGGCGGCAAACTCCTCGACAACCGTTGTCGGGGCGATTATCGGCTGGGCGGCTATCCGGTCGGATCGGCCGGCGGCGTATCCACAATGCTCAACTCCTGGTCCAACTGCCCGAGCGATGCGGCCCGCGGCGGCGCGGATTCCTTGCGTGCGCACCGGCTCGAATCGGTTTCCATGCCTCGTCAATGAGCCAAACGCGCGCGCAAAGCAAGCCGCGCCGGGCGACGCCCCAATTCTGGTATAATTGACGCTTAAGTGGTGGACTGGTACTCAAATGGGCGAAGGACCGCGCTGCGCGGCGACGCGCTATCGCGGCGCAGGACAACCTTAGGATGAGCTCACAGCCGAATCACGAAGTAAATCTCTACGAGCCGATTCCCGCGGACCAAGTCAAATTCCGCGAGTACAAGCTTTTGCTGCGTGCGGACAAGTTCCACAAGCCAACCTCATTTCACAAATTCTGGAAGCTCGCGCATCACACCGCCAAACAGCTCGGCGTGCATCTGAGCAAGATCGACCCACAGCCGGCGCCACAGATTCGCGAAGTCGTGTTCTTCGACACGCCCCACTTCAAGCTCTACAACTCGGGCTTCATCCTGCGTAAGCGGACTTTCTACAAACACGGGCTGCCGGAGAACAATCACGAGCTGGTCCTGAAGTTCCGTCATCCCGACAAAGCGACGGCCGCCGCCGTCGATGTGCGCCCGCTCCTGCCCTGCCTGCACACCATCAAGTTCAAGGAAGAGATTCTGCTGCCCAAGGATGATTCGGTCGGGATGCGGCTGGTGTACTCGCACAACTGCGAGCTCGATACGCCCAATATCCTGCTGACGCAGAAGGTCGAGCTGATCTCGAACGCGTTTCCCGCGCTTAAGACGATCGGAGCCAATCCAAAGGCCACGATGGCGCCGGTGCATGGCGCCTCGATCGCGGAATATCTGTTCGAGCTCGGGGTGCTCGATTTCGGCGGCCACCTGAGCGCCAAGTGCAACGTCGCGGTATGGAGAATCCGCACCACCGATCAACCGCTGGTGGCCGAGTTCGCGTTCCAACTCAAATTCGATCGGCCCGAAGCGATGCACAAAAAGCCGCGCGATCTGTCGGAGCTATTCTACACCGGCCTGCAAGCTCGCGCCGCCGAGTGGATCGATCGCGGCACCACGAAGACCGCGCTGGTGTACGGATTGGGCAATGCCGCCGTCAAACACAGCGAATGAAACCCCGGCGGTGGCCAGGAACGTCACGCTGTTCGATCTCTTCAAGCTGTTTTTCCTGGCCGGAGCGGTCAGCTTTGGCGGCGGGGTGGTCGCCTACGAACGCGAGTACCTGGTCGGCGGCGCCAAGTGGCTTTCGGACGAGGACTTTCTCTCGACCCTTGAAATCTCGGAGACTCTGCCCGGCCTGAACTCGGTCGATATCGCCGTGATCGTCGGCGATAACCTGCGCGGAATTCCAGGCGTGATAGCCGCCGTGGCGGGCCTGGTGATTCCCGGCTCCGTGATCGTGATGGTGCTGGGATTGCTGTGGAGCAGCAGCCACCACGATCCGCGCGTCCAGCACTTCCTGCTCGGAATCGCCGCCGCCGCGGTCGGGATGCTCTCGGTGGTGACGCTGCAACTCGGACGCCGTCAATTCCAGAGCGCGCTCGACCTCGCGATCATCGTCGTGACCTTCGCGGCCGTTTCGATTTTCAAGATTTCGCTCGCATGGGTGCTGCTGGCGATCGGCCCGGTCGCCATCTTTCTGTACCGTCCCGCCACCGATCGCGCGCTAACCCAGGGCGCGGAGCTGCACCTGCCGTTTCATCGCGGACCGCGCCACGGAAAGTTACGCCATTAGGCGCATTAGTGAGAACCCAATTGCTCAAGCTCGGCGCGGTCTTCGCGATGCTCGGCATCCTGGCGGTCGGCGGAGGAACCGCCGTGCTGCCCGAGATGCAGCACGCGACCGTGCATTGGTTCAATCTCACCGACAAGCAGTTCCGCGATATCTACAGCCTGGGCCAGGTCGCGCCCGGGCCGAACATGCTGATGGTGCTGGTGATCGGATACCGGCTGATGGGCGCGCTCGGCGCGGCGGTCGTTGGCATCGCCTTCTTCATCCCCGATTGCGCGCTGACCCTGCTCGCCAACCGGCTGTGGGTGCACTTCGCGGGTTCGCCGTGGCGGCTCACCGTGCAGCGCGGGATGGCGCCGGTGGCAATAGGGCTTATGTGCGCGGGAACCTACGCGATCGGCAGGCTGACATTGGTCAGTGCGGTCACGGGCCGGATCAATCCGCTTTCGATCGCGATCACGATTGGGGTGGGCGCGATTTTACTCTGGCGCCACGTCAATCCCGGCATCCTCGTGCTGCTGTCTGGAACGGTCTATATGTTGCTGTCGCGTTAGCGGCGCCCGCGCGCGAACGCTTGGAGGCTTGCACCGCAATGGATTTCGATCTCGATGCCACGGTTGCCACCGTCGAGCGCGACGGGATTGCGCTCATCCGCAACTTCATGCCGCCCGCGTCGCTGGCGCACCTGCGCGATTCGATAAGCGAGCTCAACCGCGCCGAGCGCGCGGCGGGGGTCGGCTTTATCGAATCCGAGGGCGCCAACCAGCGCGTCTTCAACCTGGTCAACAAGGGCAGGGTCTTCGAGGACGCCGTTGCGCATCCGGCGGTGATGGCGATAATGGAGCGAATCCTCGGCGCCGATTTCATCCTGTCGGGATTTTCCTCGAACACCACCGGGCCGGGCGGCGAACCGATGCTGCTGCATTCGGATTCGGGCTACGTGCCGCCGCCGCATCCGCAGGCTGTCCTGTCGGCCAACGCGATCTGGCTGCTCGACGACTTCACGCTTGAAAACGGCGGCACCGAGTACGTTCCCGGTTCGCATCGGATGCGCCGCAATCCGGATCCGGGCATGGCGTACACCTGCGTGCCGATCGTCGCGCCCGCCGGGTCGCTGGCGATCCTG
Source organism: Binataceae bacterium (SeqCode) (assembly GCA_035531615.1). Taxonomy (GTDB): domain Bacteria; phylum Desulfobacterota; class Binatia; order Binatales; family Binataceae; genus JBARDN01. The sequence goes on from DATKSQ010000083.1 coordinate 12,662, forward strand.
CACGGCTACACTTGGCATCGCACCGGGGCGAACGTGACCCGCGCGGGACAGCGCCGCGCGATGTTTGCGTACTACGTGCGCCCGTTTTTGCGCGTGCAGGAAAACCATCTCGTGTCGGTGCGCGAAGAGGTATGGCATCGCGCATCGCCGCTCTTGCGCCGCCTGCTGGGCGGCGAGCTGTATCTGAACTCGATCGGGTTCATCGACGGGCCGCCGGCGCGGATGCGCGCGCTCGCGTTTTCAAAGCGCAAGCGCAGCGCATTCACTTGAGCCGGCGACGCGGCTCGAACGGCAGGTGCTCAAGCAATCGCCGGCGGGAACCGATGGCTCCCGCCGGCGATTTCAATCGAGCATTCTTCGCACGCGCCTGGCAGGAGGCTGAAAATTGCATTTTCAACCTCCTGCTCCATCTCTCGTTCTCCCCCCCCAGGGGGAGCAGATGAAGGAAGGCAGTTTTCCGCAGGGTGTAACAGACCCGAGAGTTCCCGCTACGCGGGAACTGCCATTTATCAACACCCTGCTAGAACGACGCCGCACGCACCATCGCGTCGGTGGTGAAGAAGGCCCTATCCACCGCGCCCATGTTGATATACCAGCATTCGCGCTCGGGGGTTTCGATTCCCGGCAGATAGCACATGCTCGCCAAGCCCGACTGGAGGTCGGTCGAAACCGCACCGACCACGAACGAGCGCTTGAACGGGTAGATCGCGACCCTGGCGTCGGGCACCGGACGGTCGCGGGTCGCCAGCCAGTAGGTGTGGTTGCGGAACAGTTGTCCGCGGCGATCGTAGGTGTCGATGTAGGGCTCGAACCACAGCTCGCTGTCGAGGTAGATCACCGACTTGGAATCAATCGCGTTGATCTCGCCATGCCGCGGGAGCGCCTGGACCACGTAAAGGTGGCGCATCTCCCAGTTCTCGGGGCATGCGCTGCCGCCGCCGTCGGTCGTACAGCGGACCTCTGGCGAGTGCGCGGCATGCACGCAGCCGAGCATGTTTTTCTCGCCCAGGAAATTGTAGTCGTACTCTTCGGTCTTGGGATTGAAACCCGAGTAATGGTCGGGGTCCCAGGTGTGGGCCGAGGTGCCATTTGTAGTGGTGGACGAACTCATGATTGCTTCGTTGAGCCGCCGCACCCGGCGGGTCCCGCCCGAAAGATCCCAGATGTCATCGCCGCGCTTCGGATCGGCGTAGCGCCAGCGGATAAAGCCAGTGCCGCGGATTTCCTGCGGGGAGAGAATTGGATACAGGCCAAACAGCCAATAGCGGCCCGTTACCTTGAAGTCCGGATCAATCGGCAGCGGCTCGACCTCGGTGCGGCCGACCAGGTCGTAGCCCATGTAGTGGCCGATCTGGAAATACTCGATCTGCTTCTGCTGCGGACCTTTGCGCTCGTAGCTCGAGTCGCAGTCATAGAAGCGCAGATCGTAATCGTCGGTCGTGATGGGGCGGAAGACATTGTTCCAGATGATCTTTTCGGCGACTTCGGGATCGTTGGCGTCGATCAACGGGAATGGCTGTCCGGCGACGTAGCCGACCACGCTGCGATGATCGCGCGAGAGCCGCACCTGCGAGGAATATTTTTCGGTCGCATCCATGTACGGCGGCGGCCAATCAACCCTCTGCGTGGGCACGATGTTCATCGTCATCCCGTGCGCGACTTTGTAATACACGCCGGGCGCCACCAGGTCTTTGATCTTGGCCGCGTTGTCAGGAGTGATGAAATCTCCCGGCTTGACCTGTGCGGAGGCTGGCGCTGAGAAGCCAAGGGCCAGCACGCAGATAAACAACATTGCGCGGCATCGGCCCGCGGTTGCGATACCCGTTCGTCGAAGCTCCATCGCCATGCCTCCCCTGCTGCGCCGCAACCGCCCTGAATGATCCACGGAGGATGCGCCGCACTGCTTGATTTCCCGGTCCTCTCCCCGGCGCCGCATCGCAATGCGGCGGCGACCGGCACGCCCCTCTTCGCGGTTCCCAGTGCAAGTGCCGGCCGGTTTATCCGGCGGTGTTCCCAAAAGAGTGTCGCCGGGCCGTTTCCGGACCGTAAAGGTTCTGAGCTGCATCGCGCGTGCCATTCACCTGTTGCCCTTACAACCGTTAGAATATGCGGCTTTTCATCCGCGAGGCCGATCGGCAGGCGAGTTTCATGGCTCTCTCGGCTACATCGCTGTAGCCATCAGCGCCAGCGGGCGGACGCAGCGGCCAGAGTGCAGCGCTGCTCTCGACACCGGCCCGGTCGGTCGAAGCCTTCGCCTTCAATGAAACTTCCCGGAACATGGATTGAAACGCCGCGAGAATTCTCGGCCAGGAATTCGCGCCGAACGGCGCAAAGCAAACGCCGGCGGGAGCCGATGGCTCCCGCCGGCGTTTTCGATCAGAAAATCTATTGGCGCGAACACAATGGCGGGCGCGGCCTGTTTATGGCCGCGCCC
>DATKSQ010000084.1:0-5655 GCA_035531615.1 Binataceae bacterium (SeqCode)
AGCGCGAGAATTCCCAGCAGCCCGAAGATCCCGACGATGAATTGAGTTGTGCGGCTTGCGTACATAATCGGTTTTGAGTCCCTACCCTGCTACGAACCAGCTTGATTGTTTTCCAGGTCGTCGCCCGAGGCGCGCCCCGCCAGAAAGCGCTTGAACTCGTCGTCGCTTGAAGCCATCACTTCCTCGACTGTGCCCACCAGGCGCATCTTGCCGAGATGCATGAATGCGACCCGGTCGGAAACTGAAAACACCGCCGGCACATCGTGGCTCACCATCACCGCCGACAGTCCAGAACTCTTCTGAGTGCCGCGGATCAGTTCATGAATCGCGCCGGTGCGGGTCGGATCGAGCCCGGTGGTCGGCTCGTCGAGCATCAGGATTTTCGGTCGATGCACCAGTGCACGCGCGAGCGCCGCGCGCTTCTGCATTCCGCCGCTTAACTCGGATGGATACTTGGCCTCCATCCCTTTCAGACCGACCGCGCCCAGCGTCTCGAGCACCTGGGTGCGAATCTCCGCGCGGCCCAGCGCGGTCTTCTCGACCAGCGGAAACGCCACGTTCTCGAACACCGTCATCGAGTCGAACAGCGCCCCCGCCTGGAACAGCATCCCGAATTTCTCGCGCACCGCGTCGAGCGCCGCTCCGCGCATCCGGGTCACCTCCGCGCCGTCGATAACGATCGAGCCGGCGTCCGGACGCAGGAGCAGGTTGAGATGCTTGAGCAGCACGGTTTTGCCGCATCCGGACGGTCCCACGATAGTTACAATCTTGCCGGCCGGAACCTCTAGATCGACGCCCTCGAGCACCTGCTGGCGGCCGAAGCTGCGTTTAAGCCCGCGCACTTCGATCGCGTTGCCGATGGTCTTGCCGTTGGTTTCGGTGCTCATGCCGGGTTCACGCTTAAGTCCGCCATGTTACAGAAGTAGCGCGCCAAGGATATAGTCCGCCGCCAGAATCAGCACGCTCGACAAGACCACCGCCTCGGTCGTCGCGCGGCTGACCCCGGTGGCCATCCGCTGCGCGTGGTAGCCCTTGTAGCACGACACCCACATCACGATGATCCCGAAGGTGAGCGCCTTGTAGAGCCCGAGCGCGATATCGTGCGAGCCCATCTGCGCCGCGATTCCGTTGAAGTAATCGCCGCTCGGCGCGCCCATCAGGCCGCATCCCACCAGCCATCCGCCCCAAATCCCAATCACGTCGAAAATCGTGGTCAGAAGCGGGAAGCTGATTATCCCCGCGATCATCCGCGGCGACACCAGGTACTGCACCGGATTGATCGCCATCACGGTCAGCGCATCGACCTGCTCGGTCGATTGCATCGAGCCCAGCTCGGCCGCCATCGCGGAACCCGCGCGCGCCGCGATCATCAGCGCGGCCAGGACCGGGCCAAGTTCGCGCACTATCACCAGCGCGACCACGGTTCCGAGCGCGCCTTCGGAGCCGAAGCGGCGCAGGGTGGTGAATCCCTGGAGTCCCAGCACCATCCCGGTGAACGCGCCGATCAGCACGATCAGGAACAGCGAGTCGGCGCCGATGATCCGAATCTGGCGGATCGCCAGGCGCGGCTTGTAGGGCGGGAGCAGCGCAAAGGTTATCGAGTTGAACAGGAACAACACGAAATTTCCGAGCGCAAAAATGCCGTCGAGTATGGTTTCGCCAAGCCGCTCAATCATATCCACTGCCGCCATATCCACTGTCGCTCGAGCTCTCAGGATTTCTAGTGATACGCAATCCCCAGGCGGGAAAGCTGGCTCAGAGTATGCGTGGTCGAGGCCGTGCGCACGAATTCGTAGAGGTCGCCCAGGAGATCCAGGTCCAGCGCCGGGCGCGCCTGGCGCAAGACCTCGCAGCGCACCGCGCGCGCGCGGCAATCGTCCAGATGCCGCGCCAGGCTCTGGCGCCCGAACCGGGTCGCAATCACTCCGGCGGGAGAACGCGCGATCACGTTGGTGCCGCTGAAATCGCGCGACGGCACCAGCACTACGCCCGGCCCCTGCCCCATCGCGCCAAAGACCGCATCGATGTCCACCGCGGTTATCATCGGGATGTCGGACAGGACAGTGCACAGGACACTGGCCCCGCGCGCGGCGAGAATCGAAGTCGCCAGCGCAACCGCCGCGTTGAGTCCGCGCGCGTAGCCTTCATCGATCGGCATCGCGCCCGCCTCCCGCGCGAGCTCGAGCAACGCGGGGTCCGAGCTCACCACCGCGACCAAACCTGCCGCGCGCGAGCCGAGCGCCGCCGCCAGCACGTCACGGTACATCGCACGGGCAAGGTCGACGCGCTCGCTTGCGGGCATCACCGAACCAAGCCGGGTCTTGGCGAGCACCAGCTCTTTTGCTGCGATCAAAATCACGCGCACGGCGATACTCTATAACGCACCCGGAGCGTAACGGAAACCTTGCTGGCGCGGAACTCATAACAAAGACTCGCAGAGCGCCAGTTGGCAGCGAAGTTTCTCGCCGCGCGCGAAAGCTTCTCACTTGACAGTTTTTGAAAACGAGTCTCAACTTGAACCAGGCCCGGCGCGAGCGCTCGCGCGGCGTTCGGCTACGATCCATGCAAGACAGGAAGGTGAAGATGCGGATATGCGAGGAAACTCTGATGCGGCGCTCGGGCCCGATACTGGCCGCGGCTGCGTGTGGCTTGTTCCTGATCGCGGGATGCAGCCATAAGGGCGTCGATGACTACCTGCGGGCGGGCGACTCCGCGCTGCAGAACACCAAGGCCGCCGACGCCGAAAAAGACTACGCCGAGGCCGAGAAAATCGCCCCCGACGACCCCCGCGTCCACGTCGCGATGGGCAACCTGTACGTCTTCGAGCACAAACCCGGTCCTGCCCAAATCGAATTCATGAAGGTCATCGAGCTCGACCCGAAAAATCCCGCGGCTCACGTCGCGCTCGGCAATCTGTATCTCGACCAACAACAGAATCGCCTCGCCGAAGAGCAATACCGCGCCGCCATCGTGCTCGACCCGACTCGCGGCAGCTACTACCTCCAGCTGGCTGACACGCTCAGCAAGGAAGGCCGCCTCGCGCAAGCCGAAGACCCGATTCGCACCGCGCTCGGCCTGGACCCCCGCAACGCCGAGGCCCATCTGGCGCTCGCCAACCTGCTCGACAGCGAGCCGGGCCGCCAGTCCGAGGGCGAGGCGGAAATGGCCGCCGCACGCGCCATCGACCCCAAGCTCGTCAGCGATAACGCCGTTTCAGCGGCACCGCCCGCGGCGCCCAGCGGCGCGGCTCCAGCGCCAGCAGCGGCGCCGACCATCAAGCCGCTCAACAAGCTCTTTCTGCTGACCAGGAACTCACCCGTATATCAGAGTCCGGACCAGACCAGTTCCGTGGTCGCACAGGTCAAGCGCCGGAAATATGTTCACGTGATCGGAATCGCCGGCGCCTATCTGCAAATCAAACTCCGCAACGGAACGATCGGCTTCATTCCTATTGCGGCTGCGGAGTAGCCTATTGCGGCTGCGGAGTAGTAATAATCTCCGCATCAGCGGGCAGCGGCGCCCGCGTCAATCAGGAGGGCATGACGATGGCGCAAACCCAAATACTCGAACGCGAAGTGAGCTTCGCCGGACCCGCCTGCACGATCACTGCGCACTGCGCCGAGCCGGCTGACGGAGCGCCGTGCGCGGCGGTGATCGTCGTCCAGGAATGGTGGGGACTCAATCCCAACATCAAGGAGATCACGCGGCGCTTTGCGCGCGAGGGCTACGTGGCCGTCGCGCCCGACCTCTACTCGCGCCAGGGACACAAAGTCGCCACCGATCCGAATACCGCCGCGCAGTTGATGGGCGGCCTCAAGATGGAAGACGGGATCGCGGACTTGAAGGCGGCCCTCGGATGGATTGCGGCGCAGAAGCGCACCCATGGCGTCAAGGTCGGGATTACCGGCTACTGCATGGGCGGAAGCTACGCGATGCTGCTGCCGTGCGAGTCGAGGCAGATTGCGGCGAGCGCTCCGTTCTATGGCGAGATTCCGTCCGACGAGAAAATCGCACAACTCGGATGCCCGATCTTTTACGCATACGGCGAGAACGACGGATGGATCCAGCGCAAGGACGTTGACCGGCTGGCGGCGGATTTGAAGAAGTTCAACAAGCACGGCGAAGTGAAGATTTACCCCGGATGCTCCCACGGGTTTTTCAATGACACCCGCGCCGACGTATACAACGCGGCAGCCGCGAAAGACGCTTGGGCGCATACACTCGACCTGTTCGCCAAAAATCTCAAGGGCTGAGCGCCGCCGGGTCGAGCCGCGGGCCGCTTAGATAAACCAGCCGGCCTTCGTCTGGCGCCCGCTCCCGAAGCCATCGCGCGACGATCGTCATCGCCTCGAGGTCGCCGCGCGCCACCGGCCGCGCCCGGTAGCGCTCGAAGTTGCCCGCGACAAACGCCGCGACTTCGCCCGCCGCGTCCGCCGAATCGAGCGCCCGCGTCATCGCAAGGCGCCCCGCCATCACGACGTGCGCGGTGCGCGGAAATTCGCTCCTGCCGGAACCATCGCCGCCGGTGATAATCACCAGGTTGTTCTCGGTAACGACTTCGCTAAGCCGCGTGGCGCGATGCGCCAGCGTCGCCAGCGCTTCGAGCTCGCGCCGCCTCCTGCCGGCTTCCTCGAAGCGCAGTGCGCGGGCGGCATCGTCACGGGCGCGCGCCAAATCGCCGAGCAGCGGGCCGCTCTTTCCGCGCAGGAACGAAATCGCCGTGCGCACCCGTTCGGCGTACGCGTCTTCGTCGATACTCGCGTTGCACGGCGCGGTGCACTGGCCCATCTGGCCATAGATGCAGGGCGAGAAGTCCTCGTCGGGACGAAGCTTGCCCGTGCAGGTGCGCAGGCCCGCAATCCGCGCGAGCGCGCGCACGGAGTTGTCCAGGCTCTTGCGCCCGATGAACGGCCCCAGATGCATCACGCCGCGGCGCGCGGACAGCTTCGTGGTCAGGGCCAGACGCGGAAACTCGTCCATCAGGTCAAGCTTGATAAAGTACGCCGGCGCGGCCGATTTTAGCATCCGGTTGTACGGCGGCTTAAGCTCGCGGATCAGCTCGGCTTCGAGCAATCCGGCTTCCAGAGCCGACGCGGTGAGCCGCGTATCGATCTGATGAACGTGGCCGATCAGCTCCGCGGTCTTCGCGTTGACCGCCGAGCTGAAGTACGAGCCGACCCGGTCGCGCAGGCGGCGCGCCTTGCCGATATACAGGATATCGCCGCGCTCGTTGCGCATCAGATAGACCCCGGGCGAGTGCGGCAGCGCCGCGACGGCTTCGGGCGCGACGTGGCGCTCGAAGCGGCGGCCGCTCTGCCCGCGCGCGTGATCGTCGAGCAGGCGGTCAAGCCGCGTGATGCCCATCCGCGCCGCGATTTCGAGAAAGATCGAAAGGATCTCCGCCGCCATCCGCGCGTCGCCGAGCCCGCGATGACGCCCGTCGGTCGCAAGGCCGAAATGCTCGGCTATCGAATCGAGCCGGCGGCGCTTGAGCGAGGGCACGAACCGCCGCGACATCCGGAGCGTGCACAAAACGGGATTGCGCATCCCGATCCCGAAAATCCGCCGGAACTCGAAATCCAGAAAGCCCCGGTCGAACGCGGCGTTGTGCGCGACCATCACCGAGTCGCCCATGAAGTCCCGAAACTCGGGCAG
>DATKSQ010000085.1:0-40801 GCA_035531615.1 Binataceae bacterium (SeqCode)
GCCAGCGCGCCAACACCCGGCGCATCTCCCGTGCCCGCACTGATGTCGTCGACCCCATTCTCCCCATGGATTCCTACCTCCCAACCCATTCTGCGCCATCCGCGGATCGCCGAGGGAGATGTACTTGGCCACCCAGTTACGAAAATCGACACTCTCGTCCGGGAAGGGGTAGGGGTTAGGTCGATTTTCCCGTGCGCGAGACCCATGCCCGGGAAGACATTGGCCGAGAGCGGTAATTGCAATAATTTGACAGCATCGAAGGATACGCCGGGGTGGTGAAATCGGTAGACACAGAGGACTTAATTGAGTTCCGCAGAAGATAGTGACACCGACCCGCTCCAGCGCGCCACCTGCTGTCATTCCCGCGCGCGGCTAAGTGGCGCCGGCTTCAGCCGGTGTGCTCCACAGGCTAAAGCCTGTGCCACGAGGAATCCCGGATTGCAGTGCCGCGGCGGAGCAAAAGACCAGGATTTCCTTCGGCTCCGCTCAGAGCCTGTGAGTTTTTCGGGTTCGACTCGATTTTGTGTCATATTGAGCGGAGGCCGCTGCGGCCGGAGTCGAAATACCCCGAGTGTTTTCCGGGGTCCTTCGACTCGCGCAGCGCTCGCTCAGGATGACACCAAACGCTAACGATCAAAAAATTCACAAACTCTCAGGACAAGCTCTCGCGCGGCATCCGGAGCCTGCCCTGAGCAATGTCGAAGGGCTTGGGAATGACACGCCGAGGAATCGAGCCAGATCGGAATTGTCACTACGACATGCAGGTCTCAATAGTATGGGGATGAACTACTCAGCCTTGTAAACCGGCGCGGGATGTGTATAATCAGGTGCGAGGTTGGGTGGTCGAGGAATTATGGAGATGCCCGCCGAGTGGGTAATGGAATATGAGGCGATCGAGTGGCGAAGTCATCGAGAGAGTGTGCGGTGACCGGCGACAGGACGAACTTGGCGCGTCACGGCGTGGAGTTCAATGAATTCAAGGCAAATCTCGAGTCGGCGGCAGGCTCTGAGCTAAAAAAAATTCAAACGAACCCATCGCGAGACAACGGCCCGGCGCTTCATTAGTCACATCTGTTCTCCGCTCTCGAATGACTATCCTCCGGTAGATAGGCGATTGACGAGTGTCATTCCCGCGCACGTTGCGCGCCGAAGGCGCGGGGCTAGAAGCCCGCGACGGCCAGGTCGGCCGAGTCGAGGGGGCGCAGATCCTCGAAGTACCGGTCCTCGGCCGCCATCCAGCGGTTGATCCAAACCGTGTCAATCTGGGCGCGCGCCTTCATTCGCGCGAGTCTGATATCGCGCGGAGTATCGACGAAGATCGCAAGCTCGATCAGGTCGCGCAACTCGGGGCGCGTCGAATATACGCCCTCGACGATGATGATCGGATTGGGCGGGATTTCGGTCCATCCGCGCAACTCGGCGCTGGTCCATTCGCGCGGCTGATATCGGGCGGCCGTCCCGGCGCGCAGAGGAGCCAGTGCCTCGGCTCGCAAGCGTTCGACCTCAAGATAGTTGCGGTACGCGTATTCGGGATCTCGCGCGGCGCGATCGTCGCCATCGAGCGGGCGATAGAAGTCGTCTGTCCGGACGATCGAAACTCCGCCGAGCGCGGCGCGGATTCCGGCCGCGAGCGTGGACTTGCCCGCGCCGCCGCCGCCGTCGATCGCCGCGATAATCACGCGCCCGCGCAGCAGTTTCGCGAACAGTGCGCACGCGGCTTGCACCGCTTCGTCAAGGCGCGATTTCGGCGGCTGATTCATGGATCGCTCGTCTCGCGATCAAGTAGAGCATCGCGATGCGCTTGTGGCTATCGCGCCGAAGCGCCGGCGGCGCTAGCATCGGAAGCGCGCGCCTGCGCACAGGAAAAGCCCATGCCGGCATATTTCGAGTTTAGCAAAGATGGCGCGATCGCCACGATCACGTTCAATCGCCCCGACAAGCGCAATCCGCTCAACGACGAGGTCATCCTCGAACTCGAGGTGCTCATCCATCAGGTGCGCGACGACCGCGAGATTCGCGTGCTGATCGTCACCGGGACCGGCCCGGCGTTTTCGGCCGGCGCCGATCTTTCGGCGACTCGAGGCATTTCCGATCCGCTCGAGCGGGCGCGAGTCTCGCGCGAGACGGCGGGGCGGTTTCCGCGGCTGATCGGGCGGGTCTTCGAGGCGATAACGCATCTCGACGCGCTGACGATCGGCGCGATCAACGGCTACGCGATCGGCGGCGGATGGTCACTCGCGCTGGCGTTCGACTTCTGCATCGTTGTCGAGGGCGCGGAGTTCTGGGTGCCCGAGGTCGATATGGGCGTGCCCTATCGCGGCGCTCCGGCGCAACTGATGGCGGCGCGGATGGGACCGTGGCGGGCGCGCGAGGCGATTTTGGAGTGCAGGCACTATCGCGCGGAGGAGTTGGCGGCGATGGGGCTCGTAAATCGAGTCGTCAAGCGCGAGGAGTTGATGAGCGAGGCGCGCGCGCTCGCCGAGCGGCTGGCGAAGAAGCCGGCTGCGGCAGTGCAGGGCAGCAAACGCGACATCAACTCGTTCTTCTTCGGCCAGCGGCTGTTCTGATGAGGACGGGAACGCGATCAGTCGCGCCGCGCCTGCGCCGTGGCGCGCCTGCGCAGGTCGAGGACGCCGAGCATCAAGGCGAGCTCGAAGTAAACGACCGCGGCGGCCGCCGGTATCCAGTATAATAATTCGAGTATCACAAATCCGCCCGCTGCTTCGCTGCGCTGATCCGAATGCGATCAACGCAAGAATTCTGCCAGAGCGCCAAGGCGCTCGAAGCTTTGCGATTATCGAAGGCGGGAGGCCGCGAGGCGGCAGAAAACGGCCACATCCGCCATCAGATTGGCGCAGCGTGGCCGGTTCGAGGAGTAGCACTCGCGCATCGGCGCGAGCATCGATCTCGATGCGGTTAGTTCGCGCGGGCCGCGGGCATCGGCACCCGGCGGCGCACCTCGAGATTGAACATCCGCGCCGCGTTCATTCCCAGAATCTGCGCGCGCTGATCGTCGTCGAGATGGCCCATCTGCCGCTCGATCGCCTCGGCCGAGTGCGGCCACGAACCTTCGTGATGCGGATAATCATTGGCCCACATGAAATTTCCGCACAGGTCGTACTTGGGCGCGAGGTCGAGTCCCGGCGCATCCTCCTGGAACGACGCGAATCCGTTGCTGCGGAAGTAGTCACTCGGCAGATGCTTGAGCTTCGGGAACACCCACATGTGATGCTTCTTGTACGCTTCGTCCATCGCGTTGAGCGCCCACGGCACCCATCCGATGCCGGCCTCGATCGACGCGAAGCGCAGCTTCGGGAATTTTTCGATCACTCCCGATGCGCACAGATTCGCGATCGGCTCGATGGTCGGCGCCAGCGAGTGCGACACGTAGTTGATAACCGCGCCGCCGTCCTTGCGCGCCGCCCGCGGATCGCGCCCGGTCGAGACGTGGAAGGTCACGCACAGGTTGGCGTCCTGAATCGCCGCCCACAGCGGATCGAAGATCGGCAGATTGTAATTCGGATGGCGCGCGTCGTGCGGTCCGAAGATTGGCTTGCAGGGCAGGGTGACGCCGCGAAAGCCCAGCTTGGCGGCGCGCTCGACCTCGGCGACGCAGCCTTCCAAGTCGCCGGTCGCGATCGACGCCATCGGCGCCATCCGGTCCCGATGCGGTCCGTAAGTCTCGGCGGCCCAGTCGTTCCACACGCGGCACTGCGCCGCCGCGAACTTGACGTCCGAGGTCGCCCACATCATCAAGCCCTTGTTCGGAAAGATGATTTCGACATCCACGCCGTCGTGGTCCAGATCGATCAGGCGCTGCGCGGGATCGGCGCCCGCCTTGCCGCGGACGTGGTCCTCGCCCTCAAGGCGGTTGTCGAGCAGGCGCGAGCGCTGCCAGCCCTCGGAGACTTGCCATTTGACGCCGTTTTCATCGACCTCGATCCGCGGCAGGCGCTTGGCGTATTCCTTGTCGAGCCGCTGATGCCACAGGCCGCCGGGCTCGTTGGCGTGGCAATCGGCGGACACCATGAAGTACTTGTTCGGATCGCCGGGGCGGGCGGTGCGTTTCCATCCCTGATGGCCAGGGGTTTCGAGCCGCCATCGGTTGGGTTGATCGATTTCGGTAAGATGCTCGCTCATCGGGGCTGTCTCCCTTGGGTTGCGATCGTGGCTGTGCACGTTGTCTGCCCGATCCTAGTTCCACCGATGCCCCGGCGTAAAGCCCCGAGAATCAGCATGACCGGCGACTCGCCAGCCCTGGGCGCGCGCCGCGACTGCGATCGCACGAAGAGATCGTCGGGACGCTGGTCCTACTGGCGAATTGCCGCCTATGCTAAGGTTCGATGCGGCGCCCAAGGACTCTGGCAATCGGGGACGAGATGCGATGCTGAAAATTGATAATGAAATTCCGATCAATATAGAAGCCGGCGAGAATCCGTTCCTGCGCGGCGTGTTTGGCCCGATTGGACACGAGATTACCGCCGACAATCTGGAAGTCGTCGGCGAAATCCCCGATGACCTGTTCGGCGTTTACCTGCGCAACGGGCCGAATCCGATCTTCCAGCCGCGGGGCCGCTATCACTGGTTTGACGGAGACGGGATGATCCACGCGATTCAATTCGAGCGCGGGAAAGCCTCGTACCGAAACCGATGGATTCGCACCGAGGGTTTTCAGGCCGAGAAGCAGGCCGGGCGGGCAGTGTGGCCCGGGCTGATGGATCGTCCCGACCCGAACGCGCCCCGGGGCGCGGGCTCCGACGGATGGCTGAAAGACACCGCCAACACCGACGTGGTATTTCATAACGGCTACGCACTCGCGCTGTGGTATCAATGCGGTCTTCCGTACAAAATAGATGCGCGCACGCTCGAGACTCTTGGCGTCGAGACATTTCGCGGCGGCCTCAAGCGCACGGTATCGGCGCACGCGAAAAGCGATCCAGCGACCGGCGAACTGCTGTTTTTCGACTACTCGACCGCCGCGCCGTTCATGACCTACAATGTCGTGTCCGCGGCCGGGGAATTGACGCATCATGCGCCGATCGAAATTCCCGGACCGCGATTGCCGCACGATATGGCATTCACCGAGCGGTACTCAGTCCTGATGGATCTGCCGTTGTTCTGGGACCCTGAATTGCTACTTCGCGGTGTGCATAAGGTAACTTACTATCCAGAAATGCCGAGCCGGTTCGGCATCTTGCCGCGGTTCGGGACCAACGCCCAGGTGCGATGGTTCGAGGCATCGCCCTGCTACATCTATCACGTCGTCAACGCCTGGGAGAGTATGGACGCCCTGGGCAACGACGAGATCGTGATGGACGCCTGCCGGGTGATACAGCCCGAACCCGGAGCCAGGCGCGGCGAAGGCGAGCTCGCGCGGATGCGGGCGTTCCTGCGGCTCGAGGCGCAGATGTACCGATGGCGGTTCAACCTGGTGACCGGCGTGGTCAGGGAAGAACAGCTCGACGACGCGCGCACGGAATGGCCGACGATTAATCGCGGGCGGATGGGGCGTCGCTCGCGCTATGCGTACAACTCACTGGTTCCGCACTTCGAAGGTATCGTCAAGTACGACCTCGAGCGTAACTCGACGCAGAGGTATCTATTTGGCCCGGGACGCACCGCCAATGAATGTCCATTCGCGCCGCGCGTCGGCGCACGCGACGAGGACGACGGCTACGTAGTCGCATTCGTCTCTGACGTGAGCGCGAAGGACACCGGCGAGGTTGTGATCCTCGATGCGAAGAATATCGCCAGGGGCCCGATTGCCCGAATCAAGATTCCGCAGCGCGTGCCGGCCGGCTTTCACTCGGTCTGGGTTCCCGGCGAGCAACTGCCGGCCTGATATCGGGGGTAGCGCCGGCCAGTGGTGGTTCCGTTCGGAAGAAAATCACATGGTGGAGGATCAGGTGGTAATCAGTCCGGAAGATCCCGGACGGCCTGAAGCACGCGCCATGCTGCTGGCGGGAGAGAATTACTTCGCGAGCCTCTATCCGCCCGAGCACAATTATCTTCTGGAGGTCGCGTCGCTGCGGCGGCGCAATGTGCGCTTCTTCGTCGCGCGTGCCGCGGGGCGTGCGATCGGAACCGGCGCGGTGGTCTTTCATGAGGCGGGATATGCCGAGATCAAACGGATGTGGGTTGAAACCAACGCGCGCGGCAATGGGGTGGGCCGCCGAGTTTTGCAGGAGCTCGAGAAAACTGCGCTCGCGCACGGGTTCCGCGTGATTCGGCTCGAAACCGGAATCAAACAACCGCAAGCGTTGAAGCTGTACCGGGCGGCCGGTTATCGGGAAATCGAGGCGTTCGGAGACTATGCGCCCAGCGCGTTGAGCGTCTTTATGGAGAAGCGGCTCGGTCCCGATTTGCGATGAGCGCGGCGGCGGTAGAGCACAGATTGCGCGCGATGAATGGCCGCCACGCCGGCCGGCGAAATGGCGGCGACGCGGCGCTAATCGGCGTGATCGCCCGGGAGCTCACGAGCCGCCGTCCGATCGTGAATTTGCGCCTGTTCAGAAACCGCACCAACGCGATCGCCAACCTGCTGATGTTCGTGCTCTACGGCGGCGTGATGATTCTGCCCCAGTTCCCGCAAGTGCTGATGGGCTGCGGCGCGACCGACGCCGGGATGGTGCTGTCGCGGGGCGGAATCGCGATGGTGTCAACCATCGTGACCCGCCGCACGCAGGTGCACGATCACGACCTGGTGATGCATCTGACGCGCTACGATAAGTGCGTGCGCGTGCTGTCCGCGCGAATGACCCAGGCTCTCACCCACGCGGGCCTCAACACTCCGGAGGCCGCGCATATGGCGGTGGCAGGGGTGTACCAGGGGATGCAAGCGCAGGCCGCCACGCTTGGATACCTTGACGCCTATTTTGCGATGGCGGTGTTGTGCGCGGCGATGGTTCGGCTGGCGTTCCTGATGAAGCGCAGCGACCCGAGCCGTGGAATCGTGATCGGATAGAAGTTTGGCAAGCCGCGTTAGGCTGTGGCGAGTGCGCCTGTGATGGACTCTACGGATCTGAACCGAACCCTGGCCGCCAAAACCGCGCGGCTCGCGATCTTCGCCGACCTTGCCCCTGAGATCCGCGAAGCAATCTGCGCGCAGCTCGAATGGATGAGCCTGCCGGGCGGATGGACCCTGTTCGAAGAGGGCGAACCCGGTGACGCGATGTTCATCGTGCTCTCGGGGCGGCTTGGCGTGATCGCGAGCACGCCCGGCAGCGGCGAACAGGTTATGGCCCGCATCTCGGCGGGCGAGACCGTGGGCGAGATGGCGCTGCTCTCGGACGAGCCGCGATCGGCGCGCGTCGAGGCGCTGCGCGACACGGAGCTGTTGCGGATGCCGCGGGCGGCCTTCGACCGGCTGATCGACGCAAGCCCGCGCGCGATGCGCTTCATGAACGGACTGCTGGTGAGCCGGCTGCGCAACACCTCGCGCCGGCCGGCCAGCGACGACGCGCCACGCGCGCTCGCGATCCAGCCGCTCAGTTCCAATATCGATGCGGCGTCGATCGCGCGCGATCTGGCCCGCGCGCTCGAAGCGTTGGGACGCAAGACCGCAGTCGTAACTGCCGCCGACGCGGCGCGGGGAACCGAATGGTTCGCGCGTCTGGAAGAGGCGCACGACCTGGTCCTGTACGTGGGTGAATGCGCCACTACCGAGTGGACCGGCCGGTGTCTGCGCCAGACGGATCGTATGCTGGCGCTGGTCGGCGCCGCTGCGACTGAAGTCACGGGCGATAGCGCCGGGGTCGAGGCGCTGATAACGGCACGGCCCCATGGCGGCGTCGAGCTGGTGATAGTGCATCCCCGCGACGCGCTCAGCGCGGCGCATAGCGGCGAAATTTTCGGACGTCTTCCCGCGGCGCATCGCTGGCATCTGCGCGCGGCCAACGCTTCGGACCTGGCGCGCCTGGCTCGGCTAATCGCGGGGCGCGCGGTCGGAATCGTGCTGTCGGGCGGCGGTGCGCGCGGCTTCGCGCATCTGGGCGTGCTGGCCGCGCTCAAAGAAGCCGGCATCGAGATCGACCTCTACGCCGGCGCCAGCATGGGCGCGATCATCGCGGCCACCGCCGCGCTCGAATGGGACCAGGGCCAGGCGCTCGAGCACCTGATCCCCGCCTTCGTCACCAGTAATCCATTAGGCGACTACACGATTCCGGTGATCGCGCTGGCGCGCGGGCGCAGGGTCTCGCGCCGCCTGCGCGAACACTTTGGCGATCTCAATGTCGAGGAATGCTGGCGCATGCTGCTCTGCACCTCATCGGATCTGACCTCCGGCCAGGTCTGGGTGCATCGCACCGGTCCAATCTGGAAGGCCTTGCGCGCCAGCGTCGCGATTCCGGGCGTGCTCACGCCGGTGATCGAGGGCAATCACATCCTGGTTGACGGCGGGGTGCTCAACAATATGCCGATCGACCTGATGCTCGGGATGCGGCGCGGGCCGGTGATCGCCGTGGACGTGATGCGCGAGCATACGGTGACCGCCGACGCCGGAATCCTCGAGGAGCAGAGCCTGTTCACCATGCTGCGGCCGGCGCGCCGCGGCTCGCCCAATATCATCACGCTGCTGATGCGCGCCGGAACCGTGGGCAGCGAAGCCCAGATCCGCCATCTGCGCCCGCACGTCGATTTGCTGATCGAGCCGCGGATCGAATCGATCGGGATGCTGGATTGGAAGGCCTACCGGCTCGCGATCGACGCAGGCTATCGTCAGACGATGGCGATACTCGAGCATCTTGATAAATCGTCGCTCTTCAATTAAACCGCCGCCCGTTCACGAGATCATCGAAGGGATTATCCAGTCGGCAGTGCGGAGTCAGGGCCTTTCGCGGTGCAGGCCGGCCTCCCTTTGTGGCTCATCGAGAGCTGAGGTAGTGTAGCTTATGTCTGGATCCAGGCTTCTCGCCGCAGTGCGCCGAAGCCGCGGATGGAGACACCTGGTGGCTTGGTGCGGACGGCTTGAGCGCGGAAGGCGGATTTCACTTCACCTAAACAAGTTTGGAGATTGGGAGAAGTATGATGGCAAAGAGGTTTGGAGCGGAATCGACCGCCGATGAGGTTCTGGAGGGCATCGATCTTTCGGGGAAGCGGGTACTGGTGACCGGCGTCTCGGCCGGCTTGGGCGTCGAGACCGCCCGCGCGCTCGCGATGCACGGGGCCACCGTCGTCGGCACCGCGCGCGATCTGGCGAAAGCGCGCCACGCGCTCGCGCAAGCGTTCCCGCAGCCGCCGGGCAGCCCGCCCGTCGATCTGGTCGAAGCGGACCTCGCTTCGCTCAGCAGCGTGCGCAGGGCGGCGAGCGATTTGATCGCGCGCGCCAAACCCTTCGATGCGATTATCGCGAACGCCGGTGTGATGGCGTGTCCGCAGGGCAAGACTCAGGACGGCTTCGAGACGCAATTCGGGACCAATCATCTGGGGCACTTCGTGTTCGTCAATCGTTTAGTGCCGCTGCTGAAACCCGGCGCTCGAATCGTCACGCTCTCCTCGGCGGGCCATCGAATTAGCGATGTCGATCTTGAAGATCCGAATTTCGAGCGGACTCCCTATCAGCCGTTCACCGCGTATGGCCGCTCGAAGACGGCAAACATTCTATACGCGGTGGCTCTCGACAGCAGGCTCAAGGGACGCGGCACGCGCGCAACTTCAATACATCCGGGCGGAATCCAAACCGAGCTCGGTCGGCATCTCACGCCTGAACTCATCGAGCAGATGAGGGCGCGAATCAGCGCGGGCGCGGGCAATCAGGCGCCCGCATTTCGTTTCAAGACCGTGCCGCAAGGCTCGGCGACCTCGGTTTGGAGCGGGTTTGTCGCCGCATCCGATGCGGTTGGCGGGCGCTATTGCGAAGACTGTCACGTCTGCGACGTGAATGACGACGCGACCTCGCGCGCCGGTGTGCGCTCATATGCTATCGATCTGGCGCACGCCAATGACTTGTGGCGCAAGAGCGAGGAGATGGTCGGCGAGCGCTTCCCGTTGTGACTTGAGAGTTCACGCGCGTGGGCGGTGGACGGGCCGTTTTGTGCTTGCGGATAGCGTCTGTGCTATAAACCAATTGCGAGTTGGAGCGCAGGAAATATGAAAACGCCGATATGTTCGATGCTCAAGATCGATTTCCCGCTGCTGGCCTTCAGCCATTGCCGCGATGTCGTCGCCGCCGTCAGCAAGGCGGGCGGCATGGGAGTGCTTGGCGCCACGGCATTTACCCCCGAGCAACTGGAAGTCGAGCTCAAATGGATCGACGACCATATCGATGGCAAGCCGTACGGCGTGGACGTGCTGATTCCCGAGAACCTGTCGATCAAGAACGAAAAAGGCGTCACCTACGGCGCGCTCGCCAAGCGGGTTCCGCAGCAGCACAAGGACTTCGTCAGCGATCTCCTGCGCAAGCACGGTATCGAACCGTCGCAAGTAATCGAGGGTGAGCGGGCGCGGCCGTCCGAGACTCAATTCTCGATGCAGCAGGAGAACGCGTTAAAACTGATCGATATCTCCTTGCGCCATCCGGTCAAGCTGATCGCCAATGCGCTCGGCGTGCCGCCGGAACAGATGATCGAGATGGGTCACAAGCATGGTGTGCCGGTTGCCGCGCTGGTCGGCGCCCCCGAACATGCGGTCCGCCAGGCCAAGGCGGGCATCGATATTATCGTCGCGCAAGGCGGCGAAGCGGGCGGGCATTGCGGCGAAGTCGCGACGATCGTGCTCATCCCCGAAGTGATTCGCGCTATCAAGCCGATTCGCAACGTCCCGGTGCTCGCGGCCGGGGGCATAATGACCGGCGGCCAGATGGCAGCCTGCATGGCGATGGGCGCAGCGGGCGTGTGGACCGGCTCGGTATGGCTTGCGACGACAGAATCTGAGACCAGCGAGATCTTCCGGGAGAAGATGATCGCGGCCCGCTCGCGCGACACGGTTCGCTCGAAGTGCCGGACGGGCAAACCCTCGCGCCAACTGCGCTCCGCATGGACAGACGCGTGGGAAGGTCCGGGCAGCCCCGGTGCCCTGCCGATGCCGCTGCAGAGCTTGGTCAGCGAACCGGCGCTGGCCACCGCGCAGCGCTTCGCGGCGAACAAGAATCCCGGCGCGCGCGAGTTGGTGACGTATTTCGTGGGCCAGGGCGTCGGCCTGGTGGACAGCGTCAAAACGTGCCGGACCGTAGTGCAGGAGTTTATGGAAGATTTCGCCACCGCGGTCAGCGACCTAAACACCGCCGTCGAGGGCTAGCTTATTTCCGTAGTGAAAACGCGCCCGATGAAGGCCTCGCGAAGCGGGTCCGCGGCGGGGGCCTGCCGCTCCTAAGAAATAGGATTGAGGAGCGGGTATCTTCGCGAAGGAATCGTGATTACTCGCGCGGATGGGCGGACGGGCCGTCCGCCCCCACTGGCATGTTGCTTTCTTGTATCAGTGGCGGCCGACGGCTCGTCGGTCGGTAGGGACAGCCCGTCCGGGTCGATAATCATTGCTGTCGGCTGCCGATGCGATGAACCGTCACGCCTCGAATCAGTTTGCCGGAACGATATGTATTGGCGTTCGCCCGCGAAGCTCGACTGAGAGCGACGCCGCGCCATGGTTGTCCGCCGCAAACGCGTGTTCCGGCGCGCTGCGCATCACATACCTCGAGCCCGGGCGAAGCCGCTCGACTCGGATCTCTTGCGGGCCCGGCTGCGAACCTGGATAGAGCACCAGATCGAGGTCGTCGCCACTGCTGAATGCGCGAGCGACCAGCACCTCGGGGTACTTCGCATCGGCAAGAAGCGGTCCACGCAGCGAACCCTCGGGAGGGCCTTGCGCGATAGTTGCGCGGAAGTCGCCGCGGCGATGGATGCGCGCCCGCATCGCCATCGCGTTGGAAAGATTCGAGCCCTTGGAATAGCGCAGTACGCCACCGTCATCGGCACGGCCGCAATCCTGATCTAGTGCGCGCTGGGCCGCGTCGGCGATTTCGTAGTCACCGAACTCACGCGCGGTGTCCATCAGCATCGCATAGGCGCCGGCATAGCCCGATTTGTAGTTGCCGAAGTCAAACCCCTTGCCCGGCAACGAAAGCCGCTTCGCGCCCGTGGCATCAGTCTTGATGATGGGTTTGAGATCCTGCCGCGCGGTGGCCCACAACCGCTGTGCGCGATCGGGTGCGAAACAATTCTCGAAGCCCGCGAAGCCCGCATCTCCCGCCGGAAATGGGAAACGAATCCCGGTTAGCGAAGAGCGCAGCCCGATGACGCTGCCGCTGTAGTCGGTGAACTCGGTATCGAGGTTCTTGAGCCATCGCTCGAGCACGCTCGCAGCGAATTTGGTTCCGAACGTGCGATCGTAAATGACCAGCGAGGTCATCCCGTAGTGATTGCAAATCGGATAAACCCAGTTCGGCTCGCATGGATAGAGACAGAACTCCGAGTCAAGAAAATTTTTCATTACCGACTGCGCGATGGTGTGCGCGTCGTGATTGAACACGCGATGCCGGTTGCGGCGAAAGGGCAGGCTGCCGGGTTCGGCGTAACGGCGATCGCCGGTGTTCAGCATGTACATGCAGAGCTGGATGCCGAACCATCCGGTCAGCATGATGTTGTCCTTCGCGGCGGGATCGGGATCGGTGAGGTTGAGATGTCCCCACGCGGACTCCCAGAGCCAGTAGCCCCATATTCGGCGGTCAAGGTACAACTCGATGAGGTTACGCTGCGCCTGCGAGAGGTAACCGTGAAAGCTAGGCGTGTACATACATTGCAGCATGCCAAGTCCATAGCCGAGATGATTGATCTGATAGCGCAAGGCTGAGGTTTGAAACTGATCGACCTTGTCGTAGCCGTTCATCTGGCCAACCGGCTGCAGAGCGCGATCGAGCGCATAGCGCGATGCCGCGAGGTCGTCGGGGGTCAGCTCGCGGTCACCGATCGCGGGCATGGTCGCCGCCACCTCGATCGCCTCCGCGAGCGCCGCGCCGAGGCCGCGGTTGCGCGCTTCGAGCTTGGCGAGTTCTTTGGCCTTGCTCGCCCGCTGCCGCTGATACGAATAGACCGCGATTGCGGCGACCATCGCGGCCACGAGGTATGGCGCCAGGAACCAGGCCTGTTCGCCAACCATCTTGCCGGCGAGCCACGCCGCACCCAGCCATACAATGATGGGGGCGATCACCATTCCGGCGCCGAACCATGCGAATACCGCCAGCGCAAACAACGCGAGAGTCACCGGGAACAGCAGGATCCCAAATCCACCGACCGCGATGAAACCGCCGCCGGGAATCCATAGGCCAAGGCCCGCGGCCTGCATTTCCGGCGACATGCGGAGGATCGTCGGAAGTAAGCCGACCACGCACATGGTGGCGTAAATCATCGCGTTGCGCCGATGACGCGCGGCGGTCACCGGCCCGACGGTGGCTATCCTCCGAATCAACGGCTGAGCGATATCGCTCGCTAAGATTGCCATCGCGGTTTTCCTCCAGTTTTATCGGACGTGGACGGAAGCCGGCGCGCCCGCGATGCTGGCAAGGTCGTGGTGATGATGATGCGCGTGCAGGCGGTAACCATACAGGGCGCCGAGCGCGAGCAGAATCTCAATCGATGCGGCAAGCACCAGCGTGCGTACTCCGAATCGCCGGTTCGCCCCCGCGGCGAGCGCGGGAGCGCCGGCAATCAGCCGCCACTCGGTGGCGGGGTTGCTCGGCGCCTCATCGAGCGAATCGGCCGAGTTCAGCCACAATCGTTTGATCGCGCCGTAGCCGAGTACGATCTGACTGATTATGAACGCTGCGAAGGCACAACACGGCATAAATACAGGCTCCGCTGTCCTGCCTGATCGTATAACCAGGAGCCAAAAAGTCAAATTCGGATCTTTAATAAACCGGGCGCCACGGGCGCGGCGTCAAAAGCCTGCGCCAGTAAAGCGCGAACCAACTTCGTGTCAGTATCGCGCCCGGCTCGGCGCAGCGCCCATGCTGGACCGCTGCGCCGCCAACCCCGCGCTGCGGGTTTGCGTCGCCTTGCAGGGCGCGATAGCGGTAGGTTATCGTGAACTCAATCGGGCACCGGCCCGCGGTCGAAGCCTAAGGAGAGCCCAACATGCGAGAAGTTTCAGTTATCGGCGCCGGAATGGTGAAGTTCGGCAAGTACCTCGATACCAGCATGAAAGTGATCGCCCGAGATGCCGTCAATAATGCGCTCGGTGTGGCGGGCGTGGATCAGGGAAAAATCGAAGCGGCGGTGGTCGGCAATGCGATGTCGGGCCTGATCACCGGACAGGAGTGTGTTCGCGGTCAGGTCGTGCTGCGCGAGATGGGGATCGGCGGAATTCCGATTGTCAATTGCGAGAACGCCTGCGCCAGCTCCGCGACCGCCTTTCATCTCGCATGGCTCTATGTCGCGTCGGGGATGTACGACGTGGTGCTCGCGCTCGGGATGGAGAAGCTCTACCACCAGGACAAGAAGCGGTCGTTCGCGGCAATCGGATCGGCGGTTGACGTCGAGATGATGCAGAAGATAATCGCCGACATGAATGCCCAGCAGGAGCAGCTCAAGGCCGAGCGCGCCGCGCGTGGCGAAGCCCCCAAGGCGGCAGGCGGGGCGGGCGAATCGCGCTCGATGTTCATGGACTTCTATGCCGCCGGAGCGCGCGGCCACATGAAGCGCTACGGAACCACCAAGGAACAGTTCGCGCGCATCGCGGTCAAGAATCATCGCAACGGCAGTCTCAATCCTCACGCGCAGTACCAGGACGTTTACTCGCTCGAGGATGTTTTGAATTCGCCGGTCGTCGCCGAGCCGCTCACGCGCCTGATGTGCTCGCCGATCGGCGATGGCGCCGCGGCAACAATTCTGTGCGCCTCCTCGGTTGCGAGCCGCTACACCAACAAGCCGGTCAAAGTCCTCGCGTCGGTTTTGTCGTCGGGCTCCGACCACGGACCGGACGATCCGGGCGTCGTCACGCGGGTCACAAGGAAAGCCTATGAAATCGCCGGAGTCGGCCCCGGGGATCTCAATGTGATTGAACTCCACGATGCGTCCGCGCCGGCCGAACTGATGACCTACGAGGAACTGGGCATCTGCAAGCCCGGCGAAGGCGGGAAGCTGATCGACGAAGGTACGACCGAGATCACCGGACGGATTCCAGTCAATCCTTCCGGCGGGCTTCTCGCCAAAGGCCATCCGGTTGGCGCCACCGGAGTCGCGCAGATCTGCGAGATTTTCTGGCAGTTGCGCGGTGAAGCGGGCAAGCGGCAGGTGCATAATCCGAAGATTGGCTTGACCGAGAACGGTGGCGGAATGGTGCGCAACGAAGCCGCGGCGATGTCGGTTCATATCTTCGGCATCTAGCAGGAGGTTGAAAATACATTTTCAACCTCCTGCCCCCGCTCACTTTCTCCCCCACAGGGGGAGAAGATGAGGGAAGGCGGCCAGTTTTTCCGCAGGGTGTAACGCACGGAGAGTTCCCGCTCCGCGGGAACTGCCATTTATCAACACCCTGCTAGATTCGTGCGCTTGGCAGTCGTTTGCCGCCGATCGCCCGAGCGAGCCGATCGCGCCACAGCGGCGCTTGTTCCGGGAGGTGATGCGTGAAGCTTATCGCGCCGGCGGTATTCGATGCCGCATTTCTCGACACTGTCGCGCCGCTCCCTATTGGCCATCTGTACGGCGCACTCGGTGGTGATGTCGGGTTGCGCGCCAATCAATGGCTGCCGCAGCCGAAGATCGAAGACCTTGCCGCCTACGTCGAAGGCGCGCGCACGCGCGGGATCTCGATTTTCTATTGCCTGAACGTCGCCTGCCTCGGTAACCGCGAATTCACCGCCGAAGGCCAGCGATGGCTGGTTGAGCGCCTCGGATCGCTGGAAGACATGGGACTCGAGGGTATCGTGCTCTCGAATCCTTATCTAATCGCGTTTGCGCACCGGCGCTTTCCACGGCTTAAGATCGCGGTATCGACGGCGGCCGCGATCGACAGCGTCGATAAAGCGCAGTTCTACGCGGCGCAGGGAGCGAGCGTCCTTTATCTGCCCGAGTTCATCAACCGCGATTTTCCGCTGCTGCGCCAGATTCGCCAGCGCGTCAAAGCCGACCTTGTCCTGCTGGCGAACGTCGGGTGTCTGCTGCAATGCCCAATCCGCCAGTATCACATCAATCTGGTCTCGCACTCCAACGAGAGCCTCGAACTGGGTACCTATGTTGACTATCCGTTGATGTGGTGCAGCCAGGAAAAGGCGCGCGACGCGGGGCAGATGCTGAAGTCGCCCTGGATCAGGCCTGAAGATCTTGAAGTCTATGAAAGCCTGGGGATCGATCAATTCAAGATTGCCGGCCGCGAGATGGATCGCCCCTGGGTCGAGCGCGCCGTCGCGGCATACGCCGCCCGCCGATACGACGGCGAGCTCAACGATCTGGTCCTCGGCTTCGATCACCTGGAGCCCTATGGACGGCTTCCGGCGCGGATACCCAATCGCGCGCTCGACGGCTTTATCGAATTTTTCCGCAAGAAGACCGACTGCAGGATGGGTTGCCGTGATTGCCGCTACTGCGACGACTATGGACGCGATCGGATCGAAATCGAAGCGGGCCGCGACGCATTCGTCGGCCGGATCAATCGTGCGATCGCGCGATTCGAAGGCGGCGCATTTCGCACAGTCAGTGGAAAATGAGCGGCGCTCAGACGGCGCGCAAATCTCGCCGCGGCTCCAGGAAGTAGAATCCGGTCGGATCGATCTCCGCGATGATTCCCGAGCGGAGCCATCCTTCAACCATCGTTCCACCCGCGGGCGCGAGCGTGGACTTGATCCCGATTTCCGCCGACGCCACCGCCTCCCAGCCGATATTGAGCGGCGTTCCGTCGGTCGGGTTGAGCGGTCGAAGGTCAACGTTCGGCAGCGGAATTCCGGCGGCGTCCTTTAGATGCCACGCCGGATGACTGCCGATGACTGGACCCAGGTCATTGCGGCCTAACACAGTCAGCACTTCGCTCTTGAGTTTGCGGCTGAGTTGCATTCGCCGCGAGACGCTGAACGGGCCTTCGATGGCCACGATCATGCCGGCGCGGACGCGTGCGGGTAGCGCCGCGGAGGATCCTCGCCCGGCCATGCGCGTCGCCCACTCCCAACTGCATACCGCGTAATCGACCTCCGCCGGATATTCCGGCGCCGCCGGTTCCCATCCCGTCCAAATCGTCGCACCTCGCGCGAGCGACCCAAGCATCAATGCGAGTGTACACCAGTTGGTTGGCGGCTCGAGCAGCATCACGCTGACCTCCTGACTCATCAGGTAGAATCCGCCGACCGAAACTGCCGAACCGATCAGGCTGCGATGGCTATGCAGCGCTTCGCCGCGGCCGCCGGGCATCGCAATCGCGAGAATCGGCGCTCTGAAGTCCGGCCGCCCGCTCTTGTCTTTTCGCTCCCCGTTCATCAGTTCGTCGAAGCTGACGACGGGGACCGCCGCGTGCGCGAAGCCAGGCGGAGCGATGACGAGATCGGGCGCGAACGCATCGAGCGTTTCCGGCGATGCCAGCCCATCGCTGAGCAATGCGAGCGCGTCGGCATCGAAGGCGCCGAACGCGCCTACCACCATCTCGACCGCGTTCGCCGCAAGAATTGCGACTCGCGCGCCGCGCGCGACACGATTTCGCAGCGCATCGCCGAAGACCCGCGCCCTGGACGAAAGCTCGCCGTAGGTGAGCGAGCCACCCGCGCTCGCCAGCGCAACCTGCTTCGGAGCGGTCGCCGCGACGGCATGAATCGTCGCGTCGCCAACCGTCTTGAGCGGAATGTGCGCATAGCGCGGCGTATCCTCGGGCCAATACGCGGAGAGCAGTCCTAAAGCGCCCTTGCTCATAACTGCGCCGCCGCCTCTTGCTCCGAGAGAATAGGGGGTACGCCCTTGAAGCGAAGCGGCAGGTTGGGAACTCCCGCGACCTCGACCCGCTCTCCGAACCGCCGCGACAGAGCAGCGCGCGCACCGTCAAGCAGGCTTGCGGCCGCGTGCTCGGGCTCGGCGAGCAGCACTCGCAGGATGCCGCGGGCAAGACCCTCTCGCGTAATCACGCATGCGGCGCCGCTCAGCTCAGGCACTTCCTCTTCTATCGCCAGTTGCACATCGTATGGCAAAAGCACTTGAGGCCCGAGCGTGAAGGAGTCTTCCCATCGCCCGAGAAGCTTAATTCGGGGCGAAGGCAACCCGCACGCGCATGGCTCGCGATTGATCACTCCGGCGTCACCGCCATCGTAACGGAGATAAACCGATCCCGCCGGGACTATGCTGGTATGCACGATCGAGCCGCGCTCCATGTCCGCCGCCGCGCGCCCGGTTGCGCGATCGATTACCTCGGCGTGGCAAGTGTCCGGCACAACGTGGAGACCTTCGGCGCGTTCGCAATCCACCGCGAGCAGATTCTCGCTCGAGCCCGCTATCTCGGCGACTCGCGCAACTCCGGACAAGCGCCGCAGATGCCGTCGCATTCCGGGAGTTATCGGCGCGCCGGTTACCACCAAGGTCCGCACGCCGGAGAAGAGCTGATTGCCGTCGATCCCTTGATGGCGCGCCGTGGCGAGAATCGAAAACACCATTGGCAGAAACATCGTGACAAAGCGCGGACGAAATCTCACAATCGCGTCAACCACCCGATCGGCGAAGCGCGGTAAATAAGTGCCGGAAACCACCAGGCACGGCATCTCGAAATGCATCGCGATAAACGGCTGGATCGCGGCGTAGCTGTGCCATGCGGGCGCGGACATCAGTAGCGCGGAGCCGGGCCGCAGACCCGCCCACCAGTGCGCGCGGCATGACGAGCGTCCCTGCATCCTGCGCCACGATTTGGTGTGGGTGATGAAAGTCGTGCCGGAGGTGCCCGAGCTCAGGCTCAGCGTCACAGTCGCCTCCGGCGCGGCCGCTTCGAGCTCGATGCCGAGATTGTGGCTCCGGGTGCTGCGCTGGATAGCCAGCAGATCCGACTTGGTGGAAATCGGCGCCGCGCGCAGATCGTCAAGGGTGCGAAATCGCGCCGGGTCGAATCCCGCCGCGCGGAAACGGTCCTGATAAAATGGCAGCCTTTCGGCGGCGACCATCAACACCTTGCGCAATCTTCGTATCCACCATTTGTCGAGCGCGGCTGACGACAGACTGTCGAGCGCATCAAATGGCTCAGCGACGCTGGCGGGTCGGCTCAGCATCTTACCCGCTGCGCTCGGGGCTCATGGACGCATCCCGATTCAAGTAGTTCAGCGGTCCCGATGTTGTAGCGCAGCGCGGGACACGAGCGCGCGAAGCGAGCCGTGACCGCGACCTCATGCGCTGGCAGAGTTTCGGCACGGTAGAGGCGATCAAGATGGAAAGCCCCGCAGCCGGGGCATTCGCCCGCGAGCAGAAATGCGGCGTCGCATCGCAAAATCCGATGAACCGGAACCCCGAGTGTCGCCGATACTCGATCGGCTTCATCTCGCGTGGGCGCTCCTTCGACCTCGCTGAGCGCAATCCATCGCACCTGGTTTGCGAGAGTAGTGGCCGAGGATTCGAGCGCCGCGGCGAATGGCGTGACCAGCTCACGCCGCAAGACCAGCATCGAGGGCCGCACCGCCTCGACGATGCTGACCATCCGCGCGGCCATGGTTGCCACGCCGTCGTTGCAGATCGCCGTCAAACCGAGGCGCTCCGCCGCGCCGCGCCGCAAGTACGCCACGTAGCCGCTGGAAGCCAGCAGCACGAGCGGACTCGAACCGTAATCGAAAAACGCGATCGTCTCGCCGCGGGCTGTTCCCCAGCGAGCCCACATTCGCGCCACAGCGCCAGCCCACTGGCCCAGTTCGGCGTCATTGAGGGCGATCCAGACAGGAGGTTCTCCAGTCGCTTCGAGTTGCAGCGACACCGCCGCCGCCAGAGCCGGCGCCGTGCGGCCCGCGTAAGGATCTCCGGGGTGCGACGATGCAAACGACTCGAGTTCCGCGATAGTCCAAGCCTCCGGCTTCCCATCCGCGCGCAGCCGCTCGCGGTAAAATGGGTATTCGCCGGGGTCGATCTTCAGTGTCGGCATCGCCACGTCACGAGGAGGCCATGATACCGCCCAGTGCGGCCAGAACCGCGAGTGCGAGATTGATATACGCAAGCCGGTCCTGCCATCCGGAGACCCGGGCCTGCTCCGCGCGGCGATCCTCGAGTTCACGCAAGCCTGCGGAGTAGGCAAGTTTCCTGGTCAGAATCGTTCTGTACCAGGTGGCGGACAGGGTACCCGTGCCGAATAGCGCCGCCCACGATGCGGTCATCAGCGCGAGCCATCGAAGGCTCGCGACCGTCAGCACCCACCGCGAAAACAATGCCGGCAAAAAGCCAAGCATCCACATGCGCAGAAAGCCGGTCACGCCGAGCAGAACGATCGCGGCGCCGCCGAGCCACATCAGGCCGGCGCCGATCTTCTGCGCCACGACCGCCGAATGTGCCGGCGGGATTCGGCGCAGCGCCGGCATCAAGACCACGGTATTGAAAAAGACCGCTCCGACCAGGACAATTGCGGCATAGATATGGACCAGCCGCAGCAGCCAATAGAATCTCATCGGTCCCACTGGATATGCTCAGTCGTGCCAGATCTTGGACCGATTTCGAATCCTGTCGTTTATGTAGCCTTGCTTGTAGTAGCGGTCGTAGAATTCCTCATCCAGATTATGAAGCACCGCTCCGAAGTGCGCCTGCATTGGGTTATAGGTTACAGGCCACTGCCCGAAGGTATTCACGCAATAGTCAATGTACGCGATAAGCGCTTCCTGAACCCATTCCGGAGGTCTGGTCCTCGGATGTGCGATGATTCCCTCGGTCGTTTCCTTGTTCCAGGGCGAACCCACCTTGCGCAGGTAATTGTCCTCGCCGCGATGCAAGGCTCCGCCGGGCCCGTATTTCTCTTCGTACCATGCTTTGACCAACTGCTCGCCGTTCTTGTACCGGGGGGAAGGCACGTAAGTGGCCTCCTTGACGCCCTCGATGCCGAAAATTTTGACCTGTCCGGTGGCGATCGGGGCCTTGGGATTCGGCGCCTCGATATGGAAGCCAAGTCCCCGCGTGATTTCCGGCGTCGCGCCCATCAGGACTTCCGGATTGAATCCGCAGAAGACCCATGCGCCGAGGCCCATCGCTTCCGCCGCCAGGCGCATGTTCTGCACCATGCATCCGGTGGGATATTGCTCGACCTGAAAGATCAGTTGTTCCTCGCCCGAAATCGTCACCGGCAGCTCGAGCATCCCCTCCCGGATCCATTTCTCGACTCCGGCGGGGCGACCCCCGTTCCATTCGTCGATCATGTAGTATTTCCAGAAATCCATGAAGTTGATGAGCGCCGAGTTGAGCCACGCGGCGTCGGTCAGGGGGATGAACCAGGTCGAGCCCGGCATGTTGACATTGAACTGGTACGGACCCATCAGCAGAGCGTTCGGCGCGCCGGGCGCGCGCAACGCATAGTCAATATCGGGCCGTTCATCGAGAATCTGGATTAGCCCGTCTTCGTACCAGCGCAACACCTTATCATAGTCGGCCTCCGACTTTATTTCGATTGGCCCGGAGCGTTCGCGCGTCGGCTTGTAGAGGTAGGCGCCGGAGTCGTTGATCACCAGCAAATCGGTCGCATGCGAATTGCCCGGCGCCGGCGCGGTCCGGCCTGCTATCCAGGTCAGTTCGTGGAAGCCGCCATCAAGGGAAATATCCCATGCGACCAGTCCAGTCGGTCCGCACGCGGCCCAGCAGATCAGCGCCTCTTCGAGCTTCGTGAGCGGTTTGGGATCCTTGCTCGATATGTATTTCATCGGGCCGGCGCCCTGCTTCATCGTGCGGCCGGTCACGGGATGCTTGATCTCGGTGCCGGAATCGATCCGATAGCCGCGTCCGACGCGCCGGCTTCGCAGCGTGGTAAGGAGCTGAAAGAACGTCCCCGATTGTTCGAATGCCCACTTGAGCCTTTCCTTGTCGTTCATATAGCCACACTCCTGAAAGATTCGCGTACGTTAGACATTCGAGTCGTGTGCTCCGGAACCGGCGGCGCCCTGAACATGAATCGCGGAGTTGTCCGCAATCTCACTGTTGTGCGAACTGATATTTCCCGTCTTTGAGCTCGACCCAGCGTCCGCGATCGGTTACCTGCCCGCCGACGTCTATCTCAGTGCGCAGGATCAACAACTCTTCGTCCGTCGGCGCTTCCATCACCTCAACCGTGGCCGCGAGCACCGGCTTGAAGCTCATCTCCCCGAGTACCTGATCGACGGACACGTACGGCGCTATCGCCTCGAGCGTGAGCTGGCAGTTCTTGTCGTATCCGAACCTCGCCCAAGGCGTGTACACGCGCCAGGGACCGGTGTTCGGCGGCAGGCCGTGACGCTCGCGCGCGCCGGGACCGTCTAGGAAGCCGGGCGATGAAATAAAATCGACGCGATCGACGAATTTCCTCTTCTGCTGGTCGGTAATGAGAATCGTGCGCCATGCCAATGCCGCGATACTGTCAGCGCCACCGGGTCCGCCAAAGCGCCGTCCTTCGCCACCCGCGTACTTCCCAACCACCGTTGAGTTGACGTTGCCGAAGCGGTCCACCTGGAGCGTGTTCAGGATGCCGTAATCGACGTATCCCAGGTGCGCGAGATCGGCCGCGTAGTTCATCGTGCCCCACTGAAGGGCGCGGTAATTCGCGCGCGAGCTGATCATGGTCATCAGCGGATCGAAAGGCACCAGCGCCTCAGGGCCGATCACGCCGTCTTCGGTCAGGTATTGCAGATTCGGCGCGGTCATCCGCTTGGCGAGCAGCACGGAATTGAGGGGCTCCCCGCCGCCGCCGACCCAATAGATGTACTGGTCCTCGACGAGGCGGGCGATCTGGCAAATGACAAACTCCCGCTCGCTGAACTGCTCGGCTGGTGTGCTCATGACACGTAGCCCTCCCTGATCGTCTCGCGGCGCCGCATCTCGATCATTTTCGCCGCGCCGACCACCTTGTCGAGATATTCCTCATGCGAGGCGACCGAGTACACGTGCTTCTTCAGATACTCGCGGAAGTCGCCGCGGTACAGCGCACCCATCGCTTCGACCACTCCCTGGGGGTCCGACGCGTAATAGCCCTGCACCGTTCCAGGGAACGCCCCGAACGGAGCATGCACGACGGCGTCGACGGCGAAATGAGGAATTGAAGTACGCGCCGGGTCGCGGCGGAACTCGTCGGTCGAGACGATCTCCTCGGCCGAGACAATCACGCGCTTGGAAGCGAGCGCGCATTCCTGGTGCGTGATTCCGGTGCCGAACACGCGCGCGTTGCCGAATTCATCAGCCTGATGCACATGGATTATCGCCGCGTCGGGATTCAGCGCCGGAACCAGCAGCACCGGCTGCTTGGTGTACGGATCCTCAACCAGCTTGCACGCCGAGCGCTCAAAACCGTCGGTGCCGCCGAAGCTGCGCGCGGGCAGAAACGGCAGACCCATCGCGCCCGCCTTCAGCCTGAGCGTCATCAGGGCATTGGAATACTCGTATATTTTGCACTTGCCTTCGCGCACCGCGCGCGAAATCCACGGGCCGAAACCGATGAAGCCGATGTCGATTCGATCCGCGCAGCCGCCTTCGACCAGCAGCGCGCAAGCCACGTAGGTGAACTTGCCGCACAGCCAGAGGTTCTTGCGGTTCTGGCGGATGATCTCGCGAATCAGCGATGACGGACCGCGCTGAAAGTAGTTGCAGTCGTAAGCCAGGTAGTCGCCGTCGCGGATGAATCGCTCGACCGCGTCCTTGTGGCTCATCAACTTCGAGACCATCCGGTGCGGCTTGTGGTCCCGCACGTGGGTGCGGTAACCGTCCGGATCGACCTTGAGGAATTCAGCTTTGCCTTCTTCGATGACTCGCATTTCCGCCAGCACCTCGTTGCGGCATCTGAATCAGATTTGGATACCCGATTGCAGCAGGATGCCGTTGTGGATCAGAAAGCTGCGAACCGTGTTGCCGCGGCGGGCGCGCTCACGAGAGTCCGCGGATGCGCCGCGCGACTGGAACTCGGCGATCCTCTCGCCCATCGAGCGCCGCCCCTTGACGCTGATCTTGGTTTCGCGGCCTTCCTTCTTGAGCAGACAGGCCGCGACCAGCGCATCGGGATCGAGATCCAGCGTCGCGCAAAATTCGCGCAACAGCTCTAGCCGTGAAGGGTCCTGCGCGGGATCGATGCCGGATTGCTCACGCAAACCGCGGTACCAGGTTTGGACGGATTCGTACTCCTCGAGGGGTTTGCCTGGCGCGCTCATAGCCTTCTCGTTTGGGTTCCCACCATTGTTACGATACGAAGCCTGAAAAAGCCGCGCCGCCGATTCGCTTCGCGACTCACTCGGGCAGACCAAACATCCGCGCCAGCGCCCTGATCTCTTCCTTGCGCCATGGCAGCGGCGCGGGCGCCTGGATCATCCTGGCCGCCTTCATCTGTTCGGTGACTTTCGGGTCCGGTTTGAAGCCGGCTCCGTACTTGCCCTCGAAGAACTGCTCTTCCATCGGAGGCCGCGGCCGCTGCCCGCCCGCCTCCCACGACTCGGCCGGATATCCGACCAGCAGCACCCACAGCGGCAGCCAGTCCTTGGGCGGGTTCACGATCTTTGCGATTGGCTCAGCGACGAATGCCGACAGGCATACGCCGAGTCCTTCATCGACGGCGGCGAGCATCGCCTGGCAGATGGCGATGCCCGCATCGGAGGCCGCGGCGGCAGCGACCGAAGCTTGGGTCGCGCCTTGCGCCAGCGGCTTCAGGATGTTCGGCCACACGAAGTCATCGACGAACTTGTGGCTCCAGCCGTGCGTGGCATTGAGCGCGCCTACATCGACCAGCTTTTTGAGGCGGCCCTGAGCGCCGACGTAAGCGGCCATGTCCACGTAAGTGTAAATGTGGACGGGAGCGAGCTCGATATTGAGGCCCGAGACGGGAGTTTTGAGCGCTTCGAGTGTGGCATGATCAAGTTGGTCGCGAACGACGACCACCGCCTTGAGGAAGGTGGCGTTCACCGCGCATGAGGCCAGGCGCGCGGCCTCGAGCATGATCTGGATCTTCTCTCGTTCGACCTGACGCCATGACTGGAAGTAACGAATCGATCTGCGCCGACCGATGACTTCTTTTAATTCCATGGTTTGACTCCTTAGCTTTTCGTGAATTTACGATCGCCCACCAAGCGCCATTTCGCCCGGATCAACTTTCGCTTGAAGACTCGCGCGTCAGTTCCGGTTCTTCGACGGTCGCCGCGCAAAATCCCCTAGTCGGTACTGCGCGCCTGTCAAGCTCTTGATCGCAGCCCATCACCGCGCAACGTCCTCCGATTTGCGGACACTAAGTCCATCTTCGCAGGAAGGCAAGCCCGCGCCGGTTCATTTCGCATGAACTCAATTCATCGGCGCGCTAATGTGTATCCAATGGCTGCAGCTTGCTCGGCGCAGCGCAACTCAAGCGCGGCCGGTCAGGCGCGCGCGCTCCAGCACATTTTCGAAAATTCGCGCCGCCACCGCGTCGATCAGCATGCCGCCCGCGCCTGCCGCGCCGGCGCCCTGGCGGGTCGCGGCGTCGTAGGCATCTTTCATTTTCCTCGCGCTCGCGATTTCCTGCGCGGTCGGAGCGAAGGCCTCGTTGGCCGGCTCGATCTGGCTCGGATGAATCGCCCACTTGCCGACGGCGCCGAGCGTCGCGGCCCAAATCGCCTCGCGCCGATAGCCTTCGGGGTCGCGGAAATTGCCGAATGGCCCATCGATCGCATCGAGGCCGTTGGCGCGGCAGGCGCTGATCATTCGCGCCCGCGCGAAGTGCCACATATCGCCCGGGTAGCGATGCGCCGGGTCGCTGGAGATGCCGAGCCGAACGCCCAGGCTGGCGGACAAATCGCCGAAACCAAGAATCAATGCTTCGAGGCGCGGCGACGATGCGGCAATTTCCTCGACGCGCGACAAGGCCGCGCTTTCTTCGATCAAGGCTTCCAATCCGATTCGCCGCTTGAGGCCTTGCTTTGCTTCGATCTGCGAGAGCAGCGTGTCAAAGAACCAGATGTCGCGGGCGGCTTTGGGCTTGGGCACGATGATGAGGTCGAGCTTTTCGCCCGCGCCTTCAACCACCTGTATAACGTCGTCGTATGCCCAATGAGTATCGGCGCCGTTGACGCGAATCGCGCGGATCTTGGTTCCCCAATCAAGATCATTGAGCGCCGCGATCGCATTTTTGCGCGCGGCTTCTTTCTGCGCCGGCGCGACCGCATCTTCCAAATCCAGGAACACGAGGTCGGCCGCCGAGGTCATCGCCTTCTCGATCATCTTGGGGCTTGAGGCGGGCGTGGAAAGCTCTGAACGTCTGAGTCGAAGGGGCACGATTAATTCTCCTTTGAATACGAAATCCCGGCCTCGGCCAAGACCTCGGCGGTGTGCTCGCCGAGTCGGGGCGGACGCGCGTAGATTCCCGACGGGGTTTGCGTGAACTTGATCGGGCATCCCGCGACCGTCAGCGGCGGATTGTTTCCCGGCTGATCCATTTCAACCAGCATTTCACGGACTCGCGGATGAGGATCTTCGAAAATGTCTTTGGCGTTATGCACCGGACCGGCCGGGACTTTTCCGCCCAGTATCGACATGACTTCGCGCGTGGTGCGCGATTCGGTCCACGCCGACACGACTGCGCGAACAAGCGTGTTGTTGGCGACTCGCGCCGGATTGGAGCGGCATCGATCGTCGGCAACCAGGTCCGGGCGCTCCATCGCCTCGCATAGCAGCGCCCAGTGATTCTCGTTGGGAGCCGCTATAGCGATTGCGCCGTCGCGCGTACGGAAGATGTCGAACGGACACAACACCGGATTGCCGTTGCCGTGCGGACTTCGGATCACGCCCCCGCGCGAATAGGTATAAACCACCGCTTCGCACATCGCGAGAATCGCATCGTACATCGCGACGTCGACGAACTGTCCCTTCCCCGTCGCGCGCGCCGAGTGAATCGCCGAGACGACTCCGAGCGCAAGCAGGGTGCCGGGATAGATATCGCCGATACCCGGTCCGGCGCGAAACCCGTTGCTGTCTTCCGGCCCCGTCATGCTGACGAAGCCGCCCATGCTTTGCGCGACGATGTCGAACGCGGGCCACTGGGCGTACGGACTGTTGCCGGTGCGCGGGTCGCCGAAGCCGCGGATCGCAGCATAGACGAGCTTTGGATTGGCCGCGCTCAGTTGCTCGTAGCCGATTCCGGCGCGAGTCATCACGCCCGCCTTGGCGTTCTCGACGAACCCATCGACGGTTTTCGCGAGTTTGAAAATCGCATCGCGGCCCTGGGCGCTCTTGATGTCGAGCACGACGCTGCGCTTGTTGCGGTTGATACTGGCGAAGTAGCCCCCGTAGTCGCATCCTTTGCGGTCCGGCGGAGGAGGGCCGAGCGTGCGGCTCATGTCGCCGCGCGGGGGCTCGACCTTGATCACGTCGGCGCCAAGGTCGGCCAGCAGCATGGTGCAGAACGGGCCCGCCAGCGCCTGCGTCAGATCTAGTATGCGAACGTCGCTCAGCGGCCCGGTGCGGGATTTCATCGATTTGCCCAATGGCTGCGCCGCTTGATGAGCACCGTGCGCTCGCCCTCGAAGACGACCGTGCCGTCCTGCTTGGTACCCCAATGCTTGAAGCGCACGATGCCCGCGTCGGGCCGATCGGAGTCGTGCTTTTCGAGCACCTCGCTGTATGCGTACAGCGTATCGCCGTGAAAAACCGGTGAAGTGAACTTGATACCCGTCAGCCCGAGCTCGGCGAGCGCATTCTCGCCGGTGTCTTGCGTGGCGAGTCCGATGCACACCGAGCCGGTGATGAGTCCGAACACCAGGCGGCGGCCGAACGAGGTGCCCGCCATCCGATGCTCGTTGTAGTGGCCGTCGGCGGTGTTGAGCACCAGCTTGGTGAGCATCTGATTTTCGACTTCCCCGATCGTGGTGCCGCGCGCGTGGCGCAG
Source organism: Binataceae bacterium (SeqCode) (assembly GCA_035531615.1). Taxonomy (GTDB): domain Bacteria; phylum Desulfobacterota; class Binatia; order Binatales; family Binataceae; genus JBARDN01. The sequence goes on from DATKSQ010000085.1 coordinate 27,922, forward strand.
TTTCGCGCCCACCTCGAAATCTTCGAAGTAGTTGCCGGTGCCGGTCAGCGACGAGACTTTAGCGGGCATCCATCCTGCCTCCCTTGCCGAGCAGCCGATCGGAGATGATCCGTTTCTGAATCTCGGAGGTGCCCTCGAAAATTTTGGTCAGACGCGCGTCGCGCCAGTAGCGTTCGAGCGGAAAATCTTTGGTGTAACCGTAACCGCCGTGGATTTGCAGCGCCTCGCTGGTTACCCGCTCGGCCATCTCGCTCGCGAACAGCTTGGCCATCGAGGCTTCCTTGTCGCAGCGCTGGCGCTTATCGCACAGATCGGCGACATAGTACGTGAGCTGGCGGGCGGCTTCGATTTCGGTGGCCATGTCGGCAAGCTTGAAGCGAATCGCCTGGAAGTCGGCAATCGCGTGCCCAAACGCCATCCGCTTCTGCGCATATGCCAGCGAGTCTTCAAGACCGCCGCGCGAAAGACCGACCGCGCGCGCGGCGGTATGCACCCGCGCGACGGCCAGCATGTTCGCGGTGCCGGCGAACGCGCTGCCTTCGCTGCCGCCTTCGCGCTCACGGCCCATCAGCGCATCGGCGGGCAAGTGGAAGTTTTCGAAATGCAGCTCGAAGGTTTTCCATCCGAAGTAGCCGATTTTGCGGATCGGCGAGCCGGTCATCCCCGGCGGAAACTTGCCGGGTTCCTTCAGGATCAGGAATTGGCTGATGCCTTCGTGGCGGCGGCGGGGATCCGATGGCTGCCTGGTGCGCGCCAGCAGGGTGATGAAATTCGCGCCGTCGGCGAACGTGCACCACATCTTGCTGCCGTTGATAACCCATCCGTCGCCGTCGCGGGTCGCCTTGCACGAAACATTGGCCAGGTCGGAGCCGGCATCTGCTTCCGACAGCGCCGCGGCGCCCAAAAATTCGCCGCGCGCGACTTTGGGCAGAAGCTCGCGGCGCTGCGCTTCGGTGAATCCTCCCCCCAGTCCGTTGCCGCGCGCGATGATGCTGGCGACGCTCATCCACGCGCGCGCCAGTTCCTCGGTAACCAGCACGTACTCGAAAACGCCCAGGCCCAGGCCGCCGTATTCCTCGGGAATGATGATTCCGAAGAAGCCCAGCTTGCCCATTTTGCCGCGCAACTCCATCGGGATGTCGCCCTGCTCGGGGTCGAGTTTGTTCGCGGCCGGCAACACTTCGTTCATCGCGAAGTCGCGCGCCGTTTGCTGGATCATCAGCCGTTCGTCGCTCATGTTGCTCATAGCGAACGTCCTCCGCGCTTGGCGACCAGATTGGTGCGTTCGTAGCTGAGCACCAATTCGCCGCGCTGATTACGCGCCTCGGTGCGCCACGTGACAATTCCGAAATTGCCGCGGCTCGCGGACTCGCGCTTCGATACCACGGTACTGCGCGCAGTCAGCGTGTCGCCCGGATAAACGGGACGATGAAACTCGAGCCCGTTGATTCCCAGGAACGGCCCGCCCGCTTCGCTCAGGTCTTCGACCGACATGCCGACCACGGTGCACGCGATCAGCAGCGGATTCACTACTACATCGGGATGCCCATGCGCGCGCGCGTACTCGGCGTTAAAGTAGAGCGGACAATGGGCGAGCGTCGCGGTGGTGAACAGAGAGTTGTCGCCGGCGTTGAGGGTGCGTCCCCAATGATGCTCGAAGACCTGGCCCGTGCTGAAGTCCTCGAATTGATGACCCTTGGGAACGAGCTTGAATTGACCGAAGTCGGGGTCTGCCACGCAGCCGTATCTACCAGAGATTCGTTTCGACCGTCAATCAAATACTGACTGATTGACCAATTTGGAATCTGTGCTAGATTCGCGCACGCGATGAGCACGCGGAGCGAAGCTGCCAAGCTGGAGAAGATCGAGAAGCGGCCCCGGACCCACGCTGAGCGAACCGGGCAATCCGACCAGCTGATGATTCGCGCCGCGATCAGATTGATCGCGCGGCAGGGCTACTTCCGCACCACGCTCGCCGAGATTGGCCGGGCCGCAGGCTACAGCCAGGGTTTGGTCAGCTATCGCTTCGGCTCCAAAGAAGGTCTGCTCAGGACGCTGGTCAAGCGAATCACGAATCGGTTCTGGCGCGACCAGATGCATCGCGCTATCGAGGACCGGCCGGGCCTTGATGCGCTGTGCGCGATGGTCGATACCTACTTGAAAGAATTGGTCGCGCGCGAGTCCAGGCTGCGCGCAATATACGTGCTGATGGGCGAAGCACTCGGGCCGGTGCCGGAAATTCGCAAAGTGTTCGCGGAACTCAACGCGCGCCTGCGCGCGGTTTCCGAGGAATCGATCCGCCGCGGCATCGCCGAGCGCCAAATTCGCGCCGACATCGATCCCGCGAGCGAGGCTGCCGTATGCGTCGCGCTGCTGCGCGGCGTTTCGATGCAATGGCTGGTCGATCCGGGATGCTTCGATCTCGCGACCGTGGCTGAACGCGTAAAGGCAACTTTCCGAAGGAGCTTGGCTGTATGAGCACATCGCAAACGGCTCAGACCGATTCCGGCGTCACGCTCGCGCTGATCAAGATGGCGCGCGCGATCAACTGGAGCGACATCCCCGCCGACGCGCGCGAAGCCGCGCGCCACTGCATACTCGATTGCCTGGGCACGGCGATCGCCGGCTCGCGCGAGCCGCTCACGGAAATTCTCGTGCGCGAGGTCGCCAGCAAGGAAAAATCATCACAGGCCGGACTGATCGGCCGCGGCGAGCGCGCCTCGCGCCTGTCCGCCGCGCTCATCAACGGCGCCGCGGCGCACGCGCTCGACTACGACGACACGCACATGATGATGATGGGTCATCCTTCCGTGCCCGTGATTCCCGCGGTGCTCGCATTGGCGGAGACGGAGGGCGCGTCCGGCCGTGCGATGCTCGAAGCGATCATCGCCGGAATCGAACTAGAATGCCGGCTCGGTGCGATGATGGGCACAGCGCATTACGCGATCGGATTCCACTCCACCGGCACTCTCGGAACCTTCGGCGCCGCCGCGGCTTGCGCGCATCTGCTCCATCTCGATGAGAGCCAATGGCGCAACGCACTGGGATTGGCCGGAACCCAGGCCGCCGGACTCAAGTCGGGGTTCGGAACGATGGCCAAGCCGCTGCACGCGGGCCGGGCCGCATCCAATGGGCTGCTGAGCGCGCTTGCGGCGCGGGGAGGATTCACCGCGAACCCGGAGATCGTGGAGACTAAGCAGGGGTTCGCCGCCACGCATTCGGGAAATTTGGGCCGCGTGGCGATCGATCAATTCGCGGGGCGCTTCGTGATCCGTGATACTTTGTTCAAATATTCCGCCTCCTGCTATCTGACCCATGCGCCGATTCAGGCGGCAAGTATGATCCGCACCGAGCATCGATTCGACCCGGCCAGCATCGCGTCGGTCGAGGTGCATATCGAGCCGGGCGCGCTCAACGTATGCAACATCGCGGAGCCGCGCACCGGGCTCGAAGGCAAATTCAGCCTGCGCGCGACGACCGCGATGGCGCTCAGCGGCATCGATACCAGCAACCTCGAGACGTTCACCGATGCGCAAGTGACCGACGCGCGCCTGGTCGCGCTGCGGGATCGCGTCACGATCGTCCCCGACAAAAAGATGGGTGGCACCCAGGCGGAAGTGATCGTGGAATCTCGCGGGCAGCGCGTCCGTGCTGAAGCGGACTCCGGAGTTCCGGCAGCCAATCTGGCGCTGCAGCGCGAAAGTCTGACCCGAAAGTTCATCGCAATCACCGCCCCGGTGATCTCGCGCAAGAACTCCGAGCGGCTCGCCGAAGCCGCGCTGCACGCCGACGAGATCAATTCAGTATCGGAATTGCTAAGTATGACGCGCGCCATCTAGTCTGGTGCCCGCGGATAACTTGCATAACTCTGGTTCGCGATATTGGAATCTTTTCGGGCTACGGAGCGATGCCTATGCGAACGGGCCGGCCCGAGGCGGAACTTAACAGGACGGCAACCGATCTCTCCGTGCGGACCATTGATCCTCGCGTGCCTTCTCCGATTGCCGGAGTTTCTCACCAAACCGAGACCGCCGATGGGGCCAATCGCGCCACGGATGACGCGAAAGGCGTCAAGCCGCGGCTTGCGAGCCTCCCAGATCAAGGCCGAGAGCTGGCACGGTCCAAGCTTGGATTGACGTATTTTGCTCCCTAACAGGATGTTGAAAATGCATTTTCAACCCCGTGCGCGCTGGGGCTCGAGCAGCGAGCCTCGAGCGTGACCGCACCCAACGTGACCGTGCCATACACAGGACTCAGCGCCGCCGAGGCGCGGCGCCGGCTCGGCGTATACGGGCCAAATGTGCTGGTCCCGCGCAAACCAGGCGCGGCCCTCAAAGAGGCCTTACTCGCGTTTGCGGACCCGATGGCTCTGATGCTGGCGGTGACCGGCGCGGTTTACCTGTTTCTTGGCGATCGCAGAGATGGACTCATCATGCTCGCCGCGATTATCCCGGTGCTCTCGGTTGACGTGATCCTTGAAGCCCGTGCGCGAGGAGCACTCAAGCGGCTGGCAAGCGCCGTCGCACCCTGTGCGCGTGTATTGCGCGACGGCGTGGAGGCTCAGGTAGCTGCGGAAGATCTCGTCCCCGGCGATCTGCTGCTGGTCAGCGAAGGCGACGTGGTGCACGCGGATTCAATCGTGCGCTCGCAGGCAAATCTGACCGTGGACGAAGCGCACCTGACCGGCGAGTCGGAGCCGCGGCAAAAGTACGCGCAGGCCGATGGTGGCGTTCCCGCGGAAGCTGCCGCCGACGGCAAGTTATTTGCCGGCTCCCGAGTCATCACCGGACAGGCTGAGGCTGAAGTCACCGCGACCGGCGCTCGAACGAGTTACGGGAATCTTGCGCAGTTGGTCGCCGAGGCGCCGAACAAGCCGACCCCCATACAGCGCCGGACCGGGCAGATGGTGCGATGGATGGTGGTGGGGGCGTTGGCCGCGGCGACGGGATTGTTCTTCCTGCAATGGGCGCGGGGCGATTCGCTCAATGAAGCGTTCCTCTATGCGGTGAGCCTGGCGATGTCCGCCGTCGGCGAGGAGTTTGTGCTTGTCCTGGCATTGTTTCTGAGCCTCGGAGCGTGGCGTTTGAGCCGCTCTGGGGTACTTATCCGACGGCTTGCCAGTGTCGAGACACTCGGCGCCACGACCGTTATCTGCCTTGACAAGACCGGCACCCTGACCATGGGCGATTACTCACTTCAGGCTCACGTACCGCTTGGCGATGATCTTTCGGAAGATGCACTGCTCGAAACCGCCGCCCTGGCCTGCGAGCCGCTCCCCGCCGACGCGATGGAACGCAAGATCGTCGCGCATTGTACCGAGCACGGTATGGATGTGGATGCCCTGCAGTCGCGTTGGAACCTCGTTTTCGACTATCCCTTCGATCCGATCGGCAAGCACATGTCGCACGTCTGGAAACTGGAGCGCTCCGGCGAACCACCGCGATACCGAATCGCCGCCAAGGGCGCGCTCGAGGGTATTATCGAGCACTGCGCGGCTACGCCCGCCGAGATTTCCCGCGCCGATGCCGCGAACGCCGAGTTAGCCTCGAAAGGGATGCGGGTGTTGGCGGTCGCCGGACGTATCGCGTCCTCGGGGGAATCGATTTCCGGGCTGCGGAGCGAAGACGAAACCGGATTGCGCCTCTATGGATTGCTTGGATTCCAGGATCCTGTGCGGCCCGAGGTTCCAGCCGCGGTCGCGCAATGCCAGCAGGCCGGGATTATGCTCAAACTGATCACGGGCGACCACGCGCTGACCGCGCACGCGGTCGCCGACTCGACCGGCATCATCCACGACGACAACTCGATTGTCACCGGCGACGAATTGGACAAGATGCAGCCGGCGCAGTTTGCACAAGCTGTGCTCGCCGCCAGCATCTTTGCGCGCACCCGCCCCGAGCAGAAGTTCGCGATCGTGGACGCGCTGGTTCGCCACGGCGAGGTGGTTGCGATGACCGGCGACGGCGTCAACGACGCGCCGGCCCTGCGCCGCGCCGACATCGGGGTGAGCATGGGCATTCGCGGGACCGAGGTCGCCCGCGCATCCGCCGACCTGATTCTGCTCAGGGACGATTTCGCCGACCTGGTGACGACGATCCGCGAGGGCCGGCGCATCTATGCGAATATCCAGCGCGCCTTTCGCTATCTGCTGGGCTTCAAAACCAATCTCGTCATCGTGGTCCTGTTCGCGCCGATTGTTGGGCTGCCGATCCTGCTCTTGCCGATTAATCTGGTCTGGCTCGAACTCGTCGTCCATCCGGTTTCCGCGCTTGCATTTGAAGGTCTGAGTGCCCCCGCCGATCTGATGAATCGGCCGCCGCGCGACCCGGCAGCGCCGATCATTTCGCTGGCGTCGGCCAGCCGCTCGATTCTGTCGGGCGTGATCCTCGCCGTGATGACCCTTGCTCTTTACGCGGCACGGCTTTATCGCGGCGAGTCCTACGCTCGTGGCGCGGCGCTCGCGCTGATCGTCGCGGGAAGCCTGGTCCTCGCGTGGGGTGAGATCGCGGGGGATCAGCCTTGGTGGCAAGTCCGGATGCCGCGCACGGTGGCGTTCTGGGCGGTGGTCGTGGCGGTCGCAGCGACGGTTCCCGCTTTTTCCTATTTCGCACCTCTTGCCAATGCGCTCCGTATCGCACCGATCGACCTGCACGACTGGGGATTGGTCGTGCTGCTTGCGCTTGCAGCGACGGTATGGCGCGCTTTGGGAAGTGCTCCGAGATCGCTCGCCGGCGAGCCGCTCGCGAAGCCAGAATAATAGCGGGCAGCTGCCGCGATCATTTCAATGGCGGGTGCGCTTGCCTCGAATGCGTATCGATCGCCGGCGTACTGGAGCTACCCCGGGTCCGTAGAGAGCGTTGGGCTTGGTGATTGGTTTCGTGCTCGTCCGACGATGTTGAGCTTGATGGTGTCCGGTTGGTCTCCTATTTTCTCCGCCGCCAGCGGCGAGGGTGTCGATAAATGGCCAAGCGCGGTCGCGGTGCGTCCCAGGCTCATCGCGCAGCGGCGCAGGATAGCCGCCGCCCGATTGGCCGAAAGTGGAGTTCTGGAACTGAGCAGGCGTCCGCCGGAGATCTTGTTGTTGGGCGCCAGCGTATGCCAGGAGGTGAAGTGGAGCTCGCTGGGCCAGCGCCGCATATCGGTGCCGATCTCGGCGAGCAGTTGCAGCGCGGCCTGCGGACCGATGGCGTCGATTTGGCTTAAGTCCGCGCCGCCGGTGACCCGCTAGAGTGGGGTGCGAATGTCGAAGGCGGGCGCGTGCTTGGAAATGGTCTTGCGCTGGGGCGCGGGCAGCGCGGCGGCCGGTGCCGGCTGCTGGGCGGCCAGGAGTGCCCGCCGCTCCGGATTGATACCCGCTCCCTGCGGGAAGGCGCCACCGGCACCCGGGCGCGCGGCGCGTCTGGATTATACCCTCTCCCCCCGGGAGGTGCCACTGGCACGCGGGCGGCGCGGCGCGATGCTTGCGTTCCTTTCGCAAGCATCGTGACGCGCGGGTGAGGGTGCCGCGTCGCATGCATCGCGTCGAACAGTCAGGAGTAAGTACCCTCATCCGCCCGGAGCCTGCCCTGAGCGGGTCGAAGGGGGCATCCTTCGGCAGGCTCAGGACAAGCTCTTCTCCCCGCGGGAGAAGGAATACGGTCGGGCGCTTTGCGCACCCCATCTAACGCGCGTTAGGTTTTTTGCCAGATTTGTTCAGGGCTGAACTGTTCAGCCTTACGCTCGCGCTTCGGATGCGCGAAGTATCGGGGGTGAACGCCGTGCGAAATAGATGCACCATCCGGGCGATCGGGCAGCGGTCTTCGAGGGAGACGATTTTGCTCGCGGCGGCGGCGTTTTGCGATCGCAAAGGATACACGACGAATCACCACGATTCAAAGAGAATGCCGCGTATTACCGAGGGATTCCGGTCCCGAGGCGGATTAAAAATTTTGAACGAACCCAACTCGACGATCCCCGCCAGTTGCGCGGCGAAGGCGGGCGGCCACATCGGGCCGCCCCTACAATCTGAATCGCATTGCCGATGTAGGGGCGGCCCTGCGTGGCCGCCCGATCGAATCAGTTACGGCCGCCGATACGGCGCGCTCCTCACGGCGGTCCGGGCGCACCCAAGTTTTGCTTCATCGACAGGCCTCGTATTATTAGCGATTTTTCAGCCTTTGTTGACCGGCGTGAGTTGCGCTTGCTAGCCTTGAAGGGCGGGCGACCGTAAAGGAATCAATGGCGAATATGATGGCATCGGATTCGATCAGCAAAGGCGACGAGATTCTGCTTGCCGATGCGGCGGTCCTGACGCGGCTCGACAAGGCGATAGCGTGGGCGCGCAAATTTTCGATTTTCCCCTATCCGTTCGCGACCGCGTGCTGCGCGATGGAGTACATGTCGCTGTCGCTGACCCCGTACGATATCGACCGCTTCGGCGCGCTGTTGCCGCGCTTCACTCCGCGCCAGGCGGACCTGCTGATGGTGATCGGCACGGTCACCGTCCGCCAGGGGCCGATCCTGCGCCGCGTGTACGACCAGATGGCGGAGCCGAAATGGGTGATGGCGTTCGGCGCGTGCGCGTCGTCGGGCGGCTTCTATGACAACTACGCGACGATTCCGGGAATCGACAAGATCGTCCCGGTCGATGTGTACGTTCCCGGATGCCCGCCGCGGCCCGAGAGCGTGCTCGACGGTTTGATGGCGTTGCAGCGCAAGATCCAGGGCCAGAAGCAAAAACTGCTCGCACTCGACACGAAGCATCAGGCGGCCTGAGCGCCGCGCCGCACCCGGAAGCGACTCGAATGGAACGCATACTCACGCGCTGGCTGGATATCCCTGAGCTTAATCGGCTCGAAGTCTATGAGGGCAACGGCGGCTATCAGGCGCTGCGCAAAGCTCTGTTCGAGATGAAGTCTGACGAGATTATCAACGAGGTCAAGAACTCGAACCTGCGCGGGCGCGGCGGCGCCGCCTTTCCGACCGGCACCAAGTGGAGCTTCATTCCCAAGGAGCCGAAGAAGCCGGTCTATCTGCTCTGCAACGCCGACGAAAGCGAGCCGGGCACGTTTGCCAATCGCTATCAGCTTGAAAAAGATCCGCACCAGATAATCGAAGGGATTCTAATCGCGTGCCGCGCGGTCAATGCGCATGTCGCCTACATGTACTTTCGCGGCGAGTTCACCGTGCAAAAGCGCGTCGTCGAAGCGGCGCTAGCCGAGGCGCGCGCCAAGGGCTACATCGGCAGGAACATCATGGGCTCGGGCTTCGATGTCGAAATCTATACGCATCGCGGCGCCGGCGCGTATATCTGCGGCGAGGAATCGGGCCTGCTGGAATCGCTCGAGGGCAAGCGCGCCTATCCGCGCAATCGACCGCCGTTCCCCGCGATCTCGGGAGCGTTCGCCTCGCCGACCGTCGTCAATAATGTCGAGACGCTGTCGAACATCCCGTGGATCATCAAGAAAGGGGCGGATTGGTACAAATCGATCGGTCCCGAGAAAAGTCCCGGGCCGAAACTCTTCTGCCTGTCTGGCCACATCAACAAGCCGGGCTTGTATGAACTGCCGATGGGCTTCCCGCTTAAGGATCTCATCTACGATATCGGCGGCGGGATGCTCGAGGGCAAGGCGCTCAAGGCCGTTATTCCGGGCGGCGCGTCGTTTCCCCCGTTCACCGCCGAAGAGGCCGTCAAGGTCGCGATGGACTTCGATTCGGTCCGCGCAGCCGGCTCGTTGATGGGCACCGCGGGCGTGATGGTGATGCACGAAGATACGTGCATGGTCGATGTGCTGCGCACGGTCGCGCATTTTTTCCATCACGAATCATGCGGGCAGTGCACGCCGTGCCGCGAAGGATGCGGCTGGATTGAAAAGGTCCTCATCGACATGGAGGCCGGCCGCGGCAAGCTCAGCGATCTAGAATTGCTGGTCAACATCTCGAGCAACATGGAAGGCAACACCATCTGCGTGCTGGCCGATTCGCTCGCGATGCCGACCAAGGGAATTATCAAGAAGTGGCGCCCCGAGTTCGAAGAGCACATCCGGCTCGGGCGATGCCCGTTTCGCGACCGCGACGGACATCTCGCCGTGCCCGCGCACGCCGCCTACGATGAATCTCCACACGCCTGAACCGCCGCGAGTCTGAAGGAATAGCGCGCCGATGCCTAAGCTCACCATCGATGGCAAGGAACTCGAAGTCGCCGACGGGATCAATCTGATCCAGGCGGCCGACCAGGCGGGAATCGAAATCCCGCACTACTGTTATCATCCGGGACTCAGTGTGGTCGGCAATTGCCGGATGTGCCTGGTCGAGGTCGAAAAGGCGCCCAAGCTCCAAATCGCGTGCAACACCCGCGTCGCCGACGGGATGATCGTCCACACCAAAAGCGAGCGCACCGTGACCGCGCAGAAGGCGGTGCTCGAATTTCTGCTCATCAATCATCCTATCGATTGTCCGGTCTGCGATCAGGCCGGCGAGTGCAAGCTGCAAGACTACTACATGGACTACGACCAGCAGCCCTCGCGCTTCCCGCTCGGCAAGAAAAACAAGAAGGGCAAGGCGATCGATATCGGCTCGGACGTGATGCTCGATCAGGAGCGCTGTATCCTGTGCGCGCGATGCACCCGGTTCTTCGATGAAGTCACCCATACCAGCGAGCTTGCGATCTTCGAGCGCGGCGACAAGTGCGAGATCAACCACTGGCCGGACCGCCCGATCGACAACAAGTACGCGGGCAACGCGGTCGATATCTGCCCGGTCGGCGCGCTCACCGAAAAGGATTTCCGCTTCCGCATGCGCGTCTGGTACCTGCATCGCACCCCGAGTGTGTGCGGTGGATGCGAGCGCGGATGCTCGATTGATATTTATCAGAATCGCGGCCGTATCTACCGCTTCAAGCCGCGCCAGAATCCCGCGGTCAACGGCTACTGGATGTGCGACGAGGGCCGCCACGGATTTCCCGCGCTGCAGAGCGAAAGCCGCCTCGTCGCGCCTCTGTTTCAATCCAAAGATCGCATGATAGCCGAGAGCTGGGGCCAGGCGCTGCGCCGCGCCGCGTCAAGAATCACCGAGCTGGGCGGGCAATTCGGCGCGAACTCGATCGGCGCCGTGATCGGCGCGCAGGCGACCAACGAAGAAGCCTTCGCGCTCAAGCAGCTCATCAAGGACACCATCGGATCGGATCGCATCGCGACGCTAAGCTGGTCGCCGCCCGGTTCGAGCGGCGACGACGAGTTGCTGATCCGCGCCAACAAGAATCCCAACACCCGCGGCCTGGCCGCGCTCGGCCTGCCGGCCGACGGACTCGAGGCGCTGTCGAACGCGGCCGCGGCGGGCGAACTCAAGATGCTGATCGTGCTGCGCGCCGACCTGGCCGCCGCGCTCGGCGAAGCGGAGTTCATGCGGCGCTTTGGCGGGCTCGATTTCCTGCTGGTGCTCGAGACCGACGCCAATCAGATCGGGCAGATGGCCAATCAGCTATGGCCGATCGGCGCGTATCCCGAAATCGACGGCAGCTTCACCAACTTCAAGGGACGCGTGCAGCGCATCGCGGCCGCGTTCCCGCCGCCGGGACAGGCGCTTTCGGGGCTCGAGGCACTAGCTCGATTGGGCCATGCGCTCGACGGCGTCGAACGCCCGAAAACGGCGGCGGGGGTGTTCGCCGAGATCGCGCGGCGGGAGCCGGCATTCGCCACGATGGCTCTGGAAGCGCTCGGGCCGCATGGCCGCGATCTGATCCAGTCCTGATTTCGTCCGCGCGTCCGCGTTAGCCGGGATGGCACTGAAAGCGTATGTGCGATGCGCCGGCCCTGATCCGTTCGATCCGCTTGCGAATCTTCTGCGTCAGCGGCAGATCGGGAAACGCCGTGGCGAACGCCTCGAGCCCCGCCGCAACCTGCTTTTTCGTTCCACACGCGCAGGTGCCCGCCGCCAATTCCGCATCCATGCTGTCCATCTCGCCCTGCGCTTCGGTGGTGTAGTTGGCGGGGTATTGCGTGCGGAAATCCAGCCATCCGCGATACAGGCCGACCAGCAGCGGGCCGTCGAATCGGGTGCATCCCGAAGAGTCGCTGCGCTGCGTGACGTAGGCGGGAAAGACCGGACTCGAATCGGGTTCCGTGCGCGCGTAGATATCGAAGAACGCGCGGTCGGCTCTGAGACCCTTGCGCCGGGCCAGGTTTCTGAAAAAGTCCGCGCTCGGGCGCACAACCGCGTCGGCGCCGCGGATCATCTGGAGTCCCGGCATCTTCTTTCGCAGGGCGGCGAACTCGGCGGCGCTGAGCGTGTCGAGAATCGCCTGGATTTGCGGCGAGGACTGAATCGCGATCTCGAAGACCGGTTCAAGGCTCTGCCGCCGGCGTGATCCATTGATCGCCGCGAGCGCGCTTGCGTACTCGTCAACCGAAGCGGGCAGTTCGGCCGCGCGGGCCGCAAGCCGCGCGCACAATACCGCGGCCGAGAGCACGAGAGTTGCCAGCGTGACCGCGGCGGAGGGCCGGAACCGGAATTTGATTATTGAGGTGCGCATCGCCGACCGCGTTCGATCGGTAGCATCGCCGCCGCAGCGTGCGCAATGGGCGCGCCACCGCGCCTTGGGGGGACAATCGCCTGAAGCGTGCGCTTGATTCGTCAGTTCTCCGAGGACTGGTAAATCACCTCGACCCGATCGAGGTAGGTCAGAATTCGAGCGGCGATTCGTTCCAGCTCGGCGCGGTCGCCGGCTTGTGCGGCCGACTCGAGTTCCGCGCCCATCGCGCTGATCGCGTCGAAGCCGTAGCTGCCGCCGTCGCCCTTGAGGCGATGCGCGAAGCCTGCCACCGAATCGAGTTCGGATTGCTCGACGGCGGCGGCGATCGCGCGTGCGTCGGCGCGCTTGCGGGCGAGGAAGGCGGGGATCAGG
>DATKSQ010000086.1:0-24466 GCA_035531615.1 Binataceae bacterium (SeqCode)
GTGTGTCCTGTGGATTGCTGCGTGCCCGACCCGGCCAACCCGGAGACCGAGCCGGTGCTGCTCGCGCGCGCGCGGGTGCTGCATCCCGACGAGAGTTTCGCCGACGACGCGCCGTCGCGGTTCCGCAAGGCCGACGGCGCCCCGGCCGCTCCTGCCGCGGCTGGCGCGCCCAACGGCACGCCAGCCGCACCCAAGCCCGCCGCCGCCAGCGCGCCCGCGCCTGCACCTGCGGCGCCATCCAAGCCCGCGCCAGTCGCGGCCGTCGCGCCGGCAATCGCGGCGCCGATCGCGATGGTGAATCTCCCGAAAGATATCGGCGCACTGCCCGGGCCGCTTGGCGAGAAACATTTCGCCGGCGAACTCGAGGAGGATTTCGATACCGTGCTCGGATGGGTCGATACCGCGCAGGTCAGCCGCGCTCCGCTTCCGGTGCGGATTGCGCTCAGGCTCGCCGAGCCGGTTCTGGGCGCGATGCCCGATCGCGTCAAGGCGGCGCTCGAAGAGGCGGTCGGATCGCCGGGGGCGTTTTCGCGGGCCCGCTCGACGGCGCTCAACATGATTCTGAATCTCCTCCTGTACGCTGCGATTTTTATAGCGATCTCCGTGCTGCTGGTCGGTGATCCGCTGTTCTCGATCTCGACGCGCGGATGGATTCTGCTCGGACTCGTGATCGCTGCGGGCGAAGCGGCATGGCGGCTGCGCGAAGGAATCGTGCATGCGAAGCCTGCCTCGGAACTGACCTATCGCGGATGCTGGTACGGCCTGGTGCTTGCCCCGCTGGGCAGTCTGCTCGCGCGGGGAGGCAAGCGGAAGGTTGAGCGCAAGGTTGCGTTCGACGGCTTCGAGACCGATATCCACGACGACAAGACCGAACGCGATCGGCGCTACGGCACGGTCTATACCGTGCGGGAATTTGCCAACGCATACCTGGTGCGGCTCGAGATGCCGCGCAAGATGCCGGCGTCGTCGCTTAAGCGAATCTGGAATCTGCCCGACCAGATGCCCGACTACGATTACAACCTGAATCTGGGCGATAGCGTGCTGGCGATCAGCGCGAGCGTTCGCGGCGAGGCAATTCGAAAGCTGTCCTACGTCTCATCGGCATTTCCGGCGGATTTCCTGACTCGAATCGAATTCGGCGTGCCGGTGGCGGCCTTTAGGCATCGGATGCAGAACAAGGTGCTCGACGTGATAGTGATGAAGGGCGAGGCCGAACAGCTCCAGAGCGCCGCGTAGAATCGTTGCGCATTTTCGCCCCCGTCCAATCGGGTGATGCCTGGGCAGGCAGGAATTTTGCGATGGCGCTCCAGATTCGCGACGCGCTCGAGCGCGATCTTCCCAGAATCGTCGAAATCGAGTGCTTGGCATTCGAGACTCCTTGGAGCCTCAACTCCTTCCAGCGTGAGCTTACCCTGCCATTTTCGCGCCTGACGGTGGCGACCAGCGGCGATTCCCAACCGGGGGCAATCTCTGGTTACCTGTGCCGATGGCTGATTGTTGACGAATGCCACGTGCTCAACGTTGCCGTGCATCCTGATTTCCGGCGTAGCGGAGTGGGCGACGGGCTGCTGCGGGGGGCGATCGAAGAGGCGCGGACGCGGGGGGCGTCGACGGTGACGCTCGAGGTGCGGCGGTCGAATTTGCCCGCGCGATGCCTTTATCGGAAGTATGAATTTGAGGAACGGCGTTTGAGGCGGCACTATTACGGGCCCGGAGAAGACGCGATCATCATGGAGTTGCGATTGTAAGGAGTTCGTAAGGAGTTTGGCGGTCTTTCGTGAAAGGAACAGTGTTCGATTTTAGCGATCGGTAAAACTCCTTGAATATCAGGGGTTACAAACCGCGTTCAAATATGTCATAATCGGGTATGCTGCCCAGGCGAAATCAGAAGGTGATGAACACTGCGTCGTCAACCGCGCTGAAATTAAAGTCCGCCGTTCGCGCACCCGCGCACAGCGCCAAAACCGAAATGGGTTTGCCGTTCAAGAAAGGTGAGAAGGTAGTCTATCCCGCGCATGGGGTTGCCGTTATCGACGACATCCAGCTACGCGTAATTTCCGGCACCGAGCGCAGATTTTACATGCTGCGAATTCTCGGCGCCGAAAAAATGACGATCATGATCCCGACCGAAAACGTCGATCAGGTTGGACTGCGCCGCGTGATCGGCAAAGACATGGTCGAGAAAATCTATCGAATCCTGCGTCAGCGAAAAGTCGAGGTTGACACGCAGACCTGGAATCGGCGCTACCGCGAGTACACCGAAAAAATCAAGACCGGCTCGCCGCTCGAGATCGCCAAAGTTTTGCGCGATCTGCTGGTGCTCAAGAGCGACAAGGAATTGTCGTTCGGCGAGCGCAAGATGCTCGACACGGCGCGAAGTTTGCTCGTCAAGGAATTGTCGATCGCCAAGGCTCATCCGGAAGAGCAGATCATGGAAGAGCTGCGGATGATTTTCGCCAATTAACCGCCCGAGCGTGCCTCCAGTATTTTTGCAAGGGTCGGCTTCAGCCGGCCCTTTTTTCTTAAGCCCGCCGCGCCCGTCGAAGTGAACGCCGCGACGGGCTATAACTATCCGCGATGCGCGCGTCAGCGATAATCGTCGCCGCCGGCAGCGGCTCGCGCTTAGGCCGCGCGGAGCCCAAGGCGTTCGTCGAGCTTGCGGGCCACACTATCCTTCACTACTCGCTCGCCGCGGCGGCGCAGACGGCCGAGGTCGTCGAGATCGTGGTGACCGTTCCGGCGGGGAAGGAAAAACTCGCGCGTGCCGAGGCCAACTCCGCCGCAAGTGACCTGCCGGTAAAAATTACCGCCGGTGGCGCCGCGCGTCAGGACTCGGTGCGAATTGCACTGGCGCTGACCAGCGCCGAAAGCGACCTGGTAATCGTTCATGACGCGGCGCGCCCGCTTGCAAATCCCGATCTGTTCGCCGCATGCCTGGCCGCCGCGCAGCGCTGCGGCGGCGCGATCGCCGCGATCCCGGTTGCGGACACGCTCAAGCGGGTCGAGCGGGACGCAATCACCGAAACGATCGTACGGGCGGGCTTGTGGCAGGCGCAGACTCCTCAGGCTTTTCGCCGCGCGATGCTGGTCGCCGCGCACGAACGCGCGCTGCGCGAGCGGATAGCGGCCACCGATGACGCCGACCTGGTCGAACGGATGGGCACGCGCGTCGAAGTGGTACAGAGCGCCTTGCCCAATTTCAAGATCACGACGGCAGCGGACCTCGCGATGGCCGAGTTGATTTTGGCCGCGCGAGCATCTGCCCGCTCGCGGCGGGGCCAAGCTTGATTCCCGCGCCGATGCGGCTCAGGAACGCGGCGGGAGCGGTTCGGGCGTCACGATACCTTCGTTGAGCGAGCCGGAGCGGAACCCGCGCAGATCGATCGCGACGAAACGAAATCCGATTTTGCGAAACCCGCTATCGACGGTCGCGCGGATCTCTGGCTCGAAGACTCGCGCGATTTCAGTCCGTTCGAGTTCGAGGCGCGCGACTTCGCCGTGGTAGCGCACGCGGGCCACCCGAAACCCGAGCGCGCGCAAGAGATCCTCGCCCGCAGCGACCTTGCGCAGACCCTCGGGCGTGATTTCGGTGCCATAGGGAAAGCGCGAGGACAGGCACGGCGACGCGGGCCGGTCCCACGTCTTCAAACCCATCGCGCGCGACAGCTCGCGAATTTCTGACTTGGTGAGGCCGGCCTCGACAAGCGGATGGCGCACGCGCTTCTCTGACGCGGCTTTCATGCCGGGGCGGTAGTCGTGCAGATCGTCAAGGTTGAGTCCGTCGGCGATCTCCTCGATTCCAAGCTCGGCGGCCTTGGCCTCGCACACCGTGAACAGGTTCGATTTGCACAGGTAGCATCGATCCAGCGGATTTCGCGCGTAGCCCGGAATCTCGAGCTCGTTGGATTCGACCACTATATGGCGCGCGCCGATCAGCGCCGCCATCTCGAGCGCGGTCGCGCGATCCTGCTCAGGCATCGTCGGCGAAGTGGTGGTGAGCGCCAGCACCCGCGCTCCGATCGCGTCGTGCGCGGCCTTGAGCACAAAGGTCGAATCCACTCCGCCCGAGAAAGCGACGATCACCGCGCGCATCGGCGTGAAGATCGCGCGCAGCGTGTCGAGTTTGGCGGCGAGTTCGGGGTTCAGTTCTGAAGCCATCGCGATACTCGGCCTCAAATCCCTTCGGCCTGGAAAAGATCGGTGGTCAGATAGCGCTCGCCGGTGTCGCAGAACACCACCACCACGGTCTTGCCCTTGCCCAGGCGTTTTGCGATTTGCAGCGCGGCGCAGCAGTTGGCGCCTGACGAGATGCCGACCAAAACCCCTTCCTCGCGCGCGAGGCGCCGCGAGTAGCTCGCCGCGTCTTCATCGCTGACGGTGATAACCTCGTCATAGGATTTGGTGTCGAGATTCTTCGGCACAAAGCCCGCGCCGATTCCCTGAATCTTATGAAACCCCGCCTCGCCGCCCGACAGCACCGGCGAATTCTTTGGCTCGACCGCGACCACCAGCACTTTGTTCGGACAATGCTCGTGCAGATAGCGGCCGGCGCCGGTGATCGTGCCGCCGGTGCCGACGCCGGAGATGAAAGCGTCGATACGCGGGACTTGCTCGAGGAGTTCCGGTCCCGTGGTGCGATAATGCATCTCAGGATTGGCGGGATTGCTGAACTGCTGCGGCATGTAGTAGCCGGGATTTTCCTTGACCAGCTCTTCGGCCTTCGTGATCGCGCCATGCATCCCGCGCGTGTCGGGCGTCAGCACCAGTTTCGCGCCATACGCGACCAGCAGCGAGCGGCGTTCCTCGCTCATCGTGTCGGGCATGGTGAGAATCAGCTTGTATCCCTTGACCGCGGCGACCAGCGCCAGTCCGATCCCGGTGTTGCCGGAGGTCGGCTCGACAATAGTGTCGCCGGGCTTGATGCGGCCCGCCTTCTCGGCGGCTTCGATCATCGCGACGCAGATGCGATCCTTGACGCTGCCGCCGGGGTTGAAGTTCTCGAGTTTGGCCCAGATTTCGGCGTCATCCTTGCCGGGGATACGGTTAAGGCGGAGCACCGGCGTATGGCCGATGAGATCGAGTGGCGAGTGTGCGACGCTAACGGGCATGGCGGCAATTCTAGCCGTAAATCGCCCCGTTATGCGACACCGCGCGCCGCGGCAGCAGTGATGCTATTTTTCTCATGATGAGCAACCGGCCAGCAGCGCCGCGGTCCGAGCGCCGGATGCTGGTCATCTTTCCCGGCGCGCTCGGAGATTTGATTTGCGCGGGACCGGCGATCCGCGCGCTCGGGCGGATCAATCCGGACGTCGCCGTTGATCTGATGGCGCGCGCGGAGTTGGCGGACTTCGCCGCCGGGCGGATGGGCGTCGAGCGAGGTTACTCGATCGATCGCCGCGAGGTGAGCGCGCTGTTTGGCGCCGGCGACGCGAACGACCCGGCGGCGCGGAAATTTTTCGGACAATTCCACGGAATTATTTCGTTCTTCGCATACGACGACGCCGGCTATCGCCGCGCGCTGAGCGATGCGTGTGCGGGCCCCGTGACGTTCCATCAATTCCGTCCCTCCGGCGAAGGGCATATCGCAGAGCTCTATCTGCGCTCGATCGGCGCGCCGCAAGAACCGCTCGAAGCGCGAATTGATTTCACGGAGGCCGATCTCGTCGCCGGAGATGAAACGATGGCGGCCAAAAACCTGATTCCCGGCGAGTTCCTGATTATTTTCCCCGGCAGCGGCGGCGCGAAAAAGAACTGGAGCGAGAAGCGCTTCGCCCGGCTCACGCTCGAAATCGAAGACCGGATGCGCTTGCGGCCGCTCGCAGTGCTGGGACCGGCGGAGGAAGATTTGGGGCCGTTATTTCATGACTTCCGGATCGCGACGGTTTCGAGGTTGCCGCTCGCCACCGTCGCGGCGCTTGCAAAGCTCGCCGCGGGATTCGTCGGAAACGACTCGGGAGTTTCACATCTGGCCGCCGCGGCCGGCGCGCACGGCGTCGTCATTTTCGGACCAACCGATCCGGCACGATGGCGTCCGCTCGGACCAGTCACCGTCGTGCGCGCCACCGACCTCGAAGCGATCACGGTCGAGCAGGTCATCCGCGCCCTCGAGGACACGCTCCGATCGATTGACCCAGCGTAGCGCTCCATCGTGGAACCCTCGCGTAACCGCCTGAAGTGCCGGATATCGCGTATGATAGTAGTTACGTTGACTGTTTTATGGGCGTGGCGTAGCTTTACGATGCGGCCTTGCGGGGGCTTTTTTATCGCAGTGAATCCAGTATTTCCCCGCGCGCGAGGCTTCACGGTGGCTGCGGAACGCACAAACGCGCGGCCCGTTTTCCGAACCTGAAACCCTTATGACCAGCTTCCTCAAAACCACCTTCCTGCTCGGCGTGATGACCGGCCTGCTGATGCTGATCGGCGGCCTGATCGGCGGCCGCGGCGGCGTCATGGTCGCATTCGGATTCGCCGCGATCATGAACTTCGCCAGCTACTGGTTTTCGGACCGGATGGTGCTGGCGGCGTATCACGCGCAACCGCTCGACGCCTCGAGCGCGCCCGAGCTTTATTCGATCGTCAACGAACTCGCGCACTCCGCGGGCATCCCGATGCCGCGCCTGTACATGGTCGACAGCGACACCCCCAATGCATTCGCGACCGGCAGAAATCCGAAGCACGCGGCGGTCGCCGTCACGCGCGGCATCATGCGGATTTGCAATCGCGAAGAGCTAAAAGGCGTCATCGGCCACGAGCTGTCGCACGTGATCAATCGCGACATCCTGACCAGCTCGATCGCCGCCACGCTTGCGGGCGCGGTGATGATGCTGGCGTACGGAGCACGATGGGGCGCGCTGCTGGGCGGGTTCGGCGGCCGCGACGACGATGAGCACGGCGGCATCATCGGGTTGCTCGCGATTAGCATCCTGGCGCCGATCGCGGCTTCGATGATCCAGCTTGCGATCTCGCGCACCCGCGAGTATCAGGCCGACGCCAGCGGCGCGCGCCTGACCCATAATCCGTTGTTGCTCGCCAGCGCCCTGCGCAAGCTAGAGTCGGCCAACGAAAGGATGCCGCTCGAAAACGCGGGGCCGGCAACTGCCCATCTATTCATCGTCAATCCGTTGAGCGCGGGCGGAATCACGCGCCTGTTTTCGACTCATCCGCCGATCGAAGAGCGCATCCGGCGGCTCGAGAATATGAGCGCGGGGCGCTCGGAATAGGCGGCGGGAGATCGCGATGCGCGACGAAGAGGAAAAGGACAAGGGCTTCAAGGTTCAGGACCGCCGGCGCTTCTCGGCCGAAGGTGAAGCAAAACCCGGCCCCGAGCAGGCCGAGACCGCGGCCGGCTCCCAAACCGGCGCCGCCGGCGCGGCGCAAGCCGCGGGCTCGGCGCCGCAACCGCACGCCGCGATGCAGGCGGATGACGCCGAGCCGGAAATAAATTTCGTGACATTCCTGGTGGGGCTTTCCACCGAGGCGTTGGCGGCGCTGGGCGAGATGCCCGATCCTGCGACCGGAAAACCCTCACGCGATCTGCGCGCGGCACGCCATCTGATCGATATCATCGCGATGCTGTCCGAGAAGACGCGCGGTAACCTGGATCCGAACGAACAGAGCCTTATCGAGGCGATTCTCTTCGACCTGCGGATGAAATACGTTGAACTTGCCAGATCGCCGGCACGCTAGCCTGCGCGCTGCGCTGATTAACCCATGCCGCACAAATTCATTCGAGCCGCGCTCACCGTCACGGCGCTAGCCGCCGCAATTTTGCTTTATACCGGCGCATACGCCGCGACGCCGGCGGGGCGCTGGTGGACCGATCTGCCCGACGACGCCGGCGGACATATCGCACCGGCACAGACCCTGCCCGACTTTGTCGATCTGGCGGCCAGACTCTCGCCCGCGGTGGTCAATATCTCGACCGAAGAGGTGGAATCGCCCGAGAGCGGCAGTGGCGACGTACCGGGCAAACATCACGGCGAATTCTCGGGACCGCTCGCTCCATTCGGGCATCAGCACTCCAAGAGCCTCGCGTCGGGCTTCATCATTTCCAAAGACGGCTATATCCTGACCAATGATCACGCGGTCGATAATCCGTCGAAGGTGACCGTCACGCTCCAGGACGGAAAGAGCTACCCGGCCAAGGTGGTGGGCCACGACAAGAAGACCGACATCGCGCTTTTGAAGATCAACGCGGGACGCGACCTGCCGGTGGCGCCGCTGGGAGATTCCGATCAAGTGCGGGTGGGCGAATGGGTAATGGCGATCGGCAATCCGTTCGGCTTCGATCATTCGGTGACCGCGGGAATTGTGAGCGCCAAGGGCCGCTTCATCCCCGACAATTTCGATCAGTTCCTCCAGACCGACGCATCGATCAATCCGGGCAATTCCGGCGGACCGCTGATCGATCTGCGCGGTGCCGTGGTTGGAGTTAATTCGGCGATTTACACGCAGACCGGAGCGAGCATGGGAATTGGCTTCGCGATTCCGGTCAACCTGGTCAAGGAAGAGCTTCCACAACTGCGCGCCACGGGCCACGTCACGCGCGGATGGCTGGGCGTGTATATCCAGCCGGTCACTCCGGAGCTGGCGCAATCGCTCGGCATCAAGGATGCGCAGGGCGCGCTGGTCGCGCAGGTGCTGAAAAATGGACCGGCGCAGGCCGCCGGTCTCGAGCGCGGCGACGTGATTACCGAGTTCGACGGCAAGCCGGTGGTGGATTCGCGCGAGCTGCCGCTGCTGGTCTCGCGCACGCCGCTGGACAAGACCGTCACGATCAAGATCATCCGCGATCGGCAGGCCAAAAATATTTCAGCCTCGATCACCGAATCGCACGAGGCGCAGCTCGCCGCGGCCGAAAGTCAGCCCAAGCCGCAGGCGCCCGGCGTACCGTCGCAGTTTGGACTACGGGTCAAGGATCTCAACGACGAGCTTGCGGGGCAGCTCGGCCTCGAAACCGGCCACGGAGTCGTGATCGCGTCGGTCGAGCCGGGCAGCTCGGCCGAGCAGGCTGGCCTGCGCGCGCGCGACGTGATTCTGGAGGTGAACCGGCGGCCCGTCACCAGCCTCGAGACCTACCAGACCGCGCTCAAGGCGGGGGCCCGGAACCAGGTGGTGCTGCTGCTGGTCAAGCGCGCCGAGGGAACCCTTTACTTCGCGATCAAGCCGCGGGACTAGCGGGAGCGCGACGGACGGACTGCGGCAGCCGGCGCCCCGATGAGGCTCCCACGCATTATTAAAATCGCGCTCCTGAGCGTGGCCGCGGCGGCGCTTTTCAGCATCCCGCCGGCGCTTTACTATTTCAGCATCTACTACAATGCGCTCGAGCAGGAAGTAGTAACGCGGTTCTCGGGCAAGCGCTGGAACATACCATCGCGCATCTACTCCGACTCGACCATCGTCTATCCCGGCCAGAACCTGAACGATCTGGGATTTTTCGATCGCCTGGCGCGGCTCAATTACCATCGCATCGACGGTGGCCAGGTAAAGACCCGCGGTGAGTACAGCTTCGACTCGAAGCAGGGCGAGCTGATCATCTTTCTGCACAGCTTCGCCTATCCGTATGGCAACTTCGGCGGTCAACTGGTCGATATCACGCTTTCCACCGACCACACGATAGAATCGATGCGCGATCCCGTGACGCGCAAGGCGGTTTTCTCGATCGAGCTCGAACCCGAGCTGATCAGCGGCATCTTCGAGGGCAGTTGGGATCAGCGCCGGCTGGTGCGCCTCAACCAGATTCCGCCGCTCTTGATCGACGCGATCCTGGCCGCCGAGGACCATCGCTTCTACGAGCATCACGGCGTCGATTTCGTGCGCATCCTGAAGGCCGCGGCCGTGGACCTGGCCTCGCGCCGCATCCAGCAGGGCGGTTCGACGCTGACCCAGCAGTTGATGAAGAATTTCTTTCTGACCAATCAGCGCAGTTACAAGCGCAAGCTCACCGAAGCGCTGATGGCATACATAGCGGAGCGCAAATACTCCAAGGACGAAATCCTCGAGAACTATATAAACGATATATATCTCGGACGGCGCGGGCAGGAGGGAATCTACGGCGTCTGGGAAGCCTCGGAATACTACTTCTCGAAAGACCCGCGCGATCTGAGTATCGCCGAGATGGCGACCATCGCCGGCATGATCAGCTCGCCCAACCGGCTCAACCCGCTGCGCCATCCCCAGGACTCGCAAAAGCGGCGCAATGAGGTGCTGGCCTCGATGCTCCAGGATGGCTACGTCTCGAAGGCCGCCTACGACGACGCGGTCTCCGAACCAATGCGCGCGCGCGAGGTGTACGCCGAGAGCAACGACGCGCCCTACTTCATCGATTACGTGAAAAAAGAACTCGCCGAGCGCTACCCGCCCCAGGTGCTCAATGACGAGGGACTGAGAATCTTCACCTCGCTCGATGTGCATATGCAGAAGATCGCCGAAGGCGCGGTCCGCCAGAACCTGATCGGCCTCGAGACCAGCCATCCCAAGCTCCTGCGCAAGGAAAAAGATCAGAAGCTCGAGTCTTGCCTGCTCTCGCTCGAGCCGCAGACCGGCAAGATTCGCGCGATGGTGGGCGGGCGCGACTATCGCGCGAGCCAGTTTAATCGCGTCATCCAATCCAAACGCCAGCCCGGCTCGGCGTTCAAGCCGGTCACCTATCTGGCCGCGTTCCAGGAAACCCTCGACGGCGGCCCGGAGAAATTTCTGCCCACCAGTTATATCGATGACAGCCCGTGGACCTGGCAATACGCGGACAACATGAGTTGGTCGCCGCGCAACTACAAGGACCGCTTCTTCGGCCGCGTGACCCTCGAGTTCGCGCTCGAAGAGTCGCTCAACGCCGCGACCTCGCGAGTCGCCTACGCGATCGGGCTCGAGCGCGTGGTCGCGATGGCCAAGAAGCTCGGCTTCGGCGACCTGCCCGAGTACCCGTCGATCGTGCTCGGCGGAATCGAGGTCTCGCCCCTCGAGCTCGCGCGCGCCTACGCGATAATCGCCAACTATGGGCAGGAAGTTCCGCCCTACGCGGTCACCGCCGTGGTCGATGAAAGCGGCAAGGTGATCGAGGGCCACCAACTCGAAGCGCGCCAGGTCATTTCGCCCGAGCTCGCCTTCATGATGCAGTTCATGATGGAGCAGGTGATCAATCACGGCACCGGCTACGGCGCGCGCCAGATGGGATTCACGCGCCCGGCTGCCGGAAAAACCGGGACCACCAACGACTCGAAAGACGCCTGGTTTGGCGGCTTCACGCCCAATCTGCTGGCGGTGGTATGGACAGGTTTCGATCAAAAAGACACCCTCGGTCTGACCGGCGCGCAAGCCTCGCTGCCCGCGTGGACCGCCTTTATGAAAGCGGCGACCGCGGCGCGCCCCGCACTGGATTTCACGCCGCCGCCGGATATGGTGGTCGAGCGCGTCGATTCGGTCTCCGGACTCAAGGCCGGACCATTTTGCCCGCAGACGATCGAAGGCGTATTCCCCAAAGGGATGGAACCGACCGAGGTCTGTCCCCCGTACAAACCCGGGACGGTAACTGCTTCGGACCACGGCGCGCCCGAGCCGCCCAACCCGGTGACCGACCCGAACGACTAGCGCCTTTGGAATACTCCGAGTCATTCCTGGATTTAGACGATTCAGATGCGCGCTTATCCGACTATCTTTAACCCGCGCCAGTTCGTGATTGCGGCGGCGATTGCGATCGCCGCCGCGCCGGGGGCCGCGCATGCGCGCGCCGCCGCATTGCGCGCACCCACGATCGTCGCGCTCGAAGAGGAATCGATCGCCGGGGCGGATTTGACGCCGACCCCGACCGAGACTCCCACGCCCGACGCGAATGGAAACCTGCCGCCGACCCCGGTCGCAACCCCCTCCGAGACCCCGACCGAGGGACCGATCTTCGCCGAACCCAGCGCTATCCCGACCGCGACGGGTGACGCCGCTCCGCTCGACGCGGGATCGATTACGCCGACGCTTCGCATCAGCGACGCTCCGCTTGACTCCGTCATCGCCGCACAGGCGTCGCCGGCGCGCGCGGCTTCGCTGCGGGTCACTGAGCAGGCGCGCCGGCAACTCGAGCGGGATCACCCCGACGAAGCAATCCGTACGCTGTCGCGCGCGGTGGGAATCGATCCGGGAAATCCGTACGCGTATTTTTTTCTCGGCCGAGCCTACATCGCGAAAAAAGACGATGAGCAGGCCATGAGCTTCTTGAAGCGCGCCGAGATAGGTTTCGGCTCCGGCAATCCCACTTGGCTCGGCGAGACTCTGGCATACGAGGGTCTCACCTACGAGGAATCCGGCCATATGGATGCCGCCGCGGCCGCCTATCAGCAGGCGATCGCCGCCGATCCGGGAAATCTGATGGCGCGAGTCGGCTACACCCGGGTCGCGCCCGAGGTCACCCCGCAGGCGCCCGCCGCACCGCCCGGCGCTCCGGCGGATTCCGCAATTGCGCCGCCTCCGCCCGCCGACGCCGCGCCGGCGCCGCCTCCCGCGGCGTCACCGCCCGCTCCGCCACCCCCGCGCGAGAGCGCGCCGCCAGTGGATTGATTCTTTTCCCGCGCCCGCGCGCAGATTACTCCCTTCTTCAGTGGGAGACATTTGCGTACCTGCCTGAAGTGTTCGATTCCCTCTCCTTGTGAGGCTGTCGATAAAAGTCAAGTTTAGTCTGTCATCCTGAACGGAGGCTGCTCCTTCGAGTCCGCTCAGGACAAGCACCGTGAAGGATCTCCGCGCAGCGATTAGTGCGGAAACTCTTGGCGTGGCTTAAGAAAATCGCTTCGCGTAGATCCTTCGCCTACGGCTCAGGATGACAGCAACCGAGCGCTTGCGAAAAAATCGACAGCCTCACAAGGAGGGGTTATCCACCTCGCCGTGAGGTAGTTACGCAAAGGTCTCAGTGGGGGCAGGCGGCCCGGCTGTCTTTTCCCGCGACCGCGCGCAGATTACTCTCATTGGACGTGACCTGTTCAATCCCATGCTGATCCTCGGAATCGAATCCTCATGCGACGACGCCGCCGCTGCCGTGCTGGAAACCACGCGCGCCGGCGTGGCCGTAATCCGCTCGAGCGCGGTCGCCAATCAGGACGATATCCATCGCGCTTACGGCGGTATCGTGCCCGAGCTGGCCTCGCGCAATCACGTCGTCACGATTGTGCCCGTGATCGAGCGCGCGCTCGAAACCGCGGGCGTGTCGCTCGGACAGATCGAAGGCCTCGCGGTCACGCGCGGCCCCGGACTGGTGGGGTCGCTGCTGGTCGGGCTGATGTGCGCCAAGGGAATCGCGCAGGCGTCCGGGCTCGCGATGGTGGGCGTCAACCATATCGAGGGACATTTGCTCGCCCCGATGCTCGAGAACGAACTCGCGATGCCGTATCTGGCGCTGGTGGTGTCGGGAGGGCATACCGCGCTGTTCGCGGTCGAGGATTTCGGGCGCTATCGGCGCCTCGGCTCGACGCGCGACGATGCCGCCGGAGAGGCGTTCGACAAAGTCGCGAAGCTGATGGGGCTGGGCTATCCGGGCGGCAGAGTGATCGACGAACTGGCGCGCGATGGAAATCCCAAGCAGGTGAAATTTCCGCGCGCGCGGGTCAAAAACGCACCGCGCGATTTCAGCTTCTCGGGTATCAAGACCGCGGTCGCGACGTTTCTGGCCGGTGAGCCGGGCCGGGCGATCGCGCCGAGCGATCTGGCCGCCAGCTTTCAGGAAGCGGTCGTCGATATGCTGGTCCTTCCCACTATCGCGGCGGCGCGCGAGCTTGGCGCCGGCACGATCGCGCTGACCGGCGGGGTCGCGGCCAATTCGCGCCTGCGCGCCAGGCTTGCCGAGGCCGCCGCCGCCGAAGGCTTGCGCGTGGTCGCACCGTCGCTCAAGTACTGCACCGATAACGCCGCGATGATCGCGATGGCGGGAAGCTGGCGGCTGCTGCGCGGCGAGCGCGACGATCTATCAATCGACGCGGAAGCCAACCTGAGACTGTAGATGCGTATCGCGCGGAAATCCCGCCCTCGCGCCGGCGCCGAATCTTCCGCGCCGGCTCGCGCGGCTCCCGAGCTGGCCGCGGCCGGGGTGCGGCCGGCCAAATCCCGCGGCCAGAATTTTCTGGTTCAGCCCGCGATCGCCGGGCGCATCGTCGCCGCCGCCGCGCTCGCGCCCGGCGATCACGTTTTGGAAATCGGCCCCGGGCTCGGGATGCTGAGCGAGCAAATCGCAGCGCATCGCATCGCAAGCCTGACCATGATCGAGATCGATCCGCGGCTCGCCGAGCGCCTGGCCGGGCGCTTTGCGGGCGACCGGCGCGCACGGGTCGTCGCCGGCGACTTCCTGAAGAGCGATCTCGCGGGCGTGTTCGCGCGCGGGCCGGTGAAGGTGATGGGCAATCTGCCGTTCAACTCGGCGGCGGCAATCCTGCGCCGGCTGTGCGGATGGTCGCGCGTGATCGAGCTGGCGGTCCTGATGTTTCAGCGCGAGGTTGGCGAGCGGATTCGCGCGCATCCGGGCTCGTCCGAATACAGCGCGCTCAGCGTGTTCACCCAGCTTTACTTCGAGATCGTCTCGCACTTCAGGGTCGGCGCCGGAAATTTTCATCCGCGCCCCAAGGTCGATGCGGAAGTGCTGGTGATGCGGCCGTACCCTGCGGCGCGGTTTTCCGCCGCCGAGGAAGCGGGCGTCCTGCGCACGGTGCGGGCCGCGTTTTCAGCGCCGCGCAAGACCCTGCGCAACTCGCTTGGCCAGGCGCTCGGAATCTCACCCGCGCGGATCGAAGCGGCGCTCGGCCGCGCCACGATTGATCCGGGCCTGCGCGCCGGGGCGCTTGGCGCCGATGACTTGCTCAAGCTGGCGCGCGCGCTCGGCGCCGATCTGACAATCGCTGATGCTTGCGCCGATGCTTGCGCCGATGCCTGCGCCGATGCCTGAATTGCCGGAAGTCGAGTCGCTCAGAAGAATCTTGCGGCGCAGCGCCGTCGGACGCGTGATTGTTGGCGCGCGGATCCGCCCGATCGCGCTGCGGCGCAGGGTGCCGGGCGACTTCGCCGCTCAGGTCACCGGCCGCACGATTCGCGAGGTCGCGCGCCGCGCCAAATACCTTATCGTCGATCTCGACGGCGACGACGTGATCCTCGTCCATCTGGGCATGAGCGGCAGCCTGACCCATCGCGGCGCGGGCTTCGACGCGGAGGGTTTCGACCCGCGCCACGACCATATCGAGTTTGCGCTCGACGACGGCTCGCGGCTGGTGTTCAACGATCCGCGCCGCTTCGGAATCGTGCGCCTGATGGCGCGCGCCGCGATGGCCACCAGCGCTGAACTGCGCGCGATCGGACCCGAGCCGCTTTCGGCGGCGTTCAACGTCGGCTATCTGGCGATGCGGGCGCGCGGGCGGCGTGTCGCGATCAAGAACCTGATCATGGATCAGCGTGTCGTCGCCGGGATCGGAAATATCTACGCGTCCGAAATTCTGTTCTTAGCCCGCGTCCGGCCGACGCGGCGCGCCGGCCGCGTCGCACGCGCCGAACTCGAGCGGATCGCCGCGCTCACCCCCCAGGTGCTGCGCGCCGCGATCGGCAGCCGCGGCACCACCTTCCGCAGCTATCGTGATTCAAAGGGGCGCCCCGGGCGCTTCGCCGCCCGCCTGCACGTGTACGGACGTGACGGACAACCTTGCCATGTCTGCGCGGCGCCGATTCGCAACGTGATCGTCGGGCAACGCGCCAGCTTCTATTGCCCCGCGTGCCAGAAGTAAGGCGCGCATCGTGGAGAATCGCCGATGCCGAAATCGATCTCGATCATGGCCGCGCTCATCATCCTGACTTCGATACTAGTCGCGCCGCGCGCACGCGCCGCTGGCACACCCGCGCCAGACTTCAAAGCGCTCGACGCCGAGGCGCTCGGATATTTTCGCGCCTATCTGCGCTTCGACACCAGCAATCCGCCCGACAACACCGCCCCGGCGATCGCGTATTTGAAATCGATTCTCGACCGCGAAGGTATCGACAACCAGGTCTTTCAAAGCGTCCCCGGCGCGGTCACGCTGATCGCGCGCCTGCCCGGTCCCGCCGGAGTTAAGCCGCTGCTCCTGATGTCGCACGCCGACGTGGTGCCCGCAGTCGCCGCCGATTGGTCGCATCCCCCCTTCTCCGCCGATCTTGACGACGGCTACGTATGGGCGCGCGGCGCGATCGACAACAAGGCCCACGGCATCATGGCGCTCGCGACCCTGCTCGCGCTCCATCGCGGCCACGTGGCACTGCGGCGCGGAGTCGAGATGATGATCAACCCCGACGAGGAAGCCGGTGGCCAGGACGGCGCCGAGTGGATGGTGCACAACCACTGGGACGCTTTTGATCCCGCCTTCGCGGTCAACGAGGGCGGCGCGGTCGGTAACGATCCGTTTGGCGGCAACGCGCCGGTGTTTGATGTCGCCGTGACGGAGAAGCGCGTGCTCTGGTTGCGGCTCACGGCGCACGGGCACGCCGGCCACGGTTCCGTGCCGACTGCGGACAACCCGACCCAAATTCTGATCCAGGCGCTCGGGCGGCTCGTGCGCCGCCAGCCCGCAATCCGCCTCGTCCCGATCATGCGCGACGCGTTCGCCGCAGTCGCGCCGCACGAAAATTTTCCGGTCTCGTTCGAGCTGGAACATCTGTCCTGGCCGTTCGTGCTCGATTACGCGCTCGCCGGTCCGCTGCATTACGATTTCATTCAGGCGCTGCTGCGCGACACAATCGCGCCGACGATGCTCGACGGGAGCCTGAAAGTTAACGTGATCCCCTCGAGCGCCGAGGCCGGCCTCGATTGCCGCCTGCTGCCGGGCACCGATCCCGAGGCTTTTATGGCGCGGATGCGCAAGCTGCTCGCCGACGACCGGATCACGATCGACACCTTCCAGAGTCCCGACTCCGCGCCGCCGTCGCCGCCGAGCGGCGCGATGTGGGATGCGATCTTACGCGTCGTCGCCGCCGATTTTCCCGGCGCCTACGTCGTGCCGTGGATGACCTCGGGCGGCACCGACTCGCGCTTTCTGCGCGAAAAGGGAGTGCCGGCTTACGGATTTATTCCGATCGTGCTGCCACCCAGCGAGGAGCGGCGCTTTCATGGCGTGGACGAAAGGCTCTCGGTCGAGAACCTGAATCGTGGAATCAAGGCGACCTACGATTTGGCGATCGACCTGTGCGCGGCACGCAACTAGCCGCGCCAGCACAGAGGCGATGGCGCTTGCGCGCCGCGCGCCGTAAACTGTGACGCGGATTCGGGAGTCTGGTGCGTGCCGGGGCGGAGGGTCTCCGCCGGGAGGTGGTGCAAGGATGGAACTGCCGAGTGGAGTGGGCGGCGCGCTGGCATTTGTATTCGGAGCGATTATCGGCAGCTTCGCGACGTCGGTCGCGTACCGGATGCCGCGCGATATTTCGATTGTCTCGCCGCGTTCGTTCTGCGAAAGCTGCGAGCGCGCGATCCCGTTTTGGGCCAATATCCCGATTCTCGGCTATATCGCCCTGCGCGGACGCTGCCCGATGTGCGGCGCGGCGATTGCGTTTCGCCATTTCATGACCGAGCTGGGGCTGGCGATTATCGCGCTCTACTTGTACGCGAGCTTTCCGCTGGGCGACGCGATCACCCGGTTCGTGCTGTGCGCGGCGCTGTTTATCGTCGCGCTGATCGATTACGACTGGCGCCTGATCCCGAATCTAATCACGATGCCCGGCATGGTCGTCGGCCTCGCGATGGTCGCGCTGTTCGTCCCCGAGGTCGGATGGAAAAGCTCGCTCGCCGGGATCATTGCCGGCGGCGGCGTGCTGTTCCTGACCGGCTTCCTTTATGAGCTGGTCCGCAAGCGCGAGGGCGTCGGGATGGGCGACGTATGGCTCCTCGGGATGGTGGGTGGGTTCCTCGGCTGGCCGGGAGTGGTCTTCACGCTGTTCTTCGGCTCGATGTTCGGCGCGGTTGGCGGAATCATATTCGCGCTGACCAGCGGCGAAACCGCGCCCCCGGTTGCCGATCCCGCCACCGATCAGGTCGAGGCCGACGCGTCGATAATGCAGACCACGGTGCCGTTCGGTCCGTTCCTGGCGGTCGCTGCGGGGGTGTTCGCGCTCTTTCAGCCGCAACTCGCGCGCTGGTATCTTGGCGGGTAATGGCACAGGGAATTTTTATCACGCTCGAGGGCGTCGAAGGCTCCGGCAAGACGACCCAGGCCGCTATCCTCGCCGATTCGCTGCGCGCCGAGGGCCGCCACGTGCAGGTCACTCATGAACCAGGTGGAACGCGCGCCGGCGAAGCGATCCGCTCGATCTTTCTCGACCCCGCCGTGTCGCTCGATGTCGCCGCCGAGCTGCTGCTGGTGCTGGCCGATCGCGCTCAGCATGTGCGCGAAAAGCTGCGCCCCGCCGTGGCCGCCGGCGGAATTGTGATCTCGGATCGCTATTCCGATTCGACCACCGCCTACCAGGGCTACGGCCGCGGCTTCGATCTCAAGCTCCTGGCCGATTTGAACAAGCTCGCCAGCGACGCGATGACGCCCGAGCTGACTATCGTGCTCGACTTGGCGGTCGAGACCGGGCTCGAACGCACTCGCGCGCGGGTCAAGGGAGCGGTGCGCGGACCGGACCGCTTCGAGGGCGAGGTCACCGATTTTCACCGCCGCGTGCGCGCGGGCTTCTTGGCGATCGCGCGCGCCGAACCCGATCGCGTGATGGTATTCGACGCGGCGCGGCCGCTCGAAACCGTCGCCGCCGATATCCACGGCGCGGCGCTCGCGCTGATAAAACGGCGATGCCTCTAAGCGGCCTGCGGGGGCATCGCGAACTCGCCGGGCGCATCCTGGCCGAGCTGCACGCGCGCCCCTCGCACGCGTACTTGTTTTCCGGTCCGGCTGGAGTCGGCAAGGCGACGGTCGCAAGCGCTCTGGCCCATGCGATGCTCTGCGAGCGCGCGCCCGGCCCCGATTTTTGTTGCCGCGCCGAGAACTGCGCGGTGCGGACCGCGCCACCCCCGGCCGCGCGGACCCGCGCTGGCGCCGAGCCCGCGCCACGATGCGACTGCTGCGCGGCGTGCGTGCAAATCGCCACCGGAGTGCATCCCGACTTCACCCGGATCGGCCGCGCCGCGGGCCGCAGCGACGTTCTGATCGAGCAGGTGCGCGCGCTGATCGCCCAGCTCGGCATCAAGCCGTCGCGCGCCGGCCGCCGGATCGCGATTATCGACGACGCCGAGACCCTAAATCTGCCCGCGCAGAACGCGCTGCTCAAAACCCTCGAGGAGCCGCCCGGCCACGCGATAATCTTCATGATCACCGCCTCCGAGCGCGCGCTGCTCGACACCGTTCGCTCACGGATGCGGCCGGTGCGCTTCGCCGCGCTCGCAACCGCCGATATCGAGGCGATTCTTGCCGCGCGCGCAGGCTCGGACGCCGGGAAACGAGCGGCTGCCGCGCGCCTGGCACGCGGCAGCGCCGCGCGCGCGATCGCGCTGATCGAAGGCGACGCGCCGCCGATGAAGGAACTCCTGGCCGCCCTCGCGCGCGCGCGATCGCTCGACTTCGCCGGCGCCCAGGAAATCACCCAGGGACTGTTCCGCTCGCGCGACGAAGCAGCGGCCAACTTCGAGTTGCTTGCGCGGATGCTTGAGGAAATACTATCGCTCAAGCTGCTCGGCGCGGGCGATGAGCCGCACGACGAGGAAACCATAGTGATTCGAAAGCTCGCGGACGCGCTCGAGCTCGGCGCGATCGTCGAATGCATGGGCGCCGCCGTCAAGGCGCGCGGCGCGGTTGACGCGATGGCGAATCCGCGGATGCAGGCCGAGCAATTCTGGATGACCGCCGCACGGGCGATTCGGGAAGCAACGGAGTGAGCAATGGCCCCTGATATCGATCCTTTCGAGGGCGGCGCGGAGCTGCCCAAAATCGTCGCGGTCAGCCTCCAGCAGACCGGCCATCTATACAACTACCTGGCCGGCGCGATCGCGCTGCGCCGCGGCGACCGCGTTCTGATCGACACCGAGAACGGCGCCCGGGTCGGAACGATCGAAATCGAACCGCACGAACCCGCGCATACGCTTGATCTGGCCGCGATGAAGCCGATCATGCGGATTGCCTCGGAAGCAGATTTCGACCTCGAACACGAAAGCCTCCTGCGCGAGGCGCGTGCGCGCCGCATCTGCCTCGAACGGCTGCGCGAGCGCGGCCTGCTGATGAAGCTGGTCAGCGCCGAATTCAGCCTCGACGGCCGCAAGGTGGTTTTCTATTTTATCGCCGAGTCCAGAATCGATTT
This sequence comes from Binataceae bacterium (SeqCode), assembly GCA_035531615.1. Lineage (GTDB taxonomy): Bacteria > Desulfobacterota > Binatia > Binatales > Binataceae > JBARDN01. The sequence continues at coordinate 20,263 of DATKSQ010000086.1, forward strand.
CCGCGATCTCGTCCGCGACATGGCCAACACCCTGCGCGTGCGCGTCGAGATGAAGCAAATCGGCGCGCGTGACGAGACCAAGGTCACCGGCGGCGTCGGCCCGTGCGGGCGCGAGTTGTGCTGCTCCTCATTTCTGCGCGACTTCGACGCGGTGACGATAAAAATGGCGCGCGAGCAGGGCCTGGCGCTCAATCCCTCGCGGCTGGCCGGGATGTGCGGGCGGCTGAAATGCTGCCTCAAGTACGAATACGGCACCTATCTCGAACTCAAGAAGACGCTGCCCAACCTGGGCAGGCGGGTTCAGTCGGTCAAGGGCGACGGCAAGGTCGTGCGCCAGAATATCCTGAAGCAGACCGTGATGATCGCGCTCGAAAACGACGGCCCCGTCGTCGAAGCGACGCTCGAGGATTTGGTCACCGCGCGGCAGAACTAGTCGCGTCGCGATTCGCCGCGCGTTATCCTGTTCAACTCGATGGCGGATCGAATCCATATCACCTCGGCGATCCATTACAGCAACGGGCCGCCGCATCTGGGCCACGCGTACGAAGATATTGCGGCCGACGCATACGCGCGCCATCTGCGGCGCAAGCTCGGACGCGAGAACGTCACCTTCGTCACCGGCACCGACGAGCACGGACAGAAAAACCGCGACGCCGCCGCGAAAGCGAATCTTGACCCCAAGGCATTCGCGGACAAAATCAGCGCGACCTTCCGCACCACTTTCGACCGGCTCGAAATCAGCTATACCAATTTCGTCCGCACCACCGATCCCGCCCATGAGGCGTTCGTGCGCACGATGCTCGCCCGCACCTACGAGCGCGGCGATATCTACTTCCGCGATTACGCGGGTCTCTACTGCGTCGGCTGCGAACGCTTTTACACCGACAAAGAGCTGCTGCCCGGAAATATCTGCCCCGAGCATAACCAGCCGGTCGAGTTCCTGAAGGAATCGAATTATTTTCTCAAGCTCGAAAAATATCGCGCCGAGATCCGCGCGCATATCGAAACGAATCCCGGCTTCATCCGCCCCGAACGCTATCGCAACGAGGCGCTCCGGATGTTCGATGAACCGCTCGCCGACCTGTGCATCTCGCGCCCCAAGGCGCGCCTGGATTGGGGAATCGAGCTGCCCTTCGACGACAAGTTCGTCACCTACGTCTGGTACGACGCGTTCTGGGCGTATCTCAGCGAGCTGCCCGACACGAGTCACGCGGCGCTCGCCGAGATTCTGCCTGCCACCGAGCATTTCATCGGCAAGGATATTCTGAAGACGCACGCTGTTTACTGGCCCGCGATGCTGAGGGCGGTCGAGCTGCCGCTCTACCGGCGCCTCAACGTCCACGGATACTTGACCACCGGTGGCGCGCGGATGTCGAAGAGTTCGGGCAATGTCGTCGATCCGATGGAACTCGCCGAGCGCCTTGGTCCCGACGTGTTGCGCCATTTCGTCCTGCGCGAATTCGGCTACGGCCTCGACGGCGATTTTACCGAGGCGCGCGTAATCGAACGCTACAACGCCGACCTGGCCAACGATCTCGGCAACCTGACCAGCCGCGTGCTCGCGATGGCGGCGCGGTATTTCGGCGGTGAACTCACGATGGCTCCAGGAGCCAACATCGAGGATCGTGCGCTATGCGACGCGTTCGCCGCGGTCGCTGCGCGCAGCGCCGCTCAGATCGAAGAGCTTGCGTTCAATCGCGCGCTCGAAGCGATTTGGCAATCGCTCGATGCCGCGAACAAATACATCGTCGCGACTTCTCCGTTCACGCTCGCGAAAGATCCCGCGAAGCTCCCGCGCGTCGCGGAGATTCTGGCCAACCTGTGCGAAGGACTGCGCGTCGTCGCCGACACGCTCGAGCCGTTCATGCCGGCGACCTCGCGCAAAATCCTCGACTTGCTCGGCCTGGATGAAACCACCGCGTGCGCGCCGTTCGGCGCGGGCCTCAAGCCGGGGCATCGCGTGGAGCCGCCAGTGCCGCTGTTCCCGCGAATCGAAAAGAAGAAAACATAGCGCGCCGCGCATCACCGATGACGCCGCTCATCGACACGCATTGCCATCTGGCCGACCCACAGCTCGACGCGGATTTGCAGGGCGTGCTCGAACGCGCCCGCGCCGCGGATATCGCGGCGATCATCTCAGTCGGCGCAATCGGATCGATCGAGTGTGACCGCCGCACGGTCGAAATCGCACAGCGCCACGGAAATATCTTCGCCGCGATCGGCGTGCATCCCCACGACGCGAAAGACTGCACCCCCGCGCGAATCGCGGAGCTGCGCGAACTCGCGCGCTCGAACAAGGTCGTCGCGATCGGCGAGAGCGGACTCGACTTTCATTACCTGCACTCGCCCGCCGAGGCGCAGGAGGCCGCGCTGCGGCGTCATCTGGAACTCGCGCGCGAGCTCGAAAAGCCCATCGTGATCCATTGCCGCGACGCCGAGGATCGCGTCGTCGAGATCGTCCGCGAAACCGCGACTGCGACGGCCGGCGGCGTGATTCACTGCTTCACCGGCGACGCGCGCGCAGCGGCGCGATTTCTCGAGCTGGGCTTTTACATCTCGTTCTCGGGAATCCTGACTTTCAAAAATGCGCACCAGGTGCGCGAGGCCGCGCGAATCGTCCCGGATGATCGCCTGATGGTCGAAACCGATGCGCCGTATCTCGCGCCCGAGCCTTACCGCGGCAAACGCAATGAGCCCGCGTACGTCCGCCGCACGCTCGAAGTGCTGGCCCAGACGCGCGCCGCCGATCCTGACGCTCTCGCGGCGCTGACCGTATCCAACGCGACCCGCCTGTTCCGCTTGCCGCCCGCGCCGCGCGAATAACGAGGCCCGTGTGACTCGGCGGCCTCCCTGCCGCCGACACATCTGCCGTTCTTCAACCGTCGTTTCGAGCCAGATCTTCCGCTCGCCATGATGCCGTCGCTTCACGCTGCACCCCCGGCGAGAAATCCCGAGGCCCGCGCGATCCTGCTCAGAGGTGCGCGAGCACTTGCTCCTTTAGACGGCGCAGCGATGCTTCGTCCAGGCCGGAGAAGGCGGAGAAGATGAATTGCGAGACGCCCCACTGCGTGGAGCGGCGGCGCAATTCAGCGACGCATTGGTCGGGCGTGCCGATCAGCATCATGGGCGATTGCAGGAGTTGATCGGCCGTGAGACCGAATCCTCCGGCCAACGCGCCAGCGGTTTTGCGGGTCGCATCAGGCGAGTCCGTAATCTGGACCATGAAGAGGAAACTGCTGAACTTGACCGCTTCCGCATTGCGGCCGTTGCGCTTGGCTTCTTCCTTCACGAGAGCGGTCTTCTCGCGAAAGGACTCGGTGGTCAGATTGCGAAAGTTGTCCATCGAGATGTGACCGCCCTTGCCGGCGTCGGGAATGATGTTGAGATAATCGGCATGCTTGGCGGCGATTCGCAGCAGGCCCTTGCCTCCGCCACCGACAAAGATCGGAGGATGGGGCTTCTGCACGGGCTTGGGCCACAGGATCGCGTCCTTGAGTTTGTAGAACTCGCCGTCGAAGTTGGTCTGCTCTTTGGTCCAGAGCGATTTGACCACGGTTAACGCTTCATCGAGCATGCGCAGCCTAGCGGTGATCGGTGGAAACGGTATGCCGGTCATTCGGAATTCGCTTTCGGTCCATCCCGAGCCGAGACCTGCGACTGCGCGCCCCCCGCTTACGTGATCGAGGGTCATCAGGCTTTGCGCCGTAATCGCGGGATGGCGGAAGAGATTGCACAGGACCAGGTGACCAATACGGATTCTTTTCGTGGCGGCGGCCGCGTAGGTGGCCATGGCGACCATGTCCCACGCAAGCGCGTGCGGATCGAACTGGCGCTCCGGACCTTCGAGCACGATGTGATCAGGAAACAGTACGTAGTCGAAGCCCAGACCTTCGGCGGCCTGCGCGAGGTCGCGAATTCTGGCGGGCTCGAGGTTGGCAAGCTGGATTCCAAATTCCATATTTCATTTCCTCCCGATGATCGGTAAGAGCTGGTAGCGATGACGTTTGCTTACTGGCTATTGAGTCCTGCTCAAGATAGTGACGTGGGCCCGCTCCAGGGCGCCACCTGTGTCATATATGGACCCCGCCCTGGAGCAAGAGGTGAAGTGGGGATCGAGGGGAAACGGTTGCAGTCATATATACGGCCTGTTTGTCGGGCATAGGTAGCGCCCGTGGCCATGATGGAAATCCGCGCATCTGAGTCT
>DATKSQ010000087.1:0-7142 GCA_035531615.1 Binataceae bacterium (SeqCode)
AGGGCGGGCGGACGAGCCGTCCGCCCCCACTGGCATATTGCTTCCTTTTGTCAGTGGCGGCCGACGGCTCGTCGGCCGGCTGGGCAGCAGAGGCGATGCGGGAGAGGCGAGCGAAACATCATCCCGCGCGAGGAACGCCCCTGTTTCTTACCTGACGTATCGCGACCCGCATCGCGTGCCCTGCTACTGACGAGCCAGTAATCGTGCGCATCACAGGTTCGCCCCTCGCGCGTTCTCTTTTACGGCACCAGCACGGTGTTGTCGATGAGCCGGGTCTTGCCGACCCGTGCCGCGACCGCCAGCAAGACAGGCTCCGCCATTGAGCGCGCGGGCGCGAGCGTGCGCGCATCGACGGCTTCGACGTATTCGATTTCAACGCCGGGGGTTTTGCGCAGCACGCGAACCGCGATCGCGACCAACTCTTCGACGCAGGAGGAACCGCACTTAAAGCGATCGCGCGCGGCGCGCAGTGCAAGGCTGAGCGCGAGCGCACGCTGGCGTTCGTCGGGCGAGAGATAGGCGTTGCGCGAGCTCATCGCGAGGCCGTCTTTCTCGCGCACAATTCCCACCGGGACGATTTCGAGGCCGAAATTCAGATCGGCCACCATCCGCTCGATCGCGCGCAGTTGCTGATAGTCCTTCTCGCCGAACACCGCCAGATGCGGCTTCACGATGTTGAACAGTTTCGCGACGATCGTGGTCACCCCGCGAAAGTGTCCCGGCCGCAACGGTCCGCACAGCCCGCGCGTAACTCCCGTCACCTCGACCCAGGTTTCAGCGTCCGGCGCGTACATCGCCGGCGCCTCGGGCGCGAAGACCACGTCCACCGGCACGGTTTCGAGCATCGCAAGATCGCGCTCGAAGTCGCGCGGGTAGCGCGCCAGGTCTTCGTTCGGACCGAACTGGGCCGGATTGACAAAAATCGAGGCGACCACCACCGAGGCGCGGCCGCGCGCCTCATGCATCAGGGCCATATGGCCCTGATGCAGAAAGCCCATCGTCGGCACGAGCGCGATTCGCGCGCCGCGCGCGCGGGCGGCGTCGGCGAAGCGGGCCATTTCACCGGGATTGCTGATTACCCGCATGTTCATTTCTCCGGTTGGCGCGCGGCGGCTTCCGCGTAGCAATGCTCGGGCGCGGGAAAGGCGCGCTCACGAACCTCGCGCACGTAGCTCTCGGTCGCGGCCGCGGCGTCCCTGCGTAGCGTGGCGAACGGCTTCGCAAAACGCGGGATGAATGCTTCGCCAAGTCCGAGCATGTCGTGCATCACGAGCACCTGGCCGTCGAGATCCGGACCTGCGCCGATCCCGATAGCCGGGATGCGCACGCGCGCCGCAATCTCTCGGCCGAGCGAGGCGGGCACGCCCTCGACCACGATTGCGAATGCGCCGGCCGCCTCGATCGCGAGCGCGTCTTCGACTAGGCGCTCGCGGCATCCGGGCCCGTCGCCGGACTTACGGCCCTGCACGCGATGCCCGCCCATCCGATGGACCGATTGCGGCGTCAGGCCAATGTGGCCCATGACGGGAATATCCACAGCAGTCAGGCGCCGCACGGTTTCGGCGATCGCGGCGCCGCCTTCGAGCTTGACTGCCTCGGCTCCCGCCTCCTTAAGCAGGCGGCCCGCGTTGCGCAGCGCATCTTCGGGCGTGACCTGGTAGGAGAGGAACGGCATGTCGGCGACGAGCAGGGCGCGTTTGCGGGCGCGCGCGACGGCGCGGGTATGGTAGATCATCTCGTCGATCGTGACGGCCAGGGTGCTTTCTTCTCCCCGCACCGCCATCGCGACGCTGTCGCCGACGAGCAGGACGTCAAGCCCGGCGAGATCGAAGATGCGCGCGAACGGGTAGTCGTACGCGGTCAGCATCGCGATCGGCCGCCGCGCCGATTTCATCCGCGCAAGATCGGGTACGCGAACTTTTTCCTCGAGCATCGTAATCTCCCAAAACGCAAGCGGGGCTGCCGCATTCCGGCAACCCCGTGTGGGAGAGAACTTATCGGGCAGCCGATCCGTCATCCGGATCGATCCCAAATGTCGCTCAAGTCCCGATGGAGTCCCGGTCCGATTCGCGGATCCAGGCGCGAGCCCAAGCTGCGAGTTTTCTTCATCCGCCCTCGCGGGCGGAGTCTTTACCGTCCACCCTCGTGGACGGGGTTTGGCGCCCTTGCGGGCGATTCATCTTTAGACCGTGGCGGCCACGCCGTCCGATCGGTCACGGAGCCGCCTCGCCGGGAATCCTGATCCTCGACGGGCGGAGAAGATCACTTAGTACGAATTCGGCGTGACGTAAAGAGCCACGGCTCAATAGGTGGCGAGCGTGGCGCCGACCGGGAAATCAACCCGAAACTGCAGGCGGCGACCGTCGCGCACGACACTGAGATAGACGATCTCGCCGGGCCTCAGATCGCGCATCCGATCCTCAAAATCGAGGAAGGTCGCCACGCGCGCGCCGTCAACCCCGATGATCATGTCGTAGCTCTCGCCGACCTCCGTGTAGTCGAGCAGTGGAACGCCAAGAATCGCAGGCGGGAAAATCAGCCCCGCGACGATCATCGCGCCGGTCAGCGCATTGTGGATGCCGCGCGAGTAAGCGTGCAGTCCCGCGGCGGCGGCGGGACTTCCCTTCGCGACGCCGACCACGAGCAGTCCGTCGGCTTCCTCGCCGGATTTGAGCGTGCGGCGCGCCTCGCGGATTTCAATGCCGATCGGCGAGGTGATCGCGTCCGCGGACAGATAACCCTGCATCGCGTTCATTCCGGCCGGCCCGGGCGCTCCGGCCGGCGGGGGATCCTCCTGATGCTGTTCGTAGTCGCGAATTTCAGGGGTGTCCGCGAAGTTGGACAAATCTTCACCGGGGGATTGCGATGCGTCGGGCTGCTGTTGCTGCGCGGCCTGCGGCGCGATCAAGGCGGGCGCGATCTCGACCGTTGTCGAAGGTACCGCGTCATGATCGGGAACCTCCGCCGCCGGCGACGCCGCGGCGACCGGGGCGTGCGCGCTCGCAGGGCTGGCGGCAGATCCCGCTGGCGAGGGAATCGCGCTGGCCAATGCGGCGCCGGAATCGTCGCCGGCGGCGCAGATTCGGACGCCGCTGGTAGCGGCCACGATCGCGACCGCGCAGGTGACGCCGATCAGCCGCGCGCCGCGTATCCGCCGCGCACGCTCGCGCCTAGTTGAGGCTCCAGCGCTGCTCATGCTCCGTTACCCGACCCTCGATACCGAGCTTCTTGAGATGGGAGCGAACCGAACGCGCCGCGGCCGGATGCAAATACTCCGGCACATCGGTGTAAATCTGTTTGACGATCGCGATCACCTCGAGCGGACCCGAAGCGAGAGCCCCCAGAATCTGGCGGTCGCGCAATTCCCGATGCGCAATATACTCGCGAATCTTTTCCTTTGGATTTCGGATGACCGGGCCGTGCGCCGGATAAATCGTCGCCAGATCGAGTTCGAGCAGACGGCGCAGTGAATCCATATACTGCCCCAAGTCGCCGGTGTCGTCGGGTATCACGGTGGTGCCCGCACCCAGGACGACATCGCCGGTGAACAGCGCGCGTTCCTCGGCCAGATAATAGCACAGATGATCGGGAGCGTGGCCGGGAGTGTGAATCGCGCGCAGGGTCACGCCCTCGGCCTCGATCACGGCGCCCGCGCCAATGGCGGTTATCGAATCGGCGGATACCTTGTCGTGGCCGGGCCACGGCATCTTGAGCACCGCGATATCGCCGAAGCGCTCACGCGCGTGGGCGACGCCGCCGTCGTGATCGGGATGCGCATGGGTCACGACGATTCGATCAAGCTCGCTCGCGTGCGCAAGCTCCTTCATCGCCGCGACCAGCAGGTCCGCCCAAATCGGCACGCCCTGCCCCGTATCAAGCAGCATCGGACGGCGGCCCGCGCCGACGATATAGGTATTGGTTCCCGGCCCGGTGAAGGGTCCCGGATTGTGGCCGAGCACGGTTGCAACGCGCGGCGAATGCCGTGCGTAATCCGGCAGTTTCATTCCGATCATCGAGTCGGTAACGATCCGCACGGGCTGCTTGTCCATCAAAGTTCCCTCAAAGCGCTATCTGCGATTACGCTCGAAAATCAGCCGGAGCCCCTTGAGCGTCAGGAACTCGTCCACTTCTTCTATGGTCTCGGATTCGGGCGCGATCAAGGCCGCCAGCCCTCCGGTCGCCAGCACCCGCGTCTTCTCACCGCGTTCCTTGCGAATCCGTTGCACCAAGCCATCGACCAGCGCGGTGTATCCGAAGATCAATCCCGATTGAATCGAGCCGATCGTGGTGCGGCCCACCGCCTCGCGCGGACGCACCAGCTCGACGCGATAGAGTTTCGCCGCATGCGCGATCAGCGCGTCCATCGAGACCCCGAGCCCGGGCGCGATCGCTCCGCCCGCATACTCGCCGCGCCCGGTCACGTAGTCGAAGGTGGTGGCGGTGCCGAAATCAACCACGATACAGGCGCCGGCGCACTTGTCGTAGGCGGCGACCGCGTTGACGATCCGGTCGGCGCCGACCTCCTTGGGATTCTCATAGAGAATCGGCATCCCGGTCTTGATCCCCGGGCCGACCATCAGCGGCGCGCATCGGAAGTAGCGCTCCGATAGCTGCTCCATCGGTTGATTGAGCGGCGGCACCACGCACGCGATCGCGACCCCGTCGGGCGTGAAGCCCGGTTCAACTCCCGCTCCGAGGAGCAGCGTGTTCAACAGCGCGCCATGCTCATCGGTGGTTCGCTCGGCGACGGTCTGGATGCGCCAGTGATGGGTCAGGCGCTCGCCCTCGTAGATGCCGAATACGGTATGGCTGTTTCCAACGTCAACAGTGATGAGCATGAAGTGGCGATTACCCTCCGCATCCGGCGCGTGGCGCGCACGCCGATAATAGCGCCTGGCTTCAGCGGACGCGAAACCGGCGCGCGCCGCGGCGAAACCGCAGCCCGCCGGGACGTGGGCGGTAGGGTTGCGGGATCATCCAGGATCCCGGCCCGAGTGGCCGGGCGATCGCCAGCGGAGGCGCGGGTAGGAAGTAATCCGGCGGTGCAAGCAGCAAACCCGTATCGGCGCCCGAGGTGGAGATCGCGGCGATCGGCGCCTCGCCGATCCCCTGATTCTCATAATCCTGCAGATTGCCCAGGCTCGGATCGCTCGACGCCTCGTCGATATTGCCCGAATCGGCCGGAGGCGATTGAGCGCCGGTCTCAGCCGTGGGATCGCCGGCATCGGGAAGATCGACCGTGGCGGAACTGAACGAGTCGCCGTCGGGCGGGGTAACCTCGCAGGTCATCAAGGCGCCATCCGGGACACAGGACTGCGGAATTTCCAGGACTTGCCCGGTGGGTTCCCAATCGGCGGCAGGGGAATCCTCCGCGCGGGCAGGAACCTGTGCGCCAAGCGAAAGCATCACCGCGGCGCAAAACGCGGCGGCGATTAATCGGACGGAGTTTCGGGCGGAATTTTGATAATCGTCCACCGGATGCCGGAGCCGCTCGCACGGTTCACGCGCTCCTCTGTGCGAAGAGGCTACCACTGGCCGCGCCGATCGCCAAGTCGCGATGCACGCGCGGGCGCGCGCCAATCGATCGCGCGCGGGTTTGCAGGCGCGCGCAGTCTGGATAAGATTGCCCCCTATGCCGGAAGCAAAAATCGCTCTTGTCACTGGCGCGGGCCGCGGAATCGGCCGCGACATCGCTCTTGGCCTGGCGCGTGAAGGCTATGCCTGTGGCCTCATCGCGCGCACCAAATCGCAACTCGAAGAAACCGCTGACCTGATCCGCAAGGCGGGAGGCACGGCGCTCGTCACTCCGACCGATGTCTCGCGGCGCGAGCAGGTGATCGCCGCGGTCGAGGCGGTCGAGCGCGAGCTCGGCCCAATCTCGGTGCTGATCAACAACGCGGGCGCGTACCTGAAGAAGCCGATCCTTGAAATCACCGAAGAAGATTTCGACTTTCAGCTCAAGGTCAACACGTACGGTCCCTTCTTCTGCACGCAGGCGGTGGCGGGCAAGATGGCCGAGCGCGGACACGGCGCGATTATTTTCGTGCTCGGCTCCGAGACTCGCGGCGGCCCCGCGCAGTACTCGGCCTATACGGCATCGAAGGTCGCGCAGCGCGCGATCGCCGAGTCGGTAGCGTACGAGTTCATGCATCTCGGCATCCACGCCGCCGCGCTCGACGTCGATGGCGCGGTGGACAGCGCGCGGGTGCGCGAGGCGATGCCCGGCACGGACCCGTCGCACTTCGTCTCGCCGGAGCGGATCTGCGCCGAGATCGTGCATCTGATCAATCAGCCGAAAAGCTCGTGGACGTTTCAGGTGGATCTGCGCTCGTACGCGCAATGGCGTCCGCGCGCCGCCGCGAAGAAGAAGCCGTAAGCCGCGGCACGCGCGGCTGCGGCGGGGCCTCGTCGTGTGGAGTAATCGGCGCGGAAAATATAGTGTCGGGATGGTCACCCGCGTTCCCGCGCGGGAGTAAAGGTTTATCGCGGTCGGGGTGTGGCGCAGCCTGGTAGCGCACACGCTTGGGGTGCGTGTGGTCGCCGGTTCAAATCCGGCCACCCCGACCAAACTAAAATCCTGTAAATCCAAGGGTTTTTTCGAGTTTCGATTAGGTATGTCTCGGCCTGTGCCGGAAGATTGTGCCCAATTTTGTGCCCTCCCCTGCCGATGGTCAAAAGGGCGGTTAGTTTCTGTGTCTCGCTCCAGCGTTGCGATTGCTGCGCGCCGGGCCTGGACGCGGATATGCGCGTATCGAGCAAGCATCCGATCATTTACGTGTCCGGCAAGCTGTCGAATGGTCTCGACAGACACCAACGGATTTTCGGCGAGTCGGGTCACAAATGTGTGCCGTGCATCGTAAAAGCGGCAATCGACTTCGGCAGCACGGCGGGCAGTTTCAAATGCGGATTTGTAGCTCCACTGGCCCATCGGACGTTTCAGGTCCAGGTCCCAGATCAGCGGTTTGCGGCGATTGCCCGCGAGACCCACGCGATGGAAAGGAAATACATAACTATCCGGTGGAGCATCGGGAAATCGTGCGAGCCAATCCGTGAGCGCTACGCGCGCGCGGTTCGTGAGGGGAACGACACGTCCCGTGCCGCCGGCCGTTTTGGACTGCGATACTACAATTTCGCCTTCGATA
>DATKSQ010000088.1:0-46153 GCA_035531615.1 Binataceae bacterium (SeqCode)
ATCCCGCGCTGCACCAAAGTGTAGTTGCCGGGACTGACGAGGTTCTGCACCTGAGCGGCGTTAGCCTTGGTAATAACGTCGCCCGGCTTGACCTGCGCATATGCGGAACCTGATACCGCGATCGCCAGCACCGCCATCGCCATCGTTGCCACCAGCGCGCACCGCATTGCCTTGCGCGCTTCTCTGTTCGCCCGCATGAGTTGCTCCTTAGGATTGCCGCAATCCGCGGCTTCCGGGGCTCGCCAGTCTATTTTACATAAGTTAGGCGCTCTGGATATGGCCACACCGCTGCTTCCGGAACACGCAAGCGCCGTTGAAGACTCCGCCATGTAGTTACTGGCGCGACGGCGCTGGCGCTCGGCATTCTGGCGGTGGGATGGCCGGACGGCCCCTCTTAGAGAGGAGACCTTTGCGTAACTACCTGACGGCGATGTGGATAACCTCTCCTTGTGAGGCTGTCGATTTTTTCGCAAGCGCTCGATTACTGTCATCCTGAGCCGTAGGCGAAGGATCTACGCGAAGCGATTTTCTTAAGCCACGCCAAGGGTTTCCGCACTAATCGCTGCGCGGAGATCCTTCACGGAGCCAGTCCTGAGCGGAGTCGAAGGAGCAGCCTCCGTTCAGGATGACAGACTAAACTTGAAGTTTATCGACACCCGCTAATGGCCGGCGTTCTCGATCGCTTCGGGCGCCAGCATCGAGTTATCGACGACGCCCATGTCGATATACCAACATTCGCGCTCCGGCGCGGTTGGGCCGGGCATGTAGATGACCGAGCTGGCGTTCTGGGTTACGTCTTCATCCACCAGCCCGAGCTGGAACATCCGCTTGTACGGATAGATGGCGACGCGCGCGTCAGGCACCGGGCGGTCGCGATAGGTGTTGAAGGTCGCGATCGTCTTCCACAGCTTGCCCTCGCGATCGTACTGATCGGACGCGGTGATGAACCATCCTTCGGAATCGATATAGAGAATTCGTTTCGGGATGGAGACATTGGATGCGGATTTCGCGTCGGCCTCGATTACATACAAATGGCGCATCTCCCAGTCTTCGGGGCAGATGGTGTGGCCGCCGTCGGTGGGGCAGGCGGCTTCGGGCGAGCGCTTCGCATGCACGCACGCGAGCATCTCTTTCTCGCCGAGGAAGCGGTAATTGTAGTCCTCGATTTTCGCCGAGAATCCGAAATAGGAATCCGGATCGATCGTCGATACATAGGGCTGCGCGGGGCCGCCACCGAAGCCCGGAATGGCGCCGATCGCGTCGGACAGCAACGATGCCTGCCCGCGCCGCAAGCGGCGCGATTGCGGGCTGTAAACCCAAGTGTTGTCGTCGATCTTCGGATTGAGGTGCCGCAGGCGCAGGAAACCCAAACCGCGCAGCATCGCCGGTTCCAGGAACGGATAAAACGCGAAGCGGTAGCGGACTCCGCTGGCCTGCGCATCGGGGTCGGTCGGAACCGGAGGAACCTCGATCCGCCCGATATTGTTGTAGAAGGCGAAATGGCCGACGGTGAAATATCCCGTCGGCGAGCCGGGGCTCGAGTTGGGCGTGAAGCTCGCAATCTCCGGGTAGCGCAGGTCGGCGTCATCGGTGTAGAGCGGGCGGAAGCTGAAGTTCCACATGATTTTCTGCGCGGTCTCGGGATCGTTGGGATCGAGCAGCGGGAACGGTAGCCCGGCGGTATAGTGCCGCAGCGAGCCGTCGGGGCCGAGCGCGACCTGCGCGTGATATTTCTCGGTGGCGGCCTTGTAGGGCGGCGGCCAATCGGTGGCGCTGGCCGTGACGACATCGAGGCGCATCCCGCGCTGGACCAGGATGTAGTTGCCGGGGCTGACGAGATTTTGCACCTTGGCGGCGTTGGCGCTCGTGATCACGTCGCCCGGCTTGACCTGCGCGCCGGCCAAACCGGCGCGCAAGCAAATCGCGCCGAAGGCAAGCATCATGATGGCCGTGGGGATTCGCTTTGGGCGCATCGCAACTCTCCTCAACTGGAATACCGCAGCCATTCCGGGATCGGACGCGGCCGAACTGATGCTACCCCAAGTGGGGCGGGCGCGGGAATCGCCGATCGATTGCGGGTTGATCGTGCAAGCGTCACGGCCCTAAGATTCGGAGTCACCAAAGAACTGCTCGGAGAGGAAAGACCGACGTGAAACTGATTAGACCCCGACTGATATTGGCGGCGATCACGATCGCCGCCACCGTGTGCGCCGCGGTTGTTGCGGCCCCAAAAGCGGCCCGCGCGCAGATGAGTGCGATGGGTGTGCCGATCCCGACCACGCTGGTGATCTCCAAGCCGGCGCCGGGGCAGATGTTCGGCGATCAAACGGTGGTGACCATGGGCGTGGGGACCAAGAAATACAAGTTCGTGCTCAACGACGGCTACGTGAACCAAATGGGCGACCGGGTGCGGTTTCCGGACATCTGGCAGTACGTGAAGATTCATCAACCGAACTTTGTGGTGCAGGGGGTCGGGTCGAGCGTGTTCGAGAAGATTGAGCCGGGACAGCAGATGACGATCACCGGGATGTTCATGCCGCTGGATCGCACCTTTGAGGTCGAAAAAACGGAGCTGGGCAAGGGCGCGCTGAATCCGCACAAGAGCTATTGAAGACTCGCGTCCGCCGCGAGCCTCCGGGCCATCTCAGCCTCGCAGTGATCGAAGATCTCGCGCAGGCTCTTCGCGACGAGCAGCCGATCCGCGATCTCGCGCAGCGGCGACGGGGCATAAGTTGTGCCCTCCGCCAGCGTGATATACTTTGATTCACCCGGAGGCATTTCCTCACAAATGACGGCTGATCGATGAAAAAACTCACCGGTGCACAAATCGTTATCGAGACCCTGATCGCCGAAGGCGCGGATGTAATCTTCGGCTACCCCGGCGGCGCGATTCTGCCGACCTATGACGCGCTGCTCGACTCGAAAATCAAACACGTCCTGGTCCGCCATGAGCAGGGCGCCACCCACATGGCCGAGGGCTTCGCGCGCGTCAGCGGCAAGCCGGGAGTGGTGCTGGTCACGTCGGGACCGGGGGCGACCAATACGATCACCGGGATCGCCGACGCGTACATGGACTCGACTCCGATGGTGGTAATCACCGGGCAGGTCTCGACTTCGCTGATCGGCAACGACGCCTTCCAGGAAGCCGATATCGTCGGCATCACGCGGCCGTGCACCAAGCACAACTATTTGATCAAAGACGTTAAGGACGTCGCCCGGATCATCAAGGAAGCGTTTTATATCGCGGGCAGCGGACGGCCGGGTCCGGTGGTGGTCGATCTGCCCAAGGACGTGCAGACGGCTGAGCACGTTTTCAAGCTCCCCGACAAGGTCGAGCTGCGCGGCTACAAGCCGACTATCCGGGGCAATCCGCGCCAGATCGAGCGCGCGGTCGAGGCGATCGAAAAAAGCTCGCGTCCGCTGTTTTACGTCGGCGGCGGAGTGCAATGGTCGGGCGCCGCCGCCGAGTTGCGCGAACTCGCGCGCGGACTTGGAATTCCGGTCACCGAAACCCTGATGGCGCTCGGCTCGATGCCGGCGTCGGATTCGCTGCGGCTGGGGATGCTCGGGATGCACGGCTCATACGGCACCAACACGGCGGTGACCAACACCGATTGCCTGATCGCGGTGGGCGCGCGCTTTGATGATCGCGTCACCGGAAGGCTTGCGGATTTCGCGCCCAAGGCGGAATCGATTATCCATATCGATATCGATCCGTCGTCGATCTCGAAAAACGTCAAGGTCGATATTCCGATCGTCGGCGATATCAAGTCGGTGCTGGTCGATATCCTGGCCTCCGTGAAGGGGCGCGAGAGTATCGCCAAGAAGCGCGCCGAGTGGCGGCGATGGCATCAGCAGATTCTCCAGTGGAAA
Source organism: Binataceae bacterium (SeqCode) (assembly GCA_035531615.1). Lineage (GTDB taxonomy): Bacteria > Desulfobacterota > Binatia > Binatales > Binataceae > JBARDN01. Next base: position 3,874 of record DATKSQ010000088.1, read on the forward strand.
AAGGACAAGCCGCTCTATGAAGGCGGCAAGGACGGCCGCAAGGACGGGCTGATCTCGCCGTTCCAGGTGGTCGAGGAACTGTACGCGATCACCAAAGGCGACGTGATTATCGCCACCGATGTCGGACAGCATCAGATGTGGATGGCGCAGATGTTTCCGTTCGAGAATCCGCGCTCGTGGCTGACCTCGGGCGGACTCGGCACGATGGGTTACGGACTGCCGGCGGGAATCGGCGCCAAATTCGCCGCGCCCGACAAGCGGGTGATCGTGATCTCGGGCGACGGCTCGATCCAGATGAATATCCAGGAGCTCGGCACCGCGATGCAGTATGGCGTGGATATCAAGGTGATCATCCTGAACAACTATTTCCTCGGGATGGTTCGCCAGTGGCAGGAGAGATTCTACCAGGAGCGCTATTCGTACTCCGCGATGTCGGTGCCAAACTTCGTCAAGCTGGCCGACGCGTACGGCGCGCACGGCTTCCGGGTCGAGCATGCCAAAGATCTCGCCAAGACGATGCGCGAAGCATTCGCGACGCCGGGTCCGGTGCTGATCGACGTCGTGATCCCGAAAGACGAAGTCGTGATGCCGATGATCCCGCCCGGCGGCGCAATGTCGGAGATGCTGTTCGCGTAGGGCCAGGGAGGGCGCCGATCATGGCTGCACGCGTACCGTATCTCAAGCGCGAGGATTTGCCCGAAGCAGATCGCGAGATCTACGACAACCTGATCCGCGAGCGCGGCACGCCGGTCGGGAATATCTTTCGCACTCTTGCCAACACGCCGGGGCTGCTGCGGCGCTTTCTGGCGCTGGGCGGAGAGCTGCGCAACCGCACCGCGCTCGATCCGAAGCTCCGTGAGCTGGCGATTCTGACCGTCGGGCGAATCGCCGATGCGCAGTATGAGTTTACGCATCACTGGAACCTGGCGCTGCGCAACGCTGTCACGCACGACCAGTTGAACGCGCTCGCCGATTGGGAAAAGTCAGCGGCGTTCACCGATGAAGAGCGCGCCGTGATCCGCTACGCCGCCGAGGCGACCGAGAAGATTCGCGTCAGCGACGCGGCGTGGCGCGCGTGCGCGAAATTCCTCGACACGCGCCGGATGATGGAGCTGGTGCAGAACGTCGCGTTCTACAACATGGTCGTACGCATCCTCGAACCGTGTCGCGTCGAGCTCGAACCGGGAACGAAGAAAAACTAGCGCGCCTTCGGCCATGCCCAACGCGCCCACGAGCAGCAAGATCGGCTATGCTCGTATATGATGCCGGCCAAGCGCGATCGCGAATGGTTCGAGGACGGGATCGCTCTGTTCAATGCGGGCCGGTTCTTCGATTGCCATGAGGCGTGGGAAGAAATCTGGAAGCATTCGCACGGCGAGGATAAGCGCTTCTACCAGGGACTCATCCAGGCCGCCGTCGCGATCCTGCATGTGCAGCGCGGCAATCGCGAGGGCGCGGCGAAGCTCTACGCCAAGGCGCGCGGGAAACTAGACGGCTTTCCCGGCTCGCACATGGGTCTTGCGATCGCGGAATTCAGGCGCGCGCTCGAAGACTTTTTCGCGATCGCTCTGAGCGCGCCGCCCGATGCGCGAATGCCCGCGCCGCCGACGCTCAGGCGAGCCGAGCGATCGCTCACCCGCAGCTAATTGCGGGCAGCGACGCCCGCGCCACTGAAGAATTCTTGTCAGAATGTAGGGGCGGCCCTGCGTGGCCGCCCGCCTGAGGCCCGCTGCTAATCGCGGGCAGGGACGCCCGCGCCACTGAAGAAACTCTTTGCGCTCATCTGCAGAGGCATAAATGAAGATTCCGTCCTGATGGCCGCCAATTGATATTGATTCAGTGGGGCGGGCGTCCCTGCCCGCCATTGCCTGCGCGCATGTAGATTCTGGCGGCGGTCCGCGCCACTGAAGAATTCTTGCCGGAATGTAGGGGCGGCCCTGCGTGGCCGCCCTTCAGCCTTGAGGCCGATTCCCTAAAACGGGATGTCCTCGTCTTCCATCGGAGCGATATCGTCGCCCGCGCGCGGTGCTCCGGCGCTGGCTGCGGGGCCTCGCGCCTCCCCGGCGTCGTCGCCTGCGCCTCCGGGACGGCCGCCCAGGAACTGCACGCTCTGCGCGACGATCTCAGTCACGTAGCGCTTGCCGCTGCCATCTTTGGCTTCATAGTTGCGCGTCTGGAGGCGTCCTTCGATATACACTTCGCGGCCTTTTTTCAGGTACTGGCCGCATAGCTCCGCCGTCTTTCCCCACACGACGATATTGTGCCATTCGGTGCGTTCCTGCTTGGTGCCGCCGCGATCGGTGAAGCGCTCGGAGGTTGCCATCGTGAAGTTTCCGACCGCCTGCTGCGACGCGGTGTAGCGGATCTCGGGATCCTTGCCGAGCCTGCCGATCAATATCACCTTGTTCACCGACATCGAATTCCACCTCCCCTAGCGAAACCTAATCCCGGCACCTCGCCGACGCAAGCAATCGGCCTTGAACCTGTGAACAGCCATGTGCGTGCCGGCCCGCGATCGCCCTCACGATGACCTATCGGCGCGATTTTCAACCCTATATAATCGTCTGCGGTGCGGTGCGACGGGTGGTAGGGTGATGCCGGAAAGCACTTCCACAGCCACTCCGGTCAGAATTGCGGCACTCGGCGGGTTGGGCGAGATAGGGCTCAACCTGATGGTTATCGAGTGCGCAGGACGCGGAGTGATCATCGATTGCGGCGTGATGTTCCCCGAGGAGCCGATACTCGGCGCGGGCGTGTATATCCCGGAGCTGAGTTGGCTCGGCGCGAGCGCAATCCAGTTCGACGCGATCATCCTGACCCACGCGCATGAGGATCATATCGGCGCGTTGCCGCACCTCCTGCGCCGGATCAAGGCTCCCGTCTATGGCAGCGGCGTCACGCTCGCGTTCGTGCGGCGCCGAATCGCGGAGGCGGGATTCGAGTGCGACGCCGAGCTGCGCACGATGTATCCGCGGCGCGCGTTCGAGGCGGGGCCGTTCAATATCGAGCCGATCCGCGTGACGCATTCGACGCCCGACTCGATGGCGCTAGCGATCCGCACTCCGGCCGGAATTATCGTGCATACCGGCGACTTCAAGATCGATGAGTCTCCGGTTGACGGCCAGCTTTTCGATCGCGAGCGTTTTGGCGAGCTCGGGCGCGAGGGGGTGGCGCTGCTGCTCTCGGATTCGACCAACGTCGAGCGCGCGGGGCGCTCCGGCTCGGAGAGTTCGCTCAAACCGGTGCTGCGCGAGATTGTTTCGCGCGCGCGGGGCCGCTTCTTCCTGTCGTCGTTTTCTTCGCATCTGCATCGGATCCGGCAAGTCGCCGAGGTCGCGCGCGAGTTTGGCCGGCGCGTCGTCCCGCTCGGACGCGCGATGGCCGAGAGCGTGCGGCTGGGCGCTGAAACCGGCCAGCTCGCATTCCCACCGGGAACCTTCATCGAGCCCGGCGAGGCCGAGTTCCTCGAACGGCCGCGGCTGGCCTATCTGGCCAGCGGAAGCCAGGGCGAAGCGCTCTCGGCGCTGGCGCGGATCGCCGCGGGAACGCATCCGCGGGTCGCGGCCGAGCCGGGCGATGTAGTCGTGCTTTCGTCGCGGTTCATTCCCGGCAACGAGCGCACTATCGGCACGTTGATCAACCGCCTCTACAAGTCGGGCGCGGAGGTGCTTTACGAATCGGTTGCGCCGGTACATGTCTCGGGCCACGCAAGCTGCGATGAGCTGGCGGAGATGATCGCGCTTACGCGGCCGGCAAATTTTGTTCCGATTCATGGCGAGTATCGTCATCTGAGCCGCCATCTGGCGCTGGCCGTCGAAGCGGGAGTGCCCGAGCGCAATTGTTTTGTGCTCGAAGACGGCGACACCCTGATCCTTGAGCGAGATGGCGCGCATCGTGGACGCGCCGTCACCGCCGGACGCGTGGTGATCGAAGGCGGCGAACCCGGCGATCCCGCGCTGATCGGCGAGCGCAGGATACTTGCGCGCGACGGCGCCGTCACCGTCGTGCTCGTCGTGTCGGCCAAGACCGGCAGGATGATCGCAGCGCCGGGCATGGTGTCGCGCGGACTGGTCAGCGGCGACGGAACCTCCGAGCATATGCGGCGCGCGGGTCAGGAGCTGGCCGCGCGGCTGACGCAGCTTCAGGTTCTGCCGGGGCAGGGCGGGAGCGCATTGAAGGACGAAGTGACGCGCACGGTGCGGCGCTATTTTGGCGACGAACTCGACAAGCGCCCGTTGGTGACGACGCTGATCGTGGAGGTTTGAGGCTCATCGCAAGCAGGAGCATCAAGACCGCCGGCGAAACCGCGCGCCCCCCCGAGCAGCTCGAGGTGGCTGCGCCGCCGGACCCGCAGGGCCGGATCATGCGCGAGCTGGGCGCGCTCGGGCTCTTCGCGATCGCCGCGTTCGCAGTGGTCAGTATGGTTTGCTTCGATCTCGGGCGCACGCCGAATCTCGGCGGACCGGTCGGCGCCGCGATCGCCGCGGGACTCAGCGCGGCGGTGGGTTACGAATCGTACGCGATGCTTGCGATGATCGCGGTGCTCGCGATTCGGATCTGGTCGCGCGCCGCGGTGGCGTCGCTGGTGCGCGAGGCGCTTGGCGGCGCGATGATTGTGATCGCGCTCGCGACCGCGGGCGGCCTGTTCGACCTGAGCGACGCGCGATTCGGCGGCGCGGTGGGGGGCGCGATCGCCGGTGTGCTCGACGCATCGCTCAATCTTGGCGGTGGATACCTGGCGGTGATGCTGGCCGTGGTATGCGGAATCGCGCTGGCGCTCAGGCGCGCGCCGACCGAGCTTGCGATTGCGGCGGCCGGAAAGATCCGCCGCCGGCGCGGCGCCGACGCCGACTCGAACGGGCGCGGCGTTCGAATCGTCGAGCTGTCGGACGCGATCGGCGAGTTCGATCCCGATCCCGATGGCAAGCGGGCTCCGCTCAAAGTGCGCAAGATCGAGCTGCGCGAGCTGCCCTCGCGCGAACGAAGAACAGAGGCCGCCAACTCGAAGCCGCGCACCCGCGGCGCGTATAAAATTCCGCCGCCGAGTTTGCTTGATATGCCGCCTGCCGAGCATACGCAGGTCGATGAAAGCGCGCTCGAGCGTAGCGCCCGCGTGCTTGAGCAGAAGCTGGCCGACTTCGGGGTCGTGGGGCGGGTGGTCGAGGTGCAACCCGGCCCCGTGATCACGATGTACAAGTTCGAGCCGGGCTCGGGAATCAAAGTCAGCCAGATCGTAAATCTCTCGGATGATCTATCGATGGCGCTCAGGGCGGCCGCGGTGCGAATCCAGGCGCCCGTGCCTGGCGAGGCGGTGGTGGGAATCGAAGTGCCCAATCGCAAGCGCGAGCGGATTTACCTGCGCGAGATCCTAGAGGCCGAGGAATTTTCCGCCGAGGGCAGCCAGCTAACTATCGCGCTCGGCAAGGATATCGCCGGGCGTCCGTTTGCGGCGGATCTGGCGCGGATGCCGCATCTGCTGATCGCGGGCGCAACCGGAACCGGCAAGTCGGTTTCGATCCACACCATGATCGCGTCGATTCTCTTCAACGCGACCGCCGACGACGTGCGGCTCATCCTGGTCGATCCCAAGATGCTCGAGCTGTCGGTGTACGAGAATATCCCGCATCTGCTGGTCCCCGTCGTCGTCGATCCCGAAAAGGCCGCCGCGGTGCTGCTCTGGGCGACGCAGGAGATGGAAAGCCGCTACATGAAGATGCGCGAGCTGGGGGTGCGCGGGATCGACGGCTACAATCAGGCGCTCGCCTCGGGCACTTCGGTGACCGATCTGAAGGCGGCCTCTGGCCCGGGCGGCGCAAGCCACGGCGTCGATGCGGCGGCGGAGCCGCTCGAGCACAAGAAGCTGCCGAAGATCGTGATCGTTATCGACGAGCTCGCGGACCTGCTCCTGAGCGAGGGCAAAACCGTCGAGCGCGACATCACGCGGCTGGCGCAGAAGGCGCGCGCCGCGGGAATCCATCTGATCCTCGCCACCCAGCGTCCGTCGGTGGACATTATCACCGGCATCATCAAGGCCAATCTGCCCGCGCGCATCTCGCTCCAGGTGACCTCGCGCGTCGATTCGCGCACCATTCTGGATTCTATCGGCGCCGAGCGCCTGCTCGGCGCGGGCGACATGCTGTTCATGCCGCCGGGAACCGCCAAGCTGCGCCGCCTGCACGGCCCGTTCGTGTCCGAGCATGAAATTCGAAAGCTGACCGATTTTCTGCGCGAGCAGGGCGCGCCCGAGTACCGGATGGAAATTCTCGAGACCAAGGCCCCCAGCGACGAGGGCGGCGGGCCGGGCGACGACGAACACGACGAAATGTACGATGAAGCGGTGCGGCTCGTGCTCGAGTCGAATCAGGCCTCGATCTCGATGATCCAGCGGCGCTTGCGGATCGGCTACAACCGGGCGGCGCGGATGGTCGAGCAGATGGAGCGCGAGGGTATCGTGATGCCGGCCGACGGCGCCAAACCGCGCGAGGTGCGCCTGCGCGGGGTCAGCTAGGCGGCTCTCCCGCGTGATAATTCTTCGCGACTCGGCGCCGAATCGGCGTTACACTTGAAGGATTCGGACGGCGGTATCGTCCGTACCAATGTTACAAGCGAGGTGGCGATTGGCGCGTGGTCATATTATCCGGCATCCGGCGCGCGGCGCCGCATCAGCGGTGGCGATCGCGGTGCTGATGCTGATGGTTCGCGCCGATGCGCGCGCGGAGACTTTCGCCCCGGCTAATCAGGCGAAGCCAGCGGCGGCGGATGTCAGCGCGACGCTCGACGCGCTGCAGCATCATTACGATACCACGCGCTCGTTCAGCGCCAGCTTCACCGAACAGATCGCCGCGGTCGGCGCTCCGGTGCGGACGCGGCACGGAACGGTCGCGTTTCGCAAGCCAGGCATGATGCGCTGGAACTTCGACGCGCCCGACAAGGAACTTCTGGTCAGCGACGGACGCACGGTTTACAGCTACGATCCCGGCCTCGAGCAGGTGATGGAGACCCCGCTTAGGGACGCGTTGCGCGCGCCGGGCGCGACCGAGTTTCTGCTCGGCGCGGGAGATATCCGCAAGGACTTTATCGCGTCGGCGCCCAAATCTCCCCCGCCGGACGACGGTCTCCGGTACGTGACGCTGCGGCCCCGGCAGGGCGGAAATACGATCGAACTTGGAATCGAGCCGAAGCGCGGAGATATCCGCCGGCTCAAGATCATCGATCAGCTCGGCAACACGACCGCGCTCGAATTCAGCAATCTGCGCGACAACCTGCAAATCGCCGATTCCGAGTTTCAATTCACCCCGCCTGCCGGCGCCGATATCGTATCGCCGCAAGGGCAGCGCTGAGCGCCGCGCCATCCGTTATCCTCAGAGGCGGGGCGATTGCCTCGCTTGATGACGGCGAGTAGAGATAAATGTCCCGCGAAGGACCGACTATGGAGAAAGTGCATCTTCTGACGCTGGGTTGCCCCAAAAATCTCGCCGATAGCGAGTTGATGCTGGGCGCGCTCACGCAGGCCGGGTTCGAGATTACGCTCGATCCCGAAGATGCGCAGATTCTTGTGGTCAATACGTGCGCTTTCATCGAAGCGGCCAAAAAGGAATCGCTCGACGCGATCCTCGAGGCCGCCGAGGTCAAGCGCCGCGGCGCGGGCAAGCGCCTGGTCGTCGCGGGATGCCTGTCGCAGCGCTACGGCGAAGAGCTGCGCGAGCGGCTGCCCGAAGTTGACGTCTTCGTTGGGACCGGAAACTTCCTCGAGCTGCCCGAACTCCTGCGGCGCACCGAAGCGCCTGAGACGCGCGCGATCCCATATCCGGGTGCGGCGCATATCCTGCCGCGCGCCACGGCGCCGCGGGTCAAGACCGGAGATTTCTTCACCTCTTACTTGAAGATTTCCGAAGGCTGCAACCATACCTGCGCGTTCTGCATTATCCCGAAGATTCGCGGCCGCCACGAAAGCCGCCCGATCGACGACCTGGTGGCCGAGGCGCGTGCGCTGGTGCGCGGCGGGGTGCGCGAGCTCAACCTGATCGCGCAGGACCTGACCGCCTACGGGCGCGACCTGAAACGGCCCGCGTCGCTCGCCGCGCTGCTGCGCGAGCTGGCCCCGGTCGAGGATTTGCACTGGATTCGGCTGCTCTACTGCTATCCGAACTTCGTCACCGACGAGTTGCTGGATACGATCGCGGAGCTTCCGAACGTGCTCAACTACATCGATATTCCGCTCCAGCACGCCGACGACGCGATGCTGCGTGCGATGCGCCGCGAACGCTCGGGCGACGCGCTGCGCAAGCTTATCGCGCGAATCCGCGCGCGCATCCCCGGCGTCACGCTCAGAACCTCGTTTATCGTCGGCTTCCCGGGCGAGACCGAGGCCGCTTACGGACGCCTGGTTGAATTCGTGCGCGAAACCGAGTTCGACCGCGTGGGGGTGTTCATCTACTCACGCGAGGAAAATACCTCCGCCGGCGATCTGCCGGGGCAGATTCCCGAGCGCGTCAAGCGCGCGCGGCGGGCCGCCCTGATGGCGGCGCAGGCGGATATTTCGCTCAAGAAAAATCGCGGCCTCGTCGGCCGCGAAGTCGAGGTTCTGGTCGAAGGTCCGCTGCCCGGACGCGCGACGCGCCTGCGCGGGCGGACCTCGGGGCAGGCGCCGGATATCGACGGATCGGTGTTTCTAAAGGGAGAGGCGGAGCCCGGCGAATTTGTCCACGCACGGATCGAGCGGGCCCTCAGTTACGACCTGCACGCATGCATCGCCGGGGTATCGCCCGGCGAAGAGGAGAGGGTGGCAAGCCATGGCTAAAAAACCAGTTGCCGCAAATCGGAAGAAGTTCCTGGCCAAGGTGCGCGAGCATCTGCTCGAAATGAAAGAGAAGTTGCACGGCGAAATCGAGTCCGAGCTGCGCGCCGAGCGCGAGGGCAACAAGGACGAGGGCATGGACACCTATGACCTCGCCTCCGAGGAGCGCGACCGCGAGATCAATTTCATCTTGTCGGATCGCGAGCGGGTCAAGGTCAAGCAGATCGACGACGCACTCGCGCGGCTCGAGGATCGAACCTACGGGGTCTGCGAGTCGTGCGGTCTCGAAGTCGCCGAGGAGCGGCTGAGCGCGATGCCGTTTACGCGCCTGTGCCGCGACTGCCAGCAGGACCTCGAGCACGAGGCCAAGTCGCAGCGCCGCTTCGACGACGAACGCAACACCAACACCTATCGCAAGCTCGGCTCGACCGACGGCGACGAAGAAAATATGTGACCGCCCGCCGCACAAAACCCTTCCCATCCCGGCGACAGTGCCGGGGGACGTGAGCGTCAACCTGGGAGCGGCCCTGGGAACGCCAGTCTCCCGACTGGCGGATTAAAATACAACGCCAATCGGGAGATTGGCGCGCCCAGGATAGAGCGCCCGCACGGGCGAATTATATGATCCGGAGCTACGAAAGTTTGTGCCGACTGGGAGCCTGAAGGTAGGACGTACTGACCATACTGCAACTCTGTTGAATAATGGCAGGGTTCTCATTGCGGGCGGCACGGACACGATTTCTCCATCGGAGCTGTATGATCCCAGGACGCGCACTTTTCAAGAGACCGGTCGTTTGGCTCTGAAACGCTCCGAACATTACGCAGTGCTTCTGAATAACGGTACGGTGTTGATTTCCGGTGGCTTGGACCCGGACACTCCCGACCATATGCGGATGAGCGCGGAATTGTACGATCCGGCCCGTGGAACTTTCACACCGCGCTTAGTACTTAGTAGATGATCTTCTCATCCATCAATTTCGCTATTTCCTCGTCGCCAAGGCCGAGCAAGCCGCCGAATATCTCTCGATTGTGCTGCCCGAGGTCGGGCGGCGAACTAAGGTTGAAGCCGGGAACCGCGCTGAACTTGACCGGCAGTCCGGGCAGCACCCGCTTGCCCGCCTCGTGATGCTCGAGATTCCACCAGTAGCCCCATTGCCACAGATGCGTATCCTGGTGAACTTCGACGCTGTCCAGCACGGGGCCCGCGGGTACTCCGGCCGCTTGTAGTTTATTCGCCAGCTCGAGGTGATCGTGGAGGCGCGTCCACTGGCTCAAGTGCGCGTCGATCTCGGCAGAGTTCTTCCACCGGCCGGGCTGCGTCGCGTATGCGGGATGCTTGGTCCAGGCGGGTGATTCCATCACGGCGCACAACGCATTCCATTCGCCGTCCGTTCCCACCGCGATCGCTATCCACTTGTCGTCGCCATTGCATGGATAGGTATTATGCGGCGCCATGACGTCGTCACGATTGCCCAACTGGCGGCGATCGCGGCCGTTCATAAAGTAATCCATGAACCACTCGGGCATCTCACCGATAATCGTTTCGCCCATGCTCGCGTCGATCCACTGGCCCTCGCCGGTCCGGTCGCGATGACGCAGCGCGGCGAGCGCGTGAAACACGACCGCGGTTGCGATTGCGTAGTCCGGCCAAGTGCCGCCGGTCTGGCGCGGCGGACCGCCCGGGTAACCCTGCGCGTCGAACATCCCGACGTATGACGCCGCCATCGGACCCCATCCAACCCAGTCCGACGGCTGCAAGCCGGTCTTTCCCAGCAGCGAAATCGAGACCAGGATGATGTCGGCCTTCACCGCCTTGAGTTGCTCATAGGTGAGCCCGAGCTTGCGCGTGTGCGGTGCGGGAAAGCACTCGAGCACGAAGTCGCTGCGCTTGACCAGTTCATAGGCGAGCGCGCGGCCCTTGGGGGTCGCCAGGTTGAGATTCACCGACTTTTTTCCGAAGGCCAGGTTGTGAAAGACGCCGCTGCGGTTCGGACCCGGTATGTCGTCCGCCATCGCTGCCGGGCTGACTCGCATATAATCGAGGTAAACCTTGCTCTCGACTTTGATCACCTCCGCGCCCATCGCGGCGAGCCACAACGCGGTCTGCGGACCGTTGATGATCCAGCTGAAATCGATGACGCGAATGCCTTCGAGTGGGAGCTTGGCCATCTCCGCCGCCTGGTCTAGATGACTCCCGCGGTGCGCAGCGCACGCAGGTCCAAGGGTTTATAACCAAGCCGCCGCCCGAGGATCTCGTCGGTGTGTTCGCTCAACATCGGCGCGCGCGAAAACTCCGCCGGCGTCGCGCTGAGTCTGACCAGCGCTCCGGGATAGCGCAGCCGGCCGGTCGCGGGATGATCGATTTCGACGAACGCGCCGCGCGCCTTCAGGTGCTCGTCCTCGGCGGCGTGCGCCACCGTATATACGGCGCCGATCGGCAGCCCCAACGCCTGCCCGCGGCTGACCAGATCGTCCATGTCGTAGTTGAGCAGCGCCGCCTGGATTGTGGTGCGGATTACGTCGTCGTTGTCAGCGCGGCCCTTCATGGTCTTGAACAGATCGCCTTCGATAAGCTCGGGATGGCCGAGCAGCTCCTTGAGCGCCTCGAAGTGCGCATCGACGGTCCACAGCGTATAGACGAACCCGTTGCGGCAGGCCAGCGGTTCGAGCCCCGCCCCCGAGCGCGCGCGCAGCCTGCTGAACGGAACGCCTTTGTAGCTGTACGCGGCCATTTCAACTTTCGCCGTGTTGAGAGTGGACTGCCAGCACGGCACGTCGAGCCATTGGCCCTCGCCAGTCAGGTCGCGATGGCGCAGCGCGAGCATCGTCGCGGCAGCGGCCGTCGTTGCGCCCATCATCTCCGCGGGATGGCCGGGGGCGCGCAACGGATTCTCTTTTTCCGCGTCATCGACCAACGTCGGCGTGTTGTAGCCGGTCAGGCTCATGGCCCATTCGATAAGGTCGGTTCCCTTCCAGTCGCGGTACGGTCCGTTCTGCCCGAACGGAGTCACCGAGGTGACAATCAGTTTGGGATTGAGCGCATGCAGCGCCTGGTAGCCGAAGCCGAGACTTTCGAGATGGCCGGGCCGCTGGTTTTCGATCAGAACGTCGGCGTCCGCGATCAGGCGCCTCAAGATTTCCGCGCCGGCGGTCTGTCTGACGTCAAGCGTCACGCTCTTCTTGCCGGTGTTGAGATAGAGGAACAGCCCGCTCTTCTCCGGATGCGGAACGTCTCCCGGAAAGGGCGGATGATGCCGCGCCTCGTCGCCGGTGCGCGGCGGTTCGAGCTTAATCACCTCCGCGCCCATGTCGGCGAACAGTTTTCCGCACATCGGCCCGGAAACCATCTCGGCGAATTCGATCACTCGAAGATCATCGAGGGGTTTCATGAGGCATCATCGCTGCTTTCGATCTGGTGTCCTTTCGATGCGCGAATGTTTTGCAGCCTCAGCTCAGGCATGAAAACTCACGCCGTGCGGGAGCCGCTCGCCCAAAATTTCGATTGCTTCGGCGACCATCGCTTCGAGCACTTCGCGCGCCGGGCGAATCGCGTGGAGCATCCCGACCGACTGTCCCGCGATGCCCGGATAAATATCCGCGCGCTTGGCGGCGCGGCCGCCCTGAAGAATCGGCATCGAGATCAGCCCTTGATGCGGCATCGGCAGCGCCTGCAGTCCCGAGGCGTCGAATTCCGTGGTCCATTTGCTCTTTAGCACGCGGCACGGTTTGCCGGTCACGCTGCGCGTGACGATCGCGTCATCGGCGCTGGCGGCGAGCAACGCCTCTTTCTGGTAGTCGTCAATCCCAGATTCCGGCGTGGCCAGGAACGGAGTTCCGCACCATACTCCGACCGCGCCGAGCGCGAGCGCCGCGACGATGCCGCGCCCGTCCGCGATTCCACCGGCCGCGACTACAGGCTTCGGCGCCACCGCGTCAACCACCTGCGGAATCAGCGCCATCGTGCCGATACGGCTGTTGTGGCCGCCGCCGTCGGTGCCCTGAGCGACGATCACATCGAGCCCCGAATCGACGAACCGCAGCGCGTGCTTCACCGCGCCCGCCACCGCCATCACCTTCATCCCGCGGGCGTGCGCGTCCTTGACCATGAAGCCGGGATCGCCAAGGCCGGAAACGTAAACCGGAACTTTCTCGTCGAGCACGACCTCGATCTGCTGCTTGAAGAAATCGCGCGAAAACGCCATCCCACCGCGCATATCGCGCCGCTCCGGATCGGGAAGCTGATATTGCTGCTTAAATTTTTTGGCGAAATCGACATGGCCCTGCGGCAGCTCGGCGCGGAATTGCGCGCTGGTCCCGGAGGACGGCACGTTCGAGGGCAGCAGCGTATCAACCCCGAACGGTTTGTCCGTCAGCTTGCGGGTGCGCTTGATCCATTCGGACAATTGATCCGGACCGGCCGACGCTGCGCCCAGGATGCCGAGGCCGCCCGCGTTGGACACCGCGGCCGCGAGTTCCGGCGTCGCGGCGCCGCCCATCCCGGCCAGCAGGATTGGGTATTTGATCCCGAAGATGTCGCATAGCGAGGTGCGCAAAGTCATTGAACTCATGAAATCTACCTCCGGCCACTACGATGCTGCGGCGATGAAAGTGGCGATGGTTCCAAGTGTCAATATGCTCGTGCGCGGTTTCACGGCCGCGCCGCGGCCGCGTGCGCCGCCGGATATCGGCGCGACCTTGTTCGTAAGCCGATTTGCCAGATCAAAGGCGCCTCGCGTGCTACTTCTTATGCTTGCGAAAATCGGGCTTTCGGCGTTCCAGAAACGCGTTGCGGCCTTCCATCGCTTCATCGGTGCCGTAGTACAGCATCAGCGCCGCCATCCCGAGCGCGCCGATCCCCTTGATATGATCGGTCTCGGCGGCGAACGACGCCTTGGCGATCTTGATCGCCGTCGGGCTCATCGCGAGGATCTCGCGCGCCCACGCGCGCGCTTCATCCATCAACTGCGCCGCCGGCACGACCTTATTCACCAAGCCCATCTCGAGCGCTTCCTGCGCGGTGTACTGACGGCACAGGTACCAGATCTCCCGCGCTTTTTTTTCACCCACCACGCGGGTCAGATAGGCGGTGCCGAAGCCCGGATCGACGCTGCCAACCCGGGGACCAGCCTGACCGAATTTCGCGGTGTCGGCCGCGATGGACAAGTCGCAGATAACGTGGAATACGTGGCCGCCGCCGATCGCGTAGCCGTTGACCGCCGCGATGACCGGCTTGGGAATGTCGCGAATGAGAGCATGCAGCTCCTCGACGTGCATTCCGCCCTGGTAGCCGCTCTTGCCGCGCGACGACTGGTCGCCGCCGGAGCAAAACGCGCGCTCGCCCGCGCCGGTCAGGATCACGACGCCGATCGCGCGGTCGTCGCGCGCGTCCTTGAACGCCTCGATCATTTCGTCCACGGTCTCGCCGCGAAACGCGTTGAGGACTTCCGGACGGTTCATCGTGAGGGTCGCGATGCCGTCTTCCTTGGTATATATGATGTCGCTGAAATTCATTTTATCTCCTTGCAGCCGCGCGCAGGGTCTTGCTCAGCGGTACGCCGCGAACTCGCGTCCGAAAGTCTCGCGCGCGATGATCGACTTCATGATTTCCGGAGTGCCGTCTCCAATCTCGAGGCCGATAACGTCGCGCAGGCGTTGCTCGAATGGCAGGTCCTGGCTGTACCCGATCCATCCGTGCAGGACGATACAGGCGTGGATCGCCTCGGCCGCGGCCTTCGGCCCGAGCCACTTCGCCATCGCGGCTTCTTTCGTGTGCGGCTCGCCGCGGTCGCGCAGCGTCAGACACTGGTATGCGAGCAGCCGCGCGGCGGAAATCATCGTCAGGTGCTCTGCGATCTGGAACGCGACGCCTTCGTGCTTCGCGATCGGGCGTCCGAAGGTGTGGCGCTGCTTGGCATACTCGACCGTTTCATCCAGGGATTGCTGGGCGACGCCGACGCACGCCAGCGCGATAATCGCGCGGTTATAGTCGAACGCGCCCATCGCCTGATAGAAGCCCCCGCTCTCGCCGCCGATCAGATGATCGGCGGGAACTCGCACGCCGTCGAACGTGAGCGAACCGCGTTGCGTCAGCCGTTCTCCCGCGCTGCGATAGATCTGTCGCGACACGCCCGCAAGGTCCAGCGGCACGAGCAGCGCGCCGATCCCTTTCGCGCCCGGTCCGCCAGTCCGCGCGAAGACGATGCAGGCGTCGGCCAATCCGGCAAAAGTTATCGAGGCTTTCTCTCCGCTCAGCACGTAGCAGTCGCCGTCGCGCCGGGCGCTGGTCGTGATCGCGGCCGCATCGGAGCCCGCGTTTGGTTCAGTCAGCGCGAAAGCGACCAGCTTTTTTCCCTTCGCCATCGCGGGAAGCCACGTGCGCTTTACGGATTCGATCGCGTGGCCGGCAATGATATCCGCGCCGATCGCGCCAATCTGGAGAAATAGCGAGGTGTTGTAATCGCCGCGGGACAACTCCTCGGACGCGATCCCGGCCATCACGTATGAGGCGCCGGCGCCGCCGTAGGCTTCGGGCACCCGCAACCCAGCTATCCCGATTTCGGCCAACTCGCGGATACGCTCGCGGGGAAACGGCGTGCCGCGATCCCAGGTTGCGTAATCGGGAGCCAGGCGCTCGCGCGCGAAGCGGCGCAAGCTCTCGGCGAATTGCCGCTCCTGATCGTTAAAGGTGAAATCCACTGGTTACTCCGCTGGGTCTGGTTTCAGCGTCCCGAAAAAGCAGGCTCGCGTTTGGAAAGAAATGCTTCCATCCCGATACGCCGATCCTCGGTGCCGAACAGAAACGCCAGCGCCTGGCGCTCGCTCTCGATTCCGGTTTTCAGATCGGCGTTCATCGCGGCTTGCGTCAGCAGCTTGGCGCAGCGCAACGCCAGCGGCGGCAGGGCGGCCAGCCGCCGCCCCCATTGCATGGCAGTATCGAGCGCCGCGCCCCCGGGCACGACCGCGTTGACCAGGCCATAGCGCGACGCGGTCTCACTCGAAATAGGATCGCCGAAACAGATCATCTGCTTGGCGATCGCAGGCGGGAGCAACCGCGTCAGGCGCTGCGTACCGCCGGCGCCGGGGAGCACTCCAATCCGGATTTCGGGCACCCCGATACTCGCGTCTTCGGCCATGATCCGGAAATCGCACGCGAGCGCGAGTTCGCATCCGCCGCCGAACGCCAGCCCGTTGATCGCGGCTATCGTCGGAATCGGCAAATCTTCGATCGCATTGTAGGTGGTTTGTATTTCCTCGATGAAATCCATGAATTCCGCCGGACTCCGCATCGCGGCCAGTTTCGCGATGTCGGCGCCAGCCGAGAATGCCCGCCCGTTGCCGGTAAAGATCAGAACGCGGACCTTCGGGTCTTTTCGGACCGTCGCCGCGAGATCCTTCAATTCTCCCGCCATCTGCGGGGAAATCGCATTGAGCTTGCCGGGGCGGTTGAGCCGAACTACTGCGATTCCCGCTTCGGTCGAGTAGTCGATGGTTTCGTACATGATGGCGCCGAAGTTTCAGGTCATGGTCAGACCGCCGCTGACCGAAAGTGTTTGTCCAGTGATAAAGGCCGCGTCGTCAGAGGCCAGAAACGCGACCGCGGCCGCGATCTCGTCGGGTTCTCCCAGGCGGCGAAAAGGCACCGCGCGCACCAGCGAGTCCATCAACTTCGGATTGATACTGTGGAGCTGTTGCAGCAGCGGCGTCTTGGTCGGACCGGGGCAAACCACGTTTACGTTGATCCGATAGCGCGCCACCTCGCGCGCAAGGGTTTTTGAAAACCCGATTATGCCGCTCTTGGCCGCCGAATAAACCGCTTCGCCGCTGGAACCCACCCGGCCGGCGTCGGAGCCGATGCTTACGATGTGTCCCCGGCCGCGCGCGATCATCCCGTCGAGAACAGCACGGATGCAGATGATCGGACCCTTGAGGTTGATCGCGACGACCTTGTCCCAGGTCTCCTCACTGCTTGCGATGAACGGTTCGACTTTGTCCCATCCGGCATTGTTGACCAGCACCTCGATCGGACCCAGCCGCTTCTCGCATTCGGCAACCGCAGCGCGCACCGAGGCCGAATTGGTGATGTCAACCTTAACCGCGATGGCGGCGGCGCCAATCGCGGCGGCGGTTTGGCGGGCATTGTCATCCAGGATGTCCGCGACGGCGACCTTTGCGCCCTCGGCGGCGAGCCGTTTCGCGATCGCCTCGCCGATGCCGCGACCGGCGCCGGTCACAAACGCCACTTTCCCTTCAAGTCCCCGCATGCGCTTTTCTCCGTCGATTTATTCCGCGCCGCGGCTCGCGCTTGCGTGACGCGGGCGCCTTACGGGAAGCGGGCCAGGCGGCGCGCCGATCGGACGCGGATATTTCGCTTCGGAAATATCGATAGCGCACTTGATACTAACTCGTCCAACGAACCAGAACCTCCGCCGCTCGACATCCGCGGGTAACGCCGGCGACCATACCACCAGCAGCTCGGCGGCGGCGCGGTTGCTCTGAAAGCGATGCGGGATGGCGGCCTTGAAATGAATCGAGCCGCCCGGCCGGGAACCGCGATCAGCTATGCTTCCATTTTGGACTCGCGCCGGGTTTCGGCGATGCTCTCGACTCTGATCCGCGCGCGCATCGAGCCGCTTGCGCGTGCCGCTGCCGCTGTCGCGTGTGTGCGGCATCCGGCGCGCGCGCGTCCCGACGCGCCCCTATGAACTGCCCCGATTGGGCCCGGATGTCAGGAATCACTGCGCCCAATGTTGTGCGGTGTCTCATTGTCCGAACCTGTCCCCAACACACAGGGGGATGGGGCTTAAGGTTCCTCGATGCGAAGCCGCGTGGCTTGCGGACTGCCGGAGGACGGGATTCTTGTCCTGGCCAAGGGGCGCGCAACGCGGCTAACCTCGACCGGCGATTGACTGTCGATCGTCAAGTCGGAAGAAATCATTGAGTGCGGCGTTCGCGGGCGATGCGCTGATGCGTAAACTGGGCGGCCACGATGATTGACAACGGTCGGTTAGCTGTTTTCCAGCACCTCGACCGCCAATTCAGTGCAGCGAGCGAGCGCGCCATCGCCGGTCAGGAAGATTCCAGCTTTCGCTTCGATTGCTGAGGCTAAATGGATTGCGTCGGGTGTCTTGAAGCCGTAGCCGGCGCGCAAAGCCGTGGCCCGCTCGACGACGTCCGCGGAGATCTCGACAATTTCGAGTCGAGACGCAGCGAAGAATCGGTCATAGTCCGCGAGGAGCTTCTAGTCGTTATCCCTGATCGGACGGACTCGGCACTCCAAACACGACAGACGCGAAGTGATCAATCGGGAATCGGCGTCGGCCCGGTGTTGCTGCAACCGGGGAACGATCGCGCCGTGGAATGGGCTCGCAGCTTCGGCCAGATAGATTATGGAGCACGCATCAAGATAGATGCGGCTCATCGGTCACCCCAGGATGCCCGCTCGTCCTGAATCTGTTCGTCGATGTTGGCCTTTGAAAGCGAGCCCGGCGCAAGGCCGGCGATGACGTCGAAGACGTCCTCCGTGGCTCCGGAGGGTAACTGCCGAATCAAGACCTCGACCTCGCCGCGAATTTCGCGCACCGGCTTGGTCAGCTCGATATGCTTGGGATCGGATAGTCTCCCGCGCGCAACGATCGCGATGCTCCGACTCATTGGCGGCCCTCATTGACGATTCTAAACTAATCACGGCGCTGTCTCTACTGTGCCCGTGCCTCGAAGCGGTCCTCATAGGCGGACGGCCGGCAATACGGAAGAACGCGCCTCAATGGCGCCGCCACGCCGTCCGCGCTTCCGACGTCGCGAATGGGCGGCATCCGGCGCGGGCGCGACGAGATGGATAACCCGCGCTTGGTGTATGCGGGCCGCGCGCGCCGCGATTCACTGCGATAAACGCTCCCGGATCAACCCCGAAGCGCGCGGCGAGCGCCTGGATTTGCCGCAGGTTGAGACGCCGGCCCCCGTTCAAGCCGCGCGCAACTTGAGGACCGGCCGCGAGCTCGTGGCTTTGGCGAACCGAAGGAGGGTCTTGACGCTGGGCAGCCGCACGCCGCTTTCAAGCCGGGCTATGGCAGATTGCGTCGTGCCCATGCGCCGGGCCAATTGAGCCTGGGTGAGCCCGGCACGAACGCGCGCCGCGATAAGCTCGCGCGCCAGATTGAATTCCTCATCCAAAGCGGCGTAAGCCTCACGGACTTGTGGGTCCGCCAACATCTTCTTTCTTATGCTGTCCCGAAATTTGTTCACGGTCCAATCTCCCTCAACCGTTTCCGCGCCATTTCTAAAGCGCGCGGCGGAGTCTTCTGGGTTTTTTTTACGAAGGCATGCAGGACAACCAGCCGCTGCCCCGATGCGGCCGTATATATGGCACGCCCGATTCCTGCCAAGCCGACGAGCCGCATTTCCCAAAGCTTCTCGCCAAGCGGTCTCACGTGGGGCATGCCCACGTGCTGTGG
Source organism: Binataceae bacterium (SeqCode) (assembly GCA_035531615.1). GTDB lineage: Bacteria > Desulfobacterota > Binatia > Binatales > Binataceae > JBARDN01. The sequence continues at coordinate 23,122 of DATKSQ010000088.1, forward strand.
TCCGAAACTCTGCAAGAGATCTGAAATTCTCAGAAACCGGGCCTGCATGTCTTTCGGCAGTGCCAGCAACTCCGCTTCGACCGCTTCGTTAAGAACCTCAACCGCCCATGCCGCCACGCCGATGGTATATCATTCTTGCTATGTCTTGGAAATCAACGGCGACGCTGCTGTACGAGATTCGTCCGGATCGAGGCTCGCCGTTCGCGCCTGGAGCTCAGGAATCACTGTGCTCAATGGTGTGCACTGACCGTGGACCAATCGGTGCCATCCGGTGACCGTCAGGCGATCCGGGTTAGCCGCTCTAAACTCTTCTCCCGCATGGGCCTTCCTGCCGCTCGGTGATATGGGAGCGCCTCTGCCGTTTGATGCGGTCGTCGATTGCCAAGCAGAACCCCGCCGGTTCGCAACCGATTTCGCGCCCCGGTAAATCCCCAATGGAGAACAGTACTCAGCGACCTCAGGCCAGCCGCTATCGCCCTAAGAGCGATGGCGTCATTATGTTGTTAGCAAGCTCAACAAAGGATCGAATGGGTCTTGGATCTTAAGCGCCGCGTCGTGCTGGATGTCAGTGTGCTGGCTGCCGTCGTAAACTCTGATGACAGGGAGCACTGGCCGGCCTATTCATATTTCAAGAATTGCAACGACCAAACGATTTGGGTGGTTCCAGGGGTAGCCTTTTTCGAGTTTCAGGCAGCGCAGTCCAGACGGCACCGCCAGCGGGCTCCGCATCCTTCTCCTTTTCGTCACGCCCCCCCTATATGAAGAGAATTGCGAGCTTTATCACGTGACCCCTGAATTTTTGAAGCGTGTTTTCGAGATGGAGCTATATGATCGCTTTTCCTTCCTTAAGGGAGCCGATCTTTTGTATGCGTGCATTGCGCGTGTTGAGGGTTTTCCTCTCGTTACCCACGATGCTGATTTTAATCGCTGCGCTCCCGAGATCGCAATCATTAAACCGCGAGACCATTACTATCCATGAACGTGCCACACGCCAACGCGACACTCGCAAAGCGACCCGCTTGAGCGGCCCCGGTCCGGTATTGTTTTGACGGAACGGAAGAGCGAGCGGCGATCAGTATAGAGCATTTTAGCGGATGGCCCGCCCTGCGGAGGCTAAGTCGGTTTTGACGGGGTTTCTGAGGCAACAGTTTGAACTTTCTCGGCCCACCTGTACGCAAGATAAGCGGGAAGGAGCAACGCCCCGTTGATCATGAACGTGCTGAGGGTGAAAGGAGAGTACATTTATTGAACCCGCAGAAACCCGTTGATCGCGCCAGATTCGCGGAACAATTCACAGACCGCGGCCAGATTGATGATGGCAACCAGCCCGCACCAGACGCTAATAAACCTCAGGAGAATCCGGCTCAGTCGGGGCCTTGCGCGGAACGCTGTACGCTTCGCAGCGCGACGGGCCCTCACAACGGCTCGATAATTCGGATCGCGGAACCACCTCAAGGCTGCTGCCAGTACAATTCCCAGCGCCACAATAGCGAAGCCGGTTAGGGCGAACGCGGCCCAAGCGTGAGCAAATAAGTCCCAACCATCCGAAACCCAACGCCATGCCGCACCAGGCATAAATTTAAACCTTGGTAAGCTTTTGCTGCTTCTGCTTAACAGGCGTTCAGTGCTACCTCAAGCGGAGGGAGACTCCATTCACAGCACGGTCGCGCAGGAAGCTCGCCCGTTTCCGTCCGCCGCGCTCGCTTTGCCAAATTTGTTCAGGGATGAACTGTTCAGCCTTGTTATTTTTCTCTGGATGCGCAGAATAGATCGCGTGGCGGATGAAACCACATCGCGAGGGGCCGCTGTCAGGGAATCGCACCGAGCCGTCGGGCGGAGCCGCATCGGTCAGGATCAGGATCTCCGGAGGCGAATGCGGAAACCGGGCGAAGTCCCGTATTTTGGCAGAAACATCCCTGATTTACTGGATATCTTCAGTTGAGCGTCGGGAAAATTTTTGGAACGAACCGACCGCATCAGAGGTTCTGATAAATCTGGAGTAATCCTCCGGGAGCGCCGGCTAACGCTGGAGTTGGCGGGATCGCGGATTCATCGTCGTGCGGCGCTTCGCGGCGCGCTATGTGGCGGATGACCAGTGCGCGAAGACGCTCGCGCGTGCCCGTGATCGCCGCGCGGTTGCACCTTGGCCAAGCTTGCCGCAAGATCGTGATCATCCAGCTCGGTTGGTATAGTCCTTCACGGTGGACTCGGAGGAATCGGTTACGGCGTCTGAACGCAAGCGGGGGTTAATCGTTCCCGTCGCGAATCCGGAAGGCGTCGCTCCGCTGCTCTCGATCGCGTTTGCGGCCCACGACGGGGGCGATCCTCCGGTCCGCGTGCTCGCGTTGGTCCGCCGTGGCGCGGGTGCCGCTGCGGAAGCCGCCGCTCCGTCGTCGTCGGCGATAGCCGCCGCCGAGGCATACGCGCTGGCCCGCGGCGTTGCGATCGAGACTCGTGCGGTATGGTCCGCCAATCCCGCCCTCGACATCATCAGCCACGCGAGTGCTGCCGGGGTGGCATGGATTGCGCTCGGGTATCATCGCGCGGTCTCGGGCAGCGACGCGATGGGCGGGGTGGTGCGCGAGGTTCTGGCGCGGGCCAAATCGATGCCGATCAACGTCGCGGTGTTCGTGCAGGGAACCGACCATCCGTTCGAGCGCGTTTACGCGGCGTTCGATTCGAGCCCCGACGGACAGGCCGCCCTTGGACTTGCGGTGCGCATCGTGCGCGGCAGCAGGGCCAAGCTGCGAGCGCTGATGGTTTCGGGACGGGTCGAGGACACCGGCGACGAGCTGCTCGACATGGTGCACGACGCGCGCAAACAACTCGGCCGCCAATTCCATTCCGACGTGCTGAGCGAGCGCAGCCTTGGGCAGTTGTTCAAGCAGACCCCGGGACGGCTGTTGATTGTCGGCAGGAGCTTCGCCGACGAAGTCGCGATGCCGTTGGACGAAGTGCCGGGCCGGGACCGCTGCGTGATCGTGGTGCAGGGCGCAGGCGCGCCGGAGGAATAACGCGGCAATCGCCGCGCCGCGCTTTCCATTGAATCCATCCTTTGCTAAACGCTCGGTATGTTCGACTGACTGACAGGAGAGTAACCGTGGATTTTCAGATTCCCGCCGACATTACCAGTTACCTGAAAGAACTTGACGACTTTATCGATCGCGAGATAAAGCCGCTCGAACGCGAAAACGACAACATCCGCTTTTTCGACCATCGCCGCGAATATGCGCGCACCGACTTCGAGAACGGCGGGCTGCCCCGCCATGACTGGGAGGAGCTTCTGCGCGAGATGCGCCGGCGCGCGGACAAGGCCGGCCATTACCGCTACGCGCTGCCCCGCGAATACGGCGGCAAGGACGGCACCAACTTGGCGATGGCGGTGATTCGCGAGTATCTGGCCGCCAAGGGTCTCGGCCTGCACAACGATCTCCAGAACGAAAACTCGATCGTCGGCAACATGCCGACCGTCCTGATGTTCCGCGACTTCGGCACTCCCGAACAGAAAAAGGAATGGATCCCAAAGCTGCTCGACGGCACCGCGCGCATCGCGTTTGGCCTGACCGAGCCCGAGCACGGCTCGGACGCGACCTGGATGGAAACCCGCGCGGTCCGCGACGGCGACCAGTGGGTGATCAACGGCGGCAAGATGTGGAACACGGGCGTCAATGTCGCGACTCATGATTTCATTTTCGCCCGTCACAGCAACCGTGACGGGAGTCCGCGCGGAATCGGATGCTTTTTGGTCCCGACCAACAGCGCGGGATTCAAGATCGAAGAATATCTGTGGACCTTCAACATGCCGACCGACCATCCGCGCATCTCGCTCACCAACGTGCGGATTGGGGCCGGAGAAGTCCTGGGCGATATCGACAACGGGCTCGCGCTCGCGCAGCATTTCGTGCATGAGAACCGCATCCGGCAGGCGGCCTCGTCGCTGGGCGCCGCGCAATTCTGCATCAATGAGGCCGTCAAGTACGCCAAGGAACGCAAGCCGTTCGGCAAGCCGCTGGCGCAGAATCAGGCTATCCAGTGGCCGCTCGTCGAACTGCATACGGAAGCCGCGATGCTGCGCACGCTGATTCACAAGACCGCGTGGGAGATGGACCAGATGTCCAAGCCCGAGGTCGCGATCAAGCTGTCCGACAAGGTCGCGATGTGCAATTACCGGGCGAATCGGCTGGTGTGCGAGGCGGCGGATCGCGCGATGCAGGTGCACGGCGGAATCGGATACTCGCGGCACAAACCGTTCGAGCACATCTATCGGCATCATCGCCGCTACCGGATCACCGAGGGCTCCGAGGAAATCCAGATGCGGCGCGTCGCGCAGATCCTGTTCGGTTTCGGACGCCGGGCCGAAGCCGCGCAATAGCCGCGCGAAACGATGGTGCAACAGCAATCGTGAGTACCGCGGATTTTGAAGCGCGCCTGGGCGCGGTGGTCGCCCGGCGGATCGGCGCGCCCGGCACAATCGGCAACCTTCAGCGGCTGACCGGTGGCGCGAACAAAACCACCTGGTCGTTTGACGCTGAAATAGGCGCGCGCCGCGAGGAATTCATCGTGCAGCTCTCGAGCGCGGGCGCGGTCGATCAGCCCAATCCGCTGGCCGACATATCGCCGCATATCACCGCCGATCAGGACGCGCGCCTGATGATCGCGGCGGTGCGCGGCGGGGTTCCCGCGCCGCGGGTGCGCGCGATTTTCGAGCCGGCGGACGGACTCGGCCCGGGCTACGTGACCGAAAGAGTCGCGGGCGAGACGCTTGGGACGAAGATCGTGCGCGAGGAAAGATTTGCGCGGGCGCGCGCGATGATGACCGCGCAGTGTGGCGCGATGCTGGCGGCGATTCATCGGATCGATTTGCGCGAGGTCAAGTTTCTGCCGTACCAGGAGGCCGCGCAGATGGTGGCGGCGCATTATCGAATCGCGGATTATTATGGACTGCGCCATCCGGCGATCGAGCTGGGGCTCAAGTGGGCGGCCGAGAACGCGCCGAAAAATCCGCGCCGTACGGTGGTGCACGGAGACTTTCGCACCGGCAATTTTATCGTCGGCGAGAACGACGGCATCCGCCTGCTGCTCGATTGGGAGATTGCACAGAGCGGCGACCCGATGCAGGATCTCGGATGGGTCTGCGTCAAGACCTGGCGCTTCGGCGGAAAAGGTCCGGTCGGAGGTTTCGGCAAGCGCGAGGATCTGTTCGCCGCCTACGAGGACGCCGGCGGCGTCGCGGTCGATCCGAAGCAGGTCCGCTTCTGGGAGGCGTTCGGCAGCGTCAAGTGGGCGATAGGATGCCTGCGGATGGGGATGCGCGGGATCGAGGAGACGGGGATCGAGCGATGCGCGATCGGCAGGCGAATCGAGGAGCCGCTGTGGGATTTTTTGAATCTCATCGAGGGCCGCGACGATTGAAATTGAATCAGGTCGAGGTGAATCGCTGATGCCGCGTAGCATGCCTGATGCGCCAACGATTTTGGGCGCGGCGGTAAAATACCTGGAAGAGGAGCTGCTTCCGACGCTCGCCGGGTACCATCGTTTCAAGACCCGCGTCACGATCAATGCGCTCGCGATCGTCAAGCGTGAAGCTGATCTGCGCGGCGCGCAGGCCGGCGCGGAACTCGAGCGTCTGGGCGCGCTTTTGGGCCACGGCGGCGAGCTCGAGGCGCTCAGCGCCGAGCTTGCCGCGCTGATTCGGTCCGGCGCGGTGCGGGTGGACGATCCCGCGATGCGCGCTCATGTGCGGCAAGGGCTGGCCGACGCGCTCGCGATCAACAACCCCAAATGGTTCGACCGCTAGGCGTCGTGCCGACGGCCTGCTCGGGCTGAAAAAGAAAATCTTCCCGCGGCGCGGCTTCCTGCTATCCTTTGCGTCGTGATCACACGTGCCGCGGGTTTGTCCAAGCGGACCGAGGGAGGATTCACGAACATGCGATCAGGATTGCGCCGCGCCGTGGCTGTACATGGCAATGGATTCATTTGTCTCGTGATGGCTGTGCTTTTCGCCGGGTGCGCGGGCGCGACGATTACGCCCGAGACGAGCACGCGGCCCGCGACAAAAGCGGCGGCGGCGCGGCCGACGCGAATCGTGGTGGACAACTTCGTCTTCGCGGCGGCGCAGGTCTCGGAAAATTCCGGCGTCGGCGCACGCGTGATGAACAGCCTATCGAGCACCCCGGCCAGCCAGCGTCAGGAAGTGATCGGCAAACAGGCGGCGGACGCGCTGGCCGCCGAGACCGTCGAACAGCTCGGCAAACTCGGCTTCAAGGCGGTCCGCGGAAATTCGAGCACGACACTCGGCAATGGCGACCTGCTGATCAAGGGGAAGTTCCTGAATGTCGATGAAGGCAACCGTCTGCGCAGGCTCGTGATCGGGTTTGGCGCCGGCGCCTCGAAGCTCGACACGCAGGTCAACGTTTATCGCGTCACCGCCGGCGAGCGGCAGTCTCTGCTTCAGTTCCGAACTCACGCCGACAGCGGCAAGATGCCCGGCGCGGCGGTCACGATGGGCGCGGGAGCGGCGGCGCAAGGCGGCGTAACGGCGGGAATGGCGGCCACCAACGCGGCGATGAGCGGAGGAAAGCTGTACACCTCGCAGACGGAATATCTCAGTGACAAAACCGCGGATCAGGTGGTCGCGTATCTTTCGGAATACTTCGCGAAGCAGGGATGGATCTCGCACGAACACGCGCAGAAAGCGAAACTCACAGGCGCTCCCTGAGCAAAAAGATATACTGGATTCTGTCCTCGGACCGGGGTTAGACTTTTTGTTATCAATACGCTGAGGTAAAGAACGATGACTAGGATCAAGAGGCTCAAAATCCGAAACTTCTCGACGCGCTCATCGGTATTCTTGACCGCCGGCGTACTATCGCTCGGCGTGCTGCTCGCTGGATGCTCCACGAACGCGCCGACGCCGGCCGCCGCGGCCCTCAATCAGACCGAGTTGACGTTTAATTTATCACAGTGCCTTCCGATTGACGCGCATGTGTGGAAGTGCCCAGCGGTGGACAAGCCGATCTGCGACGCCGACTATGCCGGAGGCACGTACACCCAGTGCATCCGTCTTGGGAAAAAGGGCAGCGTGTACGTTACCGGCCCCGGCGTCGAATGACTCTGAATCGCTGGCGATCAGACTAACGCGGGTCGCCGGCCGAAGGAGCTTGCACGCCGCCGTGCCTGGGCTGCGTCCGCGACTCCTCGTGCAGCATCAATTTGGCGCGCTTGGCGCCGGCCAGGCATAGCGCCCGCACCAGCCGCAGCGCCGAGCGTTTGGCATCCGCCAGCTTCTTTGGCGCGCGTTCGGTGACCGAGCTGAATTCGATCACGTGATGATCGAGACCCTTCATCGTCCACACGTTGACTGAGATGCCGCGGGCCAGACGCAGATGATACCAGACACTCGATCCACGCCAATGTTTGTGAATCTTCCGCTGCCAAGCGGCCGTCCGCCCGAGATCCACCCTGCTCAAATGCCGTCTCCTTGCGTAATAGTACGTCTCGACATGGTATGATGTAGCATTATTATATTGATTGTGGCATATATCGAAATGTTACGAAGATGAAGGTTACAGACGTATTAATGATTGAATAGAAAGATAAAACATCGAATAGCCGTTATTAGGGGTATTAACGTTGGCTCGAATAAATAGTTTTCAGACGTTTTGCCTCGTGATCGGTGCAAAGTCATTTTCAATCCATCCCAGGCGTGGCGGACCAGGAGGACCGCGATAGTATCGAAAAGCGATGTGCGGACGATTCACAATCACGCGGCGCGACGGCAACGCGCTGGCGGCCGAACTTGGTGTCGATGCCGCCGCGTTCGCGGACTATCGGCCGCGCTACAACATCGCGCCGATGCAGCGCCACGTCATCGTTCGCCTCGAGTACGAGAATCGAAAAGCCGAAGTTGCGCGATGGGGTCTCGTCAACCGATGGGCGAAAGACGCGAGCCAGGCGGCGCGATGCATCAATGCGCGCGCGGAGAGTGTCGAGGCTCGGCCCGCGTTTCGCGACGCTTTCCGGAAGCGGCGCTGCGTGATTCCCGCCGACGGATTCTTCGAGTGGACGGGACCCAAGACCGCGCGGCGCCCAATCTGGTTTCATCGCGGCGACGGCGGCTTGCTGCTGTTCGCGGGTCTCTATGAAGCTTGGCAGAAACTGCCCGAGCAGTGGGAGACGACGTTTACGATCATCACGACGTCCGCAAACGCGACGATGGCGCCGTACCACGACCGGATGCCGGTGATCCTTGCGGACAAGGGCGCCGACGACTGGATGAATCCGCAGTGCCCGGATGCGATGTTGCTCAAGCCAATGCTCATGCCGGCGCCCGATGATCTTCTGATCACGACGCCGGTCTCGTCGAAGCTCAACAGTCCCAAATTCGATTCGCCCGAGTTGCTCGAGGAGACTGGCTGACGGGCGCTGCCGATAGGTGCGGCGCCCGGATTTGCGCGCGACGCTTGAAAGCGCGGCAGGGCGGCGCTACGGTTTGCACTCATCGGGGTCGCGCGCACGGTTGCCGCGCGAGAGGATTTCCACAGCGGGTTACATGCGATGTCAGGCGTGCCCACACTGAACCCGTTTTCGCCTGGGGCCGCCTCGATATCGCATCTGTTCATGGCGATACTTTTCGTGATGCTCGCGATCTTCTTGCTGGTCGCGGCGCTGGTGACCGTCGCGATTATCCGCTATCGCGACCGCGACGGTGCTCCCGAGGCGCGCCAGGAGTTCGGAAATCCGCGGCTCGAAATCGTCTGGACCCTAATTCCCGCGCTGCTGCTGGCGGTGGTCTTTGTGTTCACGGTCCGGACCATTCACGCATCTGATCCGCCTATTGCCGGGCATCGGCCCGACCTGCGCGTGATTGGCCATCAATGGTGGTGGGAGGCCGATTATCTTGGCTCCGGAGTGGTGGCTGCGAACGAGATTCACATTCCGGTCGGGCGTCAGATTCTGGTCGAGGTGGAATCCGCCGACGTGATCCACGATTTCTGGGTGCCGGAGTTGGGACGCAAGATCGACGCGGTGCCGGGCCATCCAAATCACATCTGGATTCGCGCTGACAAACCCGGGGTGTACCTCGGAACCTGCGCCGAGTTCTGCGGCAATCAGCACGCATGGATGCGGATCATGGTGGTCGCGCAGCCGGCTGAAGAGTTCGCCGCCTGGCAGCGCGATCAGCTTGCGGTGCCGGCGGTTCCGGAAAGCGGCGTGGCCGCCGAGGGCGCGCGGATTTTCCGCGATCAGACCTGCATCAACTGCCACGCGATTTCCGGCACCGCGGGTAATCAGCGAATCGGCCCGGATTTAACCCATCTGGCGGGGCGGCGCATTATCGCCGCGGGAGCGGCCGAGAACACACCGGCTAATCTCTTCAGTTGGCTGAAGGATCCCGACTCGATCAAGCCCGAGACCCACATGCCCAACTTCCAGCTAAGCGATGCGCAGGCGCACGCACTGGTCGCCTATCTGGAGACGCTCAAGTGAGCGGGGCCGCGGCGGCCATGCGGGCCGGCGAGCCAAGCCGGGCGGCGGCGCATCGGGGATTGCTCGCGTGGGTCGCGTCGGTCGATCACAAGCAGATCGGCGTCATGTACATGCTCTCGGCGCTGCTGTTCTTCGGGATCGGCGGATTCGAGGCGCTCTTGATCCGCGTGCAACTGGCGGTGCCGAACAATCATTTTCTGGGGCCCGACACCTTCAACCAGATCTTCACGATGCACGGCACGACGATGATCTTTCTGGTCGTGATGCCGATGCTGGCGGGGATGTCGATCTACGCGGTGCCGCTGATGATCGGTGCGCGCGACGTGGCGTTTCCGCGCCTGAACGCGCTGAGCTTCTGGCTCCAGCTATTTGGCGGCTTCCTGCTCTATTTCAGCTTCCTCGCGGGCGGTGCGCCAAACGCGGGATGGTTCAGTTACGCACCGCTGAGCGAGCCCACTTTCTCGATCTCCAACGGCGTGACCTACTGGGTGCTGGCGCTGACCTGTCTGGGAATCGGCTCGATAGCGGGCGGGATCAACATGATCGTGACGATCGTGACGCTGCGCGTGAGCGGGCAGACGATCCGGCGGCTGCCGCTGTTCGTATGGATGACGCTGGTCAATTCGTTTCTGATCATCATGGCGCTGCCGGTGCTCAATGGCGCGCTGGTGATGTTGCTGGCCGATCGGTTGCTGAACGCGCATATTTTCTCGCCGGCGTTCGGCGGCTCGGCGCTGCTCTGGCAGCACTACTTCTGGGGTTTCGGGCATCCGGAAGTTTACATCATGATTCTGCCCGCGTTTGGAATCATCTCGGAAGTGATTCCGGTTTTCTCGGGCAAACCGATCTACGGCTACGAGTTCGTCGCCGCTTCGACGGTTGCGATCGCGTTTTTGTCGTTCACGGTCTGGGCGCATCACATGTTCGCGGTCGGGATGGGGCATGTTTTCGAGCTGTTCTTCGTTTTCACGAGCATGTCGATCGCGGTGCCGACCGGAATCAAGATTTTCAATTGGAGCGCGACGCTCTATCACGGGCGGATTCGGTTCACGACCTCGATGATGTTCGCGCTGGGATTTATCGTGATGTTCACGATCGGCGGGCTGACGGGGGTCAGCTTCGCGGTGGCGCCGATCGACTGGCAACTCACGGATACCTATTACCTGGTCGCGCATTTCCATTACGTGCTGTTCGGCGGATCGGCGCTGGCGATCTTCGCGGGGTTGTACTACTGGTTCCCGAAGATGACCGGCCGGATGCTGAACGAACGGATCGGCCGATGGCATTTCTGGCTGACGATCGTCGGACTCAACCTGACGTTTTTCGTGCAGCATCCGCTCGGCATGATGGGGATGCCGCGGCGGGTCTACACTTATCCGGATTTGCCCGGCTGGATGATCTTGAACATGATTTCGACGATTGGCGCGTTTATCCTGCTCGCCTCGGTGCTGATGTTTTTGTGGAACATCGTGAGCAGCCTATCGTCGGGAGCACCCGCGGGCGACAATCCGTGGGACGCGTGGACGCTGGAGTGGGCGACCTCGTCGCCGCCGCCGCCCGAGAATTTCGCACTGGTGCCTCCGGTGCATGGGCGGCGTCCGCTGTGGGATTTGAAGTATCCCGATCGCGCCGATGAACTCGTGGCGGCGGGTGAAGGGTAGGGCGATGCCGAAGGCGAAACTCGCGGTTGGACTGTTCATCCTGTCGGAGGCGAATTTCTTTGCGCTGCTGATTATCGCGTATGTCTATTTCCACGCCTATCCCGGTCCCGGACCTACCGCCGCGAGCGCGCTTAATCCACTGCGCACGGGGATGTTCTCGATTGCGCTGTTCGCGAGCAGCGCCACGATGATCCTCGGGGTGCGCGCCTATCGCGCGCGCTCGCACCGGGCGACGCTGGCGTGGCTGACGGCGACGGTGGTGCTGGGAGGGCTGTTCCTGGGCGGGCAGGCGCTCGAATACGCGGGCCTCTACCGGCGTGGAGTCGCGGTGAATCGCAATCTGTTCGCGACCACGTTCTTCACACTGACGGGATTTCATGGTCTCCACGTTTTCATTGGTCTGGTTGCAATCGCGATCGTCGCCGCGCTTTCCGCCAGCGGACGGTTGGCCGGCACCGAGCGCGAAGCCGACGCGATCGAAGCGGTTGGAATCTACTGGCACTTCGTCGATGCCGTCTGGGTCGGCATTTTCAGCATCGTGTATCTGTGGGCGTGGCTGTGAACGGAATCGGAACCTTGCTGCGAACGTGGGACTTCGATCCGTCGATCGTGATCGGATGCGCCGCGCTCTTGGGTGCGTATGCATTCGCGCATCGCGGCGATTACTCGCGCGCGCCGTGGTTCGTGGCCGGGGTAGCCGCGATGTTCCTGGCGCTGGTCTCGCCGCTCGATGTGCTGTCGGACGAGTACCTGTTCAGCGCGCACATGGCGCAGCATCTGATTTTGATTCTTTTCGTGCCGCCGCTTTTGATCGCCGGGCTGTCGCGGGCTTTCGTGCGCTCAATCCTGGCCGCGCCCGCGCTTGCGCGGGTCGAGCGCATATTGTCAAGGCCGGCGCTCGCGTGGCCGCTCGCGGCGGCTGCGCTGTGGATCTGGCATTGGCCGGTGCTGTACAACGCCGCGCTTGCGAGCGAGGACGTGCATATCCTCGAGCATCTGTGCTTTCTGGTGACCGCGACGATCTTCTGGTGGCCGATCTTCGCGCCCGTCGCCGAGGCGCGAATGGCGCCGATGGCGGCGATCGTTTATCTGGCCACGGCTTCAGTTTCGAACAGCGTGCTTGCGATTTTGCTGACGTTCGCGGCACCGGGCCTTTATCCCGCGTACACGCATCCCGCTGACTCGCTCGGGATTCTGCCGATGATCCGCGACGGATGGGGGCTGACACCGGCGGCGGATCAGCAGCTCGGCGGACTTCTCATGTGGGTGCCGGGCGGGCTGGTTTTTCTGGCCGCGATCATTTTCGTGTTGGCGCGATGGTACGCGGAACCCGAGGCGGGGTTTGGCGCAGCCGGTCTGGCCGCGCGGTGACCGCGAAAGCAAAGAGGTGACTTGATGGAGGTTGAGACCGACCCAATTGAAACGCGCGCGCGGCCCGGATGGACGGAGCCCAAGCCCGCCCGCGTGCCCGCGCCGACCTATCAGCCGGCGGTGATGGCGCTGGGGATCGCATTCGGGTTGTTCGGATTGGTTACCTCGTACGCATTCTCGGCGGCGGGACTGGTCCTGTTCGTTTTCTCGCTGTCGCGCTGGATTGGAGAGCTGGTGCATGACGAGTGAAGATGAAAATCGCACAGTTCTGAACGAAGCTCCGCTGAGCCCCGAGCGTCGCGCGTTGCTCGCAAAGGTTTCGCTCGGCCTGATGGCGCTTGCGGCGGCTCTGGTCGCGGTGCCGGTCGTGGGCTTTATCATCGGGCCACTGATTCGGCGTTTTCCCGACGTATGGCGCCCGGTCGGCAAGGCCGATGATTTTCAGATCGGCCAGACCGTGCGAGTATCGTTTCGCGACCCGTCCCCGCTGGCGTGGGCGGGAGTCACGGCGGAGACCGCTGCCTGGCTGCGCCGCGACGCGGGCGGAAAGTTCACCGCGTTCGCGATCAATTGCACCCATCTCGGATGCCCCGTGCGCTGGCTCCCCGACGCGAATCTGTTCATGTGTCCGTGCCACGGCGGAGTTTATTACGCGGACGGGCGCGTGGCCGGCGGCCCGCCGCCGCGCCCGCTCTTTCAGTATCCCGTGCGGGTCAATGGCGCGATGGTCGAGATTCGCACCAGCGCGGTGCCAATCGGATGATGTCACCGGCGGACGCGCGGCAATGAATCTCCTCCAGCGGTTGCTCGACGCATTCGAGGAACGCACCGGGTTGCTCAAGATGATGGGCGATCTGGCGCGCCATCCCGTGCCGCCCGGCACCGGATGGTGGTATGTGTTCGGCAGCGCGACGGTGGTCGCGTTCGCGATCCAGGTGGTGACGGGAATCGCGCTCTCGACCTCGTACATCTCGTCGAGCGGGGATGCGTACCAGGCTCTGCAATTCATCACGACGCAGGCGCTGCTGGGAAATATGCTGCGCGGGATGCACTACTTCGGCGCGTCCGCGATGGTCCTGCTGGTGGGAATCCACATGACGCAGGTCTTCGTGATGGGCTGCTACAAATATCCGCGCGAGTTCAATTGGGTTACGGGAGTCGTGCTCCTGTTCCTGACGCTCGCGATGGGCTTCACGGGGCAGCTCCTGCGCTGGGACCAGAATGCAGTGTGGTCGATCGTGGTGGGAGCCGAGCAGGCCGGGCGGATGCCGATTATCGGGCCGATGCTCGCGCATTTTCTGCTGGCGGGAAAAACGCTGGGCGGCGCGACGCTGTCGCGGTTTTTCGCGTTCCATGTGTTTTTCATTCCGGCGCTGATCTTCGCCGTGGTCGGGATCCATCTTTATCTGGTGATGCACGACGGTATCTCGGAGCCGCCGGTCGCCGGCGAGCCGGTTGACCCCGCGACCTATCACGCCAAGTACGACAAACTGATCGAGGAGCGCGGAGTGCCGTTCTGGCCCGATGCGGCCTGGCGCGATGTTGTGTTCTGCGTCGCGGTGGTGGCCGCGATCGTCGCCTTGGCGGCGATTTTCGGTCCGCCAAAGCTGGACAGTCCTCCGAACCCGAGCCTGCTCGCGCGCGATCCCGCGCCCGACTGGTACCTGCTGTGGTACTACGCGCTGCTCGCGCTGATCCCGCACAAGATGACCACGCCGGTGATCCTGCTGGCGCCGCTGGTCGGAATTCTCGTGCTGCTGATCGTGCCGATCGCGTCGAACACCGGCGAGCGTCATCCCCGCAACCGTCCATGGGCGGTCGGCGCGGTGATTGTGATCGTGCTGATGATCGCGACGCTGTGGATCGAGGCGATTCGCGAGCCGTGGTCGCCCGATTTCTCGGCCCAGCCGTTGCCGGCCGCAATCGTCGGTGCGAGCGCGGGTCCGATCGCCAACGGGGCGAAGCTGTTTCACGAGAAGGGCTGCGAGTTCTGCCATCAGGTCGGTGGCATGGGAGGCCATCGCGGTCCCGACCTTAGCTATGTGGGCGAGCGCCTGACCAAGGACGACCTGACGATCCGGATCATGAACGGCGGCTACAATATGCCCGCCTACGCGGGCAACCTGTCGCCGCAGGATCTCGAAGATCTCGTGATTTTCTTAGGCTCGCGCCGCTATCCGGGCGCGGGCGCGTCCGCCGGAGCATCCGGAGCCAAATAGTCCGCGTGCGCTGATGTCAGCGCTTCAGCTCTTATCGCGCGATCCGTACGATACCGACAGCCCCGCGCGCGCGTCGGATTGAATTCCATATTGCGGTATCGGATAGCGCAAGCCGTTGGCCGCCAGCCGTTTCATACCCTCGATCGCCTTGGGTACAAACTCGGGCGGAGTTGCGAGCAGCATCTCGTCGTCGAGCACACCGCCGTAGCGGCGCTCGGCGTAGCAAGGAATCGACAGGCTCGGCTCGCGGGTCCGGAGCGCGCGGCCCCACGAATCCGCGCAGGCTGATTCGCCGACCACGCCCCAGTTGAATTTCTTATAGCCAGTCCATTGCAGGCCGTTGATGAACAGGATCATTTGCCCCGGCGTCGCGTAGATGAGGCAGATGTCCGGAGGGTTGAGCCGCCCCGAGGCCAGCGGCGCCACCGCCATCGCGGCGTAGCGCCCGTACGGGACGGTGTCCATCGCGCGCTGATGGGCGGCGGAATCCTCGAGCGTGCCGTACCATACGCCAGCCATCGCCTTGCCCGACAGCCACTCCTCATTCTGCGGATGCAGTCCGATCACCGCGCCGCATTGCGGGCCGACGAGATCTTTCGCGGTGATTCCGACGGTCCATCCCAGGCGCGCGGCTTGGGCGACGATCTGGTCGGTGGTGTGAATCGACTTGGGGCGGCGGATTTTTGGAATCGCCTCCATCTCCTCGACGGTCGGATAGAGCTTCATTCCGATCGGCGTGGTGCGCAGGCGGAGCAGGCGGTTGAGGTCGTCGATAAGCGCGGGCCAATCCAGAATCGAATTTGCGGCGGGTTTGTTTTCCGTGATTGGTTCGGCCATGTTTATTTCCCCTTGAGCGCTGCGCGCGATTGCGCGGACAGCAAAGCGGCGATCGGACAACCAATCGGGGATATACCGCACGGCGACAGGAAATAGCCATCGGAAGTGGCAAAATTTTGCCGGGTTTGCGGCCAGTGCGCGATCGGTCTGATCGATGCCTGCGGCCGAGTCTCCTACCAAAGGTCACAATCAGTGACCAAACTGACCGCTGTCTAAGCCAAAGGCTTGATAAATCGGAGGAATTCATCCGCGCCGCAGCATTCAAGACCCGGCACACATCTTGGGTTCCCCGTGAGGTGCCTGCGTGCCGCCTATCGAGCCGAACTTGCCCGAACTCCAGCCGCCGCCCGTCGAACCTTACGCACCCGAGACGCATGGCAGCATCGTGCAGGCACGGTTTCATGACCGCTTCACCGCTAGTGCGGTCGAGATCTGGTTCGGCTTCGCGCTGGCGGTCGCGACGCTGTTTACGGTCGGCCTGGTCTCGTACCAGAGCACGTGGGAGTTCGCGAAGACGACGCGATGGGTGACGCACACCCATCGCGTGATCGAGGTGCTGCGCGACCTGCAGACCGCAGCCACCAAGGCGGAGAACCAGAGCTGGGCATACATTTTGGCTGACAATCCTATCTGCCTGATAGATCGCAGGCGCAGCCTGGATCGCCTCGAAGCCGACTTGGCGGAGCTCAAGCCGCTGATCAGCGACAATCCGCAGCAGGTGAAGAACCTCGATACGTTGGCGCCTATGCTGCGGCGGCAAATAGCGCTGAGTGACGCCGCGATCGCCGAGGCTCACCGGCACGGGCAGGCCGCCGCCGGCGGCTATGTGCTGACTCACGGCTGGACGAAGCTCGGCAACGAAATCGATCGCCGGGTCGGCGCGATGACTGCGGTCGAAGACGGACTGCTGAAGCACCGCCAGCTCCGGGAGCAGAGAATTGCGGGTTTAGCGATTCGAATTATCGCGTACGGATCGCTGGCGGCGCTGCTGTTCGTGAGTTTTGCCGCGGTTTTTATCCAGCGCGTGCTCGGCAGGCTTAGGATCGCCACCGAGATGGCCGAGATGGAAGCGCATCACGCCGAGCAGCGGGGGCGCGAACTCGCGCGGCAAACCGAGACCGCGCGGCGCGCCGAAGCGCGTTTTCGCAACCTGATCGAGTCGGCGACCGACGCGATTCTGACCGTCAGCCCCGGCGGCCGGATTACCTACGCCAACGCGCGCGCCGCACAATATTTCGGTTATCCGCTGGCGGAGCTGGTGGGCGCCAACGTCGATATGCTGGTGCCCGAGGCCAAGCGCGCTGCGCACGCCGGACAGATCGCCGCATACGCGGGCGCGCCGCGGGTGCGCGCGAAAGCGCCGAATCTCGACTTGCGCGCGCGCCGCCGCGATGGCAGCGAGTTCCCGGTCGAGATCAGCCTGAGCCCAATCGAGGACGACGGCGGCCCGCAAGTGCTGACCACGATTCGTGACATGACCGAATATCGCGCGGCGCAGGCGTACCGGTCGCGCCTGAGCGCGCTGGTTGAAGCCTCCAGCTATGCGATTGTCAGCCACTCGCCCGACGGGATCGCGCTGAGCTGGAACAGGGGCGCCGAGCGGCTCTATGGATGGGCCGCCGATGAGATCGTTGGCCGCAACGTCGGAGTTCTGGTTCCGGATTACAAGCGCGCCGAGTATCAGGACGGCATCGCGCGGATCGTTGCGGGCGCGGGCCTTCAGGAATTCGAGACTCAGCGCCGGCGCAAGGACGGAACAATCGTCGATATCGCAGTGGCAAAGTCGCCCATCTTCGATGACCGCGGCAGGCTGGTCGCAATCTCGTCGATCAGCTACGACATCACCGAGCGCAAACGCGCCGCGGCGAACCTGCTCGCCCGCACCGCGGAGCTGGCGCGCTCGAACGCGGAACTCGAGCAGTTCGCCTACGTCGCATCGCACGACCTGCAGGAGCCGCTGCGCATGGTCGCGAGCTACCTGCAGTTAATCGCGCAACGCTACGCCGGACGGCTGGATTCCGACGCCGACGACTTCATCAACTTCGCCGTCGATGGCGCGACCCGGATGAAGCAGCTCATCAACGACCTGCTCAACTACTCGCGCGCCGGAAGCGGCGCCGGCCCGGCCCCCGTCGATCTGGATGCGACGCTGCACCGCGCACTCGGGGGACTTGCGCTTAGAATCGAGGAAGCGCACGCCAACGTCACCAGCGACCCTCTGCCCCGCGTGCTGGGCGACGATAATGGGCTCTACCATATTTTCCTGAACCTGATAGGCAACGCGATCAAATTCCACGGCGCCGAGCCGCCGCGGATTCATATCGGCGCGCGCCGCGAAGGAGATCAATGGATTATCTCGGTGGCCGACAACGGAATAGGTATCGCTGCGGAATATTACGAACGGATCTTCGCGATGTTCCAGCGGCTGCATGGCCGCGAGGAATATCCCGGAACCGGAATCGGACTGGCAATCTGCAAGCGGATCATTGAGCGGCTGGGCGGGCGAATCTGGGTCGAATCCCAGCTCGGACAGGGCGCGACGTTTTGTTTCACGTTAGACGCATGCGAGGTGAGTGATGAATCAAACTTTGGCGCCGACCGTCGAACCAGTGAACATCCTGCTGGTTGAAGACAATCCCGGCGATGTGCGGCTGACGATCGAGGTGCTGCGCGACGGCAAATTCCGAAATCAGTTGAGCGTCGCGGTCGATGGCATCGAGGCAATGAACTATCTGCGCCGGCGCGAGGGCCACGCCGCCGCCAAGCGTCCGGATCTGGTGCTCCTGGATTTGAACCTGCCGCGCAAGGACGGGCGTCAGGTGCTGGCCGAAATCAAGGCCGATCCGGATCTCAGGCGCATTCCAGTGGTGGTGCTGACCACCTCTTCGGCGCCCGTCGACGTGATCCAGAGCTATAACCTGCAAGCCAATTGCTACATCACGAAGCCGGTTGATCTCACCCAATTCGTGCGCGTGGTTCGCCACATCCAGGATTTCTGGCTGACGATCGTGAAACTGCCATCCGAGTGAGCGGTGATGGCCAGCAAACCAATCCGGGTCCTGCAGATCGAAGACAATCCCGCTGACGCGCGGCTGGTTGCGATGATGCTGGCCGATGGCGGCGGCGTGCGCTTCGAGGTCAAGACGGCGGCGCGGCTGAAAATCGGACTCGATTATTTGCGTCACGATCAGTTCGATGCCGTGTTGCTCGATCTGTCTCTTCCGGACTGCTCGCGCGAGGAAACCATCGCGCGGGTCATTGCCACGGCGCCGCGCATTCCGATCGTGGTACTGACCGGCCTGGACGACGAGCGCATCAGCCGCGAGATCGTGAAACGCGGCGCGCAGGATTATCTGGTCAAGGGCCAGTTCGACGCACGCCTGCTCAGCCGGGCGCTCTTTTACGCGATCGAGCGCAAGCGCACCGAAGAGGTAATCGCCCGCGCCCGTGATGAAGCGCTTGAAGCGGTGGGGCTGAAATCGGCGTTTCTGGCCAACATGAGCCATGAAATCCGCACGCCGATGAACGCGATCATCGGCATGACGCGGATGCTGCTGGATACCTCACTCGATCCTGATCAACACGAATTTGCCGAGGCGGTATGGTCCAGCGCGCATTCCCTGCTTGGCATCCTCAACGACATCCTGGACTTCTCGAAGGTCTCCGCGGGCAAACTACGCCTCGACGAGGTCGAGTTCAGCCCCGGCGAGAATCTCGAAAGCGTGGTCGAGGCATTCGCCGAGCTGGTACAGAGGGGTGGGATCGAGATGGCGACCATCGTCGATGACGCGGTGCCCGCCAGCCTGCGCGGCGATCCGGTGCGGCTGCGGCAGGTACTGGTCAACTTAATCGGCAATGCGGTCAAATTTATTGAATCGGGCAACGTCTCGGTGACGCTCGAATGCGTTTCCACGACACGGACCGAGGCGGTGCTGCGCTGGTCGGTTCGAGACACCGGCCCGGGAATTTCACAGGAATCACAGGCGCATCTGTTCCAGGCGTTCTATCAGGCCGACTCCTCGAGCACGCGGCGCCACGGCGGAACCGGGCTGGGTCTCGCCATCTCGGCGGAAATCGTCGCGCGAATGGGCGGCGAGATAGGCGTCGAGAGCATCCCGGGGCAAGGCTCCAACTTCTGGTTCACCGCGCGCTTCAAGCGTCAGCCGGGCGACTCCGCCTCCGTCGCCGCGAGACCCAGCGCGCGCCTGCGCGGGATGACCGTGCTGCTGGCGGCGGCCGAGGGCTTGGGCGCGAGTTTCATGGCCCGGCAGTTGGAATCGTGGGGCGTCAAGTGCCTGCGCACGACCACCGCCGAGCAGACGCTCGAGACGATAGCGGCGCCGCGGCCGAGGATTCATATCGATGCGATCTTGCTTGCTTGCCAACTCGGCGCGATGGATGCGGTGGCGATGGCGCGCGAAATCTCTTCGCAGGCCGGATATTCGGGCACGCCGATGTTGGGCTTCTGCACGTTGGGCAAGCGTCCCGATGCCGCCGCGATGCAATCGGCGGGTTTGGGGGCGGCGCTGACGATGCCGGTGCGGCAATCACAACTCATAAGCTGGCTCAGCCATCTTGCCAATCGTTCATCGAATCATCCGCAGTCCGGGCGTACCGTGGACACCACGGGGAGCGGGCCGCGGCTCCGGCCGCTGCGCGAAATAGCGCAGTCGTTGCCCGCCGAGATTAGACAGCGGGCGCGAATTCTTGTCGCGGAGGATCACGCGGTCAATCGCAGGGTCGGGCTGAAGATGCTCGAGCGGCTGGGCTACCACGCGCACTCAGTCAGCAATGGGCGCGAGGCGCTCGAGGCACTGCGGCGCAACACCTACGACGCGGTTCTGATGGACTGCCAGATGCCCGAGATGGACGGCTACGAGGCGACGCGCCAGATTCGCCGCGAAATCGGGGATACCGCGAAAGTTGCGATTATCGGATTGACCGCGCACGCGCTGGCCGGCGACCGCCAGAAATGTCTTGACGCCGGGATGGACGATTATCTGAGCAAACCGTTCCTGCCCGAAGATCTGAACGCGATACTCTCACGATGGCTCCAGCGGCCCTCCGTGCCCGCGCTGCCCGCAGTCGCCGCGCCGCCGGCCGATCCGGCCGCGGCACCCGAGCCCGAGTCCATGCTCGAACCTCCCGCGATAGATTCCGAATCAATCCGCCATCTTGAGGCCGCCACCGACGACGGCGCGGAGTTCGTGCGCGAGCTGATCGGCGTGTTTTTGGCCGACCTCGATAATCGTCTCGGCGCGATGCGGCTAAGCGCAGAGGCCGGCGATGCGGGCGCTATCGCGCGGGCGGCGCACGCACTGAAGGGAAGCAGCGCCCACTTCGGCGCCAATCGCTTGGTCGCGTTATGCCGCGAGATCGAACAGCTCAGCCGCCGAGATTCGACGGATGCGGCAGCGGCGATGCTGGACGCGATCGAAGCCGAAAGCGCGCGGGTGCGAGTCGCGCTCGAGAATTATCGCACGCCCCCCGCCGCCGGTCCGGCGGACTGAATGCTGCCGGCGTGCGCGCCGCACGGCGGCCCTCGCCCCGTCAATTGATAGGGCCGCAACGGCATGATAATTCTTCCCTCTCCTGAAACCCCGATCTTCAGCCGGGCGGCGTACCCAAGTGGTTAAGGGAGAGGTCTGCAAAACCTCCATGCATCGGTTCGAATCCGATCGCCGCCTCCAAATAATATCCGGCAAATAAAGCGGTTTTACTCCTGTCACGCATCGGTTGGGTCGCGCGACCCGGCCGACTATGATCGAACTATGATCGAGTCGCACCGCCATTCTAGTGAAAGACCGAGACCGAGGCTTCCGGGCAAACTAAGATGCGGTGATTCTTGAGGCACCTGGGTCCCCAGATTACCGGGACTCCCCCATCTTGAAGCTGACCGCGTGGCACTTTTCATTCAGCGCGAGACGCCATGAAGTTTTTCCACATCGATTGGCTGCCCCAGACTCGCTGGGGCTATCGGCTCGTTAGCCGCTTCCATAACAGTTCGAATCTCGCCCTGAAGGATCGGTTCAAACGGTATTGGCCGACGGAGCAGATGATCGCGTTCGCGACAAAACTTGCGCTGATCCGAGTCATCCAGTTTCAGTTCAATCAGGACGTTGCGAAACTCTCAGAAGAACTGGTGAAGAAGAACGCCGAGATTCAGCAATGCCTTCCGAAACATAAGGCTCTGCGGCTCGCGGATTCCGAACTCGGATTTCGATTGGTCGCCGGCATCGACGCGTTCATCTTTGAATCGCGCTCAGCGTACGAGATCCTCGGCGCCATAGTGAGAGAAATCGTGGGCAATATTCTGGGCAAAAAGGTGGATGAAAGGGCATTGCGCGAAGTCCTTGAGACGAAGGGCCACGACACAAAGTGGATAGACGACTTGCATGACGAAAGAATCACGTTCTTTCACCGGACGGCGCCCTGGATTGCCGTCGAGGTCACCGAGAATCACCCTCCATACGAAATTCGCGTGCTCCGACGAAACACCTACGATCTGGAATCGGACGTTAGCGCCGCGTTTCCTCTCGCCATGCTGAACCGGATTTTCTTCGGGTTCGACGGGGCCGTTGCCGTAATCGAGGAGTGGCTGCTGGAGGGAATTGATCGGGCCGAGAAAAGCGCCGCCTCATGACTTTGGAGGGTCTACCTTCTTTGAGCCGAGAATCACGCGACGCTCGTCCTCTTTGCTAGGAAAAGCACAGCCGTATCAAAGCCGGTCGCAAGCAAACCCGCGATCAGTCCGTTGAAGAAGACAAAGACGGGAGTCGCAATCAGGAGAAGAAGAAATCCCGTCGTCAGATCGCCGCCGGTGAAAGCCTTCATGCTCGCGTAAAGACCGATAGCGACTGAGTAAAACTGCACGATTCCCACGAACAAGTCGCTCATAGCTATAGCGGCGGCAGTGAAGCTGTCGACAGATATTGATTCAGCAAGATTCAGGTTCCTGGAGAGCCTAGTCGCGTTGTACGCTTGGCAAATCGTGAAGCCTTTCCAGGCGATCGCGATCAATCCCGCGTAACCCCACAGGCCGGGAAGAAGAAAGCCGGCCAAGGCAAGAATCAGGGCAATGATCGGCACCACAAGAAGAGCGAAGACAGTTCCCGCAAGACCGTATCTCCAACTTATGTAGAAGTATCCAAGCGGGCCAAAGAAAAGCGATAAGATCGCCGCGACGAATGGATTCCTGGTTTGCAACGGTCTAACCGATCCTAAGCGGTTCCTCGGGAGCAACGGCCCTTGTCATCTATCAGATCGGCCGAGGGCATTTCTGTGTCTCGCCAACTCAAAGCGAGCTGCCAAGTCCTTCCCTCTGCGGCCGCCGTCGTATCGAAGGTCAGAGAGTCATCGGGTTCGCGGAATTCGTGGATCACATATCTGCCTTCTGCACAAATGATTATTTCGCCCTTCGCCCGGAAGCGACTGTCAGGCGTTTGCTCACATTTA
>DATKSQ010000089.1:0-56311 GCA_035531615.1 Binataceae bacterium (SeqCode)
GGCTTCGACCACGGCATCCCGAAGCGCCGCATCACGTGGCCCTTGACCTGCGAGCCAAGGCCCAGCATCAGCCGGCCGCCGCTCATCCGTTGCAGATCCCAGGCGGTGTAGGCGGTGGCGACGGGGCTTTTGGTGAACGCCAGCGCGATTCCGGTGCCGAGCTCGATCTTCGCGGGTTCGAGCGCCGCGATCGCCAGTCCGAGGTACGGGTCGTGCTGCGTCTCGACCGCGATTAGACTGTCGTAACCGAGCGACTCGGCATCGCGCACCTGCGCGGGAATCGTGTCCCAGGCCGGCTCGGGGCGTCTACCCGCCTGCTGCATCTCGGGCGTATAGGGCGCGCCGAAATTGAGTCCGCGTTCGATCTTGATCTTCGTCATGTCGCGGTTATCGCGTCACCGAGGCCGCGCTGTCAAGCCGCAGCCAATCCCCGGACGTCAGTGGTGGCGGACGGCCCGTCCGCCCATCCGCTAACGAATCGACAAGCCGGGCGCGGGGAAGTGATGGCACAGTTCGGCGACTTCGGCGGCGATTGCGGCAAGCGCGGCTTCGTCGCCGGCGTGTGCGATCGCTTCGTCCATCCATTTGCCGATCTGCTTCATCTCAGGCTCGCACATCCCGCGCGAGGTCACCGCGGGCGTGCCCAGGCGCAGTCCGCTGGGGCTGAAGGGCTTGCGCGGATCATAAGGGACGGTGTTGTAGTTGCAGACGATTCCCGCCTGATCGAGCGCCTTCGCGCCCTTCTTGCCGATGACTTTCTTGCTGGTCAGATCGAGCAGGATCAGATGATTGTCGGTGCCGCCCGAGACCAGCGAGAATCCGCGTGCGAGCAGTTCCTGCGCGAGCGCCTTGGCATTGCGCACAATCTGCGCCGCGTAATCCTTAAATTCCGGGGTCGCCGCTTCCTTGAGCGCAACTCCGATCGCCGCGGTCGTATGATTGTGCGGACCGCCCTGCAATCCTGGAAACACCGCCTTATCGATCGCCTCGGCGTGCTCGGACTTGCACAGAATCATCGCGCCGCGCGGACCGCGCAGCGTCTTGTGGGTGGTGGTCGTCACGACGTCGGCGTACGGAAACGGACTCGGATGCACTCCGCCGACGACCAGGCCCGCGATATGCGCGATATCGGCCAGCATCAGCGCGCCGACCTCTTTCGCGATCTCGGCAAACACCTTGAAGTCGATCAGGCGCGGATACGCGGTCGCGCCGCACACGATGATCCGCGGCTTCTCTTTGCGCGCGAGATCGCGCACCGCGTCGTAGTCGATTCGATGGGTCTCGCGATCGACACCGTATTGCACCGCACGCCAGAACGTCCCCGTGATACTGACGTTCCAGCCGTGGGTGAGATGACCCCCCATCGGCAGCGCCATCCCCATGATCGTGTCTCCCGGCTTGAGCAGCCCGAAATAGACCGCAAGGTTCGCGGGCGAGCCCGAGTAGGGCTGCACGTTGGCGTGCTCGGCCCCGAACAACGCCTTGGCGCGATCGATCACGAGCGTCTCGAGGACATCGACGTAGCGCTGGCCCTCATAGTAGCGGCGCCCGGAATATCCTTCCGAGTATTTGTTGGTCAGGATCGAGCCGGTCGCCTCTAGGACCGCGGCCGAAGCGTAATTCTCCGACGGGATCAGGCGCACGGAATCGAATTCGTAGCGCTCTTCCTTGCGGATGAGATCGTAAATTTCAGGATCGGTTCGCTTCAGCTCGTCCACACCGCACCTCGCGCGCGATTACTGCGCAGAGCGTAGCGCCCGCCGTCCGGCGAGGCAAAACGCCCGAGCGGCGGAGATCACCGTGCCGGCGCGGGCGCCATTCTCAACGCGATCCATGGCCGCTGTTTGAAAAGTACGCGGGTTGCGATACATGTGCCAGCACGGTCGAGATCCGGCGGAACAGATCTCGATTCGCGGGGACAACAGGAGTGAAGCGATGATGCGGGCGACGCCGCGAACGATGATGCGATTGCCAATGCTGCTGGGTTTGCTCTGTGTGGCGGGATGCACCTCCGTTGGATCGCTGGGGCTGATTACGAAAAGTTCCTTAGATCCTATTTCCGCTCTGAAAACCGGCCATTCGATCAAAGATCTGGGCCCCGCTCAGGGACAAGCGTGCCGGTTCTTTGTGCTCGCCGTGATTCCATGGGGAAATTCGGATATTCAAACCGCCGTGGATCGCGCCTTGGCGCCCTCGGGCGGGAACGCCCTGGTCAATGTCACAACCGCGACCAGCCTTTATGGCTTCGTTCCAATTTACAACGTCCTGAGTTTCACCTGTACGACGGTCAAAGGCACGGCGGTGAACCTGGCGATCGGACCGGCGGACTCGAAAGGAACCGCGCCAGCGAATTAAGCACGCGCGCGGATGACTACTGTAAATCGGGCGGAGTGACCTTGGCGATCCATTCGCGGTAATTCCCCGCATAGCCGACCGCGCGCTGGCGCTCCTGGACCTTGTTCATCACCGCGGCGACCGCGGCGGGATCGAGGCCCACGCGTGAGGCAATAGCGCCTGAAATCGCCTCGCCCGCGGACGCGGCGGCGCGGCGTGCGCCGACGGCGAGATCGATTCTCTCCTCGGACAACCCGAGATAGGCCTCGGCGATTCGGGTACCGACTTCGGTGCCGCTTTCGAGCGAGTCCTTGATATTGCCCTTGCCGGTCAGCACGTTGCCCGCGGCGAACACTGCCGTCGGACCGTCCATCAATAGGCCGATCTTCTGATCGACGTAGGCGTACGTCTCGCCCTTGC
Organism: Binataceae bacterium (SeqCode); assembly: GCA_035531615.1. Taxonomy (GTDB): domain Bacteria; phylum Desulfobacterota; class Binatia; order Binatales; family Binataceae; genus JBARDN01. Next base: position 2,755 of record DATKSQ010000089.1, read on the forward strand.
GCGCGATTCCGGGAATCGGCTCCGGGATGCTCCCGATCGAGCTGATGGTCAGGCTGGCGCGCGCGGTCTCGGTGTCGCCGGGGAGGATTCTGACCTGGTTGTCTTCGACTTCGGTCACGCTGAATTGAACGCCGGTCATCGCGCCGTTTTCGACAATTACTCCACTGGGAGCGCGCAGCTCCTGGAACTCGAACAGAAATTTGCGCATCGCCTTGTCCAGAATCTTGCCGCGCGCCGCACGCATCGCTTCGGCCCGCTTGGGGGTCGCATCGGGCGCGATATCCGACAGCGGCATGTCCAGAATCCGGCGGCGGTAATAGAGCTTGCACGGCGCAACCGCCAGGTCGGCCCATTTGAGGTTGCGCGCCGCCAGAATCGGCTCGATACCCTCGCGCTCCAAGCGCAGCATATCTTCGGAGATACCGCGGGCGGCGAGTGCGCGCAGCGTAATCTCGATTTGCAGCACCTTGACCACGTCGATCGAGGCAAGTCCTCCGCCCACCACGATCGCGCCGGGGGTCAGTTCATAGCGCGGCCCGGCGTAGGAATTCTCGTTGTAATGATTGAACCAGTAAATAAGTTTGTTCTGATAGATCAGGCCGCGGTCGATGTATGCGTCCGCACCCTCGACCGGGAAAGCGCGGTCACGCCATGCGCCATGGGCCAGCACGATTGCGCTCAATCCCCATCGCGTCCGCAGCTCTTCAAAACTCAGGTCGCGGCCCAGCCCGGTCAACGGAACGTAAGCGATATTCGGATGGACGAGGCGATCGTTGATCTCGGCGTACTCGTCTTTGCGCTGCTTGACGTGCCATCGCGGCAGCCCGTCTTCGATTTTGCCGTAGGGCCTCGGATTCTGCTCGAAGACCACGACGAGCACGCCTCGATTGGCAAGGATCCGCGCGATCTCCGAGCCGGCGGTGGCGGCTCCTACCACGGCGATCACGTGGCGCGGCGAATTATTCGATGACTCCGTCATAAGCGAAGTATCTGATTAGCCTGCCGGCGCGACTGGCGCAATCGTTCCAGACGCGGCGCGGCGCACGCGGGCGCCGATGCGCAGGGCCCGCGCAATGTAAGCCTGCGCGCGCATCGCAGGCGCCAGATACGGCCTCGTCTTGCACACGCGCGACGTGCGTGGTTTCCTGATTGGCGGCACTTGAACCATGCGATCCTCAAAAATCCTTTCGCCCGCGGCTTTCGCGATGTTGGCCATGATGCTCGCCGGATGCATCGCCACCTACGCCCCATACAGTGCGGCTGGCGGCGGCACCGAAGCGGCACAAGGGGAACAGCACGATACGCCCTACCCTGCGCAGGACACCTTCGTGATGACTCAGGACGTGTTGCGCGGCGAAGGGGTTTTGTTCGATGTCAGGCCCGATGATCAGGTTGTTACGAACTGGCGGCCATCCGACAAGGGGGCGGGAATCTTCGGCGGCATACTTGGAGTGAATCCGCAGTATAGGTACGAAATCGAAGTCGTTCCGACTGGAACCCGCACCAGCCGCATCGTCGCGAATCTACAGACCGAGGACATCCCCGACTCCGATCTGAATGCGTATCTGCCGACCAAGCGGCTCGATCTGTTCGCCAAATTCGATCAGCTTGCGGCCAATCTGCCGCCACCGTCGCCGACCCCGCGCGAGGGCGGAGTCAATTTCGCCTTGCTCCCGGGCGAGGATTTACCCGCCCTGGCCAAACGCGCCACCGGCGACGAAAAGAACTGGCGGCAAATCGCGAAGGATAACGGGATTAAGTCGCCCACCGATTTGAGCGGCATCGACACAATCTGGGTGCGCGACAATCTGCTGCCCACCCGCAAGGGGAGCCCTGCTGCACCCTGAGGCTCACCATCGCGCAACGCCGGGCTGCGTCGGCGCGCATCACGCGCGCCCCGACGGTGGTCGATCGACGCGCAAAGAAACGCGCGCCACGTCGGAAGACGGGCGCGCGCATGCGGCTTATGTGAGCCAGTTAGTCGCTGACCCTCGCGAAGTCGGAGGGATCGTATTCCGGGCACAATCCGGACGGACTAACTGCGGCGACCACCGCCAAAAACTGCTCGAAGGTCATCTGCAAATTCAAAAATCCGCCCTGGCAGAAGACCCATCCGTAATAGTCAAGAATCTCGTCGGGGATCGCGACCGGAAGCCGCGGCAGCGTGCTCACCGTCGGGAACGGCCGCGGGTCGTCCGCATGGCCCGCGTTCCACAGCCTGGAACGCGAGGCGCTCACCTCTTCGTCAACAATACTGCCTTCCCTAAGCGGGATGACTTTAGCGCGTGCGCTGCCATTCATCGCCTTCCAGACCTCCTAAGTATGCTCAACCCGACCGGCACTCGACCTGGCAGCTCAATTGTAAACCACGGCATGCTCCGGTCAAGCGAAATCGCCATCCTCGAAACCCCCGGAAACGACTTATTTGCAGGGTTCGCGCTGGATGAAATGGTTCCTGCCAACCGCCTTTTCGCGCTATGCGCCTAATATAACTATGTTTTCGACTTTTCAAGCGGTCGTCTTGGGAGCTGTCCAGGGACTCACGGAGTTCCTGCCCGTCTCCAGTTCCGCCCATCTGGTCCTGATCCCGTGGATATTCGGGTGGCAGGATCCCGGCCTTGCCTTCGATGTGGCGCTGCATCTGGGAACTCTGGTCGCCTTGATCGTCTATTACTGGCGCCAGTGGCTGTCGATGGCGGCCTCGGTTGTCAACGGCGACGCGCCACAGCGCCGCCTTCTGACCCTGCTGATCATCGCGTCGATTCCGGGCGCGATTATTGGACTCGCCCTCGAGAAGCCGGCCGAGACTCTCTTTCGTGAGCATAAGCTATGGATTGGTATCGCTTTGGGTGTTCTTGGCATCATTTTATGGTTTGTAGATAAATATAGGCCGAAATCGCGAACAATCCGCGAGCTAACCGTGCTCGATGCGGTCGTAATCGGCCTTAGTCAGGCGCTGGCTATCTTTCCCGGCGTATCACGCTCAGGCGCGACCATCACGATGGCGCGTTTGATGGGTATCGAACGTCAGGACGCGGCGAATTTCTCCTTCCTGATGGCGACGCCGATAATCGCCGGGGCCGGGATGGTCGAAGGCCGCAAGATTCTGCACGCCGGGATGACCGCGCAGGTTGGATGGGGGTTTATCGCGGCGGCGGTGTTTGGCTTGATCGCGATTGTGGGTCTGGTGCGATTCGTCAAGACGCGCACCTACCTGCCATTCGCATGGTACCGCGTCGCGCTTGCAGCGGTGGTGATTGCGCTTGTGGTTACGCGCGCCTGAACCGGCGCCCTGAACAAACGATGGACCACGAGGCCTCCACTGTATCTCCCGCCGGCGCAGTGGCTCGTGCCGAAGGGTTAGGACGCGCGTTTAGAATTGGCGTCGCGCTGGCGATTACGAACACCATCATCGGGGCCTCGCAGCCGGGGCTGACCCGCTGGGGCGCCGTGCATCTGGATCCTCTGCTGTTCTGCACCGGGGCGGTCGTGGTGGCGGCGCTATGCAGCGCCGTCGCGATGCTGCGGCATCGTGAGTTGGGCTTGCTCATCGACCCGCGCTTCCGGATGCGGATTTTTGCGATGTCGATGGTCGGGTCGGTCGCGACCAGCCTGACGCTGACGTTCGGACTAACCCGAATCGACGCGATCGCGGGCACGATCCTGCTCCAGACCGAGCCGGTTTACTCGCTGATATTGGCGATGATCGTGGTGGGCGAACGCCCCTCGGCGCGCCAGCTTCTTGCGACCGCGATAATCCTGGTCGGAATCGGCTCGGTGTTCGGCGCAAGGGGCGGGTTCACCCCGCTGTGGGCGGCAGGCTTGGTGTTTTGCACGCCGATGTTCTGGCAGATCTCGCACGTGATGGGGCTCCGGATGATGCCGCCGCTAAAGCCGATAACCGTCACCGCCGGCAGGATGATCTACGCGGCGTTGGCGCTGTCCGCGATGCTGCTTGCGACGCGGCCGGCGACGCTCGCGCAACTCGCGAACCTGCCCGCGCTGGGGGTAATCCTGGCGTCGGGGTTTTTCGTTTACTTCCTTAGCTCTCTCACCTGGTACGGCGCGATCAATCGGCTGTCGCTGGCGTGGACGACGGCGCTCGTGGTGCCGGGAATCCCGATGCTCTCGATACTGTTCGCGGTTATATTTCTGGGCGAAACCGCGACCCGCCGCGAAATCATCGGGGTGCTAATCGCGATCTCAGGCGTGCTCGCGCTGGTCTTGGGCGCCGACGCGCATCGGCGGCATCCGGAAACGCGGGCGGAATACGCCGAAGCCGCCGAAGCGATTCATCAGCCGATCACGTAAAGCGCGCCCCAGCCGGCCGGGCGGCTGGCAAGGCCCTGGCCAATACTAACTCGCAAGCCGGGCCGCATAGCAACTGCATAATCAATCGCTCGCTCGCCGAATCCCGGCGCTAACTGGTTTTCCACCGCTTGACCGACACCACCGCTGTAGCCTCCTGTTGAAGGATGACTACACCTCCGGTTTGTCCCCCGCGCTGAGCGCACCATGAACGGGCACAGCAACACGTCCCGAGTTTGCGGATTTACACTAGTTCCAGCCGAATTTGGCGGCCCACGGCCACGGCTGCTTTGCGGAGCGTGCTCAACGTGACCGCGTCGTAGTCGGGATCGAGCAAACGGTCGAGCGCGGCGCGGCTGGTGCGCATCCTCCGCGCCATTTCCGCTTTGGAGAAATGTCTCTCCTTAATGGCGGCTTCAAGCTGCCGGGCGAGAACGCGCTTGATGGCGCTCGCGGTTACTTCCTCGTAGATGCCCTCCTCGCGGAGCCAGCTATCGAAGGATGATCCGATATGTTTCTTGTTCATGTGCCAGCTCCTTTCATTCGTTTAAGTGCCAGCGCGAGTTCGCGTTGCGCGGTCTTTTGAGTCTGCTTGATAAAGCCGTGAAGCAGCACCATACTCCCCTGGTTCACGCAGAACAGAACCCGCGCAATACGGCCGCGCGGCAAGCTGCTCCGGACTTCCCACAATTCGCGGCCAAGCGAGCGAACGCGCGGCATGCCGATAGGCCATGAAAACTCAACCTCCTTGATGTCCTCACCGATCGCCTTCCGGTCTTCCGGCTCAAGGCCCTTCAGCCACTCACGCACCGGCTCGCGCCCGCTGTCGGAGCGGTAGAAGCGCGCAGGCAAGCGCTTGGGAACCGGATTCACGGGGCACAGTACCATTGTTGGTACGTATTGTAAATCCGCTTTCGAGGCGCGGCGCTCTCCCGAAGGATCTTATCTCGCGCTTTATCCAGGTCGTTCATCGGCCAAATCCTCAACACGTCATGGGCATGCACCGTCGGGATTACCAGATCTAAAATTACGCGAAGATCCAGACCAAGGGGGCTAAAGACCCAAGAAGTTATAAGGTTCTGGCCACACGGAAACCGACGAAGGTGAGGCGATGGCCCGTGTTGAGCCCGTCGCGAAAGGCGGACTGCAGGATGGCGCGGTCGAGGTCGTTCCAGGAGCCGCCACGCAGATCCCGCGGCCCACAGTCGCCCGATGTCCAAGTCGTTCCGTCGTCCGGCGCACCCGCATAACCTGCGTTCCAGCAATCTTCCGTCCACTCCAAAACATTGCCCGCCACGTCGTACAGCCCAAAGGCGTTCGCCGGATAACTCCCTACCGGCATCGTGGCAGTGTGATGGCAGGCCCTACGGTCATAGCAGGCGTGCGAACAGGCCTCGTCCCCATCGTCGCCCCACCAGTATTTAGTGGTGGTCCCTGCCCGCTCCGCGTATTCATACTCCGCCTCCGAGAGCAATCGATAACTCTTCACGGTCTTCGTGCTCAGCCATTTCACATGGGCCTTCGCGTCATTCCAGTTCACACTCACCACTGGGTCTCTGCCGGTCTGGGAAATACCCGGATTCTCCCAGTCATCGTTGCTGTGCCGGGTCGCCTTCACAAACCGCGCGTATTCGTCACGCGTGACCGGGTACTTGCCGACCGCGAATTTCTGCCCGATCGTCACCTGGTGCGTGGGTGTTGCATTGGTAATGGTATCGTCACCCATGTTGAAGCCTCCTGCCGGAACCACCACCATCTCCGGAGACTCGGCGCAGTCTCTAAAGGTCCTGCCCGGCTGCTTTTCCTGTTCTTTCTTCAGCTCGGCGAGCTTGAGCGGACGGGCCTGCGCCTCCGCCAGCTTCGCCTGCGCCGCCTGCTGGCTCTGCTGGAAATACTGATAGCCAAATGCACCCGCCGCGCCGACGACGAGCAGAGCGGCGAGTCCCGCTGCTGCGCGCGGCCATCTGCGGCGTTTCGATCTCACGACCACGACCGGCTTAAGTTGTGCGCTGCAACACGGGCAGACCACGGCGTTGGAGGGGATGCCGCGCTGCGCGGCTCGGCGTCGCCCTCGTACTGCTCGGGCGGCGCATGTCCCTGGCTGCCGATCATCGTGCCGGTCTTCTTGGGCACGAACAGACGCGCGATGCCGAAGTCGATCAGCTTCACGCGTCCGTCCGGCAAGAGCATGACGTTGGCCGGCTTGAGGTCGCGGTACACGATCGGCGCATTGTGCGTATGCAGGTATTCGAGCGCGTCGAGCACCTGGAGCGCGAGGTCAACAACCAGCTTCTCATCGAGCGGCTTAGCTGGGGCGGCTGCAAGCCTCTGCTCCAGCGTCTCGCCCTCGAGGTACTCCATCACCAGGCAATGCCGGTTGCCCTCGCTCAGGCGATCATAGACGCGGACGATACGGTCGTGGGCGAGGCGCGCGAGTATGTCGGCCTCGCGGGCGAAGGACTGGGCGGCGGCCTGTTTCTCTTTCGGGTCGGTGAACGAGTCGGTCATCTCGGCGACCGCGCATAAGCGGTTGGACAGGCGCGTGTCTTCAGCGAGATAGACTCGCTTCATGCCGCCGCTGCCGAGCAGGCGCGTGACCTTGTAGCGATTGCCTACGAGAGTGTTGGGAGCGATCACCGGCGCCGATTCCCCCCTGTCTGCCAGCCGCGGTGATTATAGTCGGCGCCAATCCACACCCAATTGCAATTCATGGCTCGGGCGTGCTCGCGTTGGTGCTGGGCGCCGACGCCCGGACACCCCGGCCGAAGCCGCCGAAGCGATCCATCAGCCGATCACGTAACCCATCGAGGCAGGTGCGGCGCGCAATTGACTATCGGCGCGGCGTGGTCTTAAGTGGGCGCATCACACGCTTGCGCGGCGCGGCGACGCGCGCGGCGGGGCGGACATCGCGGAAATAAACAAAGAGGAACAATCCGATGGCGCGAATGATCAGGCACGACAAGAATTCCCCTTACGAAGTTCCCGCAGGCACCGAGCTTCCGGTCTATATCTGCGCCTGCGGGCTCTCGAAGAACAAGCCGTTCTGCGACGGCACCCACAAGAAGACCCGCGACGAGAATCCCGATGACACCTATCTCTACGACGACACGGGCCGCGTCCGCGTGATCAAGCAGTATTAGCGCGAGCTTGACGCTAGCCCGCATTTGACGAATGACCGGCGGGACGCCGGTCCTACTGGCGGAAATTTTCTTGCAGTGGGGCCGCCGTCCCGGCGGCCTCTTCTCGCGCGCAGTTTGGCCGCGTCACGACGCGCGGTTCTTTCTGTGCGCCACGACCGTCTTCACCAGCCGGGGCAGGATTTCGGCCGATCCGCCGCGCAGGCTGATATCGCACAGCGGGGTCAGCTCGGACTCGTAGAGGTTGACCTCGATCATGGTTCCGCCCCGCTCTTTTATTTCGAGCGCGAATCCAGCCGCCGGATAGACCGTTGCCGAGGTTCCCGCGACGATCACCAGGTCGGAACGCGCCGAGTGTTCGGCGCACAGTTCGAGCATGTCGGGCGGAATCGGCTCGCCGAACGAAACCGTGTCGCTCTTGAGCAGGCCTGCGCATTCCGGGCATCGCGGCGGCAGCGTCGCAAGATCGATTTGCTCGCGGCGAAAGCGCAGGCGGCATTCGAGGCATCGGATGAGCTTCCAGTTGCCGTGAATCTCCGCCATCGCGCGCTGCCCGGCCTGGCGATGCAGATCGTCGACATTCTGGGTGATGACGAAGCGCAGCACGCCCAGCGCCTCGAGTTCCGCCAGCGCCAGGTGACCGGGGTTCGGCATAGCATCCGTCAGCGGCTTGTAGAACTCGTCATTGCGGGAACTTAAGCGTTCTTCCCACGCCTTTTTCGGATCGGCGAGAAAGCGCTGATAGCCGTTCATCGGCGGCTCGCCATATTTGGTCCACAAACCGCCGGGGCCGCGAAACGGCGGGATGCCGCTTTCGACCGACATCCCGGCGCCGGTCAGAGCGATCGGATAATCGGCGTCGAGGATCATCGCGGCGGCGCGCTCGACCAGCGCGTCAGCGGTCTTTTGATCGTGTGCTTGCACCACTGTGGTTCTCCGCTCCGTCCCGGCGCGGCGTCAGCTCACCACGCAGGAGATGAACGTGAACGCATACGCGGCGACCCCGGGGTCGGCCGCCTTGAGCTCGAACGCGCCGGAAATCACCGAGTCATTCGCAATCAGGTTGTACATCCGGGGCCGGTCCACCGTCACGATCGGATGGCCGCTCGCGGTCTTCACATCATCGCCGAGCTTTTGATCCGCGTCCGCCAGGATCTCGACTTGCACCACCGCGCCCGCTGGCGGCGCCATCACCAGATTCACGTCCTTTGACGTGTAGCGCAGCGCGATCGACGCGCCCGCGGCCTCGGCACGGGCGGATTCCTGCTCGACGCGCCATCGCCCGCCAAGGTAAGGCATCCCTTCGGCGTGACGGCCCGGATCGGTGTAGTCATGCGCGCGATCCCGGACGGCGCCCTCCGGATTGCCGAACTGGCCGCGCGCGTGACCGAGATAAAGCTCGGGCGTCACGCGGTAGCATACCGCGCCGGGCTGATCCGAATCGCGCACCGGATCCATCGGCGGCGGCAGGCTGAGCGCGGGATTCAGCTCGCGCAGGGCGGACTGGATCGCGAGTTCGGATTCGCGATAGCCGCCCTCGCCGAAATGGTAGTAGTGGATACGCCCCTTGGAATCGACCAGATATTTGGCCGGCCAGAAGCGATTCGAGTAAGCGCGCCAAATGGCGTACTCGTTGTCGAGCACGATCGGGTAGTCAAGTCCGAACTCCGCGGCCGCGGCTTTGACGTGCGAGCCCTCGCGCGCGAAGCTGAATTCGGGCGCGTGCACCCCCACCACGACCAGGCCGTCGGTGGCGTAGCGCCGGCTCCATCCCGCGACATAGGGCAGCGTGCGGATACAGTTGACGCAGGTGTAATCCCAGAAATCGACCAGCACGACGGCCTTGTCGCGCAGCGCTTTGATCGATACCGGACCGCCCTGAATCCAGCTTCCGCCTTCGAGCTCCGGCGCATAGATCGTCTCGGAAAGATTTGGCATCTCGGCTCCTCGCTCGCCCCTCGGCGCGCCCGAGCGTAGCACAAGCCGCCCGACGCGATGAAGCCGAACCGGCGGCTCCCGATTGACGTGCGGCGCCGCCACGCGCTAGTCAGCGGCGCATGAGCATCGTCGAGATCCAGGTGGTCGCGGCCCAGTCGCCTGCCGAGTTGGCGGCGGCCTACTCAATTCGCCGGCGGGTGTTTATCGTCGAGCAGCACGTACCGGAAGAGATCGAACTTGACGCCGACGACCGCCGCGCGTTTCACGCGCTCGCGATGCGTGGCGGGCAGGCGGTAGGATGCGGCCGCTATGTCGAGCACGAAGCGGGCGAGATCAAGATCGGCAGGATGGCGGTGCTGCGCGAGCTGCGCGGAACCGGAGTTGGCCGCGCGGTGCTCGAGTTCCTGATCCGCACCGCCCGCGAACGCGGCTATCATCGAGCAATCCTGCACGCGCAAATCACCGCCGAAGGATTTTACCTGCGGCAGGGATTCACGCCGGTTGGCGAAATCTTCGACGAGGCTGGAATCCCGCATCGCGCGATGACCCGGGATCTGTGAGTACGCCGCATGCATTTGGATCTGACTCGGCATAGCTCAACCGCTATCGCACGCTCGGCGATTTCCATCAGCGCCTCGCGGTGGGTTCGTTGCGTTTTTTGTCATTTTGAGAGGCGGCACGGCGGCCCGCTTTCCGATTCTGCGAACTTTGCTTGCGTGATTGATCTGACCGCGTGATGAGTCCATGGAATCAATTTTTCCATAGATCGCAACTAAGAATAAGAGAATAAGGCTGAACAGTTCAGCCATGAACAAATCTGGCAAAAAATCTAACGATCGTTAGACAGCCACCCTCTCTCATAAGGAACCTCTCGATAATAGGCGGGGTCTCGTCCGTCATCCGGAACAGAGTGAAGAATCTCCGCGAAGCGATTAGTGCGAAGAGCCATGGTTGGTTGCACTAATCGCTTCGCGGAGATCCTTCGCCTACGGCTCAGCATGACAACAACGGAGGACTTGCAAAAAAATCGGTAGCCTCTGCACAAGGAGACGAAGCTTGAACTTCCGGCGGTTGACAAATATCGCTACACATATGTAGCGTAACGGTCGTATCTATTTTGCCTCGTGGCGTGCGCGCACGCTGCCGAGGGAGGAGTTACTACAATGGGCAAACTCGAGAAAAAGGTGAGCCTGATCACGGGCGCGGCGTCGGGTATCGGTGCTGCCACCGCAAACTTATTTGGCGCTGAAGGCGCGAAAGTCATCGTCCCTGACATCGACGAAGAAAATGGCCGTCGGATTGCCGCGGAAATCGGAACCTCTGCTGTGTTCCACAAAACCAATGTCGGCGAGCCTGCCGAGGTCGAGTCGATGGTGAAGTTTGCATTTGAGCGGTTCGGCCGGCTCGATGTGCTGCACAACAACGTGGCCACGGCCGGTTCGGTCGCTCCCGTCGGCGAGATGTCGGTCGAAAGTTGGCAGCGCGCGATCACGGTAACGCTTTCCGGCGTGTTTTACGGTATGCGCTGGGCCCTGCCACGAATGGTTGCGCAGGGCGGCGGGGTGATCGTTAACACTGCGTCGGTTTCCGGACTGGCTGCGGATTACATGCTCGGCGCCTACAACGCGGCGAAGGCCGGCGTGATCAATCTGACTCGCACCGCCGCGATTGAGTACGCGCGGAAGAACATCCGTGTGAATGCTGTCTGTCCCGGCAGTATCGCCACCCCTCCTCTCGTGCGCGCTCTGGGCGAAGGCGAGGGACGACGACTCCTTGAAGACCATCATCCAATCGGCAGGCTCGGGCTTCCCGAGGAGATCGCGCGGGTCGTGTTGTTTCTGGCCAGCGACGATTCTTCCTTCATGACCGGAAGCATTGTAGTCGCCGACGGTGGTATCAGCGCGCATACCGGACTCTTCGGACATCCGCTCTAGGAAAGAGTGTATTCAACGTGAAAGCTTCGGCGGATATTGCCGTTCAGAAAGCGAACAAAACAAGGAGCGGTCCGGGACGTCCGCGCAGCAAAGCGGCAGATCGAGCGATTTTGCGAGCCGCCCTGAAGGTGTTTATTGAACGAGGAATTGAAGGCTCAACTTTCGAACAGATCGCCGACGCCGCCGGCGTCGCTCGAACGACGCTATATCGCAGATGGTCCTCGAAGGAGGATCTGATTGCGCAAGCTATTGCCTCCGCACGGGGGACGGCCGAGCGCCAAACAATGAATCGCGTGAAGCTGAGCGGGTCGCCTGAACCGCTGATCGATGCGCTCGCTGCGACATTTGCGAGCCCCGACTACAAGGAACTCGCGGCCCGGCTGATTGGCTCCGTCCCGCACAATCCTGAGTTGATGGCGGTGTATTGGAGAGATTACTTGCTCCCGCGTCGCCGCCTGGTTCGCCGGCTGCTTGAAGGCGTCGTACGCGCGAAGCGCGAACCCGAGATCATCCTGGACCTCATCAGCGGCGCGATTATTCATCACCTTTTCGTTCGTCCGGGCGAACGGACGCGCGCCGAAATGCGTTCGTACCTGGCCCGCGTGCTCGACGAACTCGGCCTGAGTCGAAGGCCAAGTAAAGACGCTCCGAGATAACGGAGTGAAGGATGACAGCATCGGAGGACTTGCGAAAAAATCGGCAGCCTCGTGGCGGAACGGTCTCTGACCTGCTCAGTGCGGCAGGATGCGTTTTGCGCCCAGGTAGACTTGATAGCGCTCGTGCTCGGCGAATTCTTCGAGGGTCCAGATGGCCGGAGTTCCTACCTGGTTGCTCAGATGGATTGCGCGGCGCTGGCCCAGATAGACCGCGACGTGCGCGCCCCACGCGCGGCGGGTTCGGTTGAACAGGAGCAGGTCGAGCGGGCGCAGCCTGACGACACGGCGCGTGAAGCGCTTGTCGCGCCACAGGTCGCTCGAGCGTAAGTCCGGGACTGCGAGCCCATCGTGGCGCAGCAGTTCGTATGCGAAATGCTGGCAGTTCGCGCCGTGGGCGAGACCGCGCAGTTTGGGCGCGCCCGGATGACGCGCGCCGTTATATTGGACGCGGAGAAACCGCCGCGGGACACCGATCGATCGCGGAGCCGTCACTGCAATTGCGCGATAAACTCCGTTATAGTGCTTGCGACGGCGGCGGGGTCTTCGAGAATCACATGATGATGCGCTGCCGCAATTTCGACCAGGCGCACGCGGGGATTCGAGTCGCGCGCCGCCGCGGCCGCATCCGCCGTCATGATGCGGCTGCGCTCGGCGCGGATCAGCAGCGTGGGAATCGCAATCGCCTTGATCGTTTCAATCACGTCGATTCCGTCGCTGCCGAAAAAACTCTCGCGATCGAACTTGAGCGTCCAGCGCCCGTCGTCAGTGCGTGCAAGGCTCCGATGCGCGATCGCGCGCAGGATCTCGGGCGCAATCCCGCCTTCATCAGGCATCAGCCGAAAGCGCGACTGCGCGGTCTCCAAATCCGGATAGGTCACGGTCGGCAGCGCCTTCAAGCGCCTGATATAACGATCGCGGCCCTTGCTCGACTTGATCGCCACATCGACGGCGGCCACTCCGCGCGCAAGCTCGCCATGATCCCGCGCGAAGGCAAGCGTGCTGATTCCACCCATGCTGTGGCCGACGACGAACGGCTTATCGCCCTGACGGGCCACGTGCGCGGTGAAGGCCGCGATATCGCGCGCGTAGTCGAGCGGAGAGTAAGCAGGCGGCCGGACCCATTCGCTGTCACCATGGCCGCGCTGATCGAGCGCGAGTATCCGCAGCCCCGGCGGCATCAGGCTCGCGACCGGCTCCCACCACCACGCGTTGGCGGAATTTCCGTGCAGCAGGATCACCGTGGTCTGCCCGGCCGGGTTCCATTCCAGGTAATGAAGACGCGGCGCGGCGTTGTAGATATGGCTCTTCGGCTCGCTCATCGCGCCACCGCGGACTGGGGCGGGCGCGGTTTCACAGGAACCGCATCGGCGGATTGCCCGCGCCGCCATAATCAGGGCAGTTCGCAACCAGACCGTTGGCTTTGAGGCGTCGCTCCTTCATTGGATTCCCCGCAATTGGATTCGCATCGGGTACCGGCGGATACATCGCATAATCAATGGCCGCGCGGAAGCGGCTTTGCAACCCGACCGGTTCATGGCACCATCGAATACAGGCACCTGATGCACCCGCTCGTGACCATGCGCCCCGCCTTCGCCTTCCGCTATTTAGTCGCGTTCGCCGTTATGGCGATTGCGCTTGCGCTTCCCTGCCGCGCGCACGCGCAGGATTCCTCCTCGAACGCCGCCAAGGCGCGGTCGCTGGTCGATGCCGCGATAAAAATGTCCAACAGCGACGAGGCGGTGAAACTGCTCTGGCAGGCGACCGAAATCGATCCTACGCTCCAGGACGCCTACGTCTATCTTGGGCTCTATTATAATTCGCGCTCGGACTTCGCCAATGTCGTCAAGGTTTACCAGAAGCTGGTGAAGTACGAGCCGAACCAGACCAGTGCGTACCTGAATATCGGCGAGGCGTACATGTCGTTTTCGCCGCCGCGCACGGGCGACGCGCTGGTTTACTATCGCAAGGCGTACGAAGTCGATCCCAAAAACACCTTTGCCGCGCTCAGGATTGGACAGATTCTCGCCCAGAACGGAAATCACGACGACGCGATCAAGTTCCTGCGCCAAGCTCTCGCCGACACCGCCAACTCCAACGTCTCCTCGCAGGCGGAAAAGACTTTGCGCGACATGAACGCGCTCTAGATGCGCGGGCTACGGCTGCGCCGAGGGCGCCGGTGAGGCGGACAGTGGCGCGCCGGCGGCGCCGCCGCCTTCGGGGCGCATCGCGGGCGGCGCGAACTCACGATCGAATTGCCGCTGCTGCTCGGGCGTCAGCACCGCACGCATCTGCTCGTAGGCCTGCAAAAGTTGCGCACGCCGTGCGCGCTGAAAATGATTGCGCAACTGCATCACGCGCAAGCGCGTATCCTGCATGATGTCCAGAACCTGCTCGCGCTCGGCGGGGGTCAGGTGCAGGTCGTGATTCATACGCGCGACCACCCCTTGACCCGGCACGCGCAGATAGCGGTACCGATACGCGAGCGTGCTGATCGTGAACCCGACGAGCAGGCTCGCCGCGATCGCGAAGACCATCGGCCATGAAAAATTGTACTTACCCGGCAAGATCGTCGCTCGAATCGGGCAGCTCGGGACCAAACAACGGCTGCCCCGACTGGTCCTGTGGATTGGTCAATGCCTCGCTCAGCGACTGCGCGGGCGCCGACGCGGCGAAATATGCGCCGGTCGATGCCGCAAGGAAAATCAGCGCCGACGCGCACATCGCAAGCCATCGCCGCCGCGCTCCGTAGCTCGCGTTGATCCGCGGCGCCGATGCGCGCGCGCGCGGCTCGAAAGTGAACTCGCGCGGCGCCGCGGCGCCGGAAACCGCCGCGCTTTCACAGTGCAGCACGGGCGCGGTTAGCGCAAAGACGCGAAAGGCCTGGCCGCATTTGGCGCACCGGTCCAGATGCGCGTTGAGCGCGGCACGGCGATCGGCGGACAGCTCGCGCCGCCAGAACGCCGGAAAATCATGCCGGGCTTCGAAACAGTTCATGGCTTCAACCTGTGCCGCGCGATTTGCAGACGCTCCGCCTGCTGGCGCATCGCCTGCCGGGCGCGAAATGCGCGAATCTTGACCTTCGCCGCGCTCCAGCCCATCGCCTGCGCAATCTCGCGGACGTTCATCCCCTCGCTATCCTTCATAATGACAACGGTGCGATCCTCGGGTTTCAGCGTCTCGAGCAGGCGATGCGCCAGAGCGTGCGCCTCGCGGCGCTGTTCGGCTTCAGCGACGATTTGCTCGGGGGTCGCTTCACTGACCAGGTGCATCCACTGGACCTCCGGAGCGGTGAAGTCGCCGACCAGCTCCTCGGGACGCCGCCGCCTGCGCCGCAATTCGTCATAGCACAGGTTCGTAACGATCGCGCGGAGCCATCCCCCGAACGGCAGCTCCTTGCGATACGTGGAAAGTCCAGTGTAAGCACGGATGAAACACTCCTGCGCCAAGTCGCGCGCAATCTCCGGGTCCGAGAAAAACCGCTGGCATAGCCGCTCGACGCGGGCGCGATGCCGCATCGCCAGCTCGGAGAATGCCGCGGGCTGTCCGCTCAGCGCGTCGGCAATCAACTCGTCGTCAGGCCGGGAGACCAATCTCCACCCTAACTTCCTGCTCGCGGCGAGACGCAGCATAGCTGTTCTCTAATACGATCACGCCGCAATGCGGTTACAAAGCGTTTAGCTGATTGAAACCCCGCCTCACCTGGCGTGCTCCCGAGCCAGCCAAAGAGCCGCGCGGTTCGGGTTCTATCGGCCGGGAGGCGGAAGACCGGCCCGCGCGAGATCCTCGGGAGTGTCCAGATCGAGGGTGACGCCTGGGTCATCCACATCGCTATAGACGATCCGGGCGGGCGTCGCGTTTACCACCGCGCGGGCGCCCTGTTCGGGCGACGCGGCAAACAGTTCCGGAAAGATCGAGCGATCGAACAGCACCGGATGGCCGCGGCGCCCTGCCGCACGGGCGATCACGATCGGGCCGCTCGTGCGGCGGTAGGCCTCGGCAAGCGCAAGATAGGTCGAGCCCTGTACGAGGGGATGATCGGCCAGATGGACCATCGCGGCGCTCGCTTGCGGCGCCAATGCTCCCAGTCCAACTTTCAGAGACGAGAGCTGGCCCTGCGCATAGTCGAGATTTTGGGCGATCACGACCCGTGGGTCGGTGGGAATCGCGGCGCGAATTCGGTCGGCGTGGGCGCCGAGGACGATTACGACGCGCTCGACCGCCGGCAGGATCATCCGCAGGGTGTGCGCGATAAAGGTTTCGACCCCGATCTGGAGCAGCGCTTTGGGAAAGCCCATCCGGCGCGACTCGCCGGCGGCAAGCAGAATCGCGTCGATACGGTATCGATCCACGTCAGGGGCGCGGGCGCAGGCGTCCGGACTTGACCCCGAGGTTCGAGCCGTCGCGGGCGCCGCCGCGGCGTTCGCGGACGATCTCGGCGATAATCGACACCGCGATTTCCTCGGGGGTCTCGGCGGCGATATCCAGACCGAGCGGCGCGTGGACTTCGCCGAGCAACTCGGCCGCGATGCCCATCGCGCCGATTCGTTCGAGCGTGGCTTTGACGCGCCGGCGCGATCCGATCATCCCGATGAACGCGCCGCGGCTGCGCCGGAGCGCGGCCACGATAACCTCTTCGTCGAACGAATGGCCGCGGGTGACGGAGACCAGGTAGCAGTGGCAATCGAGTTCAAGCGCCTCGATCGCCGCGCCGAAGGGGCGCACGATAATTTCGTCGGCGGTGGGAAAGCGCTCACGATTCGCGAACGAGGCGCGATCGTCGATCACTGTGACATGGAAGCCCAGCATCGAGCCGAGCGTCGCCAGCGGCTGCGCGATATGGCCGGCCCCGGCGATCACCAGGCGCTGCGCGCTCACGACCGGATCGAGAAATAATCGCGGTGCGCCGCTTGGTTCGATCCGTGCAACCGGGTTGGCGCCGCCATTCTCGCTGATCTCGACCAATGCCGCGGTTCCGTCGGCGGCGCGCGCCGCGAGCTGCGCAAGCGTGCGCGGCGCGATCTCGAGCGGCGCGGCGACGGCGCCGTTTGGGGCGCCAGGGTCGAGCACCACGCGCGCGCCGATTGCCGCGGTGGGCGTCGCGCCCGGATCAACCAGGGTGATCAGCGCCGCTGGGCGGCTGTGCGCCGCCGCGTCGTGCAGGCGCCGTGCGGTTTCGAGGTCGGCATGCGGGTCCCAGATATCGACGAACACATCCATGATTCCGCCGCAGGTGCCGATTTCCTTCTGGTCGAAGTCTCCTGTCAGATCGACTTCGGCCAGACGCGCGCCGTGACCCTCCTCGAGCAACAGACGCGCCTTACGGAAGACCTCAGCCTCGCCGCACCCGCCGCCGATCGTGCCGAACTGGCCGTCGGCGCGCACGATCATTTTCGCGCCAATCTCGCGCGGGGTCGAGCCGCGCACGTTGATCACGGTCGCGAGCGCGAACCGCGCTCCGGCTTCAAGGGTGCGCAGCGCCTCACCCCATATTTGATCGGATCCGACCATCTTCCTGTAATCAACCGTATCAAATGCGGGCGGGTCAAAAAAACGCGGATTACGAGGACGATCCCGCGCGGGCGGCTAGTTCAGCAGCTCGGTGGCAAGCGCGTTGGCCTTTACCAGATCGTTCTGCGCGGAGCCGAAGTCACCGGCGCCGATTTCCCGCTCGGCCCTGGTGTCGAGCGCCTCGGCATCCGCAAGCTGCTTGCGCCGGGCCGGGTCGGTAGGACCCTCGTCGCGGACGTGTGCGATTTTAAGCGAGACCTCGCGCTCGAGATTGGCGAGATCCGCGGGCTGCTTCAAGTTCGAGCCACCGGCGCCGGCGGATACGGCGCAGGCCAGGATTGCGAGATTCCCGAGGACTGCGAGAATTACAAGGATCGCGGGATTGATTTGCTTCGGCATCCGGACCGCGATTGTGCACGGTTCGCGGGCGAATATCCAATCCTTGGTCAGAACAGCGGATCGCCGTTCGTGCCGGAATCTTTGACGTTGGCGCCCTGAAGGCCCGGCGCTGGAGATTCGCGATGCCCGTCGTCGCCGATCTCATACCGCGCAAGCATCCGATAGAGCGTTGAACGCGACACGCCGAGCAGATCGGCGGCGCGGCGGCGATTTCCATCGGTTTCCTCGAGCGAGCGGATAAGTGTGCGCTTAATCACCTCGTCGAGCAGTAATGGACCCGGTCCACCGTTCGAACTGGCAGCGTGCGATTGCGGTGCGGCCGCTCCGGCAGGCGCGACCTGCGGTTCTGAATCACCCGCAGCGGTGCCCCCGGTGGCATGCTCGATAATATGCTCGGGCAGATCCTCGGCAACCAGGCAATCGCTCTCCGCCAGGATGATTCCGCTTTCGATCGCGTGGGCAAGCTCGCGCACATTGCCGGGCCATCCGTAGGCGAGCAAAGTATCCAGCACCCTGCGGTCAACGTACTGAACATCTTTGCCGAACAGACGGTTGTAATGCTCGATAAAATGCGCGACGAAAGCGCAAATCGAGTCGCGGCGCTCGCGCAGCGGAGGCAAAAATACCGCCGCCGTGTTGAGCCGATAATAAAGATCGTCGCGGAACTGTCCCGCCTTGACCATCGCGCGCAAATCACGATTTGTCGCCGCCACCAACCGGATGTCAACTTTGTGATTGTGCGACGACCCGACCGGCTGAATCTCACGGGCCTCGACCGCGCGGAGCAGTTTCGGTTGCAGCTTGAGCGGCAACTCGCCGATCTCGTCGAGAAACAGTGTCCCGCCATTGGCGGAACGGAAGTAACCAAGCGAGTCTTCGCGAGCGTCGGTAAAGGCGCCCTTGACGTGTCCGAAAAGCTGGGACTCAGCCAGAGACTCGACCAGATTCGAACAATTGAAGGTCACAAACGGGCCGTTAGGCGAAGGACCCAGCGTATGCAAGGCGCGAGCGACCAATTCCTTTCCAGTGCCGGATTCACCGTGAATCAGCACCGTCGCCTTGTAGGGGCTTAGCCTGGCTATTGTCTTGAGAACCTTGCGCACTTGGGCCGAGCGGACAATCATCCCGCCGATCCGCTCCGATCCGTGCGCCAGCCGCGCCAGCCCTACCCGGTCCGACTGCTCGAAATCGGCATCACCCACGTCGGCACCCCCGGCCTGCGCCTGCGGGTCTTCGCCCTGCGATTGCACCATAGCGGGACGGGGCGGCCGGACATTGATTTCATCCCCTGTAGCCATACGACGGGTATTAGCAAATCGCAGGCCACGCTGATTCAAAATGTCACATGTAGTAAATTTGCGTTCTACACAACTTGCTAGGTTGCATTCGTGGCAGATTCTTGCCGTATCGCCATCGCGATGCCAGCGAAGACGATGCGTAACGATACATCCACTCGCTGATCTGAGGTGGTCTAATATGTAATCGCCAATCGATGCCTTAGATAGTCAGTTACTGGAGGTGATTATCAATAGTTAGGATACATCGCCTTCAGCAAGCTTTGAAGCGCATCCGTGCCGTCTCAGTACGCGGACTCCCAGCTCTGCTTCGCTTTCCCGGAGGTGCAATTCAGACCTCGAGTATATCCGCGAGCACGCGAGCCGGATGGTCGCGCGGATCAACCTGAGCATAGACCCGCGCGATATATCCGCGCTCGTCGATTAAATAGCTGATCCGCTCGGCCGACGCCGCCCTGGGTTCCGCGCAAGCGCCATAGGCAAGCGCGGTTTCGCGCGTCAGGTCGCTCAGGAGCGGGAACTTGAAACCATTGCTGCGCGCGAAGGCGGCGTTCGCTTCAACCGTGTCGAAGCTCACCCCCAGGAACTGAATCTCGTTTTCATCGTAATAGCTCTGATGGTCGCGGAAGCCGCGTCCTTCGGTGGTGCATCCGGGAGTGCTCGCGGCAGGAAAAAACCACAAGAGAATTTTGCGCCCGCGCAGCTCGGCTAGCGCGATGGTTCTGCCGTCATGGGCGGGCAGCGCGAACTCTGGAGCACGATCGCCAACCCTAAGCATCTCAATTCTCCGCGGCGCGAAGGCCTGCGATCAATTCAGCATCGCGCGCAGCCGTTTAAGGGTTGCGGTGCAGGCCGGATCGTTCGGCTCAAGTCGCAGCGCGTGCTCGAATTCCGTGATCGCGCGGGTGATCATCCCCTTGGCTTCGTACACCCGGCCCAGGTTCATGTGCGGGAAGTGGCGCGGCTCGTAGCGCGGCGCGAGCATCGCCTGTTCGAGCCATCCTATCGCCTCATCGAGGTCGCCCTTGGCCATCAGGTAGGCGCCGATATCGTTATAGGGGTTGCCAAAGGAGGGATCGACGGCGATCGCGCGCTTACATTCGGCAATCGCGTCATCGAGCCGGCCCATCGCCTGAAAGGCCCAACCGCGAAAGGTATAAGCCTCGGCGGTCGGGAAGATTTCGATCGACTTGGAATAGAGCCGAATCGCTCCGTCCAGGTCGCGCAGCATGTGATGCTGGAGGCCTTCGTTCCAAAGTTCGAGGGCCCGAGTTTTTTGCGTGCTCTGATCCATCGCGGCACCGTGATGCCATTGCAGACCGATAGCCGCCGCAGGTCAAGGCTCGCCGGATCGCCGCCAGCCGGAATCCGGTCACTTCGAGAGGGTCTGCATGATCTGGATCATCGCCGGGCCGACGATCACGCTCATCATCGCGGGCAAAACGAACAGAACCAGCGGGAAGAGAATTTTGACGGTGGTTTTCTGGGCGGCTTCTTCGGCGCGCATGCGCCGCGCGGACCGCATCGAGTCTGAAATCGATCGCAACGTGGGTCCAATCTGCGCACCGATCTGCTCGCTCTGGATCAGAGTCGCGGCAAGCGGCTTGATGTCTTCGACAGCGGTTCGATCCGCGAACTGCCTGAGCGCCTGTCCAAGGCTCGAGCCCGCGGCGAGTTCGCCCGAGACCAGCGCGAGCTCGGTGCCGATCGCCTGTCCCTGGCGTTCGGCTTCGGAGCCAACGACCTTGATCGCCTCGGACAGTCCAAGTCCGGCCTCGACGCACACAACCAGCAGATCGAGCACATCGGAGAGCTGCTGTGCGATCGCGCGCTGGCGCTGGCGCGCCTTGCGCCCAAGCAGGTAGCTGGGGATGAACGCGCCAATTCCGGCGCCGGCGGCGAGCATCATGATCGCCATCCCACCGGAGCGATCGGTGGCCAGGGCGGTGAGCAAGGCCGCAATCGCGCCGGCAGCGGTCGAAGCGATCCGGAGCACATGAAAGGTCCGCGCCGCGCTCGAGCGCATATAGCCGGCCTGCATCAGCAGCCGTACAATTTTCTCGGCCTGCGGCGAATCGTTGCGCGGTTGCGGCAGGCGCTGCGCGACCCATCGAAACAGCGCGCGCGACCGCGACGATTCGCCCTCGGCGACAAAATCGCCATCCCGGTAACTGACCCGCGTCTTGACCACCATGTCGGTGATCCGCTCGTCGAGCACGCGCGGAGAACCGAACAGCGCGGCGTACACCGCGGTCAGTGCGGCGGCCGAAAGCAATACGAAGGACAGCGTGATGTAGAGCGCCGACATGTCAGTAATCCACCTTGAGAAGTTTGCGGATTGTAATGAACGCCATCAGGTCCAGACCGGCGGCGACCTTCAGGATGGTCTGGCCGGTGGGATCGTAAAATAGCGTGTGCACGTAAGCCGGCTGGATGATGCTAAACGCCCCGAGCATCACGATCGGCAGGAAGCCGACCACCATCCCGCTCATCCGCGACTGCGCGGTGAGCGCGCGAATCTGCTGCTGGATACGCTGGCGGGTGCGGACGATTTCGGACAGGCGTCCGACGATCTGGGCCAGCGAGCTGCCAACTTCCGACTGGACCCGCACCGCGACCACCAGCAGGCGCAGGTCTTCGATCGGAACGCGCCCAAGCATCTCCTCGAGCGCGCGCGCGAGCGGCAGCCCTAAGCGTGATTGCTCGATCACCGAACGGAATTCGGCGCCGATCGGATCGCTGAACTCCGCGACCACGACCTGAAAACCGCGCAGCAGTGAATGACCGGCCTCGATCGAAGACTTGATCAGATCGAGCGCGTACGGAAGCTGGGTCGCGAAGGCCTTGAGCCGCCGCTGACGGCGGATTCGGATGTAAAACAGCGGCAGAACCCCCAAAGCGAAGCCCATCCCCAGCGAGAGCAGCGAACCGCTCGAAAGCGCGCCGCCGCCCACGATTCCCGCGCCGGTCAGCAACACGATTACCAGCAGGACGTCCGCCACCGGCAGATAGATGCCTGCCTGCCACATCATCTGTTCAAGCTGCTGGAGCAGGTTGATGCGCATCAGGCTGGCCAGGATGCGAGTGGCGGCTTCGGTGTTGCGCCTGTGGCCGGTGCGCAAGATACCATCGGCAGAGGGCGCCTCGGGCGGCGCCATCCGCCGCATAACGTCGCGGGCCAGCGCGGGTCGTCCTTGATGGCGCGCGATAACGAATGCGCCGAACACCAGTACCATCATGAAGGCTGAGGTGGTGATTAGCAGGTCCATCGGACTAGCGCTGCGCCGGCTTGAACAGGTGCGAGTCGGATTTGTAGCCCGCGGCTTCGAGCCGCGCCGCATAATGCGAGCGGACCCCGGTCGAGCGCAATTGCCCGCTAAGCTTTCCGTCGGCGCGAATGTCGCCGCGGACGTATTCGTAAAGATCCTGCATCATGATCATCTCGCCTTCCATTCCGGTTACTTCCGAAACTTTCATCACCTTGCGCGTACCGTCGGACAGACGGCTGATGTGCAAAATCAAATTGACCGCCGACGCGATTTGCTGGCGCATCGCGCGTTGCGGAATCGAGACTCCCGACAGCAGCATCATCATTTCGAGCCGCCCCAGACATTCGCGGGTCGAGTTGGCGTGGATGGTGGCAATCGAGCCGTCGTGTCCGGTGGACATCGCTTGCAGCATGTCCAGGACCTCGGCGCCGCGCACCTCACCAACGACGATTCGGTCGGGCCGCATCCGCAGGCAGTTGCGCACCAGATCGCGCTGGGTGATTTCGCCCTTGCCTTCGAGGTTGGCCGGACGCGTCTCGAGCCGCACCACGTGCGGCTGCTGAAGCGAGAGCTCGGCCGAGTCCTCGATCGTGACGATGCGCTCGTCTTCGGGCACGAACGCCGACAGGCAATTGAGCATCGTGGTCTTCCCCGACCCGGTGCCGCCGGCAACGATTACGTTAAGCCGCGCGCGCACCACCGCGAGCATGAACTCGACCACTTCCCAGGTGATGGAGTCCTTTTCGACCAGGCCGGAGATGTCGTAGCGCTTGCGCCCAAAGCGCCGGATCGAAAGCGACGGACCGTCGAGCGCCAGCGGCGGGATGATCGCGTTGATGCGCGAGCCGTCGGGCAACCGCGCATCGACCATCGGCGAGGATTCATCGACCCGGCGTCCGACCCGCGACACGATCCGATCGATGATCAGCATCAGATGCTGATCGTCCTGAAACCTGACGTCGGTCGGATGCAGCTTGCCGAAGCGCTCGACATAGACCTGGCCGTGGCCGTTGACCAGGATGTCGGTGACATCGTCATCGCGCAAAAGCGGTTCGAGTGGACCCAGGCCCAGGAGCTCGTTCTTGATCTCCTCGACCAGGCGGGCGCGATCGGTGTCGGTCAGAAGGCGGCCTTCTTCGATCAGAATCTCCGCGATCGCGGCGGTCACTTTTGCCGACATCACGGAGGGTTCGAGGGTCTCGAGCTTGGAGACATCGATGGTCTCGAAGAGGCGGTTGTGAACCTTGATTTTGAGCCGGCGCGAGCCGTCGGCCAGCGAGTCTTTGCGCCGTTTGACGGTGCCCCCGATAAGCGAGCCTGCGGAGACCGCGCTCTCGGCGGCGTTCGCCGCGGAATTCGGATTGTTGAGTCGTTGTGAGAGTCCCATCGTTATAACCTCAAGCTCGCGCGGCAAACGCGGACTTGAGCCGCGCGAATATTCCCGGGTCGGTTTCGGTCTGTTCCACGCCGACGCTCGGTGCGATGCGGCGGGCGAGATCCTCGAGCGCGTGGACCAGCGGCGAGGCCGGCGCCACCTGCCAGAGTCCCTTGGCGGTCACCTCGGCGCGCTCCATCGCCCGATCGTCGGCGGGAATCCGCGCGTACAGCTCGCGCCCTAAGGTGGTTTCAATCTGCTTGTCCGTGATCGGATGGGCCGGGCGATGGCGGTTGAGCACATAGCGCGGCTGGAGCGAAGTCAGGCCCAGGCGCTCGAACAGATCGACGAATCGCCACGCGCAGCGCGCCGAGGTGATCGATTGTTCGAGTACATAGAATAGATGTTCGGAGCGCTCCCACGCGGCGACCGCGTTCTCATCGATATGGTCACCGCAGTCAATAATCACGTAGTCGAACAACTGGCGCATCAGATCGATCACCGTTCCCACCGTCACGTCGCTGACCAGCTCGGCCTCCTCGACCCGTTTGGGAGCGGCCAGCAGGTAGAGGCCCGAGGGATGTTTGGTCAGCGCCGATTCGAGCTGGATCGAGTCGAGCTTCCGGTCGAGCCGGATGAGCGGCAGGATGGTAACCTCGGGCTCGAGGCCCAGCACCACCGCGAGTCCGCCGGTTTGAAGATCGAGATCTATGAGCGCGACGCGCTTTTGGGTCTGGCGCAGCGCGAGTCCGAGGTTCGCGACCAGCGTCGAGACTCCGACCCCGCCCACCACGCTCGCGAACGAGCACACCACGCCGCCATCGCGGCGATCCGAACGCCAGCGCGCCTCGCTGATCTTGAGCAGCGCGCGGGTCGAGTCGCCGGAATCGAGCGGAGTGAACAGCAGCTCATCGGCGCCCGCGCGCAGCGCGCGTTTCATCACTCCGGAGGAGCGCGACGGCAAAAGCGCAAAGATCACGGGACGGGGAATTTGGCCCACACATGCCTGCAGGGCTTGCAGACCCTGCTCCTCGTTGCCGGCCAGCATCACCATGACCACATCGGCGGTACCCGGCGCGGGCGGCGAGCCCAGGGCGGACTCCTGGATTTCGAGCGGTGGATCTCCAAGCGCGATCAACGCCGTCTTGCACGCGGTGCGCTGCTCGGCGTTCTCGCCGATCAGATGGACGCGCAGCGTTCCCCGCCGGGTTTCGTTATTTGCTCCGAGTACTGACACGATTGCCTCCTGAACTGCGGCTAGAAGCGCGGCCGCGACGCGTCGGGCGGACTGATCGGCCGAGTCTTGACGTCCTCGGGAGACAGCCTGCTGCCATGCGGCAGATCGACCTGTGCCCCGTCCGGAAGCGGCGTCACGATTTGCGGCGTCACGCTCATCACCAGGTCGGTCTCTTGTGTGGTGTGGGAAGTGGTGCGGAACAGACCGCCCAGATACGGCACATCGCCCAGGTAGGGAACCTTGTTAACCGTCGAGATCGGGTTGTGCAGAATCAATCCGGCCAGAATCAGGGTCTGTCCGTCGCGCAGCCTGACCATCGTTTGCGCGCGCCGCGTCACGAATGCGGGCACGGTAAAGCCGAACATCGAGACCCCGTGCGCATAGTCGGGTTGCGAGACCTCGGGCTTGACGTATAGCTCGATCGTGTCGCGGCCGATTACGGTCGGCAGAAACTCGACCGAGGTGCCGAACTCCTTGAAGACGATCGAGGTGTTGAGCGCCTGCGCGATCACGATCGGGATCTCGCCGCCGGACAGGAACTTCGCCTGCTCGCCGGAGTTCGCCAGCAGATGCGGTTCAGCGAGGATTCGCGCCAGGTTGTGATTCTCCAGGAACTGAAAAAAGCTCTGCGTCTGGATCTGCGAATTTCCCGCAGCCAGGCCGTAAGTCAGGTTCTGCGAGAGCATCAGCGGAATGAGCGAGCCGCTCGGCGGCAACGTCGCCTCCTGGCCCGAAATAACCGTGCCGTTGGGCAGTACGGTCGAGATCGGGAGTTGCGCGCTGAACGGAGTCGCCACCGCACCGGGCATACCGAACAGCGACAACCCATAGTTCTGCAGCGCCACCGAAAGGTTGACGCCCTGATTCTCGATATTGGATCGGTCGAGTTCGGCGACGATGCAGTTGAGCATCACCTGCTGCCTGCCCCCCGTGTCGACTCGAACCTGCCGCTCCAGGTAATTGCCCCGGTCATCCCAGACCGCCAGGGTGGTGAAGCCAGGAGTGTGCGCGACCAGGTTGATCTGAAACGGATTGACGACCTGGATGTCGGCAATCTTCGAGTCCGCGATCGAAATCCGCGTCAGGCGGCGCGCAAAGTCGAGCACCCGCGAGGTTCCCTGCATCAGCTCGACCGCGTCGCCCGAAATGAAGTTGGGCGAATGTGGTCCGCCGGACATCGACGGCGAAATATTTCCGCCGGCGCGTGCGACCGAGGGATTGCTGCGCCACTTGCCGACCGGAGTTTCGTCGCCCGACGAGGTCGCCGACCGCGCGGCCGGCGGGGGCGCGGGCTCGAAGCCAAACTGCGGTGCGGGAGCCACCGGAGCCGGCGCCGCGCTGTCGCCTGCGATCGGAACGATCGTGCCCGGCGAGGTCGGACCCGGCGGCGCGGCGGCCAATCTCATCGACGGTGCCGACGATGGAGACTGGGCCGCACGCGCGCCAGGGAGCCCATCACCAATGGTCGCGTCAGGGCTCGTACCCGGTTTGAGCGGAGCACCGGGGGTTGCGACACTGTTCACCGCCACGTCGTAGGCCGCCGGATGGCCGTCGCTTCGGATGACGGTAACGATCCATCGTCCGCGCTCGGCGCCGAGCAGAATTAGCTTGCCGGGCGTCTCGCCGTGAATTACCAGCGCGTGCGCGTTCTCGATCACGCGAACCGCGGGCGTGCTGCCGGGCGCAAGACCCTCGATGGTGTAACTTTCGCCGGCGGTGAGCGTAAGCGGGATCTGAGCGGCAGGCTCATCCGATCCGGCCGATGCGGCGCGGGCGCCAGCGATC
This sequence comes from Binataceae bacterium (SeqCode), assembly GCA_035531615.1. Classification (GTDB taxonomy): domain Bacteria; phylum Desulfobacterota; class Binatia; order Binatales; family Binataceae; genus JBARDN01. The sequence goes on from DATKSQ010000089.1 coordinate 29,596, forward strand.
GCGATCGTCCATGCGGCGGCTGTCACGACGGTCCAAAGTCCGAATCTTCTGCGGCTTGATGGTCGAGGCTTCATGGTTGCTCCCCTTTCAATTCGCGCGCTCATGGGATGGTCAGCGTCTTTGGCGCGGGCACGTAGGCCGCCCCGTCCTGAGCAGGCGGCGGCTGATCGGCGGACCCATCGGTTTGCGGCGCGCCGCCTGGTTCGAGCGCGTGCGCCAGGATCGGCGCGGCCATAATCGTGTCCGACGCGCGCGCGCCATGCGGCGGGCTCGAGAGCGCGGCGCCGCGCGCGGGTGCGGCCGGCGTACTGGCCGGCAGCGGCGCGGATTGCGCCGCAACCGACGGCTGCGGCTCGGTTGCGCGGCTCAGGCGACCCGCGAACAGGCCCGACTTCAGGAACGAGACCGACTCGGCGGATTTGCCGTCGCGCATGATCACCACGCTCAACGCGCGCCTCGGGGCGCCCGCCTGGCGAACGCGCGCGGGCGCGGCCGCGGCCTGATCGTGAATCGCCGGCGCATCGATACCATGATCGATACCATGCAGGTCGCGCATCTCGGCGCCGTTGGTCATGACGATCCCGCTGTCGCTGTAATTTCGCATCGCCAGATGCAACTGACCCTCGTGCGTGGCAAGCGCCAGCTTCTCGGCCTGCGCGGGAGTGACCAGCAAGGTCACAACCTTGACGATTTCGGGCTGGTCGTTTTTCTTCTCGATTTCCTGGGCGACCGCCAAGACTTCGATATCCTGCAAGACCACCTTCGAAAACGAGGGAACATCGCGGCCCGAACCCGAGACCGAGACCAGCACATCGACGTGCGAGCGCGGCTGCACAAATCCTGCAATATCGCTGACCTCATCGACGGGCACCGCCATCGCGCGCATCCCGTCCGGAATGAGCAGGGGCATCACGCCCGAAGTCTTCTCGCCCATGAACAACTTGGTGGCGACAATCGGTTCGTTGGCGACGATCTCGCTTCTTGCGAACGAATTGACCAGCGCCTGTGGATCGGTGAATGCACCCGCCGGTACGCTGTCACGCGACCATCGCGTGAGCTTGACCGCGCTCGAATCGATTCGCGCGCCAAGCGAAAGGTCGTGGGCGGCGACCACGATCTCCACCGTGCTCGCCAATGCTTTCTGGACCTCCGCCTCGCGCCGCTTGAGAGCTGAAAATACGATCACTGCGGCGAGGACCGCGGCGAATCCCGCCAGGATCGCGAATATCAATGGTCGTCTCATTTTTCCCTCCGTTCCGCCCGCTCACGCGGCCCGGGCCGGGATAAACTTCCTCTGCGTGCGCCTGACTATTGATTCATGACAACTTCGGCGCTCTGGTTACGTCCGGAAGTCTCCGGGTTGATGGGGGCGGCCACTCGAAGAGCCGCCCTGATGGCACCGTTTCGTAGCTCACGTTAAGTTCGGCCGCCGACAGCGGGAGCCTGATGCTCCCTGCCGTCGGCCGCCAGTTCAGAAGGCAGCGCGGATTGTCTCCGCGCGCCACGCTCATTTTACGCGCCCGCCAGCGTGGTGGTGACGTTGTGAATGATCGTGTTGATGCCGCCTTCGAGGCCCTGGTAGGCCACGTATCCGGCAACCGCGATCGCGGCTACGATGAGCACATACTCAGTCATCGTCTGGCCGTTGGCAGTGTTCACTCGCGCGTACAGCTTTGCAATCCAGTTCTGCATTAGACTATCCTTCCCTTTTCGAGCCGTGGCCCGGTTTTTTTTGGAGCTGAGCTCCCTGATTCGCATCGTTCAAGAGAGGGCTAGAGCAGAGGTCATGCCATATCGGGAAATTCCGCCACAGCGGATGGTTTTGCGCACACGGCCCAAAGATTTCACGCGATTGATACAGCGGATGTCCGCTGTCGGCACAAAGTGGCCGCCGACCCGGATTGGCTAGTGTCTCATTTCAGTGCGAATGCAGTTTCGCACCCGCGTAGTATTGCTAATGATAGCCTGTGATTGATTACTTGACGCCGACGCTGAAGATAGAATGATGAATACGCCCATTTATGATTGATACAATCGCGGCTCGACGCGATGCGGGTCACCGGACGGTACATCGATTGCGCGAATGAAACGTCACCCGGTCAGCACGCGGGCGTTCGCCGACCTTCCGGCTCGCGCAATCGTGATCGAACTGTCAGGATTTTGCCTTAAGCGCCGCCCCGGCCTTGATACAAGAAAAACCCTTGCTCCTGGCTGCCCTTTCGGGCGCATAATCGAACCGTGAGAGATTTCACGCAGCGCGGCATTGGCGCCGCTAGGGCCATCTTGTGCATCGCGGTGGTTTTCGCCGCCGGATGCGCTCCGAGCGCGCTAACGGTGGCGCGGGCCAAGTTAAAGGCGGGAGACTACGCGGCAGCGCATGAGCAACTGATCGCGCTTGCAGCGCATCCGGACCAGCTCTCGGCCGCGCAATTGCGCGAGGTCAAGGACGACTTGTGCATCACCGACTACACCATCGGAGCGCCCTCGTTCCCGCCAGCCGAGCAGCGCCGTGCCTGCGCCGAGGCGGCAGCGGTGCCGGGCAGCAACAGCGCTATAGTCCTGGCCCGAATCAATTCCGCGATCGCGCAGGCTGACGCCAAACGCGTCGAGCGCGCGCTTAAGGCCGGGGACTTGGCGGGAGCCGAAGCGGCGGCAGAGGACTTCGAGGCGACGCCCGCCGCCAATCGCACCGAGGTCGCGAATTGGTCCGCGCGGATGTGGAAGCTGGTGAACCTGACGCAGCGGGCGCATCCGACCCGCGCGCGCAAGTCAGCGCTCAAGAAAACCATCGCCGAACTCCGCCGCCGCAATCCACACGCCGGCCGAATGAGCGACGACAAGTTTCGCGACTGGATCATCCAGGCCGCGACGGTCGCGGGAGCGCCGATGGTTGCGGGTCCGGAACTGGGCGATGACGGCATCCTGCGGCTGCGGATCGCAGAGGAATCGCTGCCGATCGTGGCGCTTCATCTGGACCGCTTCGCTGAAATCAACGATGCATACGCGGCGCGATGCGGGTGTGACGCACGCACCGATATCGGGCTGGGCGAGAGCGAATTTCCCGCATACGTGGCGCGCCTGGATCCCGAGAATGAGCGCTCCGAAGTGTTGATCCTGATCAGCGGCGCCAGTATCGGCTCGCGCATCAGCAGCCGCTGATCACGCCTGCGTGCCGGCCGGCGCCGAGCCAAGCGCGCCGAGCGCGCGCCGCCATGCGGCGTCCCATCCGACCCGCAGCCGCTCGAGGTACAGGTAGATCACCGGGGTCGTGTAGAGCGTCAGCATCTGGCTGACGAGCAACCCACCGACAATCGCGATTCCCAGCGGGCGGCGCAGCTCGGAGCCAGTCCCGTTGCCCAGTGCGAGTGGCAATCCGCCCAGCAGCGCCGCCATCGTGGTCATCATGATCGGGCGAAAGCGCAGAATGCAGGCCTGGTAGATCGCGTCGCGGGCCGGCTTGCCCCCGACCCGTTGCGCTTCAAGCGCAAAGTCGATCATCATGATCGCATTCTTCTTGACGATCCCGATAAGCAAAATGATACCGATAAGCGCGATGACGGTGAGCGCGTGATGAGTTATCTGAAGCGCGAGCAGCGCGCCGACCCCCGCCGACGGCAGCGTCGAGATAATCGTAATCGGATGGATATAACTCTCGTAGAGGATACCGAGGACAATATACACCGCCAGCAGCGCCGCCAGGATCAGCATCGGCTCGTTCGCCAGCGAGGCCTGAAAGGCCTGCGCGGTGCCCTGAAAGCTGCCGCCGATGCTCGCGGGCATTCCGATTTGGGCCTGCGCGTCGGTGATGATCTCGACCGCCTCGCCGAGTGAAACCCCGGGCGCGAGGTTGAATGAGATCGTGACCGAGGGGAATTGTCCCTGATGATTCACGGCCAGCGCGGTGGTGCTTGGCTCATAGTGGGTGAAGGTACTGAGCGGCACCTCCTGTCCGGAGTTGGTGCGCACGTAGATTTCGGACAGCGATTCGGGGTTCTGCCAAAATTTTGGCTCGACTTCCATCACGACGTGATACTGGTTGAGCTGCGTGTACATCGTCGAAACCTGGCGCTGGCCGAACGCATCGTAGAGGGTGTCGTCGATAAGTTGCGGGGTGATACCAAGCCGCGAGGCGGTCTTGCGATCGATTACCAGGTTGGCTGCCAGTCCGCTGTTCTGCTGGTCGCTACTTACATCGGTCAACTGATGGATGGTGCGCAGCTTGGAGAGCAGGCGGGGCGCCCAATGGTTGAGCGACTGCAAGTTTTCGCCTTGCAGAGTGTATTGATATTGCGCGTTGGACATTCTGCCGCCGATAGTGAGATCCTGCGCGGCTTGCAGGTACAGCGTCGCACCGGGGATTTGCGCGGTCCGCTTGCGCAGCCTGCCTATAACCTCCATTACGCCGATTTTGCGCTCGCCGAGCGGCTTGAGTGTGATGAACATGCGCCCCGAGTTGACCGCGCCCGCCATCCCGCCCGCGAACGCGACCACGTGATCGATCGCCGGTTCCTGGGTGACGATTTTGACGAATTCGCCCAGCTTTTGCTGCATCGCCTGAAACGAAGTGTCCTGGTCGGCGAGCAGCATGCCCATCATCCGGCCGGTGTCCTGCTGCGGAAAAAATCCCTTCGGAACGATGTAGAAGAGATAGATATTGATCGCGAGCGTCATTATAGCGATCCCGAGCGTGAGCGGCTGATGCTCGAGAACCCAGGCGAGGCTTGATTCGTACCGGGTCAGCATCCCGTTGAAGAATCCCTCTGCGACACGATAGATCGCACCGTGACGCTCACCAGTGTGCGATCGCAGCAGCTTCGCGCACATCATCGGAGTCGTGGTCAGCGAAAGTACCAGCGACACCGCGATCGCCGAGGACAGAGTGACCGCAAACTCACGGAACAGCCGCCCGACGATTCCGCCCATCACCAAAATCGGGATGAACACCGCGATCAGCGACACGCTCATCGAAAGCACGGTGAAGCCTATTCCTTTGGCGCCCCGGACGGCGGCCTCATACGGCGCCGCGCCCTGCTCGAGATAGCGCGAGATGTTCTCGACCACGACGATCGCGTCATCGACCACGAACCCGGTCGAAATGGTCAGCGCCATCAGCGACAGGTTGTCCAGGCTGTAGCCGCACAGATACATGATGCCGAAGGTGCCCAGCAGCGAGAGCGGAACCACCACTCCCGGAATCAGCGTGGCGCGCACGCTGCGCAGGAACACGAACACCACCATGATCACCAGCGCGACGGAGACCAGCAGGGTGAACTCGACGTCGTTGACCGAGGCGCGGATGGTCGTGGTGCGGTCCATCACGACGGTCAGTTTGATCGCGGGAGGGATCGAGGCCTGCAGCGACGGCATCGCGGCCATCAGCCGCCGATTGGTCTCGATAATGTTCGCGGCGGGCTGACGGAAGATGATCACCAGGACCGCGGGCTGATTATCGACCATTCCGTCGTTGCGCACGTTCTCGACCGAATCGGTCACCGTGCCGAGGTCGGACAGATGCACCGCGGCGCCGTTTGCGTAGGCAACGATAAGCGGGCGGTACTGATCGGCGCGCAGCAACTGGTCGGTATCGTTGACCATGTACGCGGCGTCGGCATTGGACAATTCGCCTTTTGGGCGATTGACGTTGGCGCCGGCCAGCACCGCGCGCACCTGCTCGAGGCCGATTCCGTAATTGTTGAGCTGGGTGGGATTGAGATCGACGCGGACCGCGGGCAGCGCGCTGCCGCCGACGATCACCTGCCCAACGCCTTCCATCTGCGACAGCTTCTGCGCCAGGATCGAATACGCCGCGTCGTACATCTGCCCGCGCGTCTTGGTGTCGGAGGTGAGCGCGAGGATCAGAATCGGCGCGTCGGCCGGATTTACTTTACGATAGGTCGGATTGGCCGGCAGATTGCTCGGGAGCTGGCTGCGCGCGGCGTTGATCGCGGCCTGCACGTCGCGCGCGGCCGCGTCGATATCGCGGCTCAGCGCGAATTGCAAAACGATCGAAACCGCGCCCAGCGAGCTCGCCGAGGTCAACTGCGTAAGCCCCGCGATCCGCCCGAACTGGCGCTCGAGCGGCGTCGCCACTGATGACGCCATCGTCTCCGGACTCGCGCCCGGCAGCGTGGCCTGCACCTGGATGGTAGGAAATTCGACTTGCGGTAGCGGCGACACCGGCAGCATCCGAAATCCAATCAGTCCGCCGAGAGCCAGCGCGAGGGTGAGCAGCGTAGTGCCAACCGAATTGCGGATGAAGGTTTCGCTCACGAAGCCTGCACTCCAACCGGGCCGGGCACTTCCTGCTTCACACTCACCCGCGCACGCGAGAGGCGCTCGGACAATCGCTCGAAGGCCAGAAAGATCACCGGCGTGGTGTACAGCGTCAGCACCTGGCTGACCAGAAGGCCGCCCACGATCGAGATTCCGAGCGGACGGCGCAGCTCGGAGCCTGTTCCCGTTCCGAGCGCGAGCGGCAACGCGCCCAGCAGCGCCGCCATCGTGGTCATCATGATCGGCCTAAAACGCAGCAAACATGCCTGGTAGATCGCCTCACGCGGCGGCTTGCCGTCCTTGCGCTGCGCTTCGAGCGCGAAGTCGATCATCATGATCGCGTTTTTCTTGACGATGCCGATGAGCAGGATGATGCCGATAAGCGCGATTACGTCCAGATCCTCGTGGCAGATCAGCAGCGCGAGGATCGCGCCGACTCCGGCCGACGGCAGGGTGGACAGAATCGTGATCGGATGGATGTAGCTTTCGTACAACACCCCGAGCACGATATAGACCGTGACCAGCGCCGCCAGAATCAAGATCGGCTCGTTGGCCAGCGCGGCCTGGAAGGCCTGCGCGCTGCCCTGAAAGGCGGCTTGGATACTGGCCGGCATCCCGATTTCCGCCTCGGCCTGCTTGATCGCGTTGACCGCGTCACCGAGCGAATATCCGTGGCCCACATCGAATGAAATCGTCACCGCCGGGAACTGCCCTTCGTGATTTACCAGCAGCGGAGTCGAGGTCTGGGTGATCTGCGCGAACGTGCCGAGCGGAACTTCCTTGGCGCCCGACAGCGGGACTTGGCTCGTGGTGGTCGAGGGAAAATACAAATCGTTCAGCGCGGCCGGATTCTGGCTGAATTCGGGCGCGACCTCCAACACCACGTGGTACTGATTGAGCTGCGTGAAGATGGTCGAAACCTGGCGCTGCCCGTACGCGTCATAGAGGCTGTTATCAATTGATTGCAGCCCAATCCCGAGCCGCGAGGCGGTGTTGCGATCGATAGTCAGGTCCGCCTCGAGTCCATGATTTTGCTGGTCGGTGGCAAGGTCACGGAGCTGCGGCATGGTCTTGAGCTTGGTCATCAGGCGCCGGGTCCATTGGTTCAACTCCGCTGGATTCGGATCCTCGAGGCTGTACTGATACTCGGTGCGGCTGATGCGATCCTCGACGGTCAGATCCTGCACCGGTTGGAGGAACAGCGTGATGCCCTGAGTCTGCGCGGTGGCAGCTTTGAGGCTGGCGATCACTTGCGTAATCGTGGCGTCGCGCTCGTCGTGCGGCTTGAGATTGATCAGAAACCGGCCGCTGTTGACGGTGGTGTTGGTGCCGTCGATTCCGACGAACGACGATAGGCTCGCGACTGACGGGTCGCGCAGGATTACGCGGGCGAGATCCTGCTGGCGCTGGGCCATCGCGGGAAACGAAATCGTCTGCGGGGCTTCGGACACGCCCTCGATAACTCCGGTATCCTGCACCGGGAAGAAGCCCTTGGGCGCGACGATGAACAGGATGATCGTCAGCACCAGCGTCGCGATCGCCACCGCGAGCGTCGCCTGCTCATGGCGCAGCACCCAGCGCAGGGTCTTGCCGTAGAGTGCGATAGTGTCCTCGAAGATCTGTTCGGACTTGCGGTAGAGGCGGTTCTGTTCGGAGCGCGGCTTATGATGGAGCAGCCGTGCGCACATCATCGGGGTCAGCGTCAGCGATACGATCGCCGAAACCAGGATCGTGACCGCCAGCGTGATCGCGAACTCGCGGAACAACCGCCCGACGATATCGCCCATGAACAACAACGGAATCAGCACCGCGATGAGCGACACCGTCAGCGACACGATCGTGAATCCGATCTGCGCCGAGCCGCCCAGCGCCGCCTGCATCGGCGATTGTCCCTCTTCAATAAACCGCGAGATGTTCTCGATCATGACGATCGCGTCATCGACCACGAACCCAGTCGAGATCGTCAGCGCCATCAGGGTCAGGTTATTGAGGCTGTAGCCGAGCAGATACATCACGCCGAAGGTGCCGACTATCGAAAGCGGAACCGCGATACTCGGAATGATGGTCGCGGCGATATTGCGCAGGAACAGAAAGATGACCATCACCACCAGCGCCACGGTCAGCAGCAACTCGAACTGGACGTCGGCCACCGAGGCGCGAATCGTGGTGGTGCGATCGGTCAGAATCGTGACCTTAACCGAGGACGGCAGCCCGGCCTGAAGCTGCGGCATCAGCTTTTTGATCCGATCGACGACCTCGATGATGTTCGCGCCAGGCTGGCGCTGGACATTCATGATCACCGCCGGCAAGGTGTTCATCCACGCCGCCTGCTTGATGTTCTCTGCGCCGTCGCTGACTCTCGCCACGTCCGAAAGGCGCACCGGCGCGCCGTTCTGGTAGGCGATTATCAGCGGACCGTAATCCTTAGCGGTGAGGATTTGATCGTTAGCGCCGATCGTGTAGGCCTGCCCGGGACCGTCGAAGTTGCCCTTGGCTTCATCGACATTGGCCGCCGCGATAGCGGTGCGCAGGTTCTCCATCGTAAGGCCGTACGACGCCAGCGCGGTCGGGTTCGCATCCACCCGCACGGCGGGCTTCTGTCCGCCGCTGATACTGACCAGACCCACGCCCGAGAGCTGCGCGATGCGCTCCGCCAGGCGCGTGTCGGCGAGATCTTCGACCTGGTCGAGCGCAAGCTGATCGGAGGTCAGCGCCAGCGTCAGGATCGGCGCGTCGGCCGGATTGGTCTTGCTGTAGATGGGAGGATTGGGCAAATCGATCGGCAGATAGGTCGAGGCCGCGTTGATCGCGGCCTGCACCTCCTGCTCGGCCACGTCGATATTGAGATCGAGCACGAACTGGAGCGTGATAATCGAGCTCCCGAACGAGCTGTTCGAGGTCATCTGGTTGAGCCCCGGCACCTGGCCGAACTGCCGCTCGAGCGGCGCCGTGACCGATGACGCCATCACGTCCGGGCTGGCGCCCGGGTAGAAGGTCAGCACCTGGATGGTGGGATAATCGACTTCGGGCAGCGCCGAGACCGGCAACTGCTTGTAGGCGAACATCCCGGCCAGCATCAGACCCGCCATCAGGAGCGAAGTCGCGATCGGCCTGACAATAAACGGGCGCGACGGATTCATTGCTGTCCGCCATTGCTGTCGGCGTTGTTGGACGCCATATGCACGTTGACCAGTGCGCCGGTGCGCAGCTTGTCCACGCCGTCGGTTACGACCACCTCGCCGGCTTGAAGTCCGGTCGCGATAGCGGCCGCGTCGCCCTGCATCGCGGCCACCGTGACGATTTGCTTTTGCGCGGTCTTGTTGGGATTGACGACAAATACGTACGCGCTGCGCCCGTTGCCACGCTGCACCGCGGCAACCGGAATCAGCACGGAATTGCGGGTCACTCCGACCAGCAGACGCGCATTGACGAATTGGTTCGGAAACAGCATCCCGTCAAGGTTTTGGAACACGGCCTTCAGCAGGATAGTGCCGGTGGTCTGATCGATCTGGTTGTTGATCGTGAGCAGCGTTCCCTGCGCGAGTTTAACCTTGAAGTCGCGATCCCAGGCTTCGACCGGCAGGTTCGGATCGGCGCCCATGTCTTTGACCACCTGCGGCAGATCGTCTTCCGGAATACTGAAGCGCACCGCGATCGGCTGTACTTGCGTGATCACGATCAGCCCCTGGTTGACCGTCACCACATTGCCCGGATCGACCAGCCGCAGCCCGATCTTTCCGCCGATTGGCGCCGTGACTCGGCTGTACGTAAGCTCGAGCTTCGCGCTATCGACCGCGGCTTCATCGCTGATAATCGCGCCCTCGAACTGCGCCTCGGTGAAACGCTGATTGTCCAGATCCTGGCGCGCAATCACGTGCTGCCTGAACAGCTCCTCATCGCGCGCCAGCAGGATCTTGTTGTCGGTCAGCGAAGCCTGGTCCTTAGCCAGAGTCCCTTGGGCCTGCTCGAGCTGAATCTGATACGGACGCGGATCGATCTCGAGCAGCAACTCGCCCGCCTTCACGATCTGCCCTTCGGTGAACGCGACCTTCATGATCTCGCCCGGCACCCGCGACATCACCGTGACGGTGTTGAACGCGGTGACCGATCCGATCGCCGTCAGGTAATGATTCAGATCGCCGAGCTTGGCCGCCACGCCCGTGACCGGCACCGGCGGCATCATATGCCCCACCCGCGTACCCGCACCTCCGGGGCCGTACGTACCCTTGCCCGGCCGCGACACAATGAGGTAGCCGACGATCGCCAGAATCGAAAGTCCCACGAGCCATACCCATCGCTGCGCTCCCGCCCGGACCAGACGATCTCGAATTGACGGCTCGGGAGGGAGCCTGGGATTTTGCAGTTTGCTCGAGGGAGTATCAGTATCCATTTCTTGCTACTCGCTCCTACGCCATAGCCGCCAGCAGCGCCGCACGCGAGCCGTCAGCGCCCAGTGCCTGCCCGATCTCGATGAATGCGCTCCGCGGTCCGTAAACCGGGAGCTTCGGGAGCATGCCATCGGACGGCCCGATTACTTGATTCTTGCAATTTCGGACTTGTGAGTCCATATTTTACCTGCGAACCGAAGTTCCGCCGGCGCGTGCTCCGGATCTGACGCGGCGATGGTCATGGCGGTCCGGAAGTACGGACGCGCCAGCGCTCGATCCGTTTCGGCCGAAGGCCCGCAGCGGCTTAAGTTGCATCGCGATCGCACCACACCGCCATGAATGTGCGAACCCATCCTGCCAGCGTCACGGCTGGACCCCATCCGCACCGCGGCCGTCCGGCGACCCCGTTTCTGCGCGAGAGAATTCTCGAAAGCGCGTCGATGTTATTCGCGGAGCGCGAGTTCGACCGGGTGCTGATCGATGAAGTCGCGGCGCGAGCCCGCGTCGGCAAGGGCAGCGTCTATCGCCGGTTCGCCAGCAAGGAAGAGCTATACGCCGCGGTTGTGATAGCGGGCTTCGACGAGCTACAGAAACAGATTCTCGCGGCGCTGCCGCACGCCCAATCGACCCGCGCGAAGATTGGGACGATCGTGCGCCATGCTCTGCACTTCTTCTGGGCGCGGCGCCAGTTCTTCGCCTTGCTGCGCGATCCCGAGGCGCTCCCGCGCGGCCAGAAGCGGATCTATCACGCGCAACGCGAAAATCTGGCGCGGATGGTCGCCGAGGTGCTGCGCGACGGAGTTGAGCACGGCGCGATTCGCGGCGACCTGGACACTCGGCTCGCGGCGGAATCGGTGCTTGGGATGGTACGCGGGCTCAATCGCTATGGGCGGGAGTTCGCCACCCCGGACATCGCGGTCGAGACTATCGTAGCGATCTTTTTCGAAGGATGCGCCGCACCTGAGTCGGCCAAAGCCATCCGCGGGGCGAATATCGCCTCGACCGACGGCGGCGGCTGAAAGTCGAGCGCGTGAGGTTCCGGCGCGCGGATGGCGCGATCGCGCGGTGACTCTGGTATGCTGCGCGGTCATTGATGCTGAATAACGACCGAACCCCGCGACCGCCTGCGCTCGCGCTCGCTATCCTGCTCGCGATACCGATCCTATTCAGCGCGATCGGGCTGTTTGCCGAGTTCCACTGTCCCGCGCCAAGTCTCAACGACGACGTCTTTCATTACCTGTTCGTCAAACGCGCCAACCAGGCGATTTCCAACGGTGCGAATCCGGTCGATCACTGGCTACCCGAACTGGAGCTGGGCTTCGCGCAATTCCTTTACTACCAGCATCTGCCGCATCTCGCGATTGTCGCCGCGTATCGCTTGATGCTCAGGCGGGTGAGCCTGCTGACTATCTTCAACCTGGTTCGCTATCTGCTGATGGTGCTGTTCCCGCTCGCGGTTTACTACTCGATGCGTACCGCCGGGTTCTCGCGGGTCGCGGCGGCCGGCGGCGGAGCGTTCTCGCCGCTGCTCTCGTCGCAGTACAACTCGGGTTTCGATCTGCACAGCTACCTTTGGAGCGGCTTCGGCCTGTACACGCAACTTTGGGCGATGCCGCTTTTGTTTGTGGCGACGGCATGGCTATATCGCGTGCTGCGCGACGGACGCGGATACGCCCTGGCGATTGTGGCGGGCTCCGGAGTTCTGCTCTCCGACTTACTATACGGATACATCTTCGCGGTCTGCGGCGGAATCTTGTGGATCGTCACACTGTGGGAATCGCGCGGGTACGTCGCTGCGCGGAAATCCTTGCTCCGGCTTATGGCCGTCGCGCTCCCAATCGGATTGATCACTGCGTATCTCACCGTGCCGTTTCTCCTCGAGGTCCGCTACCTGAACGCGTCCGTGTACCTGGAGCGCGATAAGTACGACTCGTACGGCGCGCACGCGATTTTCGCCGCGCTAGGCTCCGGGCGCCTGTTCGACGATCATCGCATCATCCCGGTGGTCACGATCCTGGCCGCGCTCGGGCTCGGCTATGCGATCGCGACCCGGCGCGACGAGGCGAAGCTGGTGCTCGCGATGTTCGCGATCTGGATGGTGCTGTTCCTGGGCCGCGCGACCTGGGGTCCGCTGGCGGATCTTCTTCCGCTCGCGCATCGGATGCTCTTTCATCGCTTCGAAGGAGGCGTTGATTTCGCGGCGATTCTGGCCGTCGGTCTCGGCGCGGAGCTGCTGTGGAACTGGTGCGGCGCGCTGCCCGCGAAGCTCGGGCAGACGGCCGCAATTTCACTGCTGGTCCTGCTCATGATCCCGGCGATGACCGAGCGCTGGGGGCTTTACCGCGACAACGCTGGCTGGATGCGGACTGCGCAATCCGAGTATTCCACGGACACCGATTTTGCCAAGGTGCTGGCCACCCTGCGCAGTCTGCCGCCGGGCCGCGTCTATTCCGGAACGCGCGCCAACTGGGGCGCCTCGGTTCGCTGGGGATATGTGCATTTGTTCGACGGGCTCGCGGTCTCGATGCTGCCCTCGGTCGCGCCGCCGTACTATGCATTCTCGCTGAATTCCGATCTGTTGTGGATAATCAATGAGGCTAATCCCCAGACCTATCGCACCTTTAACATCCGATACATAGTCGCGCCGCCGCGAGTGCCGCTGCCCGCCTTTCTGCGCCCAATCCTTGTCACCCGGCGGTACATTCTGTACCAGGCGGACTCCGGTGGATTCACCCAGCTCGGACAGATCACGCAAGTGGCTGCGATGGGCTCGGACCTTCAGCTCTTTGTGCGTAATCAGGGCTGGCTCAAAAGTACCGATCCCGAGCGCGGACGATTTACCGCATTCGTACGCGATCCGGCGCGCGAGCGCAGCCTGATCGAATCGCCGCCCACAGCGGCGCTGGGCACCGTGGAGGACGAAGCTATTACTCCCGATTTGATGCGCGCGCGGGTGAACGCCGCCGTGCCAGCGCTGCTGGTCTTCAAGATGACCTATCATCCCAACTGGCACGTGACCGTGGATGGCAGCCCGGCGCGCACCTTGATGGTCTCGCCAAGCTATCTCGGCGTGCCCGTGGCCGCCGGAGTTCACGAAGTGGCCGCCGAGTATCGCTCGAGCCCGCTCAAGAACGTGCTGCTCGCGATCGGAATCGTCACGCTGGTGGCAGTGATTGCGCTGGGCATCGCGGGCCCCGGGCTGCGTCTGTGAGCGAAGCGCCGGTTTCGCGGATATCCTTCAAATCAAATTACGCGCTCGGCGCGCAGCTCGGCGATCGCCCGATCGTCGTAACCAAGCTCGCGCAGAATCTCCTCGCTATGCTGTCCCGCTTCGGGTGACGCCGTCTTGAGGGCGCTGTCCGTGCGCGAGAGCCGGACCGGTTGCCCCACCAGCTCGAGCCTGCCGAGCCTGGGATGCTCGACCGGCTGTGCGATTCCAAGGTGGCGCACCTGCGGGTCGGCGAAGACCTGATCGATCGTGTTGATCGGCCCGCACGGAACGCCCGCCTCGTTCAGCACGCTTACCCAGTGCTCGGAAGTTCGCGTCCGGGTCACCTCCGCAATCTCGGCGTTGAGTTGCGCGCGATTTCTCGAACGGCTCACGGGATCGGCGTAGCGCGGATCGTCGATCCATCGTTCGGCGCCCATGACGCGCGCCAGGCTGGCGAACATCTCCTGCCCAACCGCGGCGATATTGACGAGCCCGTCGCTCGCCGGAAATACTCCGGTTGGAATCGCGGTGGGATGATCGTTGCCGGCTTGCCGCGGCACGCGACCGTCGATGAGCCATCGGGTCGCCTGAAAATCCAGGATCGCGATTTGCGCCTGCAACAGCGAGGTCTGCACCCATTGCCCCTTCCCCGAGATCTCGCGCTCGAGCAGCGCGGTCAGGATCCCCATCGCGCAATACAGCCCCGCGGTCGTATCCGCGATCGCGATTCCGGCCCGCACCGGACCGTGCCCCGGAAATCCCGTCACCGACATCAACCCACCCATCCCTTGCGCTATCTGATCGACTCCCGGCCGCGACGCGTACGGTCCGTCCTGGCCAAAGCCCGAGATGCTGCCGTACACGAGCCGCGGATTGTTCTTGCTGAGCGCGGCGTAATCGATGCCGAGCCGATGCTTGACGTCGGGGCGAAAATTCTCGACCACAACGTCAGCACGCAGGGCCAGCTTGAACAGTATCGCCCGGCCCGCATCGGTCTTGAGATCGAGCGTGATGCTGCGTTTGTTGCGGTGCAGGTTCTGGAAGTCAGAGCCGTCACGCGCAAAGCCCAGCCCACCTTGCGAATCGGGCATCTCGACCTTGATCACCTGCGCGCCCCAGTCGGCGAGTTGGCGCACGCAGGTGGGACCCGAGCGTACGCGGGTGAGATCGATTACCTTGAAGCGTTGCAGGGGCGAAGTGCCGGACATTTTTTTACCCGCTATCGTGGCGTGGGAATCCCGGATGCTTCCACGAATGGGCGGATTTTTCCACCGCCGTCGGCGCACATCTGGTCCACTGCGATCTCGCTCGCTCCGCCATCGAGGATTCCCGTTGCTATAAGCAGAGACTATCGATAGCGTGAGATGAAGAGTCCCGGGTTACGTGAACTTCCGCCTTTGACATGCACTGGAGGTGCCTACAACGATGAAATCCATCATTCGAAACCTGGCTTTCGCAGCTGCGATTGTGCTCGCCGTCGCGTCGATCGGATCGTCCGCACTCGCGCAGGACGCAAGCGGCTCGGCCGCCCCGAAAACTGATACGTCCAAGATGACGGTCCGCACCGGATACCTTACCTGTCATGTGGACTCGGGATGGGGCTTTATTTTCGGATCCTCGCGCAAAATAAAGTGCGCCTACGCACTGCAGCCCGGATACACCGAATACTACACCGGTTCGATATCGAAGTTCGGCGCGGATATCGGCTACCTCGAGTCAGCAGTGATCCTGTGGGCCGTCGTCGCTCCCACCAATAATCTTGGACAGGGCGCGCTCGCCGGGCATTACGCCGGCGTGACCGCCAGCGTCGCGGTCGGAGTCGGAGCGGGAGCCAACGTACTGGTCGGAGGCTTCAAGAACTCGATCGCGCTGCAGCCCGTCTCGATCGAAGGACAGAACGGACTCAACGTGGCGGCGGGCGTCACCGAGATGACGCTCAAGTTCGACAAGGCCAAGAAGGCAAAGTCCAGCTGATCGCCGAGCGCACTTTTGGCGCAATCTTGTTATTTGACAGACGGAGCCGCCCGGCACGATCGGGCGGCTCCGTTCATTCCCGTCCCGCGCGATAGCGCGCCGGGCCCTGGTTGGCGCGCAGCCGCGCCTGCGCTACGCTAGACCCCGATGCGCCGCAACCAGTCGCCGATGACGAAGCCTGCCCGTGCCTGATCGCCGCGCGATACTTACTTCGAAGCGCGCGGCACCCGTAATCGCAATTCTTACCGACTTCGGTTATCGCGATCATTACGCCGGCGTGATGAAGGGCGTAATCGCGCGAATCGCACCGCACGTGCCGATAATCGATTTGACGCATGGCGTGGCTGCGCAGTCGATCGCCGCGGGCGCGTTCCTGCTCGCACGGAGCTGGCGCTATTTTCCGGCGCGCACGATATTTCTGGCCGTAGTCGATCCCGGAGTCGGGTCCGCGCGAGCGCCGATTGCGATCGACACCCGCGCGGGCGCACGCTTCGTCGGCCCCGACAACGGCCTGCTATCGATCGCCGCGCGCCAGGCTGGCGTGCGCCGGGCGGTCGAACTTACCTCGCCGCGCCATCGGCTGAGCGAGGTCAGTTCAACGTTCCACGGCCGCGACATCTTTGCGCCTGCCGCCGCATGGCTCGCGCGCGGAGCCGCGATCGGCGCGCTCGGAAGCGGCCTGGATCGGATCGTCGAGCTTGGGCTTCCCGAACCGTTGGTTAGTGCTGCGCGGATTCGCGGTGAGGTGCTGTACGTGGACGGATTTGGCAATCTGATCACCAATATCAGCCGCAAAGATCTCGCGCGCCTGCCCAATTCCTTTCGCAAAAAGCCGCTTTCAGTTAAGATTAAGGGCAGCGCGGCGATCAGAATCCATCGCGCCTATGGCGACGTGCCGACGGGCGGCGCGCTCGCGGCATTTGGCGGCTTTGACCTGCTCGAGATCGCGCTGCGCGACGCGAACGCCGCCATGCGCTATCATGCCGAAGCAGGCGCGAGTGTGGTCCTAACCACCGCCCGTGCGTGAGAAATACGTGACACATGGATGAAGCCGCCGCACACAACCACGCTCCCAGCGTCCTGACCGAGATTCCGCGCTACGGCGCCGAGCCGAAGCCCGCGAGCATTCCGGGCGGGGGCGCGATGCGCGCGATACTGCCGGAGGGAATCCCACGGCTCAATCTGGCGCTGTTCGCGCTTACTCTGCTGACTACCACGATGGCGGGCGCGTACATGGCCGGCCTCGACCTGTCTGCGCGTCATCCGATCACGAGCGTGCTCGGTCTCGCCGCAGGGCTGTCGTTTTCGCTGCCGCTGATGGCGATCCTGCTCGCGCACGAGATGGGCCATTACCTCACCGCGCGCCGCAACGACGTCAATACCAGCCTGCCCTACTTCATCCCCGCACCGTGGCCCTCGGTTTTCTTTATCGGAACTTTCGGCGCGTTTATCCGGATGCGCCAGATGCCGCAAACTCGCCGCGTGATGTTCGATATCGGCGCCGCGGGTCCGTGGGCCGGCATGATGATCGCCCTGCCCTGCGTGCTCATCGGCCTGCACCTGTCCGATATCCAGCCGCTGGCCCAAGGCTCCGGCGGACTCGAACTTGGCAACTCGCTGCTGTTTTACGGGCTGTCGCGATGGATGCTCGGTGTGAACCCGAACCTGGTCAACGTGAACCTGCATCCGATTGCGTTTGCCGGATGGCTCGGGTTTCTGGTCACCACTCTCAACCTTCTGCCGGTTGGACAATTCGACGGCGGCCACGTCCTGTACGCGCTCACGCCACGGCATCATCGCAAAATTTCGACGCTGTTTGTTTTGGGATGCGTGCTGATGGTCGTGATTCCGCTCGCGACCGGCCGCAGTTTCTGGGGCGGATGGCTCTTGTGGGCGGTGATCGCGGTCGCGCTGGGGCTCGGTCATCCCTCAACCGTCGATCGCGATACTCCTCTGAGTCCGGCCCGCCGCGTCGCGGCGTGGCTGACGGTCGCGCTGTTCATCGTGACCTTCATGCCGACCCCGATCACTCTCGGCACACCCGACGAAACCCCGCCGCAGCCGCAGCAGTCGCAAAGTTACGACGTGATGCATCGCCTGCCCGCCCCGCCGGCGCATTGTCGAGCGGCGGTCCGAATCTGAATGATTCGCGGGCGTTTGATTCCAGGAGATAAATAATTTGCCCGACCATCGCGACAAGCCGCGCCCCAGTTGGGATCAGTACTTCATGACGATCACGCGCGAGGTCGCCGAACGCTCGACTTGCCTGCGGGCGAAGGTCGGCGCGGTGATCGTGCGCAACCGCAGCATCCTCGCCACCGGCTACAACGGCTCGCCGGCGGGCCTGCCGCACTGCACTGAAGCCGGATGCCTGATCTACGAATCGCGCAATCCCGACGGCGAGCTCGAGCAAAACTGCTTTCGCACCATCCACGCCGAGATCAACGCGATCACCCAGGCCGCGCGCAACGGCGCCGCGATCCAGGACGCCGACATCTACGTGACGCACACGCCCTGCATCCACTGCCTGAAGGTGCTCATCAACACCGGCATCCGCACGGTCTATTACGCCAAACCCTACAAGCTCGCGACCGTGAGCGAACTGCTGCGCCACGCGAAAATCAAGCTCGTCGCGGTTGAGCAGGAAAAATCCGCATGAGCACCGATGCGCGATGCGGCATCTGCGCGCTCATCGAGCGCATCGGCGCCGGCGGCTTCGCCGACTTCATCGCCGAGCTTCCGAACTGCTGCGTGATCCTGGGCGACGCGCAGTTCTATCGCGGGTACTGCCTGATGCTCGCCAAGCGCCACGCCACCGAAATCTTCCTGATGCCGCCCGCCGAGGCGCGCGCGCTGTTCGAGGAACTCAGACTCGTCGCCGAGGCGATCGCCGCGGTCACCAAGCCGTGGAAAATGAATTACGAATGCCTGGGCAATGCCGAGCCGCATGTGCACTGGCACCTCTTTCCACGCTACGAGAGCGACGAGTTGCGCCGCGCCCCAATTTGGATACGTCAAGAGGCTGAACGGAAAATAGCCCTGCCCGAGGCCGACCGAATCGCCCTCATCGCAACCCTTCGCCGAGAAATCGCCGCCCGAATCCCTGATGCTCGCTGCCCCGCGAACTGAACCGCGCGCATCGATCCGCGCCCGCGCCGTGGCGCTCGTGTTCGCGGCGCTTGCCCTCGCCGGATGCGGTCGCCGCGCCGCGCTTCCCGAAGCGGGAACGCCGGCGGCCGCGCTGTATCAGTATCGATGCGGTCAATGCCACGCGGCATACAATCCGCGCACGATGACCGCCGCGATGTGGGATCTGCAAGTCGCCAGGATGCAGGGCAAGATGCGCAATGCCGGCCTGCCCGCTTTGAACGACGCGCAGCGCGCGACGATCCTCGACTATCTCACGCGCAACGCCGGGACCGAGTAGCGCGCGGCTTTTTTGTACGCGCGATTTAGGCTATCGATCAAGGCAGTGTCCCGGGAGGCGGTATCCCGATGCCCGACGAAATCATCAAGCTCTACTACGATTACAAAAGCCCTTTCACGTATCTGGCGATGCAGCCGATGTACGACCTCGAGCAGGCCTACCGGATCGCGCTGCGATACATCCCGCTCGAGCTGAACGTCACTGGCGCCTTCGGCGGCAACCTCGATCAGCGCGATGAGCGCAACTGGCGCAAAGTCCGCTACCTGTACCTCGACGCGCGCCGCTACGCTAACGCGCGCGGGCTCGTCATTCGCGGACCGCAAAAGATTTTCGATTCGCGCCTTTCGCTTATGAGTGGCCTGTGGGCTGATAAGCACGGAAGATTCCGTCCGTACTCGGACCGCGTCTTCGAACGGTTCTTCAAACGCGAACTGGATATCGAAGACGGCTCCGCGCTCGCCAAAGTGATGGAGGAAACGGAAGTGGGCCTCGACACCGCCGGCTTCATGAAGTACATCCTCGCCGACGGACCCCGCGAGCTGCACGACGCCGCGCTCGAAGCGGAACGCGACGGCGTGTTTGGCGTTCCAACGATGATCGCCGCGGGCGAGCCGTTCTGGGGCAATGATCGCGTCGATTGGCTCGCAAAGAAACTCGACGCGATGGGACTGCGCCGCTGAGCGGCGCGGATCGGAGAGCTACCATGAAACCCGTACCCGTCGGAACAGTCGGCAGCGTCGCCCAAATCGTCGCGCCCGAGCATCTGGCCAATCGCCTCGATCCGTCGCTCGCTCCGGTTTTCTCGACACCGACAATGATCGGGATGATGGAGCAGGCGGCAGCGGAGGCGATGCGCCCGTACCTCGAACCGGGAGAAAGCTCGGTCGGGATGGCGATCGACGTGCGGCATATCGCCGCCACTCCGCAGGGGCATCGCGTGCGCGCCGAAGCCGAGGTCGTGAAGTGCGAAGGCCGCCGCGTGGAATTCAAAGTGCGCGCGCTCGATGAGACCGAAGAGATCGGCGCGGGAACCCATCGCCGCGCCGCGATCGACGCGGCGAAATTCATTGACCGGCTGAAGAGCAAAGCCAAATCCTGAATGCGACCCGCGCGAGGCGTGCGATGAGCGAAACGATTTTCGCCCCTGATGAAATCGAAGTTCATGTCGGCCGCGACTACGGCGGCGCGACTTATGAGATAACACCCGAAACCGTCGCGACCTATATCGCGGGAACCGGCGATGACAACCCCTGGTACCGCGACCGCTCGCCGCTCGGCCCGCCGCTCGCGCCCGCGCTGATTCTGCACTCGGCGGTGTACAGGACTTTGCAATGGTACCTGCCGAACCTGTACGGAAACCTGCATGCCCGCCAGGAATGGGAGTTGTTCGCGCCGGTGATGGTCGGCGAACGGCTGACTACTCGTTCGCTGATCGTGGGCCGCTATATGAAGCGCGACCGGGAATACATAGTCAATGAAGTAATTGTCAGCAACGCCGCCGGGCAGATCGTCTCGCGCAGCCGCACCCATCAAAGCTTTCTGCTTCCCGAGCAGACCAAAAAAGATTCTTTCGCGGTCGATAAATCGCGCGAGAAAGATTCCAAACGCTCGTTCAAAGTCGGCGAGCGCGGCGGCGAGGCGATCGAAGCCCCCATGCGCGCGATCACCGAGGATATGTGCATCGCGTTCTCCGGCCCGCAACGCAATTATCACAACGACCGGCAAAAGGCGGTCGAACTGGGATTTCCGGAAATCGTCGTGCAGGGGATGCTCTCGGTATGCCTGGTCGCGGAGCTGATGACGCGCCGCTTCGGCCTGGGCTTCATGTGCGGCGGCAAGATGGATCTCCGGCTGGTCAACGTGCTGTGGGGCAACGACCTGACCGCGCCACGCGGAAGAATCCTGGAGCGGACCCCCGAGGGCAAACGCACCCGCGCCGAAGTCGAGATCTGGTGCGAAAAATCCGACGGCGCCAAGACCATCGTAGGCTCGGCCAGCGCACTCGAACTTTGAGAAAGTTCGGCGCCGTGAATCGGCGCGAGTCACGCCGCCGTCAGGGCTTCGATCTCGCTGACCTGCTTGGGAATCGCGGCGGTCATCACCTCGTGCCCGGTCGCGGTGACCAGCACGTCGTCCTCGATACGGATTCCGACCCCGCGCATCGCCTCGGGCGCCGAGTCGTCGTCGGCATCGATATAGATGCCCGGCTCGACCGTCATCACCATCGCGGGTTCGAGCCTGCGCGACTCGCCGCCGACGCGGTACAAACCGACATCGTGGACGTCCATCCCGAGCCAGTGGCTGGTGCGATGCATATAGTAGCGGCGGTAGGAGCCTTGCTCGATTATGTCCTCGGTGGTCCCCTTGACCAGCCCGAGCGTGCGCATTCCGTCCGCAAGCACGCGTAGCGCGGCGTCGTGCGGATCCTCGAAGCGCGCGCCCGGCCGCACCTGCTCGATCGCCGCGGCCTGCGCTGCGAGCACGATCTCGTAGAGTTCCTTCTGCAGCGCGGTGAAGCGCGCGCCCACCGGAAAAGTGCGGGTCACGTCCGAGGCGTAGAAGTCGTACTCGCATCCGGCGTCGATCAGGAGCAACTCCCCGGTGCGCATCTCACGGCGATTCTGGATGTGATGCAGGATCGCGGCGTTGGGACCCGACGCGATTATCGACGGATAGCTGGGACCCGCCGCTCCGCGTGAGCGAAACGCGTAATCGACCTCGGCTTCGATCTGCCACTCGCGCATCCCGCCGCGCGCCGTGCGCATCGCGCGCTCATGCGCGGCACCCGAGATCTCGATCGCGCGGCGCATGAGTTCGAGCTCGCCCGGTTCCTTGCGCACCCGCGCCTCGTGCAGAATCTCGCGCGGATCGAAAATCGCGTAGGGCCCCGAGCCCAGCCGCGGACGCATCGCGCTCGAGTGCTGCGCAAGCTTCATCACGCGCGCTTCGAGCTCCGGGTTGCGCCCCATCGGAAAGTGTAGCCGCTCGGATTTTTCCAGGTAGCGCGGCAACACTTTTTCGAGCTCGTCGATCGTGAACGCCTTGTCGGCGGCGTAGTCGATCACCGCGCCCTCGACACCCGCGCGCCTGCCGGTCCACGTCTCGCGCTCCTTGTCGCGCGGCCGCACGAACATCACGAACTCGCCGTCGGGATGTCCGGGCGCGAATATCGCGGCCGCCTCGGGCTCCACGAAGCCGGTCAGATAGTAGAAATCGTTATCCTGCCGGTAGATGAATTCGACATCCCCCGATCGAAACGCCGCCGGCGCCGCCGGCAAAATCGCGGCTGCGTCCGCGCCGAGCGCGTCCATGAAGCGGCGCCGCCGCGCACGATAGGTTTCCAGTTTGCCGTCCAAGCTCATGGTCTATGATTACGCCACGCCGCACCCGCGCGCGCCAGCGTTCATGGCAGTCCGGCGCCGGGAACCTCGACGCGGGTGATCTCGATTTTCGCGGTCGGGTTTGCGCGGCACGCCGCCGGCTCCGAGGACGCCGCCGTCAGAACGAACAGGGTCTTGCGGTCGGGTCCGCCCAGCATGCACGCGAACGCGTCGGTCGCGACGGCGACCCGCTCGGTCACCTCGCCGCCCTGCTTGACGCGAATCACTTCGGAACAGGTGGGGCTGGCGACCCAGATCGCACCCTCCGCATCGAGCGCGATTCCGTCGGGTAGATTCTTTCCCAAGTCGGCCCACACGCTGCGGTTGGCGAGCGATCCGTCGGCTGCGATATCGAACGCGGTCAGGCGCCGCCCGAACGTTTCACCGACGATCAGGGTTTTACCGCCGGGTGTGATCACCGTCCCGTTGGGAAACATCAGATCGCCGGCCACCGCGCGCGCCATCCCGTCAGGCGTGACCATGATCATCACGGTCCCGCATGGCTTCTCACCGTTGTGAAGATCGAAGCCGAAGTTGCCGACGTACGCGCGCCCAAGCGAATCCACCACCATGTCGTTGCAATGATGCGGCACGAGCGCCGACAGGTCCGAATGCACTTTCAGCGCTCCGCCGCCGCGCTCCATCCGCATCAGCTTGCGATCCGCCATCGAGACGATCAGCAGCGATCCATCGGGGAGCCATCCGAGTCCCGAAGGATTGTTTGGCGCCTCGCATACCACGCTGGTGCGTCCCTCGAGATCGACCGTCATCACGCGGCCGGCGTGCATGTCCGAGAAGTAGAGCTTTCCGTCATGCCAGCGGGGCCCTTCGCCGAAACTTAAGCCGCCGAGGAGTGTCGTGAGCGTACGCATCGCGTTTTCTCCTAATCGAATCCGCCGTGCGGTCAGTCGAGCGCGCCCTGCTTGCGCAGCGCGGCAACTTCGTCGCCGCTGTAGCCGAGCGCCTCAAGCACCTGATCGGTGTGCTGTCCGAGGCACGGCGCCGGAGCCTCGACCTGGCACGGCGTACCGCTCATCCGCCACGGAATTCCACAGTGGCGCTTGACCCCGACCTCGGGATGCTCGAGTTCGACCCAGTATTTGCGCGCGGCGAGATGCGGGTCCTCGCACAGGTACTTGTTGTCCGCGCACGCGCCCGCCGCGACGCCGGCCGCCTGCAGCGTATCGACGACGTAGGCGACCGCGCGCGTCGAGGTCCACTGGGTGATTATCGCCTCGAGCGCGTCTTCGTTGCGCTTGCGTGCGTCGAAGGTCTTGAAGCGCGCGTCATCCGCCAGCTCGGGTTTGCCAATCGCACGGGCCAGGCGCGCCCATTCGTCGTCGGTGGCGCACACTATCGACGCCCACTGATCGATGACCACGTCCATCACTTTTTCCGGCAGCTCCCGGCAGCGGAAGATTCCGTGCGGCGCCATGAACGGATCGCGATTGCCGACGCGCTCGGGCTCGCGATCGTTCATCGTGTATTCGAGGATTCCCTCCGCCAGGACATCCATCGCGCATTCCCACTGGCTCATGTCGATAAACTGCCCCTCGCCGGTGCGATAACGATGATAGAGCGCGGTGAGAATCGCGAACGCGCCGTGCGCTCCAGCGTTGGGATCGGCGTAGCTGAACCCCGCGTGCATCGGCGGGAATCCCTTGTAGCCGGTCAGCGCCGAGAGTCCCGATAGAGGAACCTGCGCGGGTC
This sequence comes from Binataceae bacterium (SeqCode), assembly GCA_035531615.1. Lineage (GTDB taxonomy): Bacteria > Desulfobacterota > Binatia > Binatales > Binataceae > JBARDN01. The sequence continues at coordinate 53,959 of DATKSQ010000089.1, forward strand.
CGTACGCGACGTACTCACGGTACGGGCCGCTGTTGCCGTATCCCGACAATGAGATCATCACGATATCGGGGCGGACCTTTTTGACCTCCTCGTAGCCGAAACCCATCTTGTCGATCACGCCGGCCGCGAAGTTATTGATCACGACGTCGGACTGTTTAATCAGCCGCCACGCGATCTCCTTGGCCTCGGGATGCTTGAAATTCAGCGACAGCGACTTCTTGCCCTGATTGTACTGATTGAAATAGCCGGACTTGTTGACTCCGTCGAATATTCCATCGGGCCACGGCGGCAGCATCCGCGTCACGCATGGCCGGGTCTTGGTTTCGATCCGCACTACCTCGGCGCCCAGATGCGCAAGCTGCAGGGTGCAGTACGGCCCCGCCCACACCCAGGTGAAGTCGCAGACCTTGATTCCGGAAAGCGGTGGCTTGGCCATCGTTAGATCACACCCCTGGTTTTGAGTTCGCTCAGCCGCTGGGACGAAAGTCCCAGACGCCGGCCGAAGATTTCCTCGTTATGCTGTCCGAGCGTCGGCGCGGGTATCCGGATTTCCCACGGCGTGCGAGAATACTTGAGCGGCGCGCCCGGATACTTGTGGGTGCCCGCCATCGGCTGCGCGATCTCGACGAAAAAGCCGCGCGCGCGCAGATGCTCGCTCGAGAGCAGGTCGCCCATCGTCGAGACCGGCGCGAACGGCACACGCCGGGCCTGCGCCTTGCGGTATAGATCGAGCACCGTCTGCTGGCCGACCCATTCTTCAAGAAACACTTTAAGTGCGTCCCAATTGACCGCGCGCTTCAGCCGGTCGCTGAAAATCTCTTCGTCCGCCCATTGCGGATTGCCCATGATCGCGACGAAGTTGCGCCACTGATGCTCCTCGATACAGCACAGGTAGATGTAACCGTCCTTGCACTGCATCGTCTCGACCGGCTGGAGCGGCTTCTGCCCCAAGCGCGTCGCGATCATCTTCATGTAGGGCCAGTACTCGAAGGTCATTTCGAGCTGAGACGCGATCGATTCCTGCACCGAGACCTCGAGATGCTGGCCGCTCTCGCCGCGGGCGTGCGCGAACACCGCGCCCATCGTGGCGACCGCCGCGTGAACTCCGCCCTGGTATCCGGCCTGCGAGCCCGCGGCTTTGAGCGGAGGCAAGTCGGCGTGGTCGGGCCCGCCGCCGTTGAGAACGCATACGCCGCCGGCCGCCCACACGGTCAAGTCCTCGGCGCGAAAATTCCGGTACGGCCCCGACAGTCCGAACGGCGCGATCGAGGTCATCACCAGGCCGGGATTCACGCGCCGCATCCGCTCCCAGGTCAGCCCGACGCGATCCATCTCGGGCGGCACGACGTTGTGAACCAGCACGTCGGCGCCAGCCACGAGCTGCTCCAGGAGCTGCATCCCTTCGGGCTTCGCGATATCCAGCGTGACGCCTTTCTTGTTGGTGTTCAGGTATAGATACAGCCCGCTCTTTTCCGGATGCGTTTCATCTTTGGGAAATGGTCCGCGGATGCGCGCGCGATCACCGGCGCCGGGACGCTCGATCTTGATCACCTCGGCTCCCATATCCGCCAGCAGCTTGGCGCAGTACGGAGCCGAGACCAGCTCACCAACTTCGATAATTTTAAGGTCTGATAATGCGCCTGCCATCGGCACTCCATCGAAGAAAATATCAGGATTCAGGCCTGCTCGGGGAAGACCTGCTTAAACGGCTTGACCTCGACCCGGCTGAAGACTCCGCCGGTCAAATAGGGATCGCGATTCGCCAGCGCCTTGGCGTCGGCCTCGCTTTCGAGATCGACGATAATCAGGCTGCCGCTGCCATCGGTGAACGGCCCCGCGATCACGACCTTGCCCGCGTTCGCGAGCGGGCGAAGATTTTCGAGATGAGCCGGGCGGAGTTTCGGCCGCAGCGCCGCCCCATTGGCACCGTCATGCCCGATTATTACGAACAGCATCCGCACAAACCTCCGCCGGCGGCCGCATCCAAACGAGTCCGCCCGAGCGATTGTTAATTAGCACGCGCCGCGGCGCCGGAAAAACCCGCGCGGCAGTGCGCTCCCCGGGCGGACGAGCCGTCCGCCCCCACTGGCATGTTGCTTCCTTCTGTCAGTGGCGGCCGACGGCTCGTCGGCCGGCTTGGCAAGCAGAGGTGATGCGGGAGATCGGGATTCCTCGCGCGGCAGCCGGAGCCTGCCCTGAGCAATGTCGAAGGGCGCGGGAATGATGGTATGGACCCCCGCCCGCCTTTTAACGGCCTCGATACGGGCCAAAGATGTAAGCAACATCTTGAATGGAAGCGAGGAGGGTCCGCGATGAAGATTACCGCGATTGGAATCGATTTGGCAAAGAGCGT
>DATKSQ010000090.1:0-3019 GCA_035531615.1 Binataceae bacterium (SeqCode)
ATCCCGAACTGCGAGAGGCAGTGAAACACTTCGCAGGAGCCGAGCTGTGCGGCCATCCAGCGGTCGAAGGTTTCGATAACCGGAACGTTGATGAGGTCGCGCAAACCGGGCAGGCCGAGTTTTCCGGCGGCGGATGCGGGCGCCATCAACCACGGAAAGGTGCTGACCCGCGCGCGCGGCAGGCCGTCCACCTTCGCCATCGGATAGGCGGTGAACAGCCGTTCGAGATATCCGAGCCGATCCATCTGCCGCGCCAGATCGAAGGCGTGGAACCGTCCGGCGCTCGCAACGACGACTTTCATTGACGAACCCCGGTCAACTCTCTCACAGAGTCGCTTCCAGATTGCTTGCGCGCGACCACCGCGATGCTCAGATATGGTTTGTGGAAGGAATCGGTGAACCGCCGGTCGGCGGCCTGCGCGATTCGAAGCGGAAAGGTCGCTGCCCATCCGGCCAGTTGGTTCAATCCGCCGATTGCGCGCATCAGATTGGCGATCTTCTGTGAAACGAAGCCACTCACGTACTCCTCGGCGACATTCTTGAGACCAGCGCCGGCGAGCAACGCACGCATCTCCGCGTGGGTGTAGCCCCAGCGGACGTGACCACCGTCCTCCGTCCGTGACAACTTGTCGCCGCGCAGCGGAGGACAGTCTCGGTACGGCGTCGTCAGCAGAAGAGAGCCGCCGGGCCGAAGCATCGCCGAGAGATCACGCGCGAGTTTGCGGTCGTCGAGGATGTGCTCGATAGTTTCCAGGCAGAGCACCTGATCGAAGGTCCCGAGCGAATTGCGCATACCGTCAAGCTGGCGCAAGTCACCTGTCAGAAATGAAACATCGGAAAGGTTAAGCAGACTCGAGCGCGCCGCGGCCCTGCGCGCGCTCACCTCGTCGTGAGAGATTCCGATGGCCTGATTTCCGATTCGCGCCGCGTACAGGGTGAACGCGCCATTGCCGCATCCGGCGTCGAGGGTACGCCGCGATCCGGGTGCAAGGTGGCGCCGCAACCAAAGCCATCGATCGAATACTGTCGGGTCGCCGTGAAGGATTGTGGCCGACCAACCAAGAACGCTCACGAGTGCATCACTCATCGGTTGGACCTATCGCGGGACCTTCGTTCAGATCCCGCGCTCCGCCGCGCGAGGCTGAAAGGCGGCCAGATGTTCAGGCGGCACAATCAGCACTTCGCACTCGCGCGGTTCGAATCGATACGGGCTCAATGCGTGAGCAAGGCGATTGCGGCCGGTGACCTCGAAGAACTGCGCACCGTCGTACACGCACGACCGAAGTCCCTCTTCGCCGCGCAACTCGGCGAGCCCTTTGGGGGAAATTTCGACCAGAATGAAGGGGCGGTCCTTCTCAATCACGGGGCGCAGACCGCGAAGGACTGCGGGCTCGAACCCCTCGACGTCGATTTTGATGATTCCGACGCCGGCGATTCCCTGCTCGGCCAAAAACTCGTCGGCCTTCCGGATCGCGATCGGGATCGAAGCGCCGGAGTTGCCACCGCGCCCGTCCACCAATGAACCGGTCCCCTGATTAACCGTTTGCGGAGGAAAATAATCCGCGGTTCCGTTGCGATCGCCGAGTGCGACCTCGAAGAGCCGGGCGTTTTTGATCCGGTTCAGGTCCATCTTTTCGCGCGCGCGCGCGAGCACGGCAGGGTTGGGTTCGAATCCGTAAAGCTCATCGGCAAGGCGGCTCAGGAATAGCATGTGATGGCCGACGTTGACGCCGATATCGAGATAAACGACCTTGCGGCCCTGGCTGCGGAGATAGCGCGCAGCCTGCTCGAGAGCGCTCAACTCGGATGGCGAGTAGGCCCCGTAAAGCAACACGACCCAGTCGAGATAGTTTCTGGTATTGCCCCGGTAGCGAGTGCCAAAGAAGTCAACTTCGAAGGGTAAATCGTAACCCCGATCGGGATTGAATATCATGTATAGGAGCCGGTTCTGTCCTCTTGGTATCCACCGCTGATGGCCGATCCACCGTGCGACTCGAACCCGCAAGGGTAAATCGCTTGCGAAGTTCCTCGAAGGCATCATAAGGCTGGCGCGCCAAGTCGAACGCGGGAGACGATCCCGCGCCGGCAACTGCAACTCTCAACGGGCGAAGCCGGAGTTATCGAATCGGCAACTCACTCTGACCCGCCGACATGCATTGGTTGTATTGCCGGTTTGCGTCCAGTGACGACCAGGAAATAGCCGGCTCGTTGCGGCAAAGCGCGTGCGAACGCCGACGGAAGAAAGCGCTCACGGCTGATCCGCAAATCGTACGGCGTCAGTACTGGCGAGACATTCAGATCGCGGCATCCGCTGAACAGCGCACGCGCCTCGGCAATCGTGAAAGCCCTGGTCCCGGGACTTTCCAGGTGCGAAGCGATGATGTCGCCGAGCGGCCGAAATGGACTGCCGCGCAGCAATCCGTAGCGCAGCCACGCCTGCAGCGCCACGATCGAACGCCGATGATAGATCATCACGATTAAGTCGCCGCCGGGCCGCAGCACCCGGACGATTTCGGACGCCGCGCGGGCGGTATCAGGGGTGTGATGGATTACACCCCAGGAATAGACGAGATCGAATGTCGAGTCGTGGAAGGGCAGATTCTCGGCATCGCCGACCGTCGTCGATGCGGAGCATCCCAGGTACAGCGCGCGAGCGCGGGCCAACGATGCGCCGGTCGGGGTGAGATCGATCGCGAAGGCGCGGGCGCCGCGACGCGCGAACTTTGACAAATCGACCCCGGTTCCGCATCCCACTTCGAGGACCCGCTTGTCTTTCCACTGATCGAATCGCGCGAAGCGGGCGATGAATGGTTCGCGCCGGTCCCGCGCCGCTTCGGTGCGATCAAAGAAAGCGGCGCTGCCCGGAGCCGCGTCGCCGGCCAGCCTGGAACCGCATGGCTCATCGTTCCAGAACTTCGCAACCCGGCGTTTCCCCGCCGATCCGGCCATATCCACGTCAGGTGGCTCCTCTGACCGGCGCCCCAACGATGCGGGCTGCGCCCTGGCCGGTGAAATCGCA
>DATKSQ010000091.1:0-14839 GCA_035531615.1 Binataceae bacterium (SeqCode)
GATAATCAAGCGCGGAACCTTGATCGACGCGTCGTTAATCGAGGCGGCGGTGAGTAAACCTGCGGCGGGCGCGCGCGGGGAACAACTGGGCCAGGGTTCGGCGCTCGATCCGGATGCGCAATGGACCCATCGCAAGGGCGGTGGCGGTTCCTACTTCGGATACAAGGTGCACGTGGTGGTGGATCTGGGCAGCGGGCTAATCCGCAAAGTACTGCTGACCGGAGCCAAGACCAACGACAGCGAAGTAGCCGACCAGCTGACCTGCGGCGACGAGGGTGCGTTGCTCGCCGACAAGGCTTATGACAGCGCGCCGCGGCGCGAGAAGCTGGCGCGCCTTGGGATCGCCGACGGGATTATGCGCCGCGCATGGTGGGGAACTGCCGCGCATCCCGACTCGCAGTTGGTGGCACGCAATCAGGCACTGTCCAAGCTGCGCTCGCAAGTCGAGCGGGTGTTCGGCGTGATGAAGCGCGGCTACCACTACCAGCGGGTCCGCTATCGCGGCCTGGTCCGCAATCGAACTCAGGCCGTTGTGCTGTGTATCGCGATCAACCTGCGCCGCGCGTTGGTCTTGAGCACCGCATGATGCGGCGCCGAGGTCTTGGTGCGCCCCGCGGACCCGGTTGGCTTACAAAAGCCGCCTCCCGACACGCACGCATCGCTGCGGAAACCTCCAATCTTTGGAAAATCATTCTGCCGCGCTCCCATCGCCCAATTACGCAAAGGTCTCCGGAGGGAGAAGGAATCAGAAAGGTGCTGTTCCGCGGCGAACGCCCCTTTCTGCCGCGCCCTCCCCCATCTTGCGATGATGGCGCCAACATACAAGGGTGATGCCCCCGCCTCTCCGGCAGCCCGTTCGGGCCGGCCGCCTGAATCCATTATAGCCTGATCGCTCCGCAGGCGGCGCGCGCTCAGCCCAAAAAACGCAGCGCGATTATCGCATTCGAGATCAGGAACGCCGCCGGCGCGATCACCCGCGCCTGATTGCGAATCTTGAGGCCCAGGTCGCGGCGCCGATCCGACCGGTGCGTCACATGCACGATCATGATCTCGGTGAACGCAAGGAACACGAACACGTAGCATTGAAGGAAAAACGCGTCGATATAGGTCAGGTATGGCACTCGCGGCATACTCGACGAAATCGCGAACGCGAACGCGATAACCGTCAGAATGGTCGTGACCGATACCTGGACCTGCGAACTCAGATCGCCCGGCTCGATCCAGAACACACCCCACGACACGCACACCATCAGAATTAGCGGCACAAATACCTTCCAGATGTAGTAGGCCGGACGCCGCGTCGCCAGGATTCCGAACCGGACGCCGCTGACCACGCCGACGCTCTCGTGATTCGAGTGCAGCGTAGGCGGCAGCACCCTTAAGTCCCACTGCCCGAGCGAGCTGTACGCGGTGAACGTGCTGGCGGTCCAGACGCTGGCATCCTTGAGGGTGAAAACGATCCGGCTCGCGTCGGCGACGAACGGATGAACGAAAATTTCCAGGTCCTGGGTGTCGAACGGATAGCGCCTGAGCTCGAAGCGCGCCGAAAGCTCGGCGTAGAAGCGCTCGACGTAGGTCACGTCGCCGCTCGGCTTGACGCTGATCGATTCGTCGTGGAGATTGCGCGGCGCGGCCGCGTTGAGGATCTCGAGGCGCGGAATCCAGATCTCGCCCGGCCGGTAGGTGCGCAGCAGGTCGTCGGACCCCTTGGGCACGAACGCCAGGCGCGGATCGTTCCAGCGTGCGAATAGGTAAGCGTCGATATCGAAGTGCTGCGCCGAGTCGTCGATCTTCGACAGGTTGATTACATGCAGGCTGACCGATACCACCACCGGGTCGCCGCCGACCGCCGGCGGCTCGGCTCCCGGATCGTGGTCGAACGGCGGCAGCGTCGGTACCGGCTGCGCCGCCCGCAACGGCATCGCGAGCGCGAGCATCGCGAGCACGGCCGCGGCGAAGATCGCGCCCGCCCGGCGCCCGATCGCGCTCAATCCTCGGGCCCCAGCATCTTGTCCACCTGCACCAGCCGGTCGAACTCCTCGCCCGAGAGCAGCTTAAGGGCGATACACGCCTGGCGCAGCGTGGTGCCTGCGGCGTGCGCATGCTTGGCGACCTTGGCGGCGTTGTCGTAGCCGATATGCGGGCTGAGCGCCGTGACCAGCATCAGAGAGTTGCTGACGTAGCGCGCAAGCTGCTCGCGGTTGGGTTCGATTCCCGCCACGCAGTACTTGCTGAACGAGAGGCACGCGTGCGCGAGCAGGCTCGTCGAATGCATGAAATTGTGGATGATCAGCGGCTTGAAGACGTTGAGCTCGAAGTTCCCCTGCGTCCCCGCCATCGCGATCGCCGTGTCGTTGCCCAGCACTTGCAGGCACACCATCGTCATCGCCTCGCTCTGGGTCGGGTTGACCTTGCCCGGCATGATCGAGGAGCCCGGCTCGTTCTCGGGCAGCGCCAGTTCGCCCAGGCCGCAGCGCGGCCCCGAGCCCATCCAGCGGATGTCGTTGGCGATCTTCATCAGCGAACAGGCCAGCGTGCGCAGCGCTCCCGAGGCCATCACGAGCGCGTCGTGCGCCGCAAGCGCGGCGAACTTGTTGGGCGCGGACACGAACGGCAGCCCGGTGTAGCCCGCGATTTTCGCCGCCACCCGCGCGGCGAATTCGCGATGCGTATTGAGCCCGGTGCCGACCGCCGTGCCGCCGATCGCGAGTTCGAAGATATCCGGCAGCGCCGCTTCGATCCGCTTCAGGTCGGCGTCGAGCTGCGCCACATAGCCGCCGAACTCCTGCCCGAGGGTCAGCGGGACCGCATCCATCAGATGGGTGCGGCCGATCTTCACGATCGCGGCGAACTCGGCAGATTTTTTCGCGATCGCGTCGCGCAACACCGTGATCGCGGGGACCAGCCCGCGCACAATCTCCTCGGCCGCCGCGATATGCATCGCGGTCGGGAACGTATCGTTCGACGACTGCGACATGTTCACGTCGTCGTTGGGATGAATCGGTTGCTTGCTGCCGAGCACGCCGCCGGCCATCTCGATTGCGCGGTTCGAGATCACCTCGTTGGCGTTCATGTTGGTCTGGGTGCCGCTGCCGGTCTGCCAGATGCGCAGCGGGAAATGCTCGTCGAGCTTGCCCGCGACGACCTCTTCGGCGGCGGCGACAATCACCCGCGCTTTGTCAGCGGAGAGCTTGTTCAGATCGCGATTAACCTCGGCGGCGGCCTTTTTCAAAAGCCCGAAGGCGCGAATCACTGCGCGCGGCATCCGATCGTTCCCGATCGAAAAATGCAGGATCGAGCGCTCGGTCTGCGCGCCCCAGTAGCGGTCGCCCGGCACCTCGATCGCACCCATCGAGTCGCTCTCGATACGCCGCGCGGTCCCTGGTTTGGTCTCGATAGTGCTCATCTCGATGCTCCCTGCGTGCGTTTCAAATCACCTGCGCGGACTTTCCAGACGTGTCCTGCCGATGTAGCTTATGGACCGTACGCTTCTCAATAGGAGAGGCAACAGGAGAGAAACGACGAGCCATGCCCTGGACGATTACACGGCTTTGCCGCGACTGCCTTGACACCGGATGCGTCAGCGTATGCCCCGTGGATTGCATCTATGAGTACGTTGGCGCCGACAAGGAAAAATTCCCCAATCAGCTTTATATCCATCCCGACGAATGTATCGACTGCGGCGCCTGCGAACCCGAGTGCCCCTGGCAGGCGATCTTCGAGGAGCCCGCGGTTCCCGAAGTGCTCAAGGACGACGTCGATCTGAATCACGCGATGATGGATATCATGGATCAGTTCAAGGTCAAGCTCTTCGTGCAGACCGAGCATCCGACCTCCGAGCAGGTCGCCGAGAACAAGAAAAAATGGGGCGTGGATCCCAACTCCTGACGCGCAACGCGGATCTCGCCGCCACACGCCGCTGCTGTCAGTAGCAGGGCACGCGGCGCGGGTCGCGGCACGTCAGGTAAGAAACGGGGGCGCTCCTCGCGCTCGATGATGTTTCGCTCGCCTCTCCCGCATCGCCTCTGCTGCCCAGCCGGCCGACGAGCCGTCGGCCGCCACTGTCAAAAGGAAGCAATATGCCAGTGGGGGCGGACGGCTCGTCCGCCCGCCCTCGCGAGCAATCACGATACCTTCGGGATGGTGCTCCTCAATCCTGTTTCTTAGGAGGGCGGGCGGTGTGCCAGTGGCGTCTCGCCCGCCGTCGATCGCGGGCGGGGTACCACTGGGACACCGCCCGCGCTACCAATGATATTCGCCGACGCGATGGAGCGGGGCGCGCAATCGCGGCCGCCTGGTAAGCGCCGCGTTGGCGAAACTCAGTAGCCCAGCGCCGGATCGACGCGATTGAGCAGCGGCTCTCCGGCCTGGAAGCGGCGCAGATTTTCCGCGAACAACTCGCACGCCAGTTCCATGTAGCCGCGAAAATCGCCCGAGACGTGCGGGGTCAGAATCGCCTGCTCGAGATCCCAAAGCGGGCTCGCGGCCTCGAGCGGCTCGTGCTCGAACACGTCGAGTCCGGCGCCGCCAATCCTGCCATCGGCGAGCGCCGCGGCGAGCGCGGCTTCATCGACGACCGCGCCGCGCCCGATATTGACGAAATATGCGCCCGGCTTCATCGCGGAGATTTCTCTGGCGCCGATAAATTTCCGCGTCGCACTGGTCAGCGGAAGCGTCACGCTCACGTAGTCGGATTCCTTGAGCAGCTCCGCGATTTGCTCGGGCCCGAACCATCGCGCCGGTATCCGCCCCTCCGGATCGCCGAGTCCACGCGGCGTCCATCCGGTCTCGCGCAGCTCAGCCGGGTTGCGTTTGAGGGCCAGCACGCGCATCCCGAATGCCTGCGCCAGACGCGCGGTCTCGCGCCCGATCGATCCGTAACCGACGATCCCGAGAGTCTTGCCGCGAATCACGTCGAGGCTCGAGATGACCGTGCGCCGGGACCATTCGTGGCGCTGCTGTGCGCGGATGGTGATATGAAAGCGCCGCGCATACGCGAGCATCGAGGCGAGCGTGTACTCGGCGATCGGAGTCGCGTGAACGCCACTGGCGGTGGTGATCGGAATCGCCGCCGATTTCATCGGACCGCCGAGCGCGTGATCCGCCCCGGCGCTCAGCAGTTGCACCCACTTGAGCCCGCGCGCGCGCGCCAGGATGTCGTCCGGCATCCGGAACGAGAGCAGCACGTCGCATCCACCGGAGACAAACTCCGAGATATCCTCCGGCGACCGGCACTGCCGATCGAGCAACTCGACGCCCGCAATGGCGGCGGCGATGGCTGTGCGGTGGGACGGATCTAGCGCGACGGTCGAGATAATCTTCATGGTGGTTATGCCCCGAATCTCGCATGCCCACGCCACGCGCATCAAGCGCGTTTCGACGGACCTTGAGCAGAATCGATTGCCGGCCTATGATTCGTGGCCGGGAGATACGGGAACCCGATCCGGATGAGCAGGCTCCGCAAGACAGTGCAGGTTGCGATGGTCGCCACGATTGTTGCGCTTGGCGGGCTCGCTCCGGCGCAGAATTCGGCGCCGCCGGCGCCGGATCAGCAGTCGCAGCAGGGCGCTGCGCCGCGGCCGCCGGGAATCAATTCCCAAGGCGGCGCCGGCGACGCGACGCTCGAGATCGCGCCCCAGCCTGGCATCGCGCCGCTGAAGCCGGGCGTCGAGGTGGTTCCCGGCGGCGGCAGCTTCCGCCCCGGCCAGGACACCAGCTCAGTCGCCCCTCAGTATCAACCCGGCACCGAGAACGGCGCATCGAACCCGCTCAATCCCAATGCGCAAAATGGCTTTGATCGCAACGCCAAGCCGTATATCGGAATCACGGTCAACGAAACCACCAAGTGCTATCTCGGGATGGAGGAGCACGGGCTCGAGATTCTGACCGTCGATCCGCACAGTCCCGCATCGGCCGCCGCCCTCCACGGCAGCACGGGCGCCAACGCGATCGGCGCGACCGCCTCGACGGTCGGAGATCTGGTGCCGTTTCTGGGCACGATTCTCACCTCCCAGCTCGCCAAGCGCGGCGATCTTGGACTCGCAGGCGATCTGATCGTCGCGGTCGATGACCATCGCGTTCGCACCCAGCAGGACCTCGACGATGCGATTGCGAAGCTCAGGCCCGGCGACACGATGTACCTGACGGTAATTCGCGAGCTGCCGGGCGGCGGTCATGCCACCAAGAAAATCGAGGTGCATGTCGGGCAGGTGGGGCAGCCGTTGCCGCTCGCGAATGCGGCGCCACCGCTGACGGAATAGCTGCGCTCGCATCGGCCGAAAATCCTCGGCCGCGGCAGGCACGCGGCGTCCCACGCGCGCGAATCTCTGCTATAGTTATGGGCGATGCCGCCGGCACGGAGCCTGTTGACCGTTGCTGGCAGGCGAAGCTGCATTTTGCGCGGGCGATAAATCGTGCTTCGAAGCGTAAAAGAGGCCGCTTTAGAACTTCAGGCGCGTCTGCGCGCTGGAAACGAGCGGCGATTTCCGGTGATGGGTCTCAAGGGTGCGGCAGGCGTGCTGCTCCTGCGCGAGACCGCGCTCGGCGTTGATCGCCCAATCATCGTGGTGACGGCGCGCGCCAGTGAGGCCGAGGCGCTGGCGCACGAGGCGGTGTTCTTCCTCGATGAACCCGCCGAAGCCGACACTCCAGCCCGCCGCGTGCATCATCTGCCGGCATGGGAGCTGAAGCCGCTGTCGAGTCTCTCGCCGGGCGCCGACACGCAGGCCGCGCAGATCGCCGCGCTGTACGCGATCTTGCGCACGCCCGCGCCAATCGTGGTCACCTCGGTCGAGGCGCTGATGGCCAAGACGATCCCGCGGGCGATTCTGGACGCGTCGATAATCCGCGTGACCGCGGCGGAGCGGCTCGACCTCGAGCTGCTGATCGAGGCACTGGCCAGCGCGGGCTATCAGCGGGTTCCGCAGGTCGAGGAGCCGGGCGACTTCAGCGTGCGCGGCGGTATCGTCGATATTTTTTCGCCGCTGTATAACGCGCCGGTGCGGCTCGAGCTCGAGGACGACATGGTGACTTCGATCCGGCGCTTCGATATCGCGAGCCAGCGCTCGGCGGGCGAGCTGGATGAAGCGACGATAGTGCGCACTCGTTTCGTGGCGCCGGAAGCCCTCAAAGAACTGCGCGTCCGCGACCGGGCGGCGGTGCGGGCCGCGGATATCGGGATGGTGCGCAAGGAGGCGGGCGAGCTGGCCGAGACGCTCGACAATGGGCTTTTGTTTCCGGGCGCCGAGCTGCTGATGCCGTACGTATATGGCGCGCCGCTGGAATCAGTCGCGGATTATCTGCCTGCCGGCGCGGTGTTGTGGCTGGTCGATGCGGGACGGATTCGCGCCGAAGCGGATCGCTTCGCCAGCAAAGTAGCCGAAGAAGCGGCGATCGCGGCTGGTGCGCCGAGATTTTTTCCGGAACCGGACTCGATGTATCTGTCGGTCGATGAATTCGAACGCGCGCTGGCCGGGTTTGCCGCGGTCGAAACCGGATCGCTCATCACGGCTGCACGGCCGCGCGAAGGCTGGGCGCCGCCGATCGAGGTTAAGTCGCAACCTAGTCTGCGCCTGACTTCACCCGAGCTTACTGGCGCGCGCGCCGCGGTCAGCTTCGAGCCGCTGGCCCTGCAACTGCGCGAGGTGCAGCGCGGGCAGGGCAGGGCGCTGATGCTCGTCGAAGGGCCCAATCAGGCCGCGCGCCTGCGGCGTCATCTCGAGGCCTACGAGCTCGAGGTGAATACCGAGTGCAAGACTTTCGGTGCGCTGCTTACGTGGCCCGACTATCGACCGGCGATAATCGAAGGCGAGATCTCGGCGGGTACGGTTTTGCAGGACGACGGCATCTACCTGTACAGCGAAGAAGAGATCTTCGGCGAGCCGCGCGCGCGCCGCAAGAGCCGCTCGACCGCCAAGGGCGCGATGCTGAACCTTGCCGAGCTTCGGCCTGACGACGTGGTCGTGCATATCGATCACGGCATCGGCCGCTACCGCGGGCTCAAGCATCTCAAGGTCGCCGACATCGAAGGTGATTTTCTGAACCTCGAGTACGCCGGCAACGACACGATGTACGTTCCGGTCGAGCGGATAAATCTGGTCCAGCGCTATATCGGCAGCGACAGCGAAGCGCCGCGCCTGGACAAGCTGGGCAGCGGAGCGTGGGAAAAAGTCAAGCGGCGCACGCGGCAGGCGGTGCTGGCGATGGCCTCCGAGCTGCTCGAGATCTACGCCGCGCGCGAGGTGCTCGAGGGCCACGCGCTGCCGCATCCGGGCCGCGACTACCATGAATTCGCCGATCGCTTCGAGTTCGAGGAGACGCCCGACCAGCAGGCCGCCATCGATGACGTCATTCGCGATCTGACCCGCGTCAAGCCGATGGACCGGCTGATCTGCGGCGACGCGGGCTTCGGCAAAACCGAGGTCGCGATGCGCGCCGCGTTTATCGCCGTGATGGACGGGCGCCAGGTCGCGGTGCTGGTGCCGACCACGATTCTCGCCGAGCAGCATTGGAACACGATGCGCAAGCGGTTCGCGGATTATCCGGTGCGGGTCGAGATGGTCTCGCGGTTCCGCAGCAGCAAGGAAAACAAGGCGGTCATCGACGACGTGGCGCGCGGCAAGGTCGATATCGTCGTGGGGACCCATCGCCTGCTCTCAACCGACGTCGGCATCCCGCGCCTGGGGCTGTTGATTATCGACGAGGAGCATCGCTTCGGCGTGGCCGACAAGGAGCGCATCAAGAAGCTCAAGAAGATGGTGCCGGTGCTGACCATGACTGCGACGCCGATTCCGCGCACGCTGCACATGGCGATGCTGGGCATCCGCGATCTGTCGGTGATTCAGACCGCGCCGCCGGATCGCCAGCAGATTCGCACTTACGTCGCGCATTTCGATGACGGGCTGATTCGCGACGTGATCCTGCGCGAGCTGAGCCGCGGCGGCCAGGTCTTCTTTGTCCATAACCGGGTTGAAAATATCGAGTATATGGCGCGCCATCTCCGGACCCTGATTCCCGAGGCCAAAGTTGCGGTCGCGCACGGCCAGATGCGCGAGCGCCAACTCGAGGACGTGATGCGCGAGTTCATCGAGAACCGCGTGGGGGTGCTGGTCTGCTCGGCAATTATCGAGTCCGGGCTCGATATTCCCAACGCGAACACGATGATCATCAATCGCGCCGATCATTTCGGCCTGGCGCAGCTCTACCAGTTGCGCGGCCGGGTCGGCCGCTCGCGCCAGAGAGCATACGCCTACCTGCTGATTCCCGGCGAGCACATCATCACGCGCGACGCCAAGCGGCGCATCGACGCGCTGCGCGAGCTGGTTGACGCCGACAGTGGCGGCGGAGGCTTCAAGCTCGCGATGGCGGACCTCGAGCATCGCGGCGCCGGCAATCTGCTCGGGCGCGAGCAGCACGGCGAGATCGAGGCGGTGGGCTTCGAGCTGTACACGGAGATGATGGAACAGGCGATAGCCGAGCTGCGTGGCGAAGAGCGCCGGCCCGATTTCGAGCCCGAGCTGAAGCTCGGGATACCCGCCTATATCCCTGACAGCTACGTGCCCGACGAGAACGAGCGTCTGGTGCTGTATCGCAGATTCGCGCGTGCCGATTCGGAGCAGGATCTGGCCGACTTGAAAGACGAGATGCGCGACCGGTTCGGCCCGGTGCCGACGCTGATCGATAATCTGGTCGCCGCGATGAACGTACGCCGCCAGATGAAGCTCCTGCTAATCTTAAGCGCGATTCTGAAGGGCGATCAGCTCGAGGTGCGTTTTCATCCCGACGCTCCGGTCGATAGCGCCAGGCTTGCCGCGCTGGCCGCGGCCAACCGGCGCACGATGAAGCTGACGCCTTCGTTCCAGGTGCTGGTTCGGATCGAAAGCGCCGATTACGCGACCCTGTTCGCGCAGGTGGACGGTGTCTTGCAGGCGCTTAAGGGCTGTGAAAAGTTGGACCACCGGCCGGCGACTGACCCGGACCCGGCTCTGAATTAAAATCATGCGGATCACTATTTCGGCGATCTTTATGTGGGCGGGCACGCTTGCCGCGGCGGCCGCGATTTCGGTTTGCGCGACTCCGATGCGCGTGGCAGCGCAGCAGTCCGTCGATCGGGTGGTGGCCAGCGTGGACGGCGATCCGATCACCGCGCACGACGTCCAGGCGTTCTCGACCGCGATGGGTCATCCGGTCAATACCGACGACATCGGGGACAACGCCGAGGCCAAGCTGATGCTCAAGGAGCTGATCGCCGCCAAGCTGTTCCAGAATGAGGCGCAGAAATATTCCTCGAAGATCAACGACACGCAGGTCGATCATTATATCGATCAGCTCCGCCATGACCGGCACATGACCCCGGATCAATTCCGGGCCGCGGTTGCGCAAAGCGGGATCAGCGTGCAGGATTTTCGCAAGCACGCGCGCGAGGAGCTCGAGAAGGCGATGATGATCCAGCAGCAGGTGCGCGATCGAGTTGATATCTCCGACGCCGATATTCACGCCTACTATGACCAGCATCAGGCCGACTTCAAGGTCATGAAGGAACGTTACCGGCTGGCGCAGATCCTGGTCGGAGTTCCCTCCGGCGCCTCGCCCCAGCAGATCGACCAGCTCAAGCACAAGGCCGATCAAATAAGAACCGAAGCGGCCAATGGCGCCGACTTCGGAGCGCTGGCGCACAAGTACTCCGACGACGCGTCCAAGAACGCCGCCGGCGAACTCGGCTGGTTCGAACCGGCGGAGATCAATGATCAGATTCTTGGCGCCATCAAGCCGGTTCAGCCGGGCAACGTGTCGCAGGTGGTACGCACCAGCCA
Source organism: Binataceae bacterium (SeqCode) (assembly GCA_035531615.1). GTDB lineage: Bacteria > Desulfobacterota > Binatia > Binatales > Binataceae > JBARDN01. The sequence continues at coordinate 10,812 of DATKSQ010000091.1, forward strand.
CGGTTTTCATATACTCAAGGTCGAAGCTCACGAGACGCCCGGGGTTAGACCGCTGGCGGAGGTGAAGGACCAGATCCGCGAACGGCTGATCGACCAGAAGGCCCAGGCGGAGACCCAGCAATGGGTCGAGACCGAGCTGGTCAAGAAACACGACGTCGAGACGCTGTATTAGAAACGATGGCGCCGCGAAAAAAGGCGCCGCCGCTGATTGCCGTCAGCATGGGCGATCCGGCGGGAATCGGGCCCGAGGTGATTCTCAAATCCGCGCAGCGGCTCGCGCGGCGGCGCGATGCGCCGCGGCTGGTGGTGGTCGGCGATCTGGAGGCGATGGCCGAGGCGGCGCGGCGTATGCGCATCGGCATCGAGCCGCGCCGGTGGCACCCGGGCGACCCCGCGCCAGGCGCCGGCGGTATCGGCGTGATCAGCGCGGTTGCACTGAGCGCCCGTGCGCGGCGCCCCGGAAAACCTTCGATCGAAGGCGGCGACGCGTCTTTCAGATACGTGGTGGACGGTGCGACACTGGCGCTTGCGGGCACGGTCGATGCGCTGGTAACGGCGCCGATCAGCAAGCAATGGTGGGATCGCGCGGGGCATCGCTTCCCGGGCCATTCAGAATTGCTGGCGCGGCTGGGACGCGCTCCGAAATGGCGGATGATGTTTGCCGGAGACCATCTGAAACTTGCGCTTGTCACCGTGCATGTGGGGCTCGCGCGGGTTTCGAGGCTGCTTACGCAAAGCGCGGTGCTCGGCACAATCGAGCTGCTTCGCGAGCATATGCGCGCGCGGCTCGGCGTCGCGAGGCCGCGCATCGGAGTGCTGGGGTTCAACCCGCACGCGGGCGAGAACGGACTGTTCGGCAGCGAGGAGATTCGCGTCATCGAGCCCGCAATCCGCGCGGCGCGGCGGGCGGGAATCGACGCGTTCGGGCCGCTCGCGCCGGATACCGCGTTCATCCGCACGGCGGGGCGCTTTCGCTTCGACGCGGCGGTGGCAATGTACCATGACCAGGGCTTGATCGCGCTCAAGACGCTGGAGTTCGATCGGGCGGTGAATGTGACGCTGGGTATCCCATTTATCCGCACCTCGCCCGACCACGGCACCGCCTTCGATTTGGCGGGCAAGGGCGCGGCCAGCCCGGCGAGTATGCTGGCGGCGATTGAATACGCGGCGGCGGCGGCGCGCGCCGCAAGGCGCTGAAGTCAAGCAAGGTGGCCGACAAGATCATAATCAAGGGCGCGCGCGAGCATAATCTCAAAGATATCGACCTCGAGATTCCGCGCGACAAGCTGGTGGTGATCACCGGGCTTTCGGGCTCGGGCAAGTCCTCGCTCGCCTTCGACACGATTTACGCCGAGGGCCAGCGCCGCTACGTCGAGTCGCTGTCGGCGTACGCGCGGCAGTTCCTGGAGCAGATGGAGAAGCCCGACGTCGATTCGATCGAGGGACTGTCGCCGGCGATTTCGATCGAGCAGAAGACGACCTCGCGCAACCCGCGTTCGACGGTCGGCACCATCACCGAAATCTACGACTATCTGCGGCTGCTGTTCGCGCGGGTGGGACACGCGTTCTGCTACAATTGCGGCCGCGAGATTTCGCAGCAAAGCGTGCAGCAGATTGTCGATCGCCTGCTCGCGTGGCCCGAGGGCGCGCGAATCCACGTGCTTGCGCCGATCGTGCGCGATCGCAAGGGCGAGTACAAAAAAGAGCTCGCCGACATGCGCCGCGCGGGCTTCGTGCGGGTCAAGATTGACGGCAAGCTTTACGAGCTGGGTGAAGAGCCGGTGCTCAACAAGAACACGCGCCACACGATCGAGGTGGTGGTTGATCGGCTGGTGATCCGCGCGGGGATCGAGAAACGGCTGGCCGACTCGCTCGAGGTCGCATTCAAATACGGGCAGGACCTGCTCAAGGTCGAGCGGCTCGACGATAAAAAAGGCGCCGAGGGAACCTACTTCAGCCAGCGCTTCGCGTGCGTCGAGTGCGGAATTTCCTATCCCGAGATCACGCCGCGGATGTTCTCGTTCAACAGTCCGCACGGCGCGTGCACGGAATGCTCGGGTATCGGATCGATCATGTATTTCGATCCGGAGCTGGTGGTCCAGAACGAAGACTTAAGCATCTCTGACGGCGCGATCGCTCCGTGGGCGACGATGAACTATATGCAGCCGGTGCTCGAAGCGCTGGCCGCGCATTACAAGTTCAGTCTCGACGCACCGTGGAAAAGCATTCCGGCCAAGGTCCGCAAGGCGATTCTGTCCGGCTCCGGCGACGAGCAAATCGAGTTCGCCTACCAGCGCGGACATCATCGCTCCGAATACTCGCGCGCCTTCGAGGGCGTTCTGCAATGGCTCGACCGCCGCTACAAGGAGACCGAGTCCGAAGGCATCCGCGAGGTGCTCGAGGGCTACATGAACATGCGCCCGTGCCCCGGATGCGCGGGGGCGCGGCTCAAGCAGGAAAGCCTGTTCGTCCGCTTCCAGGGCAAGTCGATTTCGGAAGTGACCGCGATGCCGATCAAGCAGGCGCTGGTGTTTTTCGCCGCGCCCAAGCTGAGCAAACAGGAGGCCGAGATTGGCAGGCTGATCCTGAAGGAAATCCGCGAGCGGCTCTCCTTCCTCGGCGATGTCGGCCTGGACTACCTGACTCTCGATCGCACCTCGGGCAGCCTGTCGGGCGGCGAGGGCCAGCGCATCCGGCTCGCCACGCAGATCGGTTCGAGCCTGGTGGGCGTGCTGTATATCCTCGACGAGCCGTCCATCGGGCTGCATCAGCGCGACAATCAGCGTCTGCTCGCGACGCTCAAGCGCCTGCGGGAGCTTGGCAACACCGTGCTGGTGGTCGAGCACGACCGCGACACGATGCTCGAGGCCGATTACCTGATCGACATGGGGCCCGGCGCCGGCGCGCTGGGCGGATACGTGGTCGCGCAAGGCACACCAGAGCAGGTGATCAGAAACCCGAACTCGCTGACCGGAAAATATCTCTCCGGCGAGGCCGAGATCGCGGTGCCGTCGCGCCGCCGCCAGCCGACCGGGCGGGCGCTGGTGATCAAGGGCGCGCGGGAAAATAATCTTCGCGACCTGACGGTGCAATTTCCGCTCGGAGTCGTGACCTGCGTGACGGGAGTTTCGGGCTCGGGCAAATCGACCCTGGTGCTTGATACGCTCTACCGTGCGCTCGCGCAGAAGCTCAATCATTCGCGCGAGCGTTCGGGGGTATTCAAGTCGATCGAAGGCGTCGAGCATCTCGACAAAGTCGTACACGTCGATCAGAGTCCGATCGGGCGCACCCCGCGCTCGAATCCCGCCACCTACACCGGTCTGTTCACCCCTATCCGCGAGCTGTTCGCGCAATTGCCCGAAGCGCGGATGCGCGGTTACGGCCCCGGGCGCTTTTCGTTCAACGTCAAGGGCGGACGCTGCGAGGCGTGCGAGGGCGACGGCATCATCCGGATCGAGATGCACTTTTTGCCCGACGTGTATGTCACCTGCGAGGTCTGCGCCGGGATGCGCTATAACCGCGACACCCTCGAGATCCAGTACAAGGGCAAGAATATCGCCGAGGTCTTGAACATGACCGTCGCGGAGGCGGTCGAGTTCATGGGCTCGGTGCCGCCGATTCGGCAGAAGCTCGAGACGCTGCGCGATGTCGGCCTCGATTACATCCACCTTGGCCAATCCGCCACCACGCTTTCGGGCGGCGAGGCTCAGCGCATCAAGCTGGCCAAGGAACTCTCGCGCCGCGCGACCGGCCGTACGATGTATATCCTGGACGAGCCGACCACCGGACTGCACTTCGACGATATCAAGCGCCTGCTCGCAGTGCTCGGGCGGCTGGCCGACGCCGGAAATACGATTATCGTCATCGAGCACAACCTCGACGTGATAAAGACCTCCGACTACGTAATCGATCTCGGCCCCGAGGGCGGCGATCGCGGCGGCATGATCGTCGCGAAGGGCACGCCTGAGGAAGTTGCCGCCGCGCCGGATTCCTACACCGGCCAGTTCCTGCGCCAGGCACTCGGCGAT
>DATKSQ010000092.1:0-70086 GCA_035531615.1 Binataceae bacterium (SeqCode)
CGCCGCGGCGCTCAGTGGTGTCGGGAATCGAAACCGTGGTGATCGATCAGGACACCCGCCCGATTATCGTGGGCGAGCGCACCAACGTGCTCGGCAGCCGCAAATTCAAGCGGCTGATCGCGGACAACAAGTTCGAGGAAGCCTCGGAAATTGGACGCGCCCAGGTGCGCCGCGGCGCGCATATTCTCGACGTGTGCCTGCAAGATCCCGATCGCGAAGAGCTGCCCGACGTGACCCGGTTTTTGGAAATCGAGGTTAAGAAGGTCAAGGCTCCCCTGATGATCGACTCGACCGATTGGCGCGTGGTCGAAGAAGCGCTCAAGCGCACCCCCGGCAAGTCGCTGATCAACTCGATCAATCTCGAAGACGGCGAACACGCCGAGCGCTTCGCGGCCGTGATCCGGCTCGCGCGCCAGTTCGGCGCCGCGATCGTGGTCGGCTGTATCGACGAGGATAAGCAACAGGCGCAGGCGATCACGCGCGAGCGCAAGCTTGCGATCGCCCAGCGCTCGTACAAGCTGCTCAGCGAAAAATACGGCCTCGAGCCCGAAGACATCGTCTTCGACCCGTTGACCTTTCCGATCGGGACCGGCGACCAGAACTATATCCGCGCCGGCGTCGAGCTGATTGAAGGCATCAAGCTTATCAAGGCCGCGCTGCCGCGCGCGAAAACGATCCTCGGCATCTCGAACGTCTCGTTCGGCCTTCCTCCGGCGGGGCGCGAGGTGCTTAACGCCGTGATGCTCCATCATTGTATCGAGGCCGGGCTCGACCTCGCGATGGTGAACACGGAGAACCTGCCGCGCTATCCGTCGATTCCTGAAGAGGAGAAAAAGCTCGCCGACGATCTGATCTGGTGGCGCGGCGCGGACCCCATCGCCGCGTTCGCCGCCCACTTCCGCGAGCGCAAGAGCGGAGTCGAAAAAGAGAATCGCAAGGATCTGCCGCTCCTGGAGCGGCTGCCGCGCTACATCCTCGAAGGCTCGAAAGAGGGCCTCACCGCGGATCTCGACGAAATCCTCGCGACGATGGCGCCGCTCGAAATCATCAACGGGCCGCTCATGAAGGGGATGGACGAGGTCGGCCGCCTGTTTAACGCCAACCAGATGATTGTGGCCGAAGTCCTGCAATCGGCCGAGGCCATGAAAGCCGCGGTCGCGCATCTCGAGCCGCACATGGAGAAGGCCGAGAGCTCGAATCGCGGCAAGATTATCCTGGCAACCGTCAAGGGCGACGTTCACGACATCGGCAAGAACCTGGTCGAGATCATTCTCTCGAACAACGGCTACCGGGTCATCAATCTCGGCATCAAGGTGCCGCCCGAGGACCTGATCAAGGCGTTTCGCGATCATCAACCTGATGCAATCGGGCTGTCGGGCCTGCTGGTCAAGTCGGCGCAGATGATGGTGGTGACGGCGCAGGATCTGAAGACCGCCGGAATCGATTGCCCGATTCTGGTCGGCGGAGCGGCGCTGTCGAACCGCTTCACGCGGATCAAGATCGCGCCGGAATATCCCGGCCTGGTCGCGTACGCGAACGACGCGATGACGGGGCTGGCGCTGGCCAATCAGATCATGGACTACGAGCGGCGCGAGACGCTGCGGCTGCGGCTCGAAGAAGATTCCGCCAAGATGCTCGCGGCGACGCCCAAGCCCGCGGGCGCCACGCCGGCGGGCGCCGGCGCGAAATCGTCGGTGCGGCGCGATATTGAGATTCCCGCGCCGCCCGATTTGAAGACCCACGTGATCCGCGCGCACGACCTGGCGGAAATCTTCCGTTACATCAATCCCGCGATGCTCTATACCCGGCATCTGGGCCTGCGCGACGCCGAGCGCGCGCTCGCCGATGGCAATCCCAAGGCGCTCGAACTCAAGGCGGCGATCGAGGAAGTGCAGGACCTGATGCTCGGGCGCGACGATATCAAGGCCAGCGCGATCTTCCGGTTTTTCCGCGCGCAGTCCGACGGCGATCGGACCGTGATGTTCCTGGCACCGGACGGCGGCCGCGAACTCGGCCGGCTGCGCTTCGGCCGCCAGAGCGGGCCGCCGTATCTTTCGCTGGCCGACTATGTCGCCGACGCCCGCGGCGGACGTGCCGATTACTTGAGCCTGTTCATCGTGACGATCGGCGACGGCGTACGCGCGCTGGCCGAAGATTGGAAGAACCGCGGCGACTACCTGCGCTCACATGTCCTGCAAGTGCTGGCGCTCGAGGGCGCAGAGGCATTCGCCGAGTTGCTGCATCAGAAGATCCGCGCGATGTGGGGATTCGGCGATCCGCCGGGTTTGTCGATGAAGGATCTCTTCCAGTCGCGCTATCACGGCAAGCGCTATTCGTTCGGCTACCCAGCCTGTCCGCGGCTCGAGGATCAGGCGATCCTGTTCAATCTGCTTGAGGCCGAGCGCAACGCTATCGGCGTGCGGCTGACCGATGGCTTCATGATGGATCCGGAGAGCTCGGTGAGCGCGATGGTTTTCCATCATCCCGAGTGCAAGTACTTCAACCTTTCTTCCGACGATACCGAGCGGCTCGAGGCTGAGTTCGCGTCCGCACCGTCCTGATTCTCAGCCGCCAGAAAACGAAATGCGCGCCCGGCATGAGAGCCGCGCGCGCATCGCGCACCGAAAGCCGCGCCATCGGATGACGAAAATTATTTGGCCGGAGCACCGCTGCGCGCGGCGCCATTCATCGAGCCGCCATTGCGCGCGTGCAGCTCGATCGGGGCGGGCTTGCCGTGCGCTTCGTAGCTGGCGCATCGGATCATCACCTCGCGATCGCGCGGTCCGTCAAGCTCGACCATAAACACGCGCTGCCAGGTTCCGAGCGCGAGCCGCCCGTCAACCACCGGAATATGCTCGCTGGTCGAGAGCAGCAGATGCATCAGATGCGAGTGCGCGTTGGGGCGCTCGTCAGGCGCGATCGGTGGCTTGCGCCGCGCCATGTCGTTGTGATGATAGCGCTCGGCCGCCGGGCACAGCCGCGCCAGCATCGACTTGAAGTCTTCGATCAGCAGCTCTTCGGCCTCGTTGATTTTGATCGCGGCCGTGGTGTGGCGCGAGAAGACGGTCACCTGCCCGCTTTCGACGCGATGCTCGGACAGATGCGCGTTGATGAGATCGGTCAGATCGATGAACTGAATCGGTTCCGCGGTTCGAATGCGCACGATCGCATCGGACAGCGAAACTGAATGACGGCTTTTGACGCGGCTGGGATCGGCAACAATTCGTGCAAACGGTCGGCTCTGACCCATGTCATCTCCTGGTAACTCAGTGCGCGATACTCGAGTAAATAAATCGTATGCGCTCGAAGCGGGCATGAGCAATCTTCTTTCGATGATTTGACCGACTGACCGGCCTGCGGTTAGTCGGTCAAGCGCGAACGGAAATCGCACGCGTGATGCGGCGATTTAATGCCGCGGCGCGGTTTATGGCGCGGCACAGGCGGCGGGCTGATGCGCGAAGTGGTTATGCTCCGCTTGATTTCAACTCGCGGCGCGCGAGTTCCAGATCCGCATCCACCATCATCGCGGTCAGTTCTTCAAAGCCGACGCGAGGAGCCCAGCCCAGCGTGGCGCGCGCCTTGCTGGCGTCGCCAATCAGGATGTCAACTTCCGAGGGGCGCAAGAACCGTGGATCAATCTCGAGGTGCTTTTTCCAGTCGAGGCCAAGGCGATCGAAGGCGAGTTCGAGAAATTCCTGGACCGGGTGCGTCTGGCCGGTGGCGATTACGTAATCATCGGGATGCGCCTGCTGGAGCATCATCCACATCGCCACCACATAGTCACCGGCGAAGCCCCAATCGCGTTTGGCTTCGAGATTGCCCAGCGCGATCTTATCCTGCAGGCCGAGCTTGATCCGTCCGGCGCTGCGCGTAATTTTGCGGGTCACAAAGTTCTCGCCCCGGCGCGGCGATTCGTGGTTGAACAGGATACCGTTGCACGCGAACAGATCGTACGCCTCGCGATAGTTCACGGTCTGCTCGTGCGCGTACACCTTGGCGCAGGCGTAGGGGCTGCGCGGATGAAACGGCGTGGTCTCGCGCTGCGGAATTTCCGCGACCTTGCCGAACATCTCGGACGAGCCCGCCTGGTAGAGCCGCGCCGCGCGGCCGTGGCGATGGTTGTGATCGCGCAGCGCCTCGAGCAGGCGCAGTGTGCCGAGACCCACCACATCGGCAGTGTACTCGGGTTGATCGAACGAAATGCGCACGTGCGATTGTGCGGCAAGATTGTAAACCTCGTCGGGGCGGACCTGCTCGATAATCCGGCGCAGCCCCGTGCCGTCGCCCAGATCGCCGTAGTGCAATTGCAATCCATCGGAGCCGGGCATGAAGCCCTTGCGCAGATGGTCGATACGCCCGGTCGCGAAACTCGAAGTGCGGCGCACGATTCCATGCACCTGGTAGCCCTTGGCTAGCAGCAGCTCGGCGAGGTAGGAACCGTCCTGTCCGGTTACGCCGGTAATGAGGGCGACTTTGGCCATTTTGCCTCGATATCGAGCGGCGCGCGCGAGGCCGCCGTTTCAGTCTCCACGGACTATGCGATGCGAATCGCTGTCGAAGTGCTGCGTCGAGAACTCATAGAGTTCCGCGTCCTCGAGCGCTTCCATCTGATGCACCAGACCGATCGGCACGTCCATACACTCGCCCGCCTCGAGAATAAACTCCTCGAGGGTGTCCGAATCGGCGGACTCCTTGATGCGGATTATTAACCGTCCGGCGCGCAGGTAAAACGATTCGGTCTTGATCTTGTGAAAGTGCAGCGAGCAGCGCTTGCCTTTTTTGATTTCCAGAATTTTGCCGCAATATCGATCGTTGTTGGCGATCCATACCTCGCGGCCCCAGCCCTTGGGCTCGATATGCACCGGCTTGCGCGCTCGATTCATCTCAACTCAATCCCCCTGCTGCAGATTCCAACGACTGAAAGATTATGTCATGTGGCTCGCTCGGATTCATCATCGGGCGCACCCGCGCGCCGGTGCGGTAATCGCTGACCTTCCGGGCCGGACACGAGACGGTTAGCCGGGCGCGGAACAACCCGCTGGCACGAGGTTGAAAGACGTACTTTGAGCCTCCTGCGCCTTCGGTGGCTCTTTGCGCAGGCAGCGAAGACGAAGGAAGGAAGGCGCCCTGTCTTTTGAGAGGTGTAGCCGAGAAGAGAGTTCCCGCAGCGCAGGAACTGCCATTTATCAAACCCTTGCTAAACGGCGTTTGGCTCTCTGATCCAATACCTGTTGGTCCCCCCGGGCATGCGCAGGATCGGAGATTGCCGCCGCGCCCATCTCGTTCACCTGTATCGAGAAGCGGCGCAAGCTGATTGCGTGCCGTTCGGCAAAGGCGGAAAGCTGCCCGAGCCGGGCGTCGGGCAGCCCGTCGTCGGCCAGCAGCAGTTCCTGGAACGGCGCGATCGCGTAAATCCGCTCGAGATCGTCCAGGGAACCGAGCACCCGATGCCCGTGCATCACTTTGCCCCGCTTGAACGCGTCGTCATCGACAAACCCGATCATTCGCGCGCTTTGCCCCAGGCTGGTAAAGACGAAATCCGCGGCGGCGGCTGCCTTCTCGCTGGCCCCCACCACCAGCACGCGCTCGTCAGTGGCCGCAAGCTGGCTGATTCCCCTGCGAATCGCCTGGAAGGAAATCCGCGTCATCATCAGCAGGTTGAACAACAGAATCACGAACAGCACCACGATCGATCCCGAGAGCTCCAGCGGCGCCACGCGCGCCGCAAGACTCACAAACACTCCCGCCAGCACGGCGCCGTTGGCGAATCTCAACCCGTCGGACAGGCTCGTGTAGCGCCAGATGCCGCGGTAAACGCCCGCGATAATAAATGCCGGATAGCTCGCAAGCGCCACGTATGGAACCTCGCGCAGGATGCCTCCGATGGCGGCGCTGTCGAGATTGAAGTCGTGGCGCAGCGCCTGCGCGGCCAGGAACGCTCCGCTGATCAGCGCAAAATCGATCGCGGCTTCGATAATTCGCTGCTTGTAGCCGAAGCTGAGAATGAAGCGCGCGACTCCCCGCATGTGTCCATACGCCATCCCGGGAGGATTCGTCTCGAAGGTCAGATCCATCATGAACAGCGCCAGCACCGCGGTGGCAAGCACCAGAAATGGCAGCGCCACGATTACGTTTTCATGCGTCAGCACGTTAGCCGCAAAGCCGCACACGGCGCCAACCGCCGCCACCGCGCAGCATACGGCGACGGCGACCCGATCCGTCAGACCCAGAGAGAGCAGCCGATGATGCGAATGATCCGCGCCGCGATGCGAAATCCAGCCACCGGTCGCAAGCCGCGTCACGCTGACGATTCCCGTATCGAGCAGCGGCACGATCATTACCAGGATCGGAAACGCGTACTTGGTAAGCCGCGAATTCGTCGCCAGCGCCCCGCCGGTCAACGCGAGCGCCCCGAGCAGATAACCAAGCGGCAGCGCACCCGCGTCACCCATGATGATCGCCGCGGGGGGGAAGTTGAAGATCATGAATGCGCCGAGCGCACCCGCAATCGCAAGGCTCGGCATCCAGACCTGCGGCGCATGATGCATGAATCCCGTGACCGCGATCGCCGCCGACGCGACTATCCCGATACCGCCGGCCAAACCGTCCAAGCCGTCAATCAGGTTGAACGCATTGGTCGTCGCCAGCAGCCAAAAAATTACCAGCGCGCCGTCAAGCGCGGGCCAGGGCGTCAGCGCATACGCCGGCAGCGCATACCGAACCGCCCACGCGCAAATCACCAATTGGCAGATAAATTTCTGATAGGGACGCAGGTCGATCGAGTCGTCGATCAGGCCGACAATCAGCAGGCTTCCCGCACCGACGAGGATCCACATCGGCAGACTATGGACCACGGCCAAGCTCGCGATAATCGCGCCGATTATCGGCGCGCCGCCGAACTCTACAACTCGCTTCCGGCCCGAGATTGCCGAGCCGTGACTCGCAGTGATCCCCAACCTTCCACCGACAAAAATCGCCAATGGAAGAGTAGCGATTGCGACACCAAACGCGATCGCTACGATTTTCGCGAGCCCATTAAAATGCTCGATCATCGCGAAAAGCCGACTATTAAATTGGCCCACTTCGGCCGGCTACAGGATAGATTTATGCCGTTCAGTCTGCAAGGGACGATTATAGATAAATAGATTACAGGAGTATGAGTAAAAGCACAGGACAGAACCTAGGGTTTAGTAAGGTTTTTGCTGACCGGCTTAGCGTCGCTCGAACAGATGGAGATTCAAGCCATCTCGCCGACTCGCGCGAGCATCGCGGCGAATGCGCTGGTTGCGATCCCGCGATCGAAGCGGTTCACCGCGAGCGCGCGTGCCCGCAGACCCATCGCGCGAAGTTCATCCCGATCCTCGGCGGCGTCGGCGATGGTCCGCGCCAGCGCGACGGCATCCCCGGGCTCGACCACGAAGCCGACGCGATGTTCGAGTGCGATTCGAGCGACTTCGGCCCCCGGCTCCATCATCGCGACGAACGGGCGTCCGGCGGCGAGGATCGCATAGACTTTGCTCGGCACCAGGCATCCCGCCGCACCGGGCATCAGGGGAATCAAGTGCAGGTCGGCGGCGCCAAGCGACTGTGCGAGTTCCTCCTTGGGGCGGTAAGGCAAGAACTCTACGTTGGCCAGGCCGCGCTCTCGCGCCAGCCTCACCAGGGCGGGCTTGCGCGCACCTTCACCGATCAGGACGAAGACGATCCGCGCATCGCGGGCCAGGCATGCGGCGGCGTCGAGCACGGACTCGAGTTGCTGCGAGAGTCCGATATTGCCCGAGTACATCACGACGAAGCGACCGCCAAATTCGCCGCGAAACGGGTTGCACTCGAGCGGATGGATGAGCGTCGTATCGACCCAGTCGGGAATGACTGACACTTTCGCGGTGGGTACTCCCTTGGCGATTATCCGTTCAGCCATGTCGTTGCCGAGGGTCACAATCGCCTCGCTGTGCTCATAGGCGAATGCGTTGGCGCGGCGCAACGTCGCTAGCAACGCGGGGTTTTTGAGCCCGCCATTGGCGTAAGCAATATCGGGATAAAGATCGCGGACGTTATACACCAGGCGGCAACCAAAGCGTCGCTTGAGCATCGCCCCCAGCGCACCAAGCAGCGGCGGGTCGGTTGCCGCGATGATAATGTCCGGGCGCTCGAGGCGCCGGGCCGCGATCGCCGCGAGCACATAGTAGGTGGCCAAATTGGTGAGGCGTCCGGCGAGCCGGGTCTTCGAGAAACGCGTGCCGAAGGTCCGGATGATCTCGATCTCGCCGCGGCGATTGCGCGAAAGGAGCGCGCGCCGCGCCACCGCGCGATAGAGCGGTGGCCCCGCGATCACGGTAATGCGATGCGCGGCCGACAGATCGTCGCACAGTTCAGTAAGGAACTGGCCGGTCGCTTCGGGATCCGGCCAGAACGAGCGATTTAGAAAAAGCAGTCGGATGCGACACGCTCCAGACGAGCGTCAGGCGGATATTCGCGATGAAATAGCGGAGTCCCGGTCAGGCCGACGCGGCTGCGCGCCGACTGCCGAGCTTGAGCCGAACCTGCTCTTCGATCCAAGCGTAGGTGCTTCTGAGACCCTCTTCGAGCGAGATCTCTGGCTCCCACTTCAGCACCGCGCGCAGGCGCGTGTTGTCGGAGTTGCGTCCGCGGACGCCCTGCGGGCCTTCAATATGCTTCTTACTGACCCGGATCGCCGCGATCTTCGCCACCATGTCGGCCAGTTCGTTGATCGTGACCATTCGGTCCTGTCCGAGGTTGAGCGGCTCACGATGATCCGAACGCATCAGCTTGTAGATGCCGAGCACGCAGTCGTCGATATAGCAAAACGAGCGGGTCTGCTCGCCGTCGCCCCAGATCTCGATTTCGTGATTTCCGGTGAGCTTGGCGTATGCGATCTTGCGGCACATCGCGGCCGGCGCCTTCTCACGGCCTCCATCCCAAGTGCCGTTGGGGCCAAAGATATTATGGAAGCGCACGATTCGCGTCTCGAGCCCGTAATCCTCACGATAATGTGTGCATAGCCGCTCGGTGATGAGCTTCTCCCATCCGTACGCGTCCTGCGGCATTGCGGGATATGCGTCTTCCTCGCGCAGCGGGGTGACGTTGGTCTCGGTCTGCTTGAACTCGGGATAGATGCACGCCGAAGAGCTGTACAGGTAGCGCTTGACGCCGTTTTGATGCGCGGCTTCGAGGGTTTGAAAATTGATCATCGCGTTGTTGTAAAGAATCTGGGAATGATGCGCCGAGATGAACCCCATCCCGCCCATGTCCGCCGCGAGCGCATAGACTTCCTCGATTCCGCGAGTTGCTTCGAGGCAGTTTTCCCATCGCCGCATATCGAGCAGGCGGAAATCGTCGCATGCCGAGCGCCCGAATTCAGGTTGCTTGATATCGACCCCGCGAACCCAATAACCCTTCTCTTTGAGAAACGTGGCCAGAAAACTGCCGATGAAGCCGCCCGCGCCGGTAACGAGAACTTTTGTCGCCATATACTCTCCTAGCTGCGAAGATTATTTCAGTGATGCATACTGGAGTCAATTTAGCGCCTCGCGGGTAATAACGTATGAACCCATCGCCAGCAGATCCATCCGCGTGCGCAGAAAACAGTCCAAGGCTTCTTCCGGTTTTTGGACCACCGGCTCGTTTTCGTTAAACGAGGTGTTGAGCAGGACTGGCACTCCGGTCTGCCTGTCGAACTCGCGGATAAGCCCAAAATACAGCGGATTCTGGCGCTCATTGACGGTCTGGAGCCGTCCGCTGCCGTCGATGTGTGTAGTCGCCGGAATAACGGCGCGCTTCTCGGGACGCACCGAGTACGCCATCAGCATGAACGGTGACGGATGCGACTGGGTGAAGTACTCGGGAACCTTGTCCTCAAGAATCGAGGGCGCGAACGGGCGGAATGCCTCGCGCCGCTTGATCTTCGTGTTCAGGATTTCGCGCATCTCGGCGCGTCGCGGGTCGGCCAAAATACTGCGGTTGCCAAGCGCTCGCGGACCCCATTCCATGCGCCCCTGAAACCATCCGACGACCTTGCCCTTTGCGATCTCACTGGCGACCAGGCTCAGCAGCTCGGGTTCGATTTCGATTTTGCGGATCACGCAGCCCTGGCGCTCGATTTCGCCGCCCGCCCGCTCGAGTAGCGCCGCGATTTCGGCGTCGCTGTACTGCGCGCCCCAGTAGGCGTGCTCCATCACAAACTCGCGCGGATGCGCTCCGGCTCGATGCCACGCCTGCATCGCCGCGCCGATCGCAAGGCCCGCGTCACCCGCCGCTGATTGTATATACACCTGCTCGAAGCCGGTGGCCGCGAGGATCTTGCCGTTGGTCACGCAGTTGTAGGCGACTCCGCCCGCCAGACACAGATTGCGCATTCCGGTCGCGCGCCGCAGCGAGCTGAGATTGTCGAGCACAACTTCTTCGAGCCGGCGCTGCATCGAGGCCGCGATCGCGTGATGGCGCTCACCGATTGGCTCGGCGGCGTCGCGCGCCGGTCCGAGCCGCTCGACGACCCGGTCCGAGTACAGCCGTCCGATTGCCGGCTCGCCCGCGTCCCAGGTCATGTCGGCGGTCGAGCGGTGATGCAGGAAATAATCGGGATTGAGCGCGAACCCCATTCGCCCGCCGCCGGGAGCGGTCACGATGCGCCGGAACTCGTCGAGCATCTCGGGCTCGCCGTACGACGCGAGTCCCATAACCTTGTACTCGTCGCCGTAGCGCGGAAAGCCGAGATACTGGGTGAGCGCGGTGTAGTAGATCCCGAGTGAATGCGGAAACGCGACCGCGCCCCACGGTTCGATTTTGCCGCCGCGTCCGACGCCCCACATCGCGCTGGCGAAGTCGCCCAATCCGTCGATCGAAAACAGTGCCGCTTCCTCGAACGGCGAGACCAGAAATGAACTCGCCAGATGCGCCAGATGATGCTCGACGCGGCGCACCTCGAAGCCGGCGCCCGCCGCGCCAAGCGCGCGCCCGGCTTCGGCGCCGATAGTGGCGAACCTGCCTTGCACTCCCAGCCGTCCCGCCGCCCGCGCCGGCATCCGCAGGGCATACAGCACCTTGCGCAGGATGCGCGCCCACGGGTCGCGCGCGACCGCGATCAGGTCGATCTCGCGCGGCGACGCGCCCACGGCCTCGAGCACATAGCGCAGCGCATGAGCGGGAAATCCGGCGGCGTGCTTGACCCGCGTGAAGCGTTCTTCTTCGGCAGCCGCCACCAGCCGTCCATCGACGATCGCGGCGGCGCTGGCGTCACCGTGATAGGCATTGAGTCCGATAATCAGCATTCAAGCATCCGGTGCCGCATCGATGCGCGCCTCAGAGCGCGCCCGGCGCGCGTGCGATCGCGGATTCGCGGGGGCCGTCGCATCGGCCGAGCAGGTCACGGTAGCATCGCATCATATCGCGCGCGCATCGCTCCCACGAAAACTTGTCAATCATCCAAGCCCGCCCGCGCGCGCCCATCGCGGCTCGCGGCATCACCGCGATCCGTTCGAGCGCCGCCGCAAGGCTCGCCGCGTCGTTGGCGACCCAAAGCCCGCAGCCGTGCGTTTCAAGCTCGGCCCACGGCGTGCCGTGGCTCGCGATGACCGGGACCTCGCGCGCGAGAGCCTCCGCGATCACGATGCCGAAGTTTTCGGTGAATGACGGCGCCACGATCACGTCGCGATCGGCGAACCATCGCTCCTTGGCATCGTCCCGCACATCGCCGGACATAAGCACGTCGATACGTGCTGAAAGTGCGGCCACCCGCACAGAGAGCCTTCGTTCGTAGGCCGGCGCTCCGCTTCCGGCTATAGCGAGCGAAAAGGAAATCCTTCCGCGCTCGGCAAGCAACACGCACGCCTCGAGCAGGTTCTCGATTCCTTTCTTCGGATCGAGCCGGCCGATGAATCCAATGCGGAGCCGGTCCGCCGATTCCAGACGCACCGCGCGCTCCGGAATCTCAACCCCATTGGGGACGATTATCCGGGCCGCGTTCGGAAACCGATCCGCGCACTCGCGCGCCTCATCTCGCGAAGTCAGGTGTAACGTCCACCGGCGCGGCGCGATCGCGCCAGAGATTTTTTCCCACAGCGACTTGAGCTTCACCCGCCGCGAGCCCGGCCATCGTTGCAACGCGCCGTGCGGAGTCCATACGACGGGACGGCCCGCAAGCCGCGCCGCCGCGAGGGTGGGGATGCTCGGGAACGAATACGCCGCGTGCAGATGCACGAGATCGGCCCAGCGGACCATCGCGGGTAGCCGCGCGAGCATCGCAGGCGCAACCGACTTCGCCGCGCGCCGAGCGCAGTAGATTGCCTCGACACCGAACGCGCCCGAGTATTGCGCGCGCGCCCGCGGCGGCAGGCGGCGATGCTCTCCGTTGGCATCGGTGGTCAGCACGCGAACGCAGGCCCCCGCGCAAGCCAGATGACGCGTCAGGTGGAAAACGGCCTCGACCAGACCGCCGTACGACCACGCCGGTGCATAGTGCGGCGTGACGTGCAGCACGCGCAGTGCGCGCTGGGATGCGGGAGTGTCCGAGCCGGATTCCTGCTTGCGCAAAAACGTCACGCCTATGCCCGGCGAACCGCGGTCGTCCTCACGCCTGCTGAGGCGCGGCATATGCGGCGGTGCGCTGATCAAGTCCAGACAGTTCGAAGTGCAGCAACATAACGAACAGATTGATCCCAAACAGATAAACCAGCGTCCACGGAATACCCCCGAAGACCATCGAGGTTCCGCCTTCGATATCGAACAGTGAACTGACGATAAATACCGCGGCGATTAGAGCGCCAAATCCCATCTCAGGATGGATGAACATGCCGAGCAGCGCGCGATAAATCATCCCGATAATGAACATCCCGATATATACGCCGAATCTTCCGAAGTTGGCGTACTGTTCAACCACCTGGGGAAGATTTATCGAGGTGCCGGGATCGTCCAAGCCGGTATATCCATAGCGATGGCCGAACGTGCGGCCCGTCACTTCTTCCGGCTTGTCGGGCCAGACGAATCGCGGTATCGGCTTAGCCAGCAGCGGGTAATAGGTTACTCCGCCCCAGTACGGAATAATCGAAGGCGTCTGCGCCATCACGTCGGCGAGCGTCGGAAACATCGAGAGCCGCCCGCCCGCCATCTGGATCAGCGTATCGGGTGGAACCTCGCCGCCCACGGTCGTCCGATAGACAAGATTGGACATATACTCGGCTTTTTGCAGGCTGGACGCGCCGTAGAGTTCCCCGCTCGGCGACCAGGTAGCTTCGCGATACGGCATTTCGAGCGGCCGGATCACGAAGATTGCCGCGGTCCCAACGAAGACTAGAACCCATGGAATCCGATGCGACATCGCCGCGTACATAAGCACCAGGGTAAAGGTGATTACGATCATGCCACCGGAACCGGCGGCCAGCAGCAGACCGATCCCGAGCCGCAGCGGCACCAGCACCGCGAGGAACAGCAACGCCGAAACCCGACCGAGCCGCCCCATCCACCAAAGACCAAGCACCGCGCAGACGCCAATTGTGCAGGTGTTCTGCGCATAGCCTTGTACCTGAGCGAGTGATGTCGGTAACCCCGGAATCCTGACTACCGCGAACACCAAACCGCCGATAGCCATTATCACCGCGGCCAGTTTCACGGCGCGAGCGTCAGTCCACTTCATCCGGAAGCGCGGCGTAATCGAATTAAGCGGAGTCCACGGAAATGCGTAGTAACCGGCTAACATGCAAACCATCCCGGCTATCGAAAGGCGCAGCGCAGCTTCAACCCACCGCGACGACACATCCTGCTGGTACACATTGCCGGCGAATTTTTCGAGCAGAAAGACCCCGAACCCATATACGTAAAAGTAAAGCAAGCTGATCAGTACGATGAACGGAGGATTGCGATCGATACCAAGCCGCCATAGCCACAGCGGCACCGCCAGGATGACGATCATCAGCGAAGCGTAGAGACGTTCGGCGGGCGTGCTATGCTCGGGCGCAAAGTAGTTTAGCGCCGCGATGATCCCGGCGAAGACCGCGACGGTTACGGCCTGGCGCAGAATTGTAAACTCAGCGCCCCGGCGCTCTGCAATGCGCCGATAGATATCGCCGGGCATCCGGTGGAACTGGTCAGGGCCGTCGTTCATCGCGTCGGCTTCTCAAAATAGACCACGTGCTGGCGGCCCACGTCGTCATCGATAGTCGCGCGCCTTGCTATCGGCTCGGCCACAATCTTTGTGAAGCCCGCCGAGCCGGCCAGCTCCGCCATTTCAGCCGGTGTGAACGTCACCATCCGGAGCTTGAGCCATTTCTCCCATCCCGTAAGCTCGCCCTGATTTAAGGCGGCGGCGGTATCGCCGGCCATAAAATGGCACACGCCGACACCGCCTGGCTTCAATACCCGATGAAGGCCTTTGAATACCGCACGGGTCAGTTTCTTGTCCAGATGTTGCAGCACGGCAATTGAATAGACAAAATCGATTTCCTCGTCCGGAACACATGTAATATTGGGGTCGCGGCTTACGCGGTAACTGATGTTCGGCGCTGCGTTGAGCACTTGCGCGCAGGCAATCACGCCGCGCGAGACGTCCACCCCAATCACTTGCCCGGCGAACTCGCTCACCGCTTTTGCCAGGTAGCCTGGGCCGCACCCAAAATCGAGCAGGGACATCCCAGGGACCAGCGACGGTCTGATCAGGTTCGCGCAGATTGCGCGGCGTGACGCGACGTTTCGATTGAATTCCCGCTCCAGCACATCGATGCGTGCGGCGCCCACAGGATGGTCCGAAAAATGCGGGCTGAGTCCGAGCAATCGGATCGCAAGGTTGCGTCTGCGATGGATCGGCGCTGCCGCGAGCATCAACGGCACCACTGGCCGGTCAAGAAACGCTTGCTGTCTCGACAGCAAGGGAATGAGCGCTCGGCCGAGAATCTGGCCGGGCGATTTGCCGCCTAATCTCACTTCGCTAATAGTCCTCCGTTCGTGATTGCCCATCGGGCGGGCCATTTTTCCAGATGGATTGCGGCCGAGGCTGCGCCGCGGCAAGAATTTCCGCCAGCCGGTCGGCATAGGTATTCCGCCCCTGCGTAATGCGCCGCAAGCCGGCCGCCGCGACGGCGCGCCGAGTATCGTCACGTGGCAGCCAGTCGCGAATTTTTCCGGTCATCTCATCGGGAGTGCTGAAGAACGCCGCCTCCCGATCCTCGGCGAACAATTCCTGATGCGTGTCCGTCCTCTCCGCCAGCACAAAGCCGCCGCAGGCCGGCAGCTCGAAGGTCCGCATGACATGGTCGTCGTGATTCGCGCGCCGGACCAAATTTACCGCGATCTTGGCGCCGCCAACCGCGAGCCGGAAATCGCGCCCGACCGCGTTTCCGCGCCAATACGGCCGCAGCTTCGGATAGCGGCCCCAATAGCCGCCGTACAGATGCAGGCGCAGCTCTGGAATCTCGCGGATTAGAGTCTCGAAGTAGGGGGCGCGGTCAGCATCGCCGCCCCCGATAAACGTCACATCGCAATCAAACCGCCGCCGCTCTTCGTCGGTGGCGGGCGGTTCAGGGAAATGCACCTGCGGCATATAACCGAAACGGACGTAAGCGACATTGCCGCATCCGGCCCGGCGCACGTCGTCCATGATCGCGCGCTTGGTGCATACGTAAAGATCGTACAGCGGTATCGATTCGATCAGTTCGCGGGTGCTGTTGGCCGGATTAAACGGATCGTCGGTGGCCCAGTTGATCAGGGTCGCGCCGGATGCCTCCCGGACGGCGGCGAGCGTGCCGGGTGCGAAGTAGGCGCCCTTGCCGATTAGCACCAAATCTGGGCGGATACGCCGCGCCTCGGCGACGAGCGCGGCGTTGAGCGCGCGATAACCGATTGGATGCCCGAGGATCCGACGTGCGACGCGGCTCGGGATCGAGGGCCGCGCGCCGAGATATTTTGCTTCATCGAAAAACACGAACTCGCATTCCCCGCGCGCCGCCATCGCCCCGAGCCCTTCGATAAAGTGCGCGCTCAAGGGCAGAAACGCGCTCGTCTCAGCGTACAGAATTCGCATCGGCTTGATTGAGGCGGCGTCCCGCGAGCGCGGTCTGATACATCGCCGCCATCCGCTCGCCGTAGCTGCTCCATCCGCCGAGCGACTGCACCCGCGCCAGCGCCGCGGCGCCCATCGCGTCACGAATGTCAGGATGCTCGTGCAGGAAGACCAGCTTGTCCGCTATCGCGGCTGCGTCACGAATCGGGACGATAAAACCCTCGATACGGTCGGTGAAAAGGTCTTCGGCTCCCGTGTTCGTGGTCGCAATCACCGGAACGCCGCACGCCATCGCCTGCGCCATGACCAGCCCAAAGCCGTCCTCTATCGATGGAAGCACGAGGACCGAGGCCTGCGAGTAGTGCCCCGCCAGTTCGCCGCGTGGAAGTACGCCCAGATGGCGCAGTGGAACCCCGCAATTCCCCACCGTCTT
Organism: Binataceae bacterium (SeqCode); assembly: GCA_035531615.1. Taxonomy (GTDB): domain Bacteria; phylum Desulfobacterota; class Binatia; order Binatales; family Binataceae; genus JBARDN01. Next base: position 16,440 of record DATKSQ010000092.1, read on the forward strand.
TTTCGTATCGTCGTCCATAGATCCGATCAGCACCAGATCGAGGCCCGCAATCGCGGCGCGCTTCGCGGCTTCGAGCAGGTAGGCGATTCCCTTGCGGATCGATATCGATCCCACGAACAGGATGCGGAAGACCGAGTCGCGCTTCGGCATCGGATGGAACATCGAGAGATCGACGCCGTAGGGATTAAGCCGCAGCTTTTCGCGCGGCACGCCATATTCGAGGAACGAGCGCATCGCGAAGCTGGAGGGCACGCTGATCAAATCGCAGAATTCGTATTCGGCGAGTTCGCGATCGAGGATGCGCTGATCCGTGCCGCGAAACGGAATATCGAAGCGCGCGTATTCCTCGCGCAGAATCTCATTCTGAAACACTATGTGCGACGAGCCGCGATCGCATACGGTCAGCGCGCCGTGGCGCGCGCGCGCCGCGCGATGGCTCTCAAGCCCAAACGAAGACAGGCAATGAAAGACCTCGCACGGCTCGACCCGCGCGGCCATCCAGCGGTCAAAGGTCTCGATCGCACGCATGTTCAGCCGCTCGCGCAAGCCCAGCATCCCGAACCGTCCCGCGATAGTCGCGGGTCCCATCAACCATGGAAAGGTACTGACTTTCCCGGCCGGCAATCCGTCAACCTTGAAGCGCGGATAGGCGGTATATAGCCGCGCCAGATGCCCGAGGCGCTCCATCTGCCGCGCCAGATCGAACGCCCAAAACGGCGCAGCGCTGGCAACTGCGACTTTGATCCGTGGGCATTGCGCGTTGCCTTTCGGGGAGGCAACTTGACTTGCTTCCGCCAACGTTCCTAGGCTCCCCATCAATGGATTCCCAACTGGCATCGGCGTTGGTCTGTCCGCGGGACCACTCCCCTCTGGAAACCTCCGGCCGCGCGCTGCGATGCGAAAGCGGCCACAGCTACCCGGTCATAGACGAAATTCCGGTCATGCTGCTGGACGATAGGGGGCAGACCCTGGGGGTCGCAAACGATGCGCTTCGCGAAGCTGCGCAATCGGAATCGGATTCGCCCGGCGAGCGACCGCTCGAACCAGAAGAGGTTGATAGTTACGTAGCGCACGCGATTGCCGCGACCGGGGGATTCTTTTACCTGCCGCTCATCGGGTCGCTTTCCGCGTATCCGATCCCGGCGCTCCGCCTGCCACCGGCATCGGGATCCCGCTTTCTCGACCTGGGATGTAATTGGGGGCGATGGTGTATTGCTGCGTCGCGGCTCGGATACGAGCCGTTCGGAATAGACCCCAGTCTCGACGGCGTGCGGGCAGCGCGCCGCGTGGCGAGCCAGCTCGGCGTCGCGGCTCACTACGCAGTTGCCGACGCGCGGTTTCTCCCATTCGCCGACGATAGTTTTGGGGTCGTGCATTCCTACAGCGTGCTGCAGCATTTCAGCAAAGCCGACGCGAGGACCGCATTCACTGAGGCGGCGCGCGTTCTGCGCGCCGGAGGGACGGCGCTGGTTCAGATGCCGAACGTAATCGGTATCCGCAATTTGTATCATCAGGTGCGCCGTGGATTCCGCGAGCCGACCGGATTTGAAGTTCGATATTGGACACCGCGCGAGCTGCGCCAAACCGGTGAGAGTCTGATCGGACCGACCGAGATCTCCATCGATGGATTCTTCAGCCTGAACCCGCAACCCAATCAACTCCTTCCGCTGCGGTTTCGCATGATCACAGGAGCATCGGAAATTTTGCGCCACACCGCCGAGTATATTCATCCGCTGCTTTATGCCGCCGATAGTCTGTACCTGACCGCTATAAAGACGCAGCACCATCAGCGCGATCGCTCCGCGGGCAATCCGTCCACCTTGAAGCGCGGATAGGCGGTATAGAGGCGCGTCAGATGCCCGAGCCGCTCCATCTGCCGCGCCAGGTCGAACGCCCATAGCCGCCCCGCACTGGCTACTACGACTTTCATGGATTCACGGCTTGCGCGGTGCGCACGCGCAGATAGATCGAGGAGGGAAAGTGGCTTTCTGGGTCATCGAAGAGAGGACTACCCGCACCGCGCAATCCATTTTCGGCCGGCTGTGGGTGATAATCCGGAAATACTTCTTGCAGGAGGCCAGGCCGATCGTAATGAAGCTGGGAGAGACAGAACGTAATCTCAACGCCGCGATTGCCGATCAGGAATGCATGCAGCAGCGCCGTTTCCTGCCACTGGAAGAAGGTTCGCAGCGCATCGCGCGGATAGTCGTAAGGCAGAAAAATATCGTGGAAGTGAACCACGACTCCCGGCTTAAGCCGCGGCAGCACCTCGAGGATCAGGAAGTTCGCGTCGCTGCCGGTCTTAACCGCGTGCGACGAGTCGATGAACAGGAAATCTCCGTCGCCAAGCGCCTCGAACAAATCGAAGGGGACCGCCTGCACCGGTTTTTCTATCAGCGCCACCTGCGCGCCTTTAAGCCACGCGCTTGGATAGGGCTCTACGCAAGTGATCGCGCATCGCACGCCATTGCGCGCGGCGGCTTGCAGGATGCAATAGGTCGAGACCCCCGAACCCACCTCGACGATACGCTTTGGCTTGAGACTGCGGACGACGCAATGGAGCGCCTGCGCCTCTATATACCCGTAGCCTGGTCCGCAGCCGGCTGAAAGGGCGCTAAAGTAATGGGGGTTGCCGTGAACCTCGGTTGCATACGGAGCGCAAATCTCACGCAACCGCGCGGCCTGCTGATCCAGGTCGGTCTCAACCCCCGCGAGCTGCGAGGGCTTGGCCCAAATATCCTTGCTCTTGGCGAGCTGAATAACGTCAGGAAAATCGATATAGTAATGATTCGGAAGGACAACGGCCCCGCACCGCAGCCCGAGCTTATGGATTGAGAATAGCAACTCCTTGGCCCGGTTCTTGAGTTTTCGCTTAATCGACATCGCTATGCGCGTTTCCCAGCGACGATGGCGATGCGCAGATGGCGGCGCAGCCAGCGCAGGCGGTCATAGACCATCGGATCGCCCTGGATAAACATCGCGCGCCATCCGAGGAGGCGAATCAGCGGGTCAGTCATGGGAGCACCGGCATCATTGCTTGCGGGCGGTGCCTTGGCTGGTGAAATCGCATCGCTCCAGGCCCATGTCTGCGCTTTTTCATCGAAATCACGCTCAGCCGTTCGCAGAGGCTGGTTTGGCAAGAATATCCGCGACGAGGTCCGGCCGCGCTCGGTTCGCGGGACTCAGCGGCAGCTCACTGCCATCTTTCAAGAGATTATAAAATTCGTATTCAGCAATGCTCCGCAGGTACCCGACGACGTCATCCTGGGTGTATCCGAACCGCTCGCTGTTGATGTCGCTCTCGAAGACAATCACTGGGCGATGAGAAGCGAGGGTCTTATGCGCGCCCTGAAACGCCGCCAACTCGCCGCCCTCGATATCGATCTTGATCACATCAGGTGGCGGAATCTCGCCACTCGCCACCATTTCGTCGATCGTGGCCGCAGGGCACACCAAGGCTCTTGAACGCTTTTCGCGGGCGACCGCGGAGGCATGTATCTGATGTGATCCAATGAAGAGACGGCCCGAACCTGGCGTATTTCCAAGCATGACTGGGAGCACTTTCAATCGGCGGAAGGCGTTCAGGCCAGCCGACCGGGCGATCGCGAGCGCGAGATCCGGTTGGGGCTCGACCGCAATCACAAAAACCTGATCGTTAAAGAATCGCGCGACTTCGACCGACATGTAACCTACGTTCGCCCCGATGTCGTAGAAGACCTTGTCTTTTCCGAGATAGCGAGCGCAGGCAAGAAAGACGTGGTAGTCCCACGACCCGCCGTTGTTCAGAAGATTTGCGAATACGTCGAAACTCCTGGAGGTTACCGCCAGCTTGCCCCCGTGTTTCGTCGGTACCCACTGATTGCCATCGGTGGAAAAACGCCCGGCCAAACGTGGAAACCATCCTTTGCCCCGGGGAACGTACTTTGCCCAGAGGCGGGCCAAGTCGAGCGCAAGACCGATATTTCCTTTGTCAGGCGTGTTCGATTTTTCGATGTTCATCGTCAGACTCAGTTAACCCAAGCGGGGTAAACAAGCCGGAGGAGTTCCGGCCGCGCTGGAACGCGCCACCCGAGGACGCGAATCAGCGGGTCAGTCATGGATTCAATCAATCGGGCAACCCACTCAGACTCTGCCGGCCCCGCCGCAAGGCCAGAAGGCGGCAAGATGCTCCGGCGGCACGATCAGCACCTCGCACTCGGTGAAACCGGGTTCGGCCCGGAAACGCGCGAGCGAATGGGCAAATTGAGATCTGCCGGTAACCCCAAATACCGTCGCGCCGTCATAGAAGCACGAACGAAGCCCGGCCTCGCCGCCCAATTCGTTTAGCCCCGGCTCCGAGAGCTCCAGCAAGACGAACGGGCGATCGCGCGCGAAAACCGCCTTGAGGCCGCGAAGGACGGCAGGCTCAAAGCCCTCTACATCGATCTTGAAGATCCCAACGCCGGAGATTCCCTTCTCAGCCAGGAACTCGCTGGCTTGCCTGACCTCGATTGGAATGGAGGCGCGCGCGTTGCCGCCATGCGTCGCGAGAAAGGAGCCGGTCCCCTCGTTAACCGTGCATGGCGGAAAATACGCCATGGTCTCGTCCCGATCGCCGAGCGCGGTCTCAAATAAGGTGGCGTTTGCGATGTGGTTCAGTTCAATCTTTTCACGGGCACGCCGCAGGACGGACCCGTTCGGGTCAAACCCGTACAACTCATCGGCAAGGCCGCTCATAAGCAGCAGGTGATGACCGACGTTGACGCCGATATCCACATACACGACGCGCCGGCCGCGGCGGCGAAGATAACGGGCCGCGCGATCAAGGACGCTGAGCTCGGAGGGCGCGTGAGCTCCGTAAAGCAGCACGACCCAGTCGAGATAGTTCTTGGTATTTCCGCGGTAGCGTAAGCCGAAAAAGTCCACCTCGAAAGGCAGATCATAGCCCCGGTCGGGATTTAGGATCATAAACAAGAGCCGGTTTTGCCCCCTGAGTATCCAGCGTTGATGGCCTAGCCATCTCGCGAATCGAACCCGCAAGGGGAATTGGTTGGCGAATTTATCGTCAGGCATTATCAACCCCGAACCAAACCGGATCGCCCTGGATAAACATCGCGCGCCATCCGAGGACGCGAATCATCGGGTCAGTCATGGGGATGTCGGCATCACTGCTTGCGGGCGGCGCCCTGGCTGGTGAAATCGCATCGCGCGAGGCCGTGCGCGCTGCAGAAGTCCGGCCAGGCGGAATGGCCTAGGATATCGTCGCTCCACATCACGCCGCCCGGCCTCAGAAATGGCAGCGCAGTCTCGAATTCCCACATCATGTGGTCGTAGGAGTGGTCGCTGTCATGGATGAATATGTCGATCGAGCCGAGCGACTGGAGCAGCGGCGGCAGTTTCTCGCGCGCGTCGCCTGACACTACAGTATGGCGTTCAAGCAGGGCGCCGGGAATCGCCCATCCCGAGGTCAGGCCATCAGGGGTGAAGGAGTGGCCCTCGGCGGGATTCAGCTCGCGGCCGTCCGCGGGCGGCGGGGCGAGATCGACGGTCCATAGATGGCCGGCGGCGTTGCGATCGAGCGCGCGCAGGATAAAGGCCGAGGACTTGCCGGGGGTGCCTCCAGTCTCGACGATTTTTTCGGGGCGCATGATCCGGGTCAGCGCATAGAGCGCCACGCATGAGAAGAACATCGTATTGCCGTCGGGGGCGACCATGAAGTCAGTCGGCAGCGGGAAATAGTTTACGTGCTCGCGATAGCGGCCTCGGACGTCGGCGGTGAACTCGCGATCGTTTTCGATCTCGCGGCAGAAGCGGTCGGCCTCGGCGGATGAGGAGCCGGTAAGGCGGGCGAGTGAATCGTTGCGCACGCGCCGGAACTTTCCATATTGGAGCATCAATCGCGCGCGATTGACGATAGTGCGTGGCCGGCGGATCGCGATTCCAGCCGCTTCAATCCAATTCATTTTGATGTTCAACCGAACTCCTTCGGCATCGCGCAGCCGGATCGTCCGCCACACCGGCGAGCGCAAGCAGTCTTTCCAGCACGGGGGCGAAGACCTGCTCGTAGTTGTATTTGGTTTCGTGCGCGCGGCGCGCCGCGAGGCTCATCGCGATATAGCGATCGCGGTCGGCGAGGATGAACTCGATCGCGCGGGCGATCGACGCGGGGTCTTCGGGATTGGCGTACGCGACCCATTCGTCATCGGCGAAGAACTCGCGGAAGCTCTTGCGATCGGGAACCACCACCGGCAAGCCCCACGCCGCGTACTCGAACAACTTGTTGGGCGACGGCCCCGAATGCTCCCAGTTCGGGTTCGCGGCGTGATAGAGCACCAAGCCCACGGCCGCATCCTCGGCGCGCCGGATGCGCTCCGGATTCGGCACCCATCCGGCGATACTCACGCGGCCCGCAAGCGCAAGTGCGGCGGCCATCTGCGAGAGCCGTATGCGATATTCCGGCGTGCTGAAGCCGATCAAGTCGAGAGCTACCGGAGCGGGCAGAAATTCGAGCGCGCGGATCGCGTCGGGCTGGCCGTTTTCGGCGCCCATCGAACCCACGTAGAGGACGCGCTTTGATTCCCAGCGGCGACGCGCCAACGCGCTCCAATCTTCGTCTTCGCGGGGCGGGTAGAAATCGCGCGCGGCGCCGTTGGGGATGATCATCGGCGGGCGCGGATCGCGGGCCTTATCGAGCCAGATCGGCGCGCGATATTTCGACGGAAAGATCGTGAACGCGGCGTCGCGCGTGTGGCGCATCGCATAGCGTAAAATCCAGTCCTGGAGCGACGCGAGCCGGACGCGGCCGAGCGCGGGAGTGTCGTGGCAGTGGAACACCACGGGGATATCTTTGCGCCGCGGGCCGAGCGCCGCGATCGAGGCGGCAAAGCCGATCGGATCGTAGGCGTAAATCAATGCGGGTCCGGTTTCGGCGATTACGCAACCCAGGCGGCGCACGAATCTTCGATACCACGACAGCTTGCGCCATGCGGGCGCATCGAAAGCCTGAGCCGCGGTGATAATCTCGCCGACCCGCTCGATCGTAACTCCGGGCGCCCAATCCGCCGCCGGTCCCGCGTCATTGCGGCATACGATTTGCACCTCGAAACGCTCGCTCATCATGCGCACGCCGTTGACGGTCGGCGGGTGGTAGTTGGGATTCGCGTACATCACGACGAGCAGGCGCGGGCGCGCGCGCGCGGCGGGAGTGATAGCCGGCGCGGGCGCGGCGCTAATTCGCGGTGGCGATGATGTGGCCATAGTCAATGAATCACGCGCCGCAGGATCGCGTTCAGTTGGCATCCCTGTCCGCGTTCTGCGGCGTGCCGGTAGCGGAACCGAGTCAGGGAATTGCGGATCGCGACCTGCGGTTCGAGCATCAGTCTCAGTGGCCGCGGCAGAGCATTCAACCGATATTGCATCGGCGCAACCGGGTAGCCCTCGGACCACGACTTGACGACTTCGAGGCCGTGGCTGCGGGCAAGATGCCCGAGGCTCTCTCGCGACAGGTAATGCAGATGCTCGTAATTGATATGCAGATGGCACCATCGGTCGCCGGCCGCGCTCAGACCGCCTGCGTCAGGGGTGGAAACATAGATCGAACCGGCCGGCGCAAGACATCGCGCGGCCTCGTGGAGGAACGCGTCGAGCGCAGTCACGTGCTCGATTACATCGACCATCAAAATCAGATCGAATTCGCCTGGAGCAAAGTGCGCATCCTCGAGCGCCGCGCGCCGAAGATCGAGTCCGTAGCGCGTGCGTCCGAACTCGAGCGGTTCATCGGCGATATCGATTCCGACCAGCCGCCGGGGAGCATGGCGGCCGAGGCTCTGGAGCAAAGCACCGCTGGCGCATCCGATATCGAGCACGGATTTGCCGCCCAGCTCGAAATTAGCCGTGACCTCGCGGTACCCGGTAACATTACCGGCCTCGATCGAACGGTCGCGAACCTCGCAATAATTTTGTCCGTTGAAGAAATCCGAAGCGCCCGAGAAGTAGCCATTCTGGTAGCGCGAGAGTAGCGCCGAGGGCCTCGGCGCCGGATCGACAAATAGCAGGCCGCATCCACCGCAAGCCCGCAGGGGCAGACGGTCGCCACGATGCGCGACGAGAGGACCGTCCGGGCGCGCGCCGCATCCGGGGCACTCGAGGCGCGCCGCCAAGTCCTCAGAGTTCCAGGCTGGATTCATGCTGCTCGCATGCGGTAGTGCCTCGCGAAGGCGCGCATCTCGCGCGCGGCGTTAATCCGCTCAAGCCGATTCATGCGCGATGCTCCCCCATCCGGGATGTGCGATCGCGCGCGTAAATTCCCTGCCACTCATGCCGATAGCTCTAAGCGCCGCCGCCGGCAAATACCATCCGTTGGTCACCAGCCGTGCCGTGACCGTGGCGGCGACCACGCCCGCGGTTCCGAAGTGGCGTACCCACCACAACGACAGCGCCAAGTTGAGCGCAGCCTCGACCATGGCAAGCGCGGCATAGCCGTAATGGTGGGTGGTCGCCATCAGGACCGCGTCCGCAGGAATCAGCAGCACGGACATGAAAAGAAGCGCCGCTTGCCATGCGAAGGTGGGACGGCCCGGAAATACGGTTGGACCGACCCACAATCGGAGGAATGCCGGCCCTGCGAAGAAAAACAAAGATGTCGCGCAAAGCGCGTAGATTACCGAAAGTCTGGAAACCGCAACGAACCCGTCCGACACGGTGGCGCGATCGCCGCGCGTGAAGCGTGCGGTTAGCGTAGGCCATAGCGCGGTCGTGCCGACGGAGAAAACGCTGGTCGCAATCAGCGCAAGCCGCATCGGTACGGCGTATCGGGTTACCGCGGACCCGCCGAGCGCGTAACCGATAACCAGATTGTCCGCGCCAAAAACGAGGCTCGATCCGATCGAGAGTCCCAGGAATCCCAGGCTCGGCTTGGCGAGATCGCGCACCACGGAGAACGAGCAACGCCTCAAGAGCGGACGCCCCTGCGGGAAGAGCCGGAGCGCAATGACGGTCGCCGCAATGCCCCCGCCAAGTCCCACCGCGCCTTGCACGATAGAAATCGCAACGAGCTTTTGTCCCGCGAGCATGACCGCGGCCAATCCTGCTACCCGGGCGATATTGGCAACGGCGGCAATCGCCTGCTCGCGATCGACGCGCTCGATACCGCGCAGAAGGGTCGCATACAGCCGCAGCGGATATGCGGCGGCGGTGAATGCAACGAACAGCGCGCAGGCCGCTGTCGCTCGCGTGCTTGCACGCGGTGCGAGCCGGGCAGCCAGAGCCGGAGTCAGTATTGCGGCGCTTGCGATCACCGTGAAGGCCAGGACAACGTAGAACCAAAACGAGGTTGAAACGATCCGCGAAATCTCCGCGCTCTGGCGGCGGGCGGAGGCCTCGGCGATCCGGTTGCCGATCGCTTGCCACGAGCCGAGCCCGACGATGCCCAAATAGGAGCCAATTCCCACGATCACCAGCCATTGGCCGTAGAGCTCGCTCCCCAGGCATCGAACGTAAATCGGGATCAAAATCAGCGGTGCGGCGAAGCCGACCACGAAGTTCACATAGCTCCAGACGACGTTGCCGCGGATCGAGACTGTCATCAGACATATCGCCTGGCGGCAACCGTATGCGCAGCGGCATTGGCCTCGGCCCCCTGCGCGATATCGCGCAACGCGCGATCGATGATCTCGGCGTCGGGTGCGATTGATTCGATCGCCGTCCGACGGCGCTTATTCCGGGAACGGAGCGCCAGCCGCATTCCTGCGCGCGCTGCCCTTCCGGTCAGTCGATCTCCCGCAAGGCATCTTAGTATCGCGGCGCGAACCGGATCGCGGAAATAGCTGAATTCAAAACCGGCGCCCTTCTTAGCTAAATCGCTCCTCCCGGTAAGCGCCGCTCCGACGGCTTGGCGGAAGACCCATTCCCGGAAACCCTTGCGGAGGTCGGCGCGCATTTCCGCGGTGAGCCTGGGGTTGAGTTCGCCCGCCTTCAACCCCTCGTCGATAGCCGCCGTGATGTTGCTAACAATTCTGGGCATATCGTGCAGCCAGGTCAGAAATGGATCCTCGCGGTAGTTGGAAGAGGGATACATGAAAAAAACCGCCGAGGGATGATGCGAGACAATCGCACTATGCCGCGATGCGGCACGCACCTCGAAATCAACGTCGCCGCACGAGCCGACCACCAGATCGAGTCCGCCCGAACGCCGTATCACAGAGGTCCGAAACACCATTCCGGTCCAGGTCAGCGAGGAGCGAAGCCGGATCAGGCGCTTGAATATCGATGGGACCGGACTGAAGCCTTCCGCCCAGAGTTTAACCGGCTCGCCGATAATTCGTCCGTCCAAATCCGCCTGCAGTTGATTGCCGATGAAAAACCCAGCGCGTGGTTCGCGCTCCAATTCAGACAGCGCGACGGTGAAAAATCCGGGTAAAAGAATATCGTCGTCGCTCAGGATGCTGAAGTAAGGGGATTCGACGTGGTTCATGGCGTACGCGAAGTTCGGCATCATCCCGACGTTGTTGGGATGGCGGAAGTATTTGACCCGGGCATCGCGCCGCATGATGTCGCCGACCACAGCGGCGGTATCATCCCCCGAGCAATCGTCGTAAACAGCGACCTCGAAATCGGCGAAGTCCTGCGCGAGCACGCTGAGAATCGCGCGGCGCAACAACTCGGGCCGCCTGAAAGTTGGAATGACGGTCGTGATCAATGCCATCGAATCAATCTTAATTCAGCTTAACTACTTACTTCGTCGCGGTGAGCAGAATTTCTTCGCCTGCGGGCATTATCCAATTCAAGCCGCGCTCGATGCGGCAAAAGGTTCCGGCAAGAATGGTCTCCACCCGCGATTGAGCGCGACCCGCCGCGAAGCGGCCGGTTCGGCGAATCGAGAGACTGGCGACAAGGATCCATCCAGAGGTATGCGTGCTCGCCACGGTCTTAGCACGCGAAAATCCCGCTTGGCGCGCGAGTTCGGAGAGCGCCTCGGGTGTGAACAACATCAGGTGCCTGGGCGGGTCAAGGTGGGCCCAGTTGCTGCCGAAAAGCCGGTGCCCAACACTTCGAATGTTGGGAGTGGCAATGGACAACTGGCCGCCGGATTTGAGCACGCGTCTAGCCTCGCTCAGAACCGCAAGCGGATCGGGTACGTGTTCGATCGAATGGATCATCGTCACCGCGTCGAAGCTGTCGGCCGGGTAGCGGTGCTCACCCAAGCTGCCCAATTCGACGTTTAGTCCACGCCGGTTGGCACTCCGAACCGCCTCGGGATCGAAATCGACTCCGTGCGGCTCCCAACCAAGTGATTTCATGGCAAGAAGGAAGTCGCCCGATCCGCATCCGACGTCGAGGAGCCTTCCTCCTGGAATCGCACGCAGCCTCATCACCAAGGTTTCGACAAACTCGCGCCGCGCAGGCATTACCCAAGCAATGAGGGCTGCGAGGCGATGCGCTGCCGTCGCACCTCCCTGTGGAACGTAGCCGAAGCGCGACCACAGGTAACTCTCGCGCACGAATCGGCTGGCGCGGCGCAGCGCGCTAGCCGGGCCGACGGAGCCGGCCGCTGGCGCCACAGAATCGTCTTGCTGGTGGGTAAAATAGGCCGCGTAAGCAAGCCCGAGATCTTCTGCCAGCGGCGCCGGATTCAACCACATGGAACGGCATCGCCGATTTGCGCATTTCATCAAGGACCACCGGCCCGGAGCCGCGAAGAGCCTGTCCGTAAGATCGGCATAGGTAGGCACGCCGCCGGATCCGCAGAGCGGGCAATTCGGTCGGGTAACGGTGCGAATTGTACGAGCCATATCCGCGGTTTGTGGGGATAAAATCAACTCAAACTCCCTTTCACAACTCTCAGGATTTGGCCCGCGTCCACTGTGCCCAGCTTGGCGGTAGATTTCGATCGAGCTCGATTCGCGTGAACGGCTGTGTCTCACGCGCACCATGGCTGCGAGCCCATCGGGCCATCCGCTCGATTCCATCCTCGAGGCCGATACAGGAATGGCGGCCGAAAACGCGCTGAGCCTTATCGTGCTGCGAAAAGGCGTGCTCAACCTCGAGGCGAGCCGGAAGAAACTCGATGCGCGGTTCCACGCCGAAGACGCGCGCGACCGCTTCCGCGACCGCGCGGACGGTATAGGGCTGATCGGCGCCGACGTTGAACACGTCGTTGCGGGCTTCGGGAATATCGACGCTGCGGGCAATCAAGGGTGCGACGTCGTGGATATGGCTGAAAGCTCGGGTCTGCGTGCCGTCGCCAAATATCGTCATCGGCTCGCCGCGCATCACCTGATTCATGAATATCCCGATGACGTTGCGATACCTGTCGCCAATATTTTGGTGCTCGCCATAGACGTTATGCGGGCGAAAGACGATGAAGTCGAGTCCGAACATCGCGTGCGCGCTGCGAAGATCGAGTTCGACCGCGTACTTGCTGATTCCGTAAGGATCCTCTGGGAGCGGCGTTTGGTCTTCTTCCATCGGCGTCTGAGCCGCCCCGTAAACCGCGATCGAAGACGTGAACACAAGGCATCGGACCGAATGCGCCACAGCGGCGTTGATGAGGTTCGCGCTGCCAACCAGATTATTGGTGTAATTGAAGCGGCGAATGAAGTGCGATAGACCCTCGGCCGCATAGGCCGCAAGGTGATAAACGAAATCAAATTTGCTCTCCGCGAACACGCGCTCGACCAAGGCATGGTCAGTGACGGACCCCTCGATCAGCCGCGCCGCGCGCGGAACGTTCTGCTCGAATCCGCCTGAGAGGTCGTCGAGGACGACGACTTCGTGACCCAGTTCCAGACAGTGACGTGCGACGTGCGAGCCAATGAAGCCCGCGCCGCCCGTGACTAGCGATCGCATGAGTTACCTCCGGACACTCTGACCTCGGCGTCCGCGAGCACGCTGTCGATTGCGCGCGCGATCGTGCGCGCGCCGTTGAAGACGGGAATTATCGCCGCGACGGCTGGGTGCTTGGTAGTCATCTCAATTTTCCGCCGCGCGGCCGGTCACCGCGGCGATCGCCGCGAGCAGGCCTGCGCGGTCGGCTGCGAAGCTGTAGCGCGATACGATTTCGAGGCTCTTTGCGCCCATCGCGGCGGCGTGCTCGGGGCTGCGCGTGACGCGTTCGAGCGCTCGCGCGAGCGCGCCGATATCGCCCGCCGGATAAACGAATCCGTTTGCGCCGTCGATCACCAGGTCGGGCGCCGCGCCGACCGCATCGCTGGCGATTACGGGCTTGGCGGCGTTCATGACTTCATTGAGGATCAATCCCCACGGTTCCGCATTGGAGGGCAGCACGAAAACATCGCACAGGTCGTACAGGCGCGGCAGCTCGGTCTGGTTGCGGAAGCCGAGGAAACGGACCGCGCCGCCCAGTCCAAGCTCGCGCGTGCGGGCTTCCAGAGCCGCGCGCTCCTCGCCGTCGCCGACCATCAGCAGGTAAGGATGCGGGGGAGCCCCGATGGCGGCGCAGGCCTCGATAAGGTCGCGGGCGCGCTTGCGCGGCTGGAATTTCGAGGCGAACAGGATGATCGGCCGTCCCGTCGCCAGTCCGAGCTCGCACCGGAGTTGCTCGCGGCGCGGGCGCGCCGCCTCGGCGTGCGAGCGGAAAAATTCGTTATCGACCGCATACGGCATCGAAAAGATTTTCGCCTCGGGAACTCCATAGGCGAGATAGTACTCGCGGTTGCGCGTGCCGACCGCAAGAAACCCGTCGATCGCGGAGAACAGGCGCGGGAGAATCCGGGCCTTGAGTGCGCGGCGGGCTGGTGACCTGGCGCCATCGGCGATATTCGAATCGCCGCGCATCAGCACCTTGATTCCGAGCGAGCGCGCCGCGGCGACGGCGCGGAGCATCGCCTGATGCGCATAGCCGTGGACCCATAGCGCGTCGAAGCGGCCCTCGCGCAGGCGGCGGCGGATTCGGCGGGTGAACGGGCGCCAGAACGAGATTTCATCGATTGCGCCGAACGCGGGCAGAAATTCGCTTCTGTATCCTTCGATCAGCGGAACATCCCATTTGAACGCGACGCCGAATCCGGGGTCATGATATTCGCGCACGGAAAGGTCGCTTAAGAACAGCACCGTCAGATCGATTTCGGGCGACGCCGCCAGATAGCGGAACATCGGCGCCTGGTACTGGATCGGATGCGAGACCAGGCATGCGATTCGATACGGCGAGGTCATCGGGAGTCAGCCGCCGAATCGAGAATTCCCGTGGCGGCGGCGAGGGCCTCGGCGGCGGTGACCAGGGCGACGCAGCGGTTGTCGTAGGGGCATCGGTCGAGAAAGCAGGTGTGGCACGGCACCCATTTGCGCAGCGTCACGTTGCGCGCGCCGGTGGGAAACCATTTGCCGCGGAAATCGCGCGACGAGAAGATCGAAACGCAGGGCGTGCCGGCCGGGGCGGCCAGATGCTGGACGCCCGAGTCGTTGCACACCAAAAGCGCGCAGCGGCGCAGGACCTCGCACGACTCCCGGACCGAGGTTTTTCCGGCCAAGCTGCGCGCATCCGAGCCAATCGCGGCCGCGATCTCGCCGCACAGGACGGCTTCCTGGGCGCTGCCAATCACGACGATCCGGAAGCCGCGCGCGGCAAGCTCGCGGCCGACTTCGATAAAGCGCGCGGCGGGCCATCGATTGGCCGGCGCCTTCGCACCCGGCGCCAGCGCGGCGAGCGGGGTGTTGGCGATACCCTCGGCGGCGAGAATCCGATCGACGGCGGCGCGTTCGGCGGCGGAAATTTCAAGCGGAAAATCTTCCGATGGATTCTCGGGCGCCGGAACCGTGAAGCCGCCGGCGGCGAGCAGACGCACGAGCCTCGTGGTTTCATTGGGAAACTCGAGCAGCTCCGATTGCGCGCGCGCGAATATGCGTATCCGCTCGTAGCGCCATCCGAAGCCCCAGCGCGCGCCCGCAATCCGCGCGGCGATCATGTTGCGCGCCAGCATCGCCAGCGGCGCATCGACAGCCGGCAGCTCGATCCATGCGTCGAACCGCCGCGCGCGCATCGCGGCGACCCATCGCAGCCGCGCGCGCGGTCCGGCGATGTCCTCGGAATGGTACGCGAGGATTTCATCGAGCCAGCCGACGCCTCGCAGCAGGTCCGCGGCGCCGGGCATCCCGCGGCGTCCGGGTGAGGTGACCAGCGTCAGATGCGCGGCGGGAAACATGCGCCGGATGGCGTGGATGGCGGGAATCGCGCATGCGATATCGCCGAGGTTGCCGATTTTGTAGATGCATACGCGCGCGGGCGCCAACGGACGCGGTCCCGGCCAGAGCATCCGGCGTAGGGCGGCCAGGAACGTGTTGGCGAGCGTCTTGAGCGCAGTTGCGATATGGACTTGAAAGCGCGCGGCTCGACGCGTGCGCACCGGCTCGATGACGTGCGGGCGGGTGCGGGTGGCGCGATCGACCGCGGGGTTCGCGGAGTTCGCGGAGTTTAATGCGGCGTTCAAGATTCAACTCGAGGGCGTCCCGGCATGGGCGCGACTTAGCGCGCGGATCATCCGCCGGGACTGGGCGGAGGCGGCTCGGATTCGGAGCGCTCGGCGGCGTCGAGCGGAGGCGGCGATTGCACCGCCATCAGCGGGGCCGGAAAGGGCGCGCGCTCGAAGGCGGCGATCTGCGCACGCGCGCGGCTAACAAAATCCCAGGCGAGGGTAGCGGCGCATAGCAGGATGAAAGTGAGCATGCCGGCGACCGTCGCATTGCGCCGCGCCATAGGCGCGAAATAGTTGTCGGGCACGACCGGAGGCTCGATCACCTTGAATGCGAAGTCGGCCTGCACCTGCGCGATCTTCTCGCGCTGAATCTGGCGCGCCATCAATTCATAGAGCTGATTCTGCAACAGCGCGTCCGAAGTATCGCGAATTTCATCTTGCAGCGAGACGACCGCGGCGGCCGCGGCCTGCACTTCCTCGCTGCGGACCTTGTCGCGCAGGCTGGCGAGGTAATCTTCGAGGGCCGACTTGGCCAGGGCGGGACTCGGATCGACAAAATACAGCGTGAGATTTCCGCTGCGATAATCGTAGTCGGTCTTGAAGCGGCCGGTTATCGCCTGGTACATCTGCCACGGCGACAGATTCGGAACATGGCCGGCGGCGGTCTTCACGATTTTGCGATCCAGGTGATAGCAGTTGATCAGATCGGTCGTGAACGCATAGCTGGACATGATCGCGATATAGCGCTCCGAGATAGAGACGTTGTCGCTCTCACCGCTTAGGTTGAACATCTCGGCCAATCCGCTGGCTCCGCCGGCTCCGGGCGTGGCGCCTTCGCCGACCGAGCTGGCCAGGGTGGCGTCGGGCGAGACCGGCGTGATGAGCGCCTGCGCGCGGTACCATTTCACGGAGTAATACTTGTCGCGGATCGCGACGTATCCGGCGACGGCGACGGTGATGAGGATTATCGGGATCGCGCGCCTTAGGAGCAGCCGCGCGACGCGCATGAGCTCGAAGATCGCGAACTGTCCTTCGGAGAGCTGCACCGGCTCGGCGGCTGCGTTGCGTCCGTTGACGGCGGCGGGAACAGCACCGCGATGGCCATTTAGGGGCGCGGGGATCATCGCGGAACCGGGCGGTAGCGCGGGTTCACTTCCATTGAAGGCTGTTCCACGCGGGGGTGAGCGCGAAGGTCAACTGCAGCATCGTGCGCACGGAGCTATGGTTCGAGTAGTTGATATTTTCGACGTATTCGGCGGCGGCGCGGGCCTGGACCTCGCCCAGCGAATCGCCGAGCGGCGCGATCTCGAACGGCAGATGGAAGATGTCAAAGGCGCCGCCAAATCCGCTCTCGTTGTATATCCCAAACGTGATCGGAACGAACGACGCGTCCGAGCGCCGTTCGAAAAAGAATTCCGCGGTCAGCTTGTTCTCGTCATCGAACCAGCGCCCGAGCTTGGCGTTGACGTGCCATCCGCCGGGCCCGAGCGCGTCGCCCATCAGCGCGTTCTGATAGGTCCAGTAAAGGCTGTCGCTGTGGGTCGAGTAGTTGCTGTCGAGCAAGGTGTACTCGGCTCCCACGTCGGTCAGGCCGTCGGCGGTCAATTGCGGTGCGTAAACTCCAAAAGTGTAGGAGGGCGACTTGAAGGGCATCTTGAGGAAGGTGTTATGGCCGAGCGGCGCATAGAAATCTTCGCTGAGAATCTCGGAATAGACCTGGGTATTGCGCAGTTGCGGGATGTAGAACTTGCCGTACATCCCGAAGCGCGAGTTGGTATTGGCTACCGCCGAACTTCCGGTCGCGAATCCGGTCGTCCGGCCTAAAAATCCCAGCGCGCTGTAATTGGCGTTGCCGGAACCGCCGAACATGATCGCGTGATTCATTCCCCACTCGAACCACGGCAGCGGCTTGAAGCTGATCACCTGCGCGCTGATCCAGGGGCGCGCGTACACCCGCTCGGCGTCGAGCTGGCCGAACACCACCTGATAACGCATCAGGCCAAGGTAGCGGAAAATCCACGGCAGATGGCGCGGATGGATATTTTGCACACGCAGCGCCGGAAACGGCTTGGCGTTGGCGCTCTGCGCGAGCTGGCTCGACCATCCGAGTCCCCAGGTCATCTCCTCCTGACCGAACGAAATCGCGGTATTGCCCAGCGACACGACCGCCGCGCCGGTCAGCAACTGCGCCCGTCCGACGGTGTTGGGGTTCTTCGACAACGGACCCGCGATCGCGCCCTCGCCGTAGCCGGTGATGAATCCGCCCAGTCCCGCCCATCCGGCCCAGCGCGCAACCTCGTTGCTGCCTGGTGCGGTATCAAGATTGTCGTTGTAGGGCAGCAGCGGAGTGCCCTCGCGGAAATTCAGCCCGGAACCGGTGCCGCTCGTGAACTGGCGCCGATCGCCACTCGAGTACACGTACTGCGCTTCGAGCCGCTCGACCGGATGCACCATCGTGGGGAGTTTGTCCTCCTGGCCCTTTTCGAGCCATGAGACTTCCTCGCGCAATTGCGCGCGCAGGACGTGGACCAGGCGATGCGCGAGCGGATTTCCGGAGCGCTCGTCGAGATTGGATTCGGCCTCGATCGTCAGCCGCGCCGCCTCCACGCGCGAGATGGGCTTGATGTACGAGATATAGCTGTCGAGCAGGCCGAGACCGTTGAGCGTGTCGAGCTCGCGATAGATCGAGCTATCCAGCGGGATATAAACCGCGTAGGTCGAGGCCCGCGCCAGCGGTGGCCGCAGCCCTACAACACCAGCGGCGAGCGCCACGATCGCCAGGGCGGCAAGGGCGGCGTGATGTTTGCGCCGGGTGGTCACTTTGCGCTCGAGCCTTGCCCCGGCGCGGGCGCCACGAGCGGGTTGCGCTCGCGCTCGAGCTCGGCGGCGCGGGCGATCCGAATCGCGCCCAGCCGGGCCAGCGCATTATCGTGGGATTGCGAATCAGCGGGCCGCCTCACGCGTGGCGCGCGATTTCCGTGAAGTTGGGATTGACCGCCAGCAGCCGGGAGCCTTTGGTTCAACGCGCTGGCACGCAGCTTTTGCGCGAGCTGGCCGCGATCATCGCCGAGCAGGTATGCGATCAGGACGCGGCGCACGTAGAGCTGGGTCTCGGCGTAGGGAGGAATTCCGCGATATTTGTCGACCGCGCCTTCGCCGGCATTGTACGCCGCCAGCATCTCAGGCAGCGTCAGCGCACCCGCCGCCGGCCCGCCGCCGGATTGCGGATGATAGCCGCGCAGGAAGGCTATAAAGCGCGCGGCGCCGAGCACGTTCGCGATCGGATCGAATGGGTCGGCGATTCCAAAGCGCTGCGCGGTGGCCGGCATCAACTGCATCATGCCCTCGGCGCCTTTGGGCGAAATCGCCTGCGGATTGCCGCCCGACTCGACGTGGGCGATGGCGGCCAGCAGCCCGGGGTCGAGACCGTACATCCGCGCCACCACGCGGATTAGGCGGTCGGACTCGGGACGCGAGATTTGCGCGCGGACGCCGGCCCCAGCGCCGATCGAACCGGCGCGCGCGGGCGCAGCGGCCAAAACCGCCGCCGTCACAATCGCGGTCAGCACAATTGCGCCCCGGTGCCGCACGCACTCCTCCCTGGATCGTTGCGCTCAGATCGCGCTCGAAATTTAGAGCCTGAAGCATCCGCTCCAGACCGTGCAAGCAAACCTGCTAAAGCGTCGCCCCCATAATTCCGACGATGGCGAGGCCGGTGAGAGAGTTCGCGATGATGCCGGTTATCGTGGCCGCATATTGCAGCTTGCTCGTGTAGATGAGCTGCTCAGGAACGTAAATCGTGTCTCCCGGCTCAACCTTCGAGGTCATCAGGCCGCCCGAGATCACCGGCAGCAGCGGGAACATCGTCGAGCGCGCGCTTTGCTTGATACCCTCGTCGGTCCAGACCGAACCGTCGGCCTTGATGACCATCATATGGCTCGGGTCGGCGCCTTCGGTGGGTCCGCCCGCCATGTTCAGGCAGTCGCGCACCGAAAGACCGGGGCGCCAGACCACGGCGTTGGGGCTGTAAACCTCGCCCAAGACATTCACGTCGGAGGGCCTGCGCGGAATCGTCAGCACGTCCTGATCGATCATCACGATGTTGTCGGGCGAGCTGGCGAGTTCGTCGAGCGGGCGCAAATGGATCACGAGACGGCCCTGCGCCTGCTGTCCTTCGGATTCCGACAGCACCTGCTGGAGCATCGTAAGGCCCGCGGATTGGTCGCTGGGCTGGCTGGTGGGGGAAGCCGACGCGGCAACCGAGGCCACGCTCGGAGTAAGTTGAGCGCGCGCGATCGCCTCACGCAGGCGGCCACGCGCCTGATCAAGACGGGCCTGCTGCAACTGCTTGACCGACTGGCGAATTAGAATCGCGGCGGGGAGATACGCGTCCGGCATCAGGCCGCCCGCGCGCTCGAGCACCGAAGCGACTCGTTCGCCCTCGTGGACGGTATATGGGCCCGGGCGCGCGATCCGGCCGCGGACGTAAACCACCCAGGGCATATGCCAATCGGTGGCCTTGCGCACGAAGAGTTGGTCGTTGGCTTCGAGCACCGGGTTATGTTCGTCCGTGCCGCTGAGCGCCGAGCGCAGATCCACGTCGATAAACGAATGGCTGGTATGGGCGCCGTTGATGACCTGGGTGCGCGCCAACTCGGCCCGCTTGCGATAGGCGTCGTCCTTGAGGCCGCCGGCCAGATAGAGCAGGTCGCTCACGTGCATCCCTTGGCTCAGCATGTAGTAGCCGGGGTTGCGCACCTCGCCCATCACCTCGACGGTCGGCAGATATTTCATCTGCGATTCGCTATAAACAGTAAGATCGTCTTCCTGCTGGAGCGCGATATCGTTCGTCCCCGCGGCAGGACCCGTGATCGCGCCGCCCAGATCGACCGGGACCAGGCGGACCGTCCGCGTCTTGCCTTCCTTGCGGCGAACCAGCGCGTACTTGAAAAAAGTGTGCGGCGCGACTCCCTCGGCGGAGGCGATCAGGTCGGAGACCCGCATCCCCGCGTGCCATTCGTATTTGCCGGGACGGTTGACGTTGCCGCGCACGACCACGATGCCATGCTCGGCGGGCAGCACCGGGTAGACCTTGATCAGATCGCCGTCGTGAACCTCGAAGCGGGCGGACCGGATCGCGCCCAGGTCGACGTCGAGCGCGATCCGCTGCGCGTGATTCTCGACCCGTTCGAGTTGCACGCGCTGCGAATAGCCGAACGCGCTGATTCCGCCCGCCAGCTTGAGCAGATTTTCGATCGAATCGGATTGCCCCGGCAACTCGTAGATCGCGGGGCGCTTGACATCACCCGCAACCCCGGCGACCGGACCGATCACGGGCACGAAGATCACGTCGCCGGGCTGAAGCTGGTCATCGTACGGGATGCGCCCGTTAAGCAGCAGCCCGTAAAGATCGATGACGGTGGCGAGCTGATTGCCGCGCCGCAGCTCGATTCTGCGCAGGCTGCCGATCTTGGTGATCCCGCCCGCCGCATCGAGCGCGTTGGCCACATGCGATAATGCGCTGACCGAGTATGCACCGGGTTTCGCGACCTCGCCGACCACGAAGACCTGGATCGAGCGCAGCCGCCCCATCGTGACATCGACCTTCACGCCGGTGATCTGGCCGGCGCGATCCTCGATGAGTTTTTTGGCCTGGTCGAAGCTCAACCCGGCGATCTGCAGCGGGCCGATCTGCGGAACCAGGATCGCGCCGTCGCGCCCGACGGTCAGGGTCAGCGTGTTGTTGATGCGCCCCCAGATGAGCACCCGCATCTCATCGCCGGGCCCCATGATGTAGTTGCTGCCCAGCGGTATGTCGGAACCCTTGGTCCCGCCCATCTGCGCGGAGAACAACGAGTAACCGAATTGCGTCAGATTGCGGGCGGTAGGAGCCCGCGGCGTCGCGCCGGAATCAAGGCCCCTAAAGGTTTGCTCGATTGAAGAGACCTGGTTGCCGGAGGCGCTGGCGGCGGGCGGCGGCGCCGCGGATGGAAGCGCAAGCTGGGCGCAGCTCTTGAGCTGCTCGACCTGCGCATCGGTGAAGTCCAGGCCAAGCGCGCTCAGGATTCCCGGCACGTCACCCGGACCCAGTTGCTTGGAGGCGAAATGCACGCACAACTCTTGAATATCGTCCGAACTGAGCCCGCCGGTTGACATCCGGCTCTTGAGCGCGCCGACTTCGTCGGAAGAGATGCCGAGCTTCTGCATCATCTCCGCTACCGATTGCTTGTTGACGGAATTTCCGAAGCCCGGCAGCGCGCTAGGCGACGCGGCGCCCAGCGGCGCGGAACCCCCGTCGAGCGTTTCCGCACTGGCGCCCGGCGCCGGAGCGCACGGCGGAATTCCCGCCGCGGCTTTCGAGTCGGCATTGGGGTCGTCGAGCTTGAAGCATCCGCTTGAATCCGATGGCGCCGAACCGAAGCCGGAATTGGATCCGCCGCCGCTCTGGTCAGAGCCTGACAGCGTCGATCCGCCGTCGAGTCCCGCCGCGCGCGCCACGCGCGGCGCACCCATGAGCATGAGGATGAGCAGCGGCGCGAGGGCAAGAATCAGAGCGCTCGCAAACCGCGGCCGAAAGGAGGGAATGATGTTAACCGTACGCATCATCGAGAACTCATCGAGATCTCGTGGAGAACTCTTAAGCAGGGCGGATACTCCTCCGCCTGCGCGCGCATCGGGAATCAAGTTTGGAGTATCATAGCCAGTATTTTATGAAAAGGGAGCAGCAGAGAAGGTTTAAGATTATCTGATGGGACACTGAATATTCCGTCGCGGATTTTAGACCGCGAACGCGTCCGCCATCTCTACCAATCTTTGATTGGCGAATTTATGTTTAATTGTCATTCATCAGGCGCAACTTACCAGCGGATGCCCCGTGAGCAAACGCCCCTTCGCCGTGTTATGCCCGCCTATGAATTCTGCTGTCGCTTATCCGCAATGGTGGATTTAATACGCTATCTTGACGCGGTTCAAGACGCCAAATTTGAACCCGCAACAATGCGTCAACTTGGACCGCCGCTCACTCGGTTCCGTTGTTCCGCGCCCGCCGGAGCACCGCGTCATGACGCAGCGGCGAACCGGCGGGACCCAGCATCTCGACCTGCTGATCGGGGCCGTTGAACGTCACCCGCTCGTTGTGCGGCAGCTCCCAGCTTGCCATCAGCGTATCGGGATCCGAGGCAGCGCCGCCTCCCGAACGCAGGGCGGCAGGCTCGCCGAGCGCGCGCTTGAGCTGGCCGAGCACCGTGGCGGCCGCTCCAGGAGCGAATTGCGCGATCGCCATCTGCATCCCGAGGTTGCTGGTGAACTCGAAGACCACGGATCTGTAGATCACCCCGCCCGACTCGACATTGCTGACCCGCCACGCATCGGCGCCGTATGGACTGGTTTCGAAATCGCCGTCGGGCAGTTCCTCACGCACCCGGTCGAGCGACGCGCCGAAGCGCACGCCCAGAAATGAAGTCAGGTTGGGCTTGCCGAAGCCGAACCAAGTCGCCAAATCGTAGGGTGAGTTCGCGCCGGCGCATCCGGCGAGCGTGGCCGCCGCCAGCGCGATGATCGCGGCCATCGCAATCGCCGCGGCCCGTCTCGGCTCAGGTGGATTTGGCAACGGCTGCCGCCGGCAGAAGCACGCGCAGCGCGGTGGATTCGACCGCATTGAGCAGAATCGCGACCCGCTCCGCCCCGGACAGGTAGTGGTCGAAAATGGCCTCGAAGCCGCGAAACGGCCCATCGACGACCGTCACGTGCTGGCCGGGGTTGAGCGGAGATTCGGGAATCTCGATTATATCGCCGATCCCGCGGCGGCGGATTTCCGTGACGATCGACTCTGCCACCACCAGCGGATCGCTGCCGGCGGATACGATCCCGCGCACCCCGGTCATGTACTTTACGTCGAAGTAGCGCGCTTCGAGATCGAAGCGCGCGAACACGTAGCACGGGAACAGCGGACCCAAGCCGGTAGACATTCTGCCCCAGCGCGAGACCTTCGCGCGCAGCATCGGCAGGAACACCTCAGGCACCGCTCGGCTCAGTTGATCGCGGACCCAGCGCTCCTTGCCGGTCTTGGTGCGAATCAGGTACCAATTGGCAGCGTCCGACAAGCGTCTCCTCCGGAGGTCATCTCGGCCCGAAATTCCGCCGCACGGCGATCGCCGAGCACGTGGCGATCATAGCAAAAACAAAGGCGGCTGTGGCAAACGCCACAGCCGCCCTTTTTCAGCCCAGGTTAAAGATCAGATTTCGTAAGAGGCCGTGAACTCGAGCAGATTCTCACGCACCGATCTGCTGTACAGGAACGGGTCGGTGTAACGCCCCGTGCGGCCCAGGAACCACGTCGAGTTTACTCCGAACAGGACGTTGCGCGAGTAGCGATATACGTTGGTGGTCGCCAGCGCGCCGCAGTTGTCGTCGATATCCCACTGGAACACGTTGGTGGTCGTGAGCTGCCCGTTCATCACCCAGTTGGTCGCGGCCAGGAAGAACCAGTTGTTGTCCTGGCGCACCTTGCCGATGAAGTTGCCGACGTTCGGCGTCGCGTTGTTCGGCAGATCCGGATACCAGGTGTTGACGTACTGGAAGGTCAGGAACGTGTGCTGCTTAGAGATCCATGGAATGTACGTCGGACGGTCGCCCGCCAAAATGAAACGCGCGTTCTCAGTGAGCGCCGCCGCACTGCCGGGCCCTGCAGCCTGGGTCCCGTTGCCCGCCACGTTGACGCCCACATTCGGCGCATACAGTACGTCGTAGCGATAGACGATATCGGTCAGGTCCTTGTCATAGTACGTGCCGGTCATTCCAAAGAAATTGTCGCGGCGAAAGTCTTCCGAGAGCAAAATCTTGATGGTGCCAGCCTTCGGCACACCCGGACGCGGTCGGCCGAACGCGTAGTGGCCATAGTTGATGAATAGGCCCGGACCAATGGAGGTGTATCCGGGACCGGCCTCAGCACCAGTGCATGAGGAGCAAAAACCTTCCGCGTTATTGCGAGCCTCGTAGAGATAGATGAAGCTGGTCTGGAGGCCGTTGCCGATCGGCAGCAAGCTCGACAGGCGCGCGCCGAATTCGCTGTTCTGGAGCGAGTTCGAGGGCGTGCTGCCATATGTCGCCACTGATTCGTCGAAGAACAGCCCGCCCGAATAGATCATCGGCGACATGCCGTCACTAGGATACATCTGATTGCGGTACGGCTGCCCGTTCTGATTGTAACCGACTCTGCCGGAAGCGGCGGGAACCACCCACGGATTGCGGGCGTCGGCCGTATTAACGATAGTACCGTTGCCCTGGTAGTCGCCCGGGATCACGAACGCTTCGAGTTCGTTGTTCGCGGTCTTCAGGAAATCGGGCAGGATATAATTGAGCTTGATCATCTGCAGGTTCTTGCGCTGGTCTTCGGGAGCTTCCGCGCCGTAGAACCCGTGATACGTCCCATCGACCGAGTTGGTGATTTCGGTGCCTGACAGCGCGTCGGCCTCCGACCAGATGACTTCCTGCTTGCCGACCCGGGCCGAGAAGTTATCCGTGAAATTCAACTGCGCATAATACTCGTGCAGGTCGTTGCGGACGTACTGTTGCTGAATCGCTTGCTGGCTGTATGCCGTCCAGTCGCGATTGCTCTCCGCGCGGCCGATCTGCTTGAGCGTTCCCATCGCGTCGTACCACGGCCGATAGAACGCGAAGAAGTCCGCGTCTTTCAAGAGCAGCGTGTCGAAGCGGCCCAGGAACTTGTAGTTCTTGACGAAGTGGTAATCGGGGCGGATGTCGCCAAGCTGGCGCATCTCGTCCAAGTCCCAGTGATTGAAGTCGAAGCTGCCGCCCGTTTCGGTGGCCGCCATGCCGGGCTTCGCCAGCGTCACGCCCGGAACAGCGTTGCTGACCGTGGTCGGCGTGCCGCTATTTGAGCTCGAGCCTTCACCCCAGCGCCCTTCCTCGCGGGTCTCGAAAAACCCGAACACCGAAAAGTCGCCCTGCGTAATCGTCGCCATCGCCGCCGACGACCATAGCGTCGCAAGCGTGGCAACCGCGGCTACGATCAAGCTGCGCCATCGCACTTCTCGACCCTTGTCTCGATTCCCGTTCAGCATATACACCCCCAAGCCCGGTTGGACCCTCTTGATTGGTCGCGCTCGTCAAACCCCAAACCCCGATGTAAAAGCGGGACGCGGGATCGGCACAATCCCCCGGCACCGCACTACAACTACGAACGGGGCTTAGCTAGCACTTGGATTGGCAGCATGTCAAGACCGATGTCACGAAAAATTCAAAGTGCGGAAACCCCGGCCTCACGAAATATCGCGCCGGGCGTCCGGGCGGCCCCGCCGCGCAGCTTCGAGCATGGCGCAAACGGTGCACCAGGAAATTGACCGCCGTCGGCTCATCCCATAAATTCGCGCCATCGATTTGCGCGCGCGCAATGCGCCGGACTCATCGGGCCGCGCGAAGCGCTCGGTTAAGAATATTTACCGGCACTTGAATTTGTCGGTCGAAGAGTGTACGTAAAGCGACCGATAGGGGTATCCGGGGCGGGCGGCCTTAGAATGAATTTCCCGGGAGGGCATTCTTGCTGGACCGGATTGCGAGGGGTTCTTGAATGCGACGCGTATCGAAAGTTGGTTTGAGTCGGCTGGCGCGATACCGAATGACTTGGCGGGGGTTACACACAATGATTCAGGGAAGGAACAAGAACATGATTAATGAGGGCGGCTTTGGACTTGGGCGTCCGGTCACTGGACGCCGCGCGAGGCTCGGGAGATGGTTCCCGTCGATGTTCGCGGCGATGTCGGTGTGCGCACTCGCCCTTTCCTCGGCCGGTTCCACATTTGCGCAGCAGAAGAGCCCAGTGGCGGCCCCCAACCTGAGCGTCTCGGGGATTGCCGACAGCGTGGTGGTATCCAACAGCGGCGCGCTCCTCGGTAGTTCGGTGGCAGTCTTTGCCGCCGGCTCAAAGATGCACGCGAAGCCTGAGGTGTACAACTCGGGGCCGGGACCGCACAACACGGACCTGGAGGGCGCCGCCGGGGTTGCGATCAATCCCTCCACCTCTCACAACTTCGTCGCGTCGAGCGCGGACAACTTGGTGCTGTCGTTCTCGCCGACTGCCAACGGCTCGGTCCCGCCCGAGCAGTTGATCGTCGGGCTCGACAACCCCGATGACGTCGCATTCGATGCGACTCCGATTCCGAACCTCGACACAGCGCTGAATAACAGCGGGGATATCACTTCCACGACTCCCAACGCATACGTCAGCAACACGCTGCCGCCGTTGTGCGTTTCGAGTTCGCCCTGCCTGACTACGTCGCCCGATCTTTGCAGCATCGGCAGCATCGAAGGTTTCGAGCCCGTTGGCGAGTTCATTGCGGTCCCGAATACGGTTATCAAGGGTTGCAGTACGTTAAATTTCGGCCCGGTCGGCCTTTATGTCGATGAAGCGACCGTGCACGAATGCACCTGTACAAGCGAATCTCCCTCGACCGATTGCGCCACCGCTGCCGATACTTGCAACATAGGTAATGGCAACACGGTCACCCCGATGCAGACGCGGCGTATCTTCGCGACGCAGCGCTTCGGCGGCTTCATAACGGTTTACGAACCCGAGTTCGCCGCGGCATTGGGCATAACCGGCGCGGATCAGCCGCCGGTGGGCGGATTTATTTCGACCGCGCTCGCGTCGGGCGATGCCACCGAGCCGAACTTCCTGGCGACCAACGGCTTCCTTAGCGTCACTTCGTCCGGGTCTGTGTTCTACACCGTTCCCACTCAGCTTTATGTCACGGATATCCTGGGTGGCCACAACAGGCGCGGCCGCGTGAAGACGTTCAATATCGCGAGTATCGCGAACTGTTTGGTCACGGCGTCGGATGGCACGTGCGAGGTGGCGAATGGAGACTTCCTGGTTGCGGCCAGCGCGACTGACATCGAAGGCAAGCACACCCGGCTGAGCCTTCCGATGGGAATCGCGGCGCAGCCCGATCCGGACTTCGACGGGACTTTCAAGCTGTTCGTCACCAACGTGAACAGCAATTCCGTCGTGCAGTTCTCCAACCTGGATTCGGGTGATGCCCGACCCGAGAGCATCCTGATCGGAGGCCGTACGAAGCTCAACCAGCCCGCGGGTATCGCCGCCTTCCCGGTGGTGGTTCCGGGGGCGCCTCCGCCGTCGGTCGCTCAGGCGACCAAACCAAAGTAGGGCGCCACCGCGTTTCGATCGCCCTTACGGCAGAAACCAAACCCCCGCGGCGGAAACCCGCCGCGGGGGTTTTCATTTTGCGCGGCGTACGAACTCAGACCAGGTCTTCGGCGAGCGCCACCGCGAGTTGCGCGGTAATTACGGCGCGGGCCGCAAGGCTTGGATGGTCGCTCTCGAGCGCGCATTTGCCTGCGCGCGCGAACTCAAGGAACTGCTCGGCCGCGATTCCAGCGACCGGAAAGCGCACGAACTGAACCGAGCTTATCCGCGCTTCGTTCATCTGCCGGGTGTCGAAGATCGCGCGTTCGCGCCGATCGCCAATGACGATCCACAGATGGCGCTCTAGCCCGAGCAAGCGGCGCAGCGCACCGTCGCGCTCGGCCGTCTCCGGATACTGGATGAACATGGTCGCCGACAGCGCCGCGGCGCCGGGCAGCAGTTCGTTATAGGTGTCCAGTTCGTGCTGGATTGCGCCGCGCTCGGTCATGCGCTCGGTGCGAATCATCTCCTGCACCTGGTACCAGACGGTCTGCGGATTCTCGAACAGAAAACTTAAGTGCGATCCGACCTCGAGGCGGCGGCGTTCCTTTTCATGCATGAATATCGGGCGCAGGCGCTCGCGCACGCGATCGTAATCCGCCAGCGCCAGAGTCTCGTCGAAGGTGATCGGCTTCATGTGCTTTTCTCCGCCGGCGCCGGCACGCGATCGGGAAAGCCGCCGTCGCCGGGGGCGCGGTAAGCGCGCTCCAACACTTCGATCGGATGCATCGGATGGATTCCCGTCGCCTGTTCGATCTGCACCGCCGCCAGCGGACAATCGGTGGCCATCACTTTGGCCCCCGCATCGCGCATCCCGGAAAACGCTTTCGCCCCAGCCTGCATCGAGAGCTCGAAAAATTCCCGCTTCATCGCCCAGGTGCCGTCGTGCGCCGTACACGCGTCAACGGTCACGATGCTCGTGGCCGGGATGATGCGCATCAGGTCGCGCGAGCGAAAGCCGATTGCCTGCGCCTTCAGATGGCAGGGCACGTGATAAGCGATCGAGACCGGAGTGCTGAGGAATCCGCGGTTGAAACGCTCGGCCTGCTTCAATTGCCAGAGCACCTGATGCGGATCGACCACCGCGGCGGCGAATTCCTTGGCGTCGCCGCCTTCGATAATCGACGGATATTCCTGACGCATCATCAGCGAGCAGGTCGGATTGATCGCGGCGATCTGGTAGCCCTGCCGGACTAGCGGCAGCATCGCGGCGATATTCGACCGCGCCTGCGCCTGCGCGAATTTTATGTCCCCGCCGTCGAGCGCCGGCATCCCGCAGCAGTTCTGCTTCGGACACTTCACGGCGCATCCGTTTTTCGCCAACACCTGAACGGCGGCGATACCCGGGCCCGGGTTGTAGTAGTTGACGAAGCAGGTCGGAAACAGCGCCACTTTGGCGCCACGCTCCGCAGGCGCCGGCGGCAGCGGATTGCGCTCGAGCCACTTGTCGAAAGTCTCAGCGGCGAAATCGGGGAGCAGCTTGCCGCAATGAATCCCGAGCAGCTTCTCCATCATCACGCGCTGGAATTTCTGATGGCATCCCCAGTTGGCGAGCCCCGGCGCCTTGCTTCCGAGCCGGCCGAGCAGATCGGGATTGCCGAGCAGCTTCTCGCGAATGCCAATCCCCTGCTCCTTGGCGCGGATCGATTTCGCGCGCACCATCAGGCGCGGGAAGTCGAGCTGAAACTCATGCCCGTCGCGCACAGTGTAGGGGCATTTCACCTCGCACAGTTTGCATCCGTAACAAAGATCGATGACGCGCTGGTTTTCATCCTTGGTCATCGCGCGCACGTCGCCGTCATTGCGATCGACGGCCTCGAACAG
This sequence comes from Binataceae bacterium (SeqCode), assembly GCA_035531615.1. Taxonomy (GTDB): domain Bacteria; phylum Desulfobacterota; class Binatia; order Binatales; family Binataceae; genus JBARDN01. The sequence goes on from DATKSQ010000092.1 coordinate 45,894, forward strand.
CGCCGGGAACGACGGACACAGGTTGAAGCACAAGCGGCATCCGTGACAGATGTCGAAAACCCGCTCGATTTCCTTATCGAGTCCGGAATGATCCCAGTACTTCGGCTCGGTCGGCGTGTAGGACAGGCCGTCGGTCGGCTGCGCTTGGATGCGGCTGGACATGGTTGATCGATCTCCAGAGGGACTGCGTCCGGCGGCGCGGCGCGATGCACCTGATCCGCGCACAGCACCCTCACCCGCGCGTCACGATGCTTGCGAAAAAAGCGCAAGCATCGCGCCGCGCCGCCCTCTCCCGGAGGGAGAGGGCGTGTTTACCTGGCGCACGGATGCGGATACGGGCGGCGCTGCGGCATCCGGGCCGACGCTTTTAGCTGAGCGTCTTCGCGGCTTTCTCGAAACGCCCGGCGTGCGATTTTTCGGCCTTGGCAAGCGTCTCGAACCAGTCGGCGATCTCGGGGAAGCCCTCGTCGCGCGCGGTCTTCGCCATTCCGGGATACATGTCGGTGTACTCGTAGGTCTCGCCGTGAACCGCGCTCTTGAGATTCAGCATCGAGTCGCCGATCGGCTGATCGGTGACCGGATCTCCAACCGCCTTGAGGTAGTCGAGATGGCCGTGTGCATGGCCGGTTTCACCATCGGCGGTGTCGCGAAACAGACCCGCGATTTCGGGCTGCCCTTCGATATCGGCGACCTTGGCGAAATAGAGATAGCGGCGGTTGGCCTGGCTCTCGCCGGCGAACGCATCTTTGAGATGTTGGTGGGTTTTGGTTCCTTTCAGACTTTTCATTGGTGCCTCCTGACAGATAAATCGGTGAACAAATGCGGCTTGGATTCCAGCTTGATCGTGAATTCATCCGCGGCGGTTGGCCGCGCGCGCGCGCGGCGCCTTGCAGCGCTCGCACAGCGCGAGGATCTCGAGCGACGCGCCGAGCAACGTGAACTTGCCCAATCCCGAGCGCCCTTCCAGAACCTTATCCAGCTCCGGGATTTCGATATCGCGAATCCTCCGGCACTTGACGCAAACCACGTGATGGTGCGGCGTCAGGTTGCCGTCGTAGCGCGCGCTGTCGTGCAGCATCGTGACCTTGCGCGCCTCTCCGACCTCGCACAGGGTTTCCAGCGTTCGATGCACGGTGGCGAGCGAGATGTGCGGATGGACCCGGCGCACTTGGGCGTAGATTGCGTCGGCGCGGGGATGCTCCCCTGATTCGAGGAGCGCCTGGATGATCGCCAAGCGCTGTGGCGTCACCGCCAAGCCCGCCCTGGCGCAGCGCGCGGCGAACTCCCGGAGTCTGCGCGCGGCGTAGCCGGCGCGGCGGCCCTCATTGACCAGCTGCAGTTCCATCACTCAGATGATAATTATTACCATTCGATTATTGCTCGCGTCAAGCCCCGCGCGCGCGATCACAGGCGCGCAAGTAACGGGGCGCGGCGCGCCAGCGGCCCCACCAGCAGCATCTGCACGTCGCCGATATAGCGCTCGCGAAATCCGCCCTCGCAGTAGCACAGGTAGTATTCCCACATCCGAATGAACTCGCCGGGGTAACCCAGCGCTTTTATCCGGTCGAGATTCGCAAACGTGTTCCGCCGCCAATGCTTGAGGGTCTCGGCATAGTTGGGCGTCAGATCCTCAAGATGAAAGATGCGCAGATCGCTGGCGCGCGTGATCGAATCCGCCAGCGCGGTGACCGACGGGAGGAAGCTGCCCGGGAAGATGTACTTCTTGATGAAATCGACCGTGCGGATCGCGCGCGCGTAGTGCTGGTCGGCGATCGTGATCGCCTGGAGCAGCATCATGCCGTCGGGCTTCAGAAGCGCGCCGCACTTGCGGAAATAGGAATCGACGAAGTGATGCCCGACCGCCTCGATCATTTCGATCGAAACGGCCTTGTCGTAGCGGCCCTCGAGATCGCGGTAGTCCTTGAGCAGGACCGTGATTTGGCCGGCCAGTCCGGCGGCCGCGATGCGGGCGACCGCGAAGCCGTGCTGCTGGCGCGAGATGGTGGTGGTCGTGACGCGGCATCCGTAGTTACGCGCCGCGTAAATCGCGAATCCGCCCCAGCCGGCGCCGATCTCGAGTACATGATCGGTGGGCTTGAGCTCGAGCTTGCGGCAGATGCGCTCGAGCTTGGCCGTCTGCGCCTCTTCGAGCGTGGCTCCGGCGCGCTCGAAGATCGCGCACGAGTACATCATGTTGCGGTCGAGCACGAGTTCGAAAAAATCGTTGCCCAGGTCGTAATGCGCGGCGATATTGCGGCGGCTGCCCGCACGCGTGTTGCGATTCAGATAGTGCAGCAGCCGGCGCACTGGGCCGGTGGCGCGCGCAAGACCGCTGTCCATGCTCTGGGTCACGTCGCGGTTGCGCACCATCAGGCGCATTAGTGTAGTCAGGTCGTCCGCGCTCCAGCATCCCGCCATATAGGATTCGCCCGCGCCAAGGCTCCCACCGAGCGCCAGATCCGCATAGAAGCGCCGGTCATGCACGCGGACCGAGGCGCGCAGCTCGGCGTCTTCGATATCTTCTCCGAACGTGATTCGGTCGGGCCCATCCTCGACCGTCAAACGGCCGTAGTGCAGAGCTTCGAGCCGCGCGAGAACCATCTTGCGCGCGAGACCTTCCAATATCGCCGGACGGCGCGCGCGCGCCGCGCGTTCACCTGCGGCTACGATCGAGTCCGGCGGCGCCATCAGCTACTCGCGCCGTCCGATCTGGCCGCGTGCGCCGAGGGCGAGATCGCCTCGCCAACCGCGACCGCCTTGGCCGACTCGGCGATCGGGGCATGGGCGCCCTCGACGCGCGGCGCGCGCGACCGCCTGCGAGCCGCCGTCAGCGCATCGCCCTGCCGCGCCGGGCGCGCGGCCGCGGCCGCCTGGTGCGGCGCCGCGACCCGGCGTGAGTACAGAACATGTTCGGGGACTGGACGCAGATCCCAGATTATCCCGACCGCCGCGAGAGCCCTGAGCGCGTAGTAAGTGATATCGATCTCCCACCAGAAAAAGCCCTGCCGCACCGCCGCGGGATAATGATGATGATTGTTGTGCCAGCCCTCACCGAGGGTCAGCAGCGCCAGCGCGAAGCTGTTGCGGCTGTCGTCGCCGGTCTCGTAGCGGCGCCGCCCGAATACATGTGCGAGCGAGTTGATCGTAAACGTGCCGTGCAGCAGCGCCACGCTCGATATGAAGAATCCCCAGATCAGCATCTGCGCGCCGCTGGTGTGGAGTCCCGGCCACAGATACTCGAGCATCGCGCCCAAGCCAAACATCGCAAAGCCCGTGATGATCGGCACCAGCACATCGAAGCGATCAAGAAACCGCAGCTCGGGATACCCAGCCAGGTCGTGCACGATTTTCAAATCGGTGCCGAAATTGGCCTCCGACGTGATCCATCCCATGTGGCTCCAGATAAAGCCCTGCTGGCGCGGCGAATGCACGTCACCCGGCTCGTCGGAGCGCTGATGATGCATCCGATGATGCGACGCCCACCATAGCGGTCCGCGCTGCACGCAGGTCGCACCCAAAAGCGCGAAGCCAAACTGCGCGGCGCGCGAGGTTCGGAAGCTGCGATGGGAAAAATAGCGATGGTAGAAGCCGGTAATCGCGAACATCCGGATGAAGTAGAAGGCGGCAGCGACCGCGGCAGCGACCGGACTCCATCCGACCCAGATCACCCCAAGGCACATCAGGTGAATCGCGGCGAAGGGAATACATCGCAGCCAATCGACTTCCTGCGGACCGTCGGCGGGCGCGGCGCCGCCTGCCGCGGTGTCGAACCATCGCGCCAGAGCGATCAGAAAGCTGCGCGCGTTTGCGTATGCCATGCGGTACCTCGGAGATGCCGCGTCCCCATCGCGGCCGGTGCAGCGATTTTGCGCAGAAATCCGCTCGTGAAGGAATAGCCGCGCGCCGCGCGCTAGCGAAGCGGCGCATCGACCACGTCGTCGAAGCGCGAGTAATCCACTTCAGTGCTGCCGCCGGGGGTAAAGGTCATGATGTCAGCCAGCCGTTTGCCGAACAGGATCGCGGCGGCATCGTAGTAATGCCGCGCGTGCACGGTCTGGGAAAAGGTTTCGTCCAGCCCGGTGATCGACACGGTCAGCGCCGCATTCTCGCGCGTCAGCGACTCGGGCGTCGCATTGGCGAGCGGGCTCGATTCGTCCACGCGATGCTGCGCGGTCCAGCTAAGCGCGAACAGCGCGCTGCGGTCGCGCAGCATCGCAAGGTCGTACCAGCGCCGCACCGTTTCGCCTTCCGCGGTCTTCTCGATCCGCGTAAGGGACACGTGCATTTGCGCCTCAACGATTCGGTTCGCGCGCAGGTTGGCCATCCGGAACATCAGGGTCGATACGCCGTCGCGGCGCGAGATAACCGCGAAATTGCTGAAGCGCACCCGCGCGGTCGGCAGCGAGAACTTCGCGAACACCAGCCCGGTCATCATCGCGAGCCCAACCAGGCCGAACAGCGCCTCGACCGACATCAGCGCGTTGGACAGAAACGTGGTCGGCGTCATGCGTCCGTAGCCGATCGTCGCCATGGTTTGCACGCTGAAGAAAAACACGTCGGAGAATGAGCCCGGCCGCGTGCCACCGACTCCGCCATCGATCCAATAAACCAGCGCGAACAACAGGTTGGTGAGCACGTATGCGGCCGTGATGAAACCGAGCAGTCCGGGCCATGAGGCGATCAGCACGCGATGATACAGGTCGGTGAAGATCGAGCTGCGCGGCACGCCCGCAACCGCGCCGCCAAGATTTATCGAGGGGTGTGCGTCGCGCGGCTTCATGGCCCAACAATATATCCGACACCGCGGCCGGACGCATCGTGCGCGCCGGGCCACGCGGGAAATTGCGGTCGGCGCCGTGTATCAGGTCCGCGCGGGCGCCGCGAACCAGTCGCGAGCGTTACCGGTAAATATCATCACGGTGGCAATCACCTGCAGTACCAATTGTGTAAGGCTCAGTATCCCCGCGATCGGAGCGAAATGTAGCGTGGGCGCGAGCATCCGAAAGTATCCCGGAAGTCCCAAAACTCCAATGATCAGCAGTAGCCATCGAGCCCAGTTTTTGCGCCGCCGCGCGACCAGCCAAATGAAGCAGACGATGATCGCGAGCGTTATGGCCTGAACCCAAAAGACGAAGGTCGCGCCGCCGACCCGGCCCGCCTGTGCGACCAGCCTGGTCCACGTCAATGCCGAGACCAGCACGCCTATGCCAAGCGACAGGTACATGAGTCGTTCGAATCGCGCGACGTTGGATGGCATTTCGGTCCCCGTGATCCGCACTAGCGCGGCAGTTCCTAGCGCGCGAACGCCGCGCGCAATACGGCGCACGCCTGGTTGAGTCCCTGCCTGCCCTTGTCAAGCAGGTCCGCGAAGCTTACGAACCCATGCGTCACCCCGTCGTAGCGCTTGAGCGTGACTGACACGCCCGCCTTGCGCATCGCGGCGGCGTAGGCCTCGCCCTCGTCGCGCAGCGGATCGTGGCTGGCGGTGAGAACCAGCGCAGGCGGCAGATTGGCAAGGCTCTGCGCGAAGATGGGACAAGCCAGAGGATTTTTCGCGTCGGCGGGGCTATCAAGATAATGATTCCAGAACCATTTCATATCCGCGCGCGAAAGAACGAAGCCATCGGCCGCAAACTCGCGCTGCGAGGGCGTGTCGTTGGCCGCCGATATCGCGGGATAGAGCAGCAACTGGAAGCACAGCCGCGGACCGCCGCGCTCGCGCGCCATCAAGGCGACAGCAGTCGCCAGATTTCCGCCCGCGCTGTCTCCGCCGACGGCGATAATGCTCTCGTCGCCGCCCAGCGCGGCGGCGTTGGCGGCGCCCCATTTGGCGGCGACGTAGCAATCCTCCGGTGCGGCGGGAAATTTGTGCTCGGGCGCCAGCCGGTAATCGACCGCAATCACGATACATCCCGCGCCGACAGACAGGTTGCGGCATACGACGTCGTGCGTCTCGAGATTGCCGAGCACCCATCCACCGCCATGAAAAAAAACCAGGATGCCCATCGGAGCGGACGCCTCGGCCGGTGTATAGATGCGGATCGGGATCGCGCCGTGCGGTCCCGCGACCGCGCGATCCTCGACGCTGTAAATCTCGGGTGGGTCCGACGGCCGCGCCGCTACCAGCGCCATCATCTTGGCGCGGGCCTGCTCGGGGGTCTCCGCGCGCAGGAACATCGGACCGTCGGCGTTCGCCGCGTCGAGAAAAAGTTTCATCTGAGGGTCGAGCGCGACCGCCATCGGGATCTCCTTGTGCGCCGCGCGCGGGTGCGCGCGTGCGGTAATCGTTGTCAGGTTAAAGTAGGACCGGCTAAAACCGCAAGCGCGCCTGCACGGTCAAAGATGGACGCGGCGCAGCCGCAGCGCGTTGCCGATCACCGATACTGAACTCAGGCTCATCGCGGCGCTCGCGATAATCGGGCTCAGCAGCAATCCGAAAAACGGGTACAGCACGCCGGCCGCGATCGGCACGCCGAGCAGATTGTAGATGAACGCGAAAAACAGATTCTGCCGGATATTGCGCATGGTCGCGCGCGACAGCCGCCGCGCCTTGACGATCCCGCGCAGATCGCCGCGCACCAGCGTCACCCCGGCGCTCTCGATCGCGACATCGGTTCCGGTCCCCATCGCGATTCCGACCTGCGCCTGTGCGAGCGCCGGCGCGTCGTTGATGCCGTCGCCCGCCATCGCTACGACGTGCCCTTCGGATTGAAGGCGTTTGACCTCGGCGGCCTTATCGTTGGGCAGCACCTCGGCGCGGAACTCATCGACACCGGCTTTCGACGCGACCACCGCCGCGGTCGCGCTATTGTCACCGGTCAGCATGACGACCCGCAGTCCTTCGCGCTGGAGCGCGCGTACGGCATCCGCGGCCGACGGCTTGAGCGGATCGGCGGCGCCGATCGCGCCAGCGGGTCGTCCGTCGAGCGCGACCATCATCACCGTCTCACCGTCGCGGCGAAGTTCGGCCACGCGCGCCTCGAGCACGGCGGCGTCGAGCCCGAGCTCCGCGAACAGCGAAGGGTTCCCGAGCGCGACGCTGCGCCCGGCGACCGTGCCGGTAACGCCCATTCCGGCGATCGCGCGAAATTCCGCGACGCTTTCGAGCGTTAGCCCGCGCTCCGATGCGGCGGCGACGATCGCGGCGGCAAGCGGATGCTCGCTTGCGCGTTCGAGGCTCGCGGCGAGCCGCAGCATTTCGCCTTCGCCGGCTTTTCCGTCCGGTCCAATAGTGATCAGATGAGCAACTCGCGGATGGCCCTCGGTCAGCGTGCCGGTCTTGTCGATCAGGAGCGTATCGACCCGCTCGAGCGTTTCGAGCGCTTCGGCGTTGCGCACCAGCACGCCTTCGGATGCGCCGCGGCCGGTCCCCACCATGATTGCCATGGGAGTGGCGAGTCCAAGAGCGCATGGGCAGGCGATAATCAGCACTGCGACCGAGTTCACGATCGCGTGGCCCAGGCCGAAGCCGGCGGCCAGCCATACGAAGAAGGTAACCACCGCGACCGCGGCCACAATCGGTACGAAGTACGCCGCGACGCGATCGGCCAGGCGCTGGATAGGAGCGCGGCTGCGCTGCGCCGACGCGACCATCTGCACGATCTGCGCGAGCAGAGTTTCGGCGCCGACCCGCTCAGCGCGCATCACGAAGCTGCCGGTCCCATTCACGGTGGCGCCAATCGCGCGGTCGCCGGGATGCTTCTCGACCGGGATCGGCTCGCCGGTCACCATCGATTCGTCCACCGCGCTTTGACCCTCGAGCACGCTTCCATCGACCGGAACCTTTTCGCCGGGGCGCACGCGCAGGCGGTCGCCCGGATGGATTTGATCCAGTGGCAGGTCGGCTTCGGAGCCGTCGCTGGAAACGCGCCGCGCGGTCCGCGGCGCCAGATCGAGCAGGGCGCGAATTGCGCCGCTGGCGCGGCCGCGCGCGCCCAGCTCGAGCACCTGCCCGAGCAGGACCAGCACTGTGATCGACGCCGCCGCTTCATAGTAGGTGGGAACCAATCCGTGCGCGTCGCGCATCGCGGCGGGGAACCATCGCGGAAAAACGCTGGCGATAACGCTGTAGCCGTACGCCACGCCGACTCCGCTCGAAATCAACGTGAACATGTTGAGATTCATGCTCCGCAGCGAAGCGTAGCCGCGCTGGAAAAACACCGCGCCCGCCCACAGCACAACCGGCGTCGCCAGCGCCAGCATCAGCCACTGCGCGGTCGCCATCGTAACGACGGCCCCGACCCACGCCTCGGGCAGCATCCCGAGCGCGAGAATCGGGACGGTCAACGCGAGCGCGATCCAGAAACGGATCGTCATGTAGGCAAGTTCGGGGTTCGCTTCTTCGACACCGGCCAGCGCAGATACCGGCTCGAGCGCCATCCCGCAAATCGGGCAGGCGCCCGGCGCGGCGCGGATGATCTCGGGATGCATCGGGCAGGTGTATTGCGAGCCGGCCGGCGCCGCCGCGGCCATCGCGGCCGAGCGCTCCGCGGCGGAGGCGCCTGCGTCGGCAAGAAATTTATCCGGGTTGGCCTTGAACAGCGCGACGCACTTGTCGTTGCAGAAATAATAGGAAACGCCGCCATGCACGACCAGGCGATCGGTCGCGGCGCTATCGACTTCCATCCCGCACACCGGATCGATCGCGATCGCAGCAGCGGAGGCGGCGTCGCCGTCGTGATGATGCCCGTGATGCGTGTCATCCATTGCCGAAACCTCAGCGGAAGTTGCCGCGTTCCCGGCTACCATGATACTCTGGGGGAGTATCTGACGAAAGGGAAATCACCCATGCCCGAATCGAGCGCGCCGCCAGGCCGGCGAGCCAAAACCAAATCCCAGCCGCGGCCCACGACGCTGGTGCGCGAGCTGACCGCGCGGCTTGAGCGCGCCGAGGGCCAGTTGCGCGGCATCAAGCGCATGATCGGCGCGAACGCCTACTGTATCGACGTGCTGCAGCAGGTCTCGGCCGTCCGCCGCGCGCTCGACCGGCTCGCGCTGATGATAGTCCGCGATCATCTCGAAAGCTGCGTGAGCGACGCGATCATGCGCCGCGGCGCGCCGGCGAAAATCAAAGAGCTGGTCGATACGCTGGATCGGTTCCTGGCGTGAGCACCGCCGCCATGATTGCGCGCGAACGCGTGCGCGGACCGCGCTCGCGGCTCGGCGCGGAGCTGGCCGCGCTGATTTACATCGCGCTGGTGGCCGAGGTGGCGACCGCGACCGGCGCGTTTTACGTGATGTTTCCGGAGCTCGGCGCGCTGTCGCACGACGTTCTCACCCGCCCCAACGGACGCTGGGCGCGCGCGCCAATCGCGTTGATGGCGACCCCGGCGCTGACCGCGATCATCGGAATATTCGTCACCCGTGCGATGCCCTATGGTTTCCTTTCCGTGATGCTTACGGTGGGCGGCGCATTGATTGTGATCTTCGCGATCCGCTCGCCGATCGCACCGGCGATTTCGGCGGGACTGCTGCCGCTGGTGCTGGGAGTAAAAAGCTGGTGGTACCCGCCCGGCGTGCTGTTCGGCACGGTATTGTTGGCGGCGCTGTCGGTGGGCTGGAAAAGTTTGGGCGGGAGCGGAGCCGAAGCGCCATCGGAAAGCGCGCGCGACGACAACCTGTCCGCGGACGCGCTCGAGGCCTCACCGGCGGGCTACGGATGGATCGGTGCGCTGATGATCTTCGTGGCGCTCGCGACGATAGTGGCGACCGTGACCGGCCTGCGATTCATCCTGTTTCCGCCGCTGGTGGTGATCGGCTACGAGATGCTCGGGCATCCGGATATCTGCCCGTGGGCGCGGCGCCCGCTGTCATTGCCAATCGCCTGCTTTCTGACCGCGGCGGGGGGCCTGGTGTGTGTGCGATTTTTCGGCGTGGGCGCGCCCGCGGCGGCGCTCGCGATGGCATGGGGCATCGCGGTGCTGCGCGTCTTCGATCTGCACATCCCGCCCGCGCTCGCGATCGCGCTATTGCCGATGGTGATGACCGCGCCGACGATCGCCTATCCGCTATCGGTCGGAATCGGCACGCTGATGCTCACGGTGTGGCTTATTGCCTGGCGGCGAATCACGATCGTGGATGCCGGATAGCGCCGCGCGCTGAGCGCTCCGCTATTGCGGGACCGGGCGGAACAGAGCGCGCCATCGGGCGCGGAACCACGGCGCTCCGTCGCGCGTGCCGTGTACGCTGGCGGCGACCGCCATCGCGCCGTTTTCGATCTTGCAATCGAGAAGCGTGGTTTCATCGACGTGAAAGGTCGCGCCGTTTCCGCCCGGCTTGACGCGAAACTCGTCGAAGCCAAGCTGCGAGCGCAGCCGCGCGTAAACCCGACCGTCGGTCGCCAGCGTATCAACCCGGCCGCGGGCGTGGATGATCTTGTCGGTGGGCGCGATTCCAGTCTGGCTGAAGGTCAGTTTGAAAGGGCCGTCGCCGATCCGCTTGTAGCAAAGGCGGTAGGTTTTCGGGGTCCAGTAACCGACCTTATGCGCGCCGGGCAGCCGCTCGAGCGTGTCGAGCAGATCCACCTGCCCTTGCCAGCATCCGCGAAACACCGCCGGCAGCACCGGCGCCGATTGGGTCATCATCGCAGGCGGTAGCGCGGGCGGCGGCGCGACTGTTGGCAGTGCGGGCGGCGGTGCGGGCGCCGCGGCGGGAGTCGCCGCGGGCGCGATCTGGAGCATGTCGCCCTGCGCGGGGCGCATCGGCGCGGAAGTGGCGCGCGGATGCGGCGTGAGCTGCGGCGCGATCTGCCCGACGCCGGGAGGCTGCACCTGCATCATCGTTTGCGCAAACGCGCCGCGCGCCGCCAGCGCAAGAATCAATCCAGCCGCGGCCGTGACACGCATGATCGGTCGATTCATCTGGAGCAGCATAGCGTACGGGCGCAGCGCGGATAGACCCGCAAAGCATGCGCATATACGATTCTGACATCCGCAACCGATGGCGTCATCAATGAATGAAAAGCCCTATAACTTCGAAACGGAATGGTCCCAGTCACAGGTTCCAGCAACCGGGCGGCGCGCACAGGCGCATCGGATCGCCGGCGCGATGCGCCGCGTGATCGACCATCTGGTGCAGGTCGCGGCGCCCGAAGAGGATCTTCGAGCGGCGGCCGACGCGCTGGAAAAATACGCCGAGCGGCTGTCCAAGTATCCCACCTCACGCGTCTATGAAGGCTTTGCGGAAGTCGCCAATGCCGGAGATACCCACGTCTTTTTCGATCATAGTCCGCTGATCGGGATGGCCAATCCGCTCGCGCCGCCAATTCGCCTGGTCGTCGCCGGCGATCGCGTCGAGGGACGCGCCACCTTCGGCGTCGCATACGAGGGTCCTCCGGGCCACGTCCACGGCGGGTGTATCGCCGCGGCGTTTGACGAGGTGCTCGGGATGGCGCAGTCGCTGACCGGGAATCCCGGCATGACCGGAACGCTCACGGTGCGCTATCGGCGCCCGACTCCGCTGCTCAAGGAATTGGTGTTCGACGCGCGGGTGGACAGGGTCGAGGGCCGCAAGATTTTCACCCGCGGCACGGTCTCCTGCGAAGGGCGGCTCACGGCCGAGGCCGAAGGCGTCTTTATCGCGGTGGGCCACGAGCGCTTCATGGCGATGGCGTCGGAGTTCACGCGCGACGACGGCGTCTGAATTTATCTGGATTGATTGATCCGGATCGCCTGATATCGTGGGGGTATGAAGCAAAGTTTTTCGATTTGCTCGGGCATAGCTATCGGAGCCGCGATTGGCGCTGCGATCGGTTTCACCCTCCATAATCCTGGAATCTGGATGGCAATCGGCGCGGCGGTGGGGCTTGTGGTCGGCGGAGCAGTCGGCCGCAGACGAAGCCTTAAAGTCTAATCAGCCGGGACGAATCAATCCCGACAGGCCGGCGAACAAAAGGGGCGTCAGGATCCATCCGGCCAGGATATGCAGCCACAGGTACCATCGCAGCAGCATCGCAGGAAGGTTGATTGCTCCCGATTTTGATGGCTGCGAATCACGCGAGCGGTGGCGCGTACGATGACGCGGGTTGGGGCACCAGAAATCGCCTTGATGAAGGTCCACCAGCGGCAAAAAATTTTCGAGCGAGTAGACCAAGGCGCTGAACGGCGGATAATGCGGCGGCGTATCGCCGGTCTCGGCGAAAGTCCGGTAGGCCGCCTGCTTGGTCGGTGTGATCACCTGGTATCGGTAGCCGGCGCCAAACAGAATCGCGCCCAGAATCACGAATCCGCCGATCCACCATAGCGCGCGCAGCGGCCGGTACCCGTAGCCGATGGTCGCCTCGAGCAGCAGATTCCACGCGCGCTCGTCCGCATCCTGATGCCCCAAGCGGCGCTGCGCCACGTGCTGGGCGATCAGCACCTCGATCGCGCCGTCGTCGCGGCCATCTTCGCGCAGCACCTTGGCGAGCTGCCGGTAGGGGCGCGGGCGGTAGCCGGGAGCTTGCAGCGCGAGCCAGCGCAGACGCTCGCCGGCGGTCGCGGGACCACCGATTATCGCGTTGTAAGCGAACCCATCGACATTCAAATTCCCGGCCGCGGGCCAGCTCTTTCGGTCGTCGTACAGCGCCTGCGCGGTGGTACCGGCGAGGTCGAGAATCGTGCCCGGAGTATGCGTGATGCCGTCCCAGTAAAGCGATCCCGCGATCTGCGCGCGCCCGGCGTCGAGGCCATTGGCGCCACCGCCCAGGAATTGCGCGCCTTTGAAGCTCAGCGATTGGCCGATTCGCGCCAGCCTGAAATCAACGACCCCATCGGTGATGAACCCTTGATCGAATTCCGCGTCGCCGCCGATACGCGCCTCTTGCGCGGAGATCGAGTCCGCGCCCGCGCCGATCACGCGCGCACCCGAGAGATCGAGGCTGCCGCCGATTTTGGCGCGGAACAGGCTGACCGACGCGTAGCGCCCAAACTGCATCTCGAGGTCGCCCTCGATCGTCGCCATATCGACGCTGACCGCGCCGGTGCGGCTGGCGCGCAAATCAAGCGTCCGCAGCTTGGAATTCGACGCGTCGATCCCGCCGGGAATATAGCATTGGAAGATCGTGATCGGTTTGCCGATCGTAAGGAATGAAAGATCCAGGAGCCCCGAGATTCGGGCGGCGGCGATTCCAAGCCCGCTCTGATCCATCAGCGCATAAGCCTGCGGGTCGCGGTACAGCCAGCGCAAGATCGCGGCGCGAACGGTGCGCTCGGGTCCCCATTTTTCGGCCTGCGTCACGTCGTTGCCGGCGGCGCCGGGGCCGGGCGCCGGACCGAGCCATTTTAGTTCGCGCTCGGGCGCGGCGCGCACCGTCATCCGTTCGGCCGCGCTCAAGGCGCCAAAACGTTCGGTCGCCAGATGCTCAAGACGTTCGGCGGCGGCCAGCGCAGGATCGCGCAGAGCCACGGGCGTTGGCGCGGCGTGCGCGAAACCCGCAATCGTGGCGCAGATTATGGCCGTCACGACGGACCTGCGAACGATTGCGATTTTTGGACTGCGCAAAGCGGATACGCCGTCAGACGGCGGCCATCTCAAGCCATCGCCGATCGAGTTTGGTGACCGGCCGCGCGCCGATATAGGCCGCTAGCGCCTGGCTGGCTTCGTCTTTGCGCCCCGCCTTGATCAGGCTCATCAAGCGCGATTCGAGAAAGACGCCGCGTTGCTCGTCGCTGCCGCCGCCGATCGCGATCTCAGGCAGAATCGGCGCAAGGAGCGCCGCCGCGCGGTCGTATTCGCCGCGCGCATACGCGACGCATCCACGCGCCTGGGCAAGACCGACTTGTCCCCACACCCGGGCGGCGTTTCCGCTCTGGCGCTCGGCATGGCGGCGCGTTTCGTCGAGCGCGCGATCGACCTCGGCCGACTCGCCGGCGCGCTCGAGCGCGAACAGATAGATCGAGGTCAGGAACGGAAAAACCTGCTCGTGGGCTTTGGCGCGCACATGCGGCGCAATTTCGCGCCAGCGCGGCCCCACCTCGCCGCCGGCCAGCTCGATGTACCACAGCAGCAGGATCGCGTCAGTGTGCTCGACAACCGCGTCGGGCTGAAAACCCCAGACCCGCCGGCGATACGCGTCGAGCACGCGCGCGAAATCCAGCTCGGCGCGATAGAACGTGGCCAGATGGAAGGTGTTGTGCGACTGGATGTACTGCCCGAAGCGCCGCCAGGTTGGCGCGTAGCGCTGCATCGCCTCGATACCTTCGGCGATCCTCGCGTCGCCGGCCCATACGTGGGCCAGGCAATGCTGCGCCCACATCGTGAGGGGATCCTGTTCGAGCGCTGCGCGCGCGACCTCTTCAGCCCGCGAGCGCATCGCGTTGAGCTCGAGCGCGAAGGCGAGCATCGCTTGCGCTTGCGGCGAATCAGGGTTGGCGGGTGCGATCCGCTCCATAAAGCGGAGCTGTCGATCCGCAAGGCCGGTTTCAAAGAAATGAAATTCCGCGATTTTCGCCGCCAGCAGGTCGCGCGGCCATCGTGCCGCGATCTGTTCGTACAATTCGAGCGCGCGCGTGAAGTCGCCCTCGCATCCGGCGCCCGCGGCGTCGATAAAAATCCGTTCGCGCTCGGTCAAATCATCAATCCGCTCGCGCGCCCGCGCCAGATAGGGCAGCGCGTGGCGCGACTGCGCGGTTGATTGCGAGAGCGCGAACAACGAGGCCGCGCACGCCTGCACCATCGCACAGTCGCGATGCGCGCCAGCAGCGGCGACGATTGCATCCATCCCGGGCTTCAGCGCGATAGCGGCATCGGCGTAACGATCGATCGCGGCGACGGCATCGTCAGAGCCGGTGGTGACTGGAAGTCCGCGGAAATCAGTTTTCATCATGGCTATGGCGCGACGGCTCGCTATGCGGTCCGCGCGGCGGGCGGTGCGCAATGTTTCGAATGTTTCGATTGCTTCGAGGATAGCCAGCGATAGGCGCATATGCTAGAGTTTATAACTCTGGCGGATTCTCTGGAGGCGCTCGCGCAAACACTCATGTTGGCCATCGAACGAAATAAGACGGTATCGGCCCGTGGGTGCGTGTTCCTTCCGCTTCCTGTCCATTAGGTAGCATCAGAAACCGGAATTGAAAGGCGACCCCGGGTGCAGCGCGCATCCAGGGCCGCCTTTTTCTGTTCGTGGCCGTCAATCCCTCACTCGATGACAGACAGGGGACGAAAAATATGCTCGTGGAAGTAAACAATCTGACCAAGCGCTTCGGAAGTTTCACCGCGGTGGACGGCGTGAGCTTTGGGATCGAGCCCGGCGAGATTATCGGGATGCTGGGGCCTAACGGCGCGGGCAAGACCACGACGATCCACATGATTCTGGGCCTGATTACGCCCAGCGCGGGCGAGGTGCGGATTTTCGGCCACGATATCCAGACGCATCGCGAGGAAATTCTGCAGGCGATCAACTTCACCTCGCCATACGTGGCGTTTCCGTACCGGCTGACGGTGCTCGAAAACCTGCTGGTGTTCGCGCGGCTATACAACGTGCCGCGCCGGCGCGAAAAGATTGACGAGCTGCTCGAGATGTTCGGGATCGCCGACCTGCGCGATAAACCCGTCGTGCGGTTGTCGTCGGGCGAAAACACGCGCGTGGGGCTGGCCAAGGCGATGCTCAACGATCCGCGGCTGCTGTTGCTCGATGAGCCGACCGCGTACCTGGACCCGGAAATCGCGTGGCAGGTGAAGGAACTGATGATGCGCGTACAGCGCGAGAACGGCACCACCATCCTGTACACCTCGCACAACATGGCCGAGGTCGAGCAGATGTGCTCAAGGATCGTGTTTCTCAATCACGGCCGCGTGATCGCGCAGGGCACTCCGATCGAAATCACGCACGCGATTCTCAAGGAAGAGCGGGACGAGCCCGCGCTCGAAGAAGTCTTCCTGCGCGTGGTGCGGGAAAGGATTAGCGCATGAAACTACATCGTGTAACGGCGGTAATCGTTCGCCACTGCTACGAAGCGCGGCGCAACGTGGATCGCTTCATGGACATGGTTTACTGGCCGGTGCTGGACATCATCCTGTGGGGATTTTTCACGATCTACCTGCGCCAGGGCAATCATCTGCGCCCGGATTTGATCAGCTTTCTGCTCGGCGCGGTGATCCTGTGGGGGATTTTCTTCGCCTTCCAGCGCGACATGACGGTCGGTTTTCTCGACGAGCTATGGGCGCGCAACATGATCAACCTGTTCTCGTCACCGCTGGGCGTATGGGAGTACATCACGGGACTCATCTGTGTGAACCTGGTGAAGGTGGCGGTCGGCTTTGCATGCGCCAGCGCGATTGCGGTCGTGGCGTACAAGTTCAATATCATGCCGCTGCTCGGCGCGTTTCTACCCTTCATGCTGAACCTGATTCTGTTCGCCTTCGCGATCGGGATCATCATGTCCGGGCTGATCGTGCGTTACACCACGCGAATCCAGACGCTGGCGTGGAGCTTCGCCGGGCCGTTGCAGCCAGTCTCCTGCGTATTCTACCCGATCAAATCGCTGCCCAGCATTCTGCGCGCGGTCGCCTGGATGCTGCCGACTACGCATGCGTTCGAAGGGATGCGCCAAATTCTGGCCGGCGGAGGATTCTCGCGCGTCCACTTCTGGTGGGGCATCGGCCTGAACGCGAGCTACTTCGCCGCGGCGATCCTTTTCTTCAACTGGATCTTCGCCTCCGCCCGCAACAAGGGCCTGCTGGTGAAGCTCGAGTAGCGGCACGGACCAACGGTGTGCCGTGCGCGCCCGGAGACTCACCACCCGGCGCAACGGCCGACCCGTGGGATGCGAGAGACGGGGACTATTCCGTGGGGTTTTTCGTGGCAGCGGAGGGCTCGAACACGACCGAGAAGTGTTCGCCCTTGCGCTCATAGACCGCGACGTCGAACGGATCCTGTCCAGTGCGCAACCGCTCGATCTTCTGGCCGATCATTTCGAGGCGCTTTTCGAGCGCAAGCGTTGAGACATTCGGTTTATTTCTCATGGCTGTCACCGGATCGAACTCAGGTTTTACTTTAGCAACTTTGCGAGGTTCTGCACAGGCTCCGACGGGGCATTCGTGGCATCACTGGTAGCCGCTCTGTCGAGAAGATCGAGTAGTTGAACCAAAATCGCCTGAAACGGGATGATTAGCGGCGCGAACTGTTCACTCAATTGTCTCGCATTGAGCATTCCGGCACGGTCGGAGTGAATGTTCAGCACCCCCAGCTTTAGCTCGCGATTTTCAAACCGAGAGACCGGAAGCGAGACGAAACTTCGAACCGTGGCCGAACGCGTGGCGAAATACGCTTCCAGCTCCGCGATGATGTCTCCAGAAAAATCGCCTTGATTCTTACACCACTCGCCGAGGGTGTTGGTATCGCTATACCCGTCGAGCGCGTTACGGATGAAGGCAAAAGGCGCGCCGGGAGCACCCGCCATCGAAGACTGTCCGCCGTCCGCCAGATCCGCGGCACCGGCAAAGCCATCGGAACTAGCGTCGGATCTGGTTTGTCAGGAGCCACGCGAGTGCTGGTCGAGAGTTCGCAGTCAAGATCCAATATCCCTTCGAGCTGCCTGAGATCGGTCGCCGGATCGCAAAATTTCAATCTACGCTGTACGCCTGCGGCCTCGGCCTCGGTGAGCCCCCCCACCGCGCGAAACCGCATGATGTTGACCGCGTAGAGGGTATTGGGTGGTTGTCGATCAAATTTCTGCGCGAGGGTTCCGATTCCCGCGCAGACGATCCGGATCGCTTTCTGGATGGCCTCCTTAGGGCTGGCGGCCGGCAGAACCTCGCTCAAGACAGCAAAGCGATCGCTGTAAATGCTTCCGAACACGTAAAGAAAATCCGGGGGCGGAACCGTCCGAATCAGATTCGCAAGCTCGTCGGCCTTGCCGTATAAATCGCGAGTGGCGTGGTCGCGTCGCTGTCCGGCGACAAACTGTCCGAGGAAAAAGAGGAAGGCGGACACGAGCGCGGTCGCCCAAAACACCGCCGCCTGCCAAGGTACGGGGAGCCGCAGGCGCGAAAAAGGAAACTCTGACTGTATCTGCCCCGTGTATAGAGTTCCGAACAGCCCGGCCATCAGGGTCAGCAACGCGACCACCGCTGCGAGGAGCGCCCCGCTCGCGGCGGTGAGCACCTCCCGCAGTTTCCGTCCCAGCGAATCCCCCTTCATAACGACCATTCAATCCCAGAAGCGCCGAGTGCCTGCAACCGGCGCGAATCCCTCACCGCCGCGGCATATCCACCGCGCCCACGGCGTAGGCCACGGTCGCCGATGCCGTCAGCAGATCCGCCGTGGACTGGATCATCGTGAAGCGGGCGTTGGCCAGCGCCGTGTCGGCGGTGAGCAGCTCGACGATTGTACTGAGTCCCTGCCGATAGGTCTCAAGGTTGTCGTTGTATGATTCCTGCGCGGCGGCGAGTAGCGCTTGCGCGAACTGATACTTCTTCGCCGCGGTCTGAAAATCGTAATAGGAACGCCAGACCTCGGCGATGGTCTCGAGCTCGAGCGACTTGACGCTCTCGCGCTCGGCCGCGCGTTCCGCCTCGGTGCGGCGGTCGTCGTTCACACGGCTGAACCCGGTGAAGATGTCCCAGCGCAGAGTCAGCAGGGCCGCGTACTGCGGCGATGCGCTCTTGATCACGTTCGCGTCCGCAAAATTGTACCACCACGCCTGCTCGCCATAGTCCGCGCCGGCTGCGACAACCGGATACCATCGCGCGCGCGAGCGCTTCTCGGCCGCCACGCTGGCCTGATACTTCGCCGCTTCTGCTTCGAGGTCGGGGCGCTGATGAAGCGCCGCGCCGATCAACTGCTCGACTTCCTTGCCCAGTGTCTTCGGCACCGGCTGATTTTCGAGCGGCTGGATTTCCAGCGGCTCATCGGCCGCGACTCCCACCGCGACCGCGAGCGCGGCGCGCGCATCGTTGACCAGCGTGCGCGCGCTCTCGAGCTCGAAATCGGCCTGCGCCTTGCGCTCGCGCGCGAGCAACAGCGCGGGCTCGGTGGCAAGCCCCAAATCGACGCGGCGCGCAACCGCCGCCAGGTCGGTGCTCGCCAGCTTAAGGTTCTCAGCCGCCGCTTGCACCGCGGCCTGCGCCGCCGCGACCGCGTAGTAGGAACGCTGCACGGCGAATACCACCGTCTGCATGGTCCGGTTGAAGCCGAAATTGGCGGCGGCGAGCTGCTGGCGCGCCAGCTCCGAGTCCGCGCCGCGCCGTCCGAAGTCGAGCAGCGTGTAGGTCAGCTCGGCCATCGGCGACGCGGACCATTGCTTGATCACCGCCGGCCCGGGCGCGACCTGGAACAAGAGCCTGTTGTAGCCGCCGTCGGCCTCGAAGCTCGCGTGTGGATAGTAGGGCGCCTGCGCGATTGCGTACGCGGCGGCCGCGGCGCGGGCCGATTGCCACGCTTGGCGGGTGCGCGGATTGAGCCGCAGCGCCAGATCGATAAGCCGCGGCAGATCGTAGCGTGCCGCGCCTGCCGCCGGACGCAGCCCGTGCGCCGATCGCGTGATCTCCTGGGTCACCGCCGCGAGGCGATATTGCGGCGCGGTGGGCGCCGTCGGCTTCCATGGCTGATCGGCCGCAACCGGCGAATATAGGTCCGGCGCGATCTCCGGACGTTCCGTGTAGCGGGCGCATCCCGCGGCAAACGCAGCCAGTATCAAGGCCGCCGCGCCGATCGAAACGCGCGGGCAGGAAAACTTGCGGCGTCGATGCCCGTCAGCGGGAGTCGGATAATTCCGGATCGTTGCCAACTTCATAAAGCCCCCGAAAGTGGATATTTCAAATCCGCCAGCTGGCTCATCCCGGCCGCGGTCCGCATCAGAGTAACCCGCAAGCGCGGCAAAATCGCGCCGCTCGAAAACCATTTCGCTGCCCTGGCGATGATGCGTGCGGACCAGCGGGCGCGTAGAATCTCCACGGCATGAATCGAAACGTGCGATGGATACTGCCGCGGGCGGGCGCCGCCGCGTCGGCGACGTTCACGGCGGCGGGATGCGACCCGATCGTCAATATCGCGGGGGCGAACTTCCCGAGCTGGCTGGTGGCCGCGATCGCCGGCGCGGTCTTGGCCGCGCTCCTGCGCCCGGTGTTCGTCGCGATCGGTCTCGAGCGCTACCTGTGGCCGCTGCCGGCGGTTTACGCGAGCCTCGCGGTGCTGCTCGGATGCGTTTTCTGGATGATCTTCTTCAACCGGGTATAAAGGCCTGACTGTGGCTCCTGAAGACGACGCGGGCGCGGATAATCCGCTGCTCAAGACCATCGGGCGCCTCCTGAGCGTCGGTATAATCGCTGCCGCTGCCGCCGCCGCGCTGTTCGTCACGCGCCTGTATTACATCTATCCGCGCACCGACGACGCATACGTGCGCGCCAACCTGATCGGCGTGGCGCCGCACGTGAGCGGACCGATCGTCAAGCTGCCGATCGTCGATAATCAGCATGTGCGCAAGGACGAGCTGCTGTTCGTCGTTGATCCGCGCCCCTACCAGGCGGCGCTCGACGCGCTGGTCGCCAAACTGCAGTTGACCGACCTGCGGATCCAGGGCCTGAGCGCCGCAATCGCCGCCGCGCAGGCCGAACAGAAGCGCCGCGAGGCCGACTTGGCTTACGCGCGCCAATACCTGCATCGAATCGAGCCGCTGCTGGCCAAACATTACGTCACCGCCAATGACGTCTTCGATGCGCGCAGCAAGATGCGCGCGGCCGACGCCGCGGTGGAAAACGCGCGCTCGACTGTGCGCCAGGCGCGAAACGAGCTGGGCCAGTATGGCGATATCAACGCGCGCCGCAAGCAGGCGCAAGCCGAAGTAACCGACGCGCGGCTCAATATCGAATACTGCCACGTGCGCGCCCCGTTCGACGGCTACGTGACCAATCTCAATATCGCGGTGGGTCAGTACGCCAACGAGGGCAAGGACGTGCTGAACCTGATCGACAACCGGGTGTGGTACGTGGTCGCTAATTTCCGCGAGAATTTTCTCGATCATATCCGGCCCGGAATGACCGCGCGGATTTACCTGCTCAGCTACCCTAACCATCCCTTTCACGGAATCGTGCAGGGCGTCGGATGGGCGCTTTATCAGCAAAATGGCGCCAGCATCGAGGGACTGCCGCAGGTCGAGCCGACGCTCAACTGGGTGCGGCTGTCGCAGCGCTTCCCGGTGCGTATCACACTGGATCATGGCGATCCGAATTTTCCGCTGCGCACCGGGCAGACCGCGGTCGTAACGATCCAGGGTTTCCGCTAGCGATGGCGACCGCGCCGGGCACAGGACTTCGCTCGAGCCTGCCGCTGGCACGACTCGCGGCGGCGGGGGCGCACGGCTTTGTACGACGGATTGACTGGCTGTTCGGCGCGCTGGCCCCCGACCTGACGGCGCATCCGCGGCGCGCACGCAGCGCCCTTCGCACCGCAGTCATTTGCGCGCTTGGGTTCGGCCTGATGGCTGCCGCGCACGCCGATTCGTTGCTGGGCCCGTATGCGCTGTGGACCATCGCGTCGGCGGGTGGCGTGCGAATAACCCCGCTCGCCGCACTGCGCTATATCGTCATCACGGGCGCGATGCTGGCGCTTTCGGTGCCGATGGCGGGCCAGCTCGCCGAGGCGCCGTGGCTGATGCTCCCGTTTCTGGGCGTGGTCGCGATGGCGTTTCGGTACCTCATGACCGTGCGGCGGCTCCCCTATGCGTGGGTGATCGTCGAGATCACATTCTTGACCTCGTTCTACCTGGTGGTGTTCGAGCCCCGTGATTTCGGAGTCGAAGTAGCCGCGACCTTCGGCGGGGTGGTCATCAGTTTCATCCTGGTCGCGCTGTTCGACACCGTGCTGTGGCCCGATCCCGCCGACGCCACGCTGACCGCGATGCTGGGGCATAGCTTGGGACGCACCCGCGCGCGGCTCGGGCAAGCGATGGCGCTGTACTTCGCGCCACGGGGAAAATTGAATGCGAAAATTCCCGGCTTCATGTCCGACCTGCCAGCGCATCTGGCGGTGCTCGAGCGCGCCGTTCAGGAGGGCGCAAGTTCCGAGCGGCGCGCGGTTTTACTCGGCGCGATCACGCTCGAGGAGCGGCTGCATATCGAGGTTGACCGCCTGATTGTGACCGCGCTCGATCCGCAGCTTGGTGATACGCGCACGATGTTGCGGCCCGAGATCGAGGCAACGGTCCGCGCCCTGGACGCCGCGCTCGCCGAGCGCGAGGTGGAACTCGCGCGCGGTGAAATTTTATATGGCGAGAACGCCACCGGACCGTCCGCCACCTTGATACCGCCGGCGATCGCCGCGCTCCAGACACGGCTGGCTGCCTTACGCCCGACCTTGCTCGCACAGTCCACGGGGACCGAGGCCGCCAACCTGGGCGCATTTCTGGACGGGCTTGGGCGGATCGGTGACCTCGCCGAACGCGGCCTCGAGGAGCCGTGGCTGCGGGACGCGCAGCCCGAACCCGAGCGCACCTCCGAGATCGATCCGGCGCTGGTGCACTATTCGCTCAAGGTGGGGCTCGCCATCGTCAGCGCATTCGTTATCGGCTTCACGACTCAGCGCGCGGACCTGTCGGTGATCATCACCACGGTGATTATCGCCGGGCTTCCGACCTATGGCGCAACGCTCAACAAGATGCTCCTGCGGCTGGGCGGCAACCTCTTCGGCGGCGCGGTGGGCATCCTTGCGATCATCGTCGTGACGCCGAATTTCGAGACCGTTCCGGTCTATATGCTGGTCGCCTTCATCGCGCTGTTCATCGCCGATTACGTGGGACTCGGCAACGGGCGCCTGGCATACGCGGGACGCCAGATGGGCAGCGCGTTCGTGTTCACGTGGGCGGGAATCAGGCCCAGCGAAGCGATCACGACCCCGCTCTATCGCGTGTGGGGAATACTGCTCGCGATGGTGGTGCTGACCGTGGTGTTCAGGTTGCTGTGGCCGGAATACGCGGGTGACTCGATGCTGCCGCGGTTGCGCAAAATTCTGCGCGCGACGCTCGACCTGATGCCGGGAGGCGCTGCGGCCGGCGCGATCCGCGCGATCCATAACGCCGACGCCGGCATCACGCGGCAGTTGGCGGAGTTGCTCGCGGTGGCGGACGACGCGCGTCTGGAGGGTCGCGCCAGCGGCGGCGATCCCGACGCAATCGTAAATGTCTCGGGCACGCTGCGGCGTATCGCGCATCGCCTGAGCGCGCTCAGCACGACGCGGCTCGAAGCGCCGGCGCCCGCGCTCTCGCCAGAGGCGGAAGCCGTGCGCGGGCGGCTTATCGCGGCGATGCGCACGCGGCTCGAAGCATGGCGCGAACATTTCGAGGGCGCGCACTGCCGTAGCAGCCGCGCGGCACTCGCGCTGGTGGCATCCCACGCGCCTGATGAAATGGAAGTACCCTTGAGGGAGTTTACCGACCGCGTCGCCGACGCCGGATTCGCGCTGATTGCGGGATGGCCGACGCCGATGCGGATTCAGCTCATGGCCGAACTCGCGTCGCTCACGCGGCTGGTCCGGTTGTTCGCGAATCTTGACCGCGAGATGGCCCGCGTGGCGCGACCCGCACGCGCACCGGGCGCCTGACCCGATGACGGCGGTATCAGAGCGCGCGAATTCGGATAATCAGCGGCGTTTGCGGGCGGCTTTGGCCACCGGCTCATCCTTGGGACGATACTGATCGACGTGCAGCTTGCGGCCTTCGAGTTCGGTGTCGTGGAAGAAATGCGCGGCGTTGATCGCGTCGTCCACCTCGAGCATTTCGACGAACCCGAACCCGCGCGATACGCCCGAGAGCTTGTCGGTGATGACCAAGGCTCCGCCGACTTTGCCGATGCGTGAGAACAGTGTCGTCAAGTCATCGCGCGTAACCGATTCCGCCAAGTTTCCTACATAGACTCTGGGCACTGTGCATCCTCCGTCATTGAATGAATCGAAGCGTGGCGCCGGTCATGGCACCGCCGCCGCACCCGCCGAGCGAAACCTGTTGCGTAGAGAAAGACTGAGCGGGCATTGGCTGCCCGCCCAGATGCGATCAATACTTACCAGCGGTTTCCACCGCCGCCACCGCGGCGCTCTCCGCCTCCACCGCCGCCGCCGCCACCACCTCCGCCACGACGGTTTCCGCCGCCGCCACCACCGCCTCCGCCGCCAAACCCGGCCTCACGCGGCTTGGCTTCGTTGACGCGGATGTTGCGGCCTTTGAGCTCGGTCTCGTTCAGGAGCTGGATCGCCTTCGCAGCTTCTTCCGGCGTCGACATCTCGACG
>DATKSQ010000093.1:0-116513 GCA_035531615.1 Binataceae bacterium (SeqCode)
CGCGCCGGCGCCGGAATCAAGCTGCTCTCGGCCGGCGATCTTTCCGCCGCAATCGCCACCACCCGTCCCGAAAGCGAAATCGACATGCTGATCGGCGTCGGCGGTGCGCATCAGGGCGTGCTCGCCGCCGCCGCGATTCGCTCGGTCGGCGGCCAGATGCAGTGCCGGTTCGTGCCGCGCAATCCGCAGGAAGCCGAAGCGTGCCTCGCGATGGGGATAATGGATCTGAAGCGGCGCTACACCCTCGAGGAACTGGCCGGCGACAACGTGATGTTCGCCGCGACCGGCGTCACCACGGGCGACTACCTGCGCGGGGTGCGGTTCTTCTCCGGCGGCGCGATGACCAACAGCGTCGTGATGCGCTCGCAGACCCGGACGGTGCGCTTTATCGAGTCGATTCATCATTTCGATTTCAAGCCGGAGTACTAATCGGCGGTCTCAACATCAGGGGGGAAAATCATGAATAGGTTTTCAATCGGCTCGCTCGCGAAGTCCCTCATCCTGGGCGCCTTGGCGCTCGCACTCGCGGCCTGTAGCGCCGCCGGCACCGCGGCACAGAACGAAGCAAAAATCGGCTGCAAGCTGGACGCGCGGCAGGTCTGTCAGAGCGCGTTGCTGCACCCGGTCGATACCGGCAGCTTCGTCACCAGCAATACGAACTACATCGCGGAGAACAGTACCGCGACCACTTGGATGCAAGTGCCGCTCAAAGCGCCCGGCGGCTCGGAAATCGACGTGCAATGCGAGGTCAACTACGTCAAGAAGCAGGTCATCTATGCGAACCCGATCACGAGCGGCACGGTATCCGACAGCGACCGCCAGTGGCTGCAGAAAACCGGAATGTGTATCGGCGAAGCCGGCACCGAACCCGCCCCCAAGCCAGCCGCCGAGGAATAGCAAGCCCGCGCCGCCGGGCGGCCCTTTCACCCTAATTCGCTATTGAGCCCTGTATACCATATATCATGATGACAATTCCGCTCTTGCTGGATCCCTTGGCGTGTCATTCTCGTGCGCAGAGCATCGGCCGCTTCGGGCGCGGCGGCGAGTCGTGTGCCCTGCCTGCGCGCTGGGGTATTGTTAACTCACCGTCCTGGCTGGCGTTTGCGCGCCGCTGGGTGACAAGCGCCGGCGATTGTCGGCGGCTGTCCGGCTGCCCAAGGATTCGCTCATGCATCGCCAAGCAATCCGGAAAATTCTCCTCCGCGTTGCCATCGGGACGCTGGCTGCGGCGCTCGCGTCATGCGCTACGGTCGGGAACTCGAAGCGGGCTGATGCTGAGATCGGATGCGACTTCGACGCGCCCAAGGCCTGCGCGAGCGCATTGCTTCATCCGGTTGACAGCGACCTCGGGCTCACGACCAGCAACCCCTCATATGTAACTGAAAATGGTCTCGCCACGACTTGGCTGCAAGTGCCGGTCAGGGCGCCGGGCGGATCCGAAATCGATGTCCAATGCCAAGTGCATTACTGGGAGAGAAAAGTGATCTATGCTTACGCGATGCCGAGCGGCATCGTGTCCGGCAAGGATCGCCAATGGCTGCGGCGGGTGGGGCTGTGCCGCGGCGTGCCCGGCGCCGAACCGATGCCGAAGCTGGCGCCGATCAGTTGAGTGCGCGCGCCCGCCGCGTCCGCCAAAATTCTCCGTCGCAGCCGTTCTCTTCCGGCGCATGGCTTGACACAAGCCTGTTCAACCGCGATTACTCGCAGGTTTCGCTCGGTGGTCCATTCGGGGCACAATCGCATCGATGTTGATGCGCTCAGTCGAAACTTCCGCGTATTGGAGGACGATTCCGGATGTGGACTCAATTTACTATCGATGGGAAGCCGGTGCTGTTCAACATGGCAGTCGTCTCGCACGTCACCGAGCGGGCTGACGGCCAGCGCGGATGCCAGCTCTTCACCTCGGCGGCTGAATTCGTCATGGTGGACCAGGGGCTGCGCGAGGTGATGACCCGGCTCGGTCTCGAACCGCGTAGCTGATCCGCGCGAGGTGCAAGCACGATGGAACTGAAGCACGTCATTTTCGAGCACGCCGCTATTGCGACGCTCACCGTCAACCGGCCGACCGCGCTCAACGCGCTCAACCGCGAGGTCCTCGAGGACATCACGCGCGTCATCCGCGAGGTTCGCCACGACTCCGCCGTGCGTGTGCTGATTATCACCGGGGCCGGCGATCGCGCGTTCGTCGCGGGTGCGGATATCGCCGCGATGGCGCAAATGTCGGCTGCCGACGGCCTCGAATTCTCGCGCTTGGGGCATCGCACGATGACCAGTCTCGAAGACCTGCCGATCCCCGTGATCGCCGCGGTCAACGGCTTCGCGCTCGGCGGAGGCACGGAGCTGGCTCTCGCCTGCGATCTGATCGTCGCCAGCGACAAGGCGCGCTTCGGCCAGCCTGAAATCAACCTCGGCCTGATTCCCGGCTTTGGCGGCACGCAAAGATTGGCGCATCGGATCGGCCACGCCAAGGCGCGCGAGCTGATCATGACCGGCGAGATGCTCGACGCGAAAAGCGCGCTCGCGCTCGGGCTGGTCGTCCAGGTGGTCGCGCCCGACGCTCTGATCGGGGCGGCGCGCGCTCTCGCCGACAAGCTCGCCGGAAAATCCGCCTTCGCGCTGCGCCAGGCCAAGGCCGCCCTGCGCGCCGCGGCGACGATGGAAGAAGATGCCGGGCTGCGCTTCGAGCAAGAGGCGTTCGGGGTCGTGTTCGCGAGCGAAGATCGAGTCGAGGGCACCACGGCGTTCGTCGCCAAGCGCCCGCCGCTCTGGAAGCATCGCTAAAGAACGAACAATCCACAGATTACACAGATTGCACAGATTATTGTGCAGCTTGCGCCGTCGAAGCGGCGCGAGCTGCCAATCTTCCTGGCATCTTTGAATCTGTGAAATCTGTGTAATCTGTGGATTGTTTTTATTCCTGTATTGAACACAGACTCTGAACATCCGTTCCACCACGGCGCGGCCTTCTATCGACCGTAGCGGACTTCTACGCTAGATATGAATCGATGGACCTGGAACTGACTCCCGCGCAACGCGGCGCGCGCGACACGGTGCGGCGCTTCGCACGCGAAAAACTCGAGGCGCTCGGCGTCGAGTGCGACCGCACGCACCGGTTTCCCGCCGCCGCGATCGAGGAACTCGCCCGGCTCGGAATCCTCGGTACTTTCTTGCCGGAGAAATTCGGCGGCGCCGGACTCGATCAGGTCGCTTACGCCCTGATCGTCGAGGAGTTGGCGGTCGCGTGCGCTGCGACCGCCGTGATCGTTTCGGCGCACTGCTCGCTCGCGTCGTGGCCGATCCTCGCGCTCGGCTCCGAAGCGATGAAAGACCATCTGCTGCCCAACATGGCGGCGGGGAAATGGCTCGGATGCTTCGCGCTGACGGAACCGCAGGCGGGCTCGGACGCCGCCGGGCAGAAAACCCGCGCGATCCGCGACGGCGACAGCTACGTAATCAATGGCACCAAGAATTTCATCACCAACGCTCCCCAAGCCGGCGTCGCGGTTGTGTTCGCGATGACCGCGCCCGAGAAGGGACATCACGGAATCAGCGCGTTCGCGGTCGAGACCAGCTCGCCCGGATGGGCGGTGACGCGGGTCGAGGACAAGATGGGCATCCACGGCGCGCACTCCGCGCAGTTGAGCTTCACCGACTTGCGCGTGCCGCTGGGAAATCTGCTGATGGGCGAAGGCGACGGCTTCAAGGTCGCGATGAAAACGCTTGACGGCGGACGCATCGGAATCGCGGCGCAGGCGGTCGGAATCGGCCGCGCCGCGCTCGAGGCGGCGCTCAAGTATTCGCACGAGCGCCAGACCTTCGGCCGTCCGATCGCGCAGCATCAGGCGATCCAGTTCAAGCTCGCCGACATGGCGCTCGGCGTCGATGCCGCCCGCCTGCTGACCTTGCGCGCGGCGGCGCTCAAGGACGCGGGCAAGCCGTGCACCAAGGAATCCGCGATGGCGAAATTGTTTGCCGCCGAAACCGCGATGGACGCCGCGAGCGAGGCCGTTCAGATTCACGGCGGCTACGGATACACGCGCGAGTTCAAGGTCGAACGCTACTTTCGCGACGCCAAGATCACCGAGATTTACGAGGGCACCTCGGAAATCCAGCGCCTGGTGATCGCGGGCCAGGTGCTGGGACGCTGAGTTGCCCGACGCTCTGTCGATGAGGCTATCGTGAGCTCGAAAAAACATTGGCTCGAAACGACCTATCAGAAAGCCGCGGAACGTCCGGGCCGCTTCTCGACCGTCTCCGATATGGAGATCGAGCCGCTCTACACGCCCGAGGATGCTCCCGGCGCCTACGACACCGCGCTTGGCAACCCGGGCGAGTTTCCATACACGCGCGGGATTTACGGCTCGATGTACCGCGGGCGGTACTGGACGATGCGCCAGTTCGCAGGCTTCGGTCTGGCCGAGGACACCAACGCGCGTTTCCATTATCTGCTCCTGCAGGGGCAGGACGGCCTTTCCACCGCGTTCGACATGCCCACCCTGATGGGCTACGACGCCGACCACGAGCGCGCCCAGGGCGAAGTCGGACGCGAGGGCGTGTCGGTCAGCTCGATTCACGACATGGTGCGGTTGTTCGACAAAATTCCGCTCGACAAAGTCACCACCTCGATGACCGTGAACTGCTCGGCGTCGGTGCTGCTCGCGATGTACCTGGTGGTCGCCGAGCGCAACGGAATCGCGTGGGACCGCGTGGGCGGCACGATTCAGAATGACATGCTCAAGGAATATATCGCGCAGAAGGAATGGATCTGTCCGCCGCGCCCCGCGCTGCGCGTGGTTACCGACATGATCGAATTCTGCGCCAAGCGGGCGCCGCGATGGCACGCGGTATCAATCAGCGGCTACCATATTCGCGAGGCCGGCTCGACCGCCGTGCAGGAACTGGCGTTCACGATCGCCGACGGGCTTTGCTACGTCGAAGAGGCGGTCAAGCGCGGGCTTGCGGTGGATGACTTCGCGCCGCGGCTTTCGTTCTTCTGGAATCTCCACAACGATTTTCTCGAAGAGGTCGCCAAGCTGCGCGCCGCGCGCCGGATGTGGGCGCGGCTGATAAAGGAGCGCTTCGGCGCGAAGAACCCGCGCTCGCTGATGCTGCGCACGCACGCGCAGACGGCGGGCGCGTCGCTCACTGCGCAGCAGCCGATCAACAACGTCGTCCGCGTCGCGATTCAGGCGCTGGCCGGCGTTTTCGGCGGCGTGCAGTCTCTCCACACCAACTCGATGGACGAAACCCTGGCGCTTCCGACCGAGCAGGCGGTCACCGTCGCGCTGCGCACCCAGCAGATTATCGCCGAGGAAACCGGCGTGACCAACACCATCGATCCGCTCGGCGGCAGCTACGCGATCGAGGCGCTGACCGATCGGATCGAGCGCGAGGCGATGGACTATATCGCGAAGATCGACGCGATGGGCGGGATGATCGCGGCGGTCGAGACCGGCTATCCGCAGCGCGAAATCGCCGAGGCGGCGTTCCATTACCAGCGCCAGCTCGAGAAGGGCGAGAAGACGATCGTCGGCGTCGGCAAGTACTCGGTGCCCGAGGAAATTCCCATCGAAACGCTCAAGATCGATCCGGCGATCGAGGAAAAGCAGGTCTATCGCCTGCGCAAGATGAAACGCGAGCGCAATTCGGTTGCGCTCAAAGGCGCGCTCGAGCGCGTGGCCGAGGCCTGCCGCTCGGGCGATAACCTGATGGATCCGATCTGCGACGCGGTGCGCAATGAGGCGACCGTCGGCGAGATCAGCGATATTTTCCGCGCCGAGTTCGGCGTGTACACCGACCCAGGCTGGATTTAAGCGATGGCTGAAAAGAGACTCAGAATTCTGGTCGCGAAGCCGGGCCTTGACGGCCACGACCGTGGCGCGAAGATTATCGCGCGCGCGCTGCGCGACGGCGGCTTCGAGGTCATTTATACCGGCCTGCATCAGACCCCCGAAATGATAGCGCAAGCCGCCGTGCAGGAAGACGTTGACGCCGTAGGGCTGTCGGTGCTTTCGGGAGCGCACATGACGCTATTTCCCGAAGTGCTGCGCCTGCTCAAAGAGCGCGGCGCCGCCGATGTGGCGGTGTTCGGCGGCGGCATCATCCCCGACGACGACGCGACGAAGCTCAAGCAATCGGGCGTGCGCGAGATCTTCACGCCCGGCGCTTCGACCGAGGACATCGTCAAATGGGTCCACGAAAACGTGAGTCCCAGGCAATAGGTGGCGGCGCGTGAATTTCGATCTTACCGAAGAGCAGAATCGGATTCGCGACACGCTCGCGGCCTTCGCCGAGCGCGAAATCAAACCGTTTGCCGGCAAATGGGACAAGGACGAGACCTTCCCGCGCGAGGTGATCGAAAAGCTTGGCGCGCTCGGGTTTCTGGGCGTCGCATTTCCAGAAAAATGGGGCGGCGGCGCGGCCGGCACGCTTTCCCAGGTTCTCGTGGTCGAAGGGCTGTCGCGTTACGACGCCTCGATCGGCCTTACCTGCGCGGCGCACATGTCGCTCTCGACCGGGCATATCGCGGCGTTCGCCGCCGACGAGCATCGCGACCACTTTGTGCCCGACATGCTCGCCGCGAAAAAGCTCGGCGCGTGGTGCCTGACCGAGCCAAGCTCGGGCTCCGACGCCGCCGCGATGAAAACCCGCGCGGTCCGCTCCGGCGATCATTTCCAGATCTCAGGCAGCAAGATGTTCATCACCAACGGCAGCGTCGGCGACGTGTACGTGGTGATGGCGGTGACCGATCCGGCGATGGGACGCGACGGCGTGTCGGCGTTTATCGTCGAGCGCGGCGCGGCGGGATTATCCAACGGCAGGAAGATCGAGAAGCTCGGGCTGCACGCCTCCGACACGGCCGAAGTGATCTTCGACAACGTCACGATTCCAGCGCGCAATCTGATCGGCGAACTTGGCGCGGGCTACCGGCAGACGCTGAAAGTGCTCGAGGGCGGACGCATCGGAATCGCGGGCTTCGCCGCCGGAATCGCGCGCGGCGCTTTCGAGGAAGCGCGCGCCTACGCGCTCGAACGCCGCCAGTTCCAGAGCCGAATCGCGGACTTCCAGGCGATCCAGTGGATGTTCGCCGATATGGCCACGCGGATCGAGGCCGCGTGGGTGCTTATTTGCCGCGCGGCCGCGCTCAAAGACGCGGGCCAGCCGTATGCGCGCGAGGCCGCGATGGCGAAGCTGTTCGCGTCTGAAACCGCGATGTGGTCAACGATCAAGGCGGTGCAGATTCACGGCGGCTATGGCTACGTGAAGGACTTTCCCGTCGAGCGCTACATGCGTGATGCGAAGCTGTCGGAGATCGGCGAGGGCACCAGCGAAGTGCTGCGGATGATCATCGCGAAGTCGCTGCTGCGCGAAGGCTATCTGCCCGCGTAACGCGCTCAGTCCTCGAGCAAATCGGCGCGCATCGCCTCAAGGTCGGCGGTCTCGAGCCCGATCACCTCACGCATGAAGCCATCGGCGCCGCCCTTTTCGTCGATCAAATCGAACACCGGAGCCAGTTGCGCGGCCGCCAGCGGAGACTGCGGGAAGGTCGCGTTGCTGGCGAGAAAGTCGTCGATAATTCGTTCGCGCTCCACGCCCAGCGTCGCCAGGATCATCGCCGCGCCCACTCCCGTGCGGTCGCGGCCGGCCGAGCAATGAAACAGCAGGGGATAGACCGTGCGCTTGGCGAGCAGCTTGAAGAACCGGCGCCAGTCGTGCCGAAAATGCATCACGAGCGTGTAATGCTCGCGCCCCGGCGCCGCCTTCATCCGCTCGTATCCGCGCTCGGTGAACCATTCATCACCCATCGGGATATGCACCCAGCGGACGCCCCGCATGATCGCCTGATGCGGGCGGCCGAGATTTTTCACCTCCGGATTGCTTTGCAGCGTGACCAGTGTCTTGAGGCTGATCTGATGCAGCGGGTTCCCGGCCGGAACCTCGGCCAAGTGCGCCGAGCGGTAGATGCGCCCCGCGCGCACACGGCGTCCGCCGCGGGTGGGATGTCCGCCAAGATCGCGGAAGTTGCGCCCGCCGAACGCGCGCAGCATCTCGAAATCAAGGACGATACGCTCGCCGGGGACGCCGTTGGGGATTGGTTTTCTATTCGAGTCGGACACCAAAAAAGCTTCCTGTACTGCGGCGGTGCGCGCGCGAGACGCGACACGGTTTGATTTTATACCGCCGCGGCCTCCGGCGCGAGCACGCCGGCGATCCAGCTCGATCGTCACACTCACCACCGATGCGTTCAGCCATGAATCTCGGATTCGATCATGGCCAGGTAGCGGCGATAATCGGGCGAGGTATCGATCAACTCGGCGTGCGGACCTGAGGCGGCAAGGGTTCCGTCCTTGATGAAGATCACGCGGTCGCACGCGGCGAGCGTGTTCGCGCGATGCGCTACGATCACGACGATTCGGGTGCGGGCGAGTTCGCGCAGCGTCGCGATAAGGGCGCTTTCGCTCACCGGGTCCAGCGGCGCGGCCGGCTCGTCGAGCACCAGCACTCCGGGGTTGCAGAGAATCGCCCGCGCGATCGCGATCCGCTGCTTCTGCCCGACCGACAGACGCGCGCCGCGGCGCCCGAGGAGCGTCGCATAGCCGTCCGGCAGCCGTTCGATGAACTCGGCGGCGCCCGCCATCGCGGCGGCGCGGCGAATTTCCTCATCGGCCGATTGGCGGCGGCCGTAACGGATGTTGTCGGCGATCGTTTCCGAAAACAGCGCCTCATTTTGAAACACGAAACCGACCCGGCTGCGAATTTCGCCCGGCGTGAATTGGTGGATGCTCTTGCCGTCGAAAGCGATGTCGCCCGCGGCGAGCTCGATGAATCTTGGAATCGCCAGAACCAGCGTGGTCTTGCCGGCGCCGCTCGGACCCGCGATCGCGATCATCTCGCCGCTGCGGATCGTGAATGACACGTTGCTGAGCACCGGCACTCCGGCGCTATACCCGACCGCGACATCACGCAGCGCAATTTCCTGGATCGCCACCGGCGCGGCGCCGCGGTCGCCTGGCGCGGAGTCCTCGGCGAATCCATCGAGGACGCTGTGCACCCGGCGCAGACCCGCGACGGCGGGTTGAATCGACGCCCAGGTGCCTCCGATCACACCTGCCGGCCGCGACAGCATCGCCCCGTAACTGAGCAGCAGAACCACGTCGCCGAGCGTCATCTTGCCCGTAATCACCTGGGTCATCAGGTAGTAGATCGACGCGATAACTAAAGCACCCGCCGCCGGTACGATGACCAGACCGAGCGCCACCACTATCGCCAGCATTCGGAGCGCGGAACGGTAAGAGCGCCAGCTCGCGGCGTCCACGGATGCGGCCTCGCGCTTTTCGGTGCCGAAGGCTTTGATCAGGCTGACTTGAGCGATGCGTTCTTCGAACGCGGCCATCACGTCGCTACCGCGCTCGCGCATATTCTGGCTTTGGTTGCGGAGCAGGCGTCCGAACAATGCGCCACCGATCGCGACTGCGGGAAGCATCAGCGCGGCGAGGATCGGGATAATCCGTTGGGCGGGAAACTGCGCCCACAGAACGATCAACGCGAGCACAAACATCACGACCGACATCAGCGGCGCCAGCACGGCGGTATAGAGCACCGCGCCGATCGACGCGCTGTCGTGCATCACGCGGAACACCGCGTCGCCCACCTTCTGGTCCGAGTACATCCCGAGCGGCGAACGCAGGAAGCGCCGGTAGATCGCGGTACGCACGCTCTGGTTGATGCGCTGGGTCAGGTCGAGCGTGACCAGTGTCTCGTAATAGCCGAACAGGCCGTTCCACAGGCTCCATCCGTCATTCGCCTCATTCTGGGTGAAGCCGGCCTGGTCGAGTCCGCCGCTGTCGACCGCGGTGCCGAGCGGATCGGCCCGATCGCCAACCATCCCCACCGCGATCGCCGCGAAGCCAAGGAACGCGCAGACCACGAACAACAGCGCCATCCGATTGGGGCCGGCGATCGGCAGCAGGATCGCCGCGGGCCATCCGGTCAGAGGGTGCGCGTCGATTACATTATCGATCACGATTTTGAGCGGCCACGGAGTCGCGAGGAAAAACACCAGCGAGATGAAGGAAAGCCCGCACTTGAGAAAGGCGAGCCTGCGATGCTCGCCGATAAACGGCCAGCTCTTTATGAACAGCCGCGTGGCGGCGACTGGGCCAAGCGATTCGCGCTCGGCGGCATAGAGATGGCTGCGCCGCGGGTCAAAGCGAGCGCCATCGTCCGGTGCTTCCGGCCGAATCATCGCAGCGTCAGACATCGTGCGCCTCGCAATTGGTTTCCGGCTCGACCCTTCCGGCCGCGATCCGGAACGCGCGATCCGCGTGGGCCACCGTGGTCCGGCGATGGGTCGCGACGATCGCCATCCTGTGCCGCGGCGCCTCGGCGAGCCAACCGCGGATTCCACGCATCACGGCGGCCTCGGCGGCGCCGTCGAGCGCCGAAGTCGGTTCGTCAAGCAGCAGGATTGGCACGTCGCGCAGAAATGCGCGTGCGAGTCCGATCCGTTGCGCCTGCCCGGCCGAGAGCTTCGAACCTTTCTCGCCGAGCATCGTGGCAAGGCCGTCGGGCAGTGAGCGAACGAAGTCGCCGAGGGCCGCCCGCTCGATCGCGATTGCGATTTGCGCTTCGGACGCGTCGATTCTGCCGTACGCGATATTGTCGCGGAGGTTGGCGGTGAACAGCGGGCTTTCCTGCAGCGCGACCGAGAGAAGGCCGCGCCATGCAACGAGATCGAAGTCGCGAATTGGCGTACCGTCGAGGGTGATTTCACCGGCCGCCGGTTCATAGAACCTCAGGATCATCGCGATAATCGTGCTCTTGCCCGAGCCGCTGGCTCCCGCCAGCGCGGTAATCTCGCCGGCGCGGGCCTCGAAGGTCACACCGGACATAACCGGGGTGGCGGGATCGTAGCCGAAGCTCACCTGCTCGAACCCGAGTGCCCGCGGCGCGACGGGCGGCATCAGCACGCCGCTGTGAATCGTCTCGGCGGCGGGCATCGCGATCATTTCGAGCACCCGCGCCATCGCGACTGCCACGTCCTGCATACTGCCCCAGCGGTTGACCAGGCGGCGCATCCGCGCGCTAAGCGTGTCCAGCACGCCGAGCGATCCCTGGAAGAAGCCCAGCGATGCGGCTGCTTTGACAAATCCGGTCGAGCCGCCAATCAGCACCTGACGGGCGCCCAGGTAAAGCGCCGCGATATAAGCCGCCGCGCGGATCGAGTTATTCCACACGCGATACCGCGCCATCATCAGGCGCGCGCGGCGCGCCGCGACAAATGCATTCCAGTTGTCGGTGGCGTAGCGCGCGGTCTCAAAATCCTCCTGTCCGAACGCCTTGACGGCTTTGATGGATGCGAGGGTCTCCTCGATCCGCGAGGTCGCGAGCGACGCGGCCACGCGTTCGGCGCGAAATGCGGGCCGCAGGCGGTCGCCATAGAACCACGCAAGTGCGAAATCGATCGGCAGCAGGGCGAGCGCGATACAGCCCATCGTGGCGTTGAACATGAACAGCCAGACGAGATTGGCGATTGCGAACGGAACAAAGCGAATCGGTTCGATTATCAGGCCGTCGATGACTTGCGGAATCGCCGCCGAATCCTGAAACATCCGGAAGATCGCGTCGCCGATTTTCTCCTCGGAATGAAACCGAAGGCTCAGCTCCTGCAAGCGCGCATACAAGTTGACTCTGAACAGGTTCGAGATTCGTTGCAGAATCCAGACCGCGTAGCCAAGCATCATCGCGCCGTATGGAAGCGCGAGCGCAACGGCGACTCCGGCGGCGACGCAGGCATGCCACAAGACCGTCTCGCGCGGTGCGCCGATTGGCACGCGCAAAATCCAGGCCTCCGCTCTCGTCAGACGCTTGCCATTGCCGATCACGTCGAAGAACACACGCACCATCTGGAGGGCGAACAACCCCGCCGGCAGCGCCGGGATCATCATGAGGAACAGCAGCAACAGATGGCGCCGCCACGGGCGGATGAAGGGCCATGCGCGCCGCGGAAGCCGGAATATGTCGCGTGAGGTTAGCCGCGCCGGCTCGGCGAAGGCGAGCTCGGAGATTGGCGCCGGCGCGATCTGGGCCGCGATGTCGCGCGCGCGATCCAAGCTATTTCTTCGCTGCTCCGCCGGCGGCCACGGTCAGCAGATCTTCCTCGAGGGTTTCCTTGGAAGTGCAGGCGAGTTTTTGCTCGTTGGCTCCCAGAGCGTAATCGCCCTGAAAATCGGCGTTGACCGAAGCGAACGTCGCGCCCGGCCCGGATTTCTGCAGGTTCACTGTCACCGTTACCGAGCCGTCTTGAAGCTGGAAGAGCATATGCACTCCGGTGGCGGGGCAGAACGCCCACTGGCTCCAGTGTCCATTGTCGATTCCCGAACGCGTGGCGACCAGCGTGTACGTCTTCGGGTCGGCGCTCTGGAGATTAAACCGGCTCAGGCTCGAATCGCTGAAATAGCTTTTCAGGGCGCCATAGACCTGATCGATGGGACGACTGATATGCGCCTGGCGCGGGACGATCCGCGGCTGATCGATCGCGAGGGCGGATGAGACGCGGAACAGGATCACAGCGGCGAAAATGATCGCAAGCGCGCGGCGGTGCATGCGGCCTCCACGGCGAAGCGGAGCTTGGCCTGACGAAGATGATATCCGGGGCGGAAGTGGCTGGTAAAGCTGGCGGCGTGGTATGCTCGCGGCGCGGTGCCCGCCGCACATTTCCGCACAAGGAGAGCACGATGCCGGCGGTAAATTTCGAGACGCGCAAACAGATTGCCTATCTGACGCTCAACCGGCCCGAGGTCCACAACTCGTTCAATCCGGAAACCCTTGTCCTGCTCGCCGAGGCGTGGTCGCGGATCAATTCCGACGACGGCGTGCGCGCGGTGATCATCACGGGCGCGGGGAGGGTCGCGTTCTCGGCGGGCGCGGATCTGGGCAAACTGATTCCGCTGTTCACCGGCGCGCGCAAGGCGTCCGACCAATGGGACGAAAAGCTGCTGGCAAACCGCAAGCTGGGCGATATCGCGCTGCTGCGCAATTTCGATCTCGACAAGCCGGTCATCGCGGCGGTCAACGGCTTCTGCATCGCGGGCGGGATGGAGCTGATCCAGGCGACCGATTTGCGGGTCGCGTCGGAAAACGCCAGCTTCGGCCTGCAGGAAGTGAAATGGGCGATCATTCCAGCGGCGGGATCGCTCGCGCGCCTGCAACGGCAGATTCCCTACTGCAAGGCGATGGAAATTCTCTTGACCGGAAACCGAATCGACGCGCAGGAGGCGTGGCGGCTCGGGCTGGTCAACTACGTCGTGCCGCAGGACCGCCTGATCGAGAAGGCGCAGGAACTTGCCGAGACGATCGCGGCCAACGGACCGCTCGCGGTGCGCAAAATCAAAGAGGCAGTGCGGCGCACGTCGGGGCGTCCGTTCGAAGAAGCATTCAAGATCGAAAATGAGTGCGCGCGCGAGGTGATGCGCTCCGAAGACGCCAAGGAAGGGCCGCGCGCGTTCATGGAGAAGCGCAAGCCGGTTTACAAGGGGCGCTAGATGATCGCCACGCTCGGGTGATTCAGGAGATGGTGGGCGCGCCGATCGTTCCGCCCAGGCTATAGGGGCTCGTGCCTGGCGGATGCGGCAGGAAGTTGAGCAGGAAGGCCAGCCGCATCCGCGCTTGCGGCGAAGTAAGCAGCGTGAATCGCAGGGCGAGCGCGCTGTCACTCCAATCGGGCGCGAGCTTGATGCGGCCGCTACCATTGATGGTCACATCGCCGCCGGAAGTCTTGAGGCTGACGATTTGGAGCACGCCCTGGCTGAGGTTGAGGGTCGCGTCGAGATTGCCAAGGTTTAGCGCGGGCATGGCTCCCTTGAGGCCTCCAGTCAGTCCGGTTACGAGCAGATGAGCGGTTCCCGAGTCGGAGCCGGGATTGTCCGGCATTACGCTCAGCGATCCGGTTGCGTCGAGTTCTCCGCCCAAGGCGACGCCAAGGGCGCGCAACGCCTGATAACCGGCGAGGTTCAACTTGTCGGCGGAAAAATCGAGCGCGGTTCCCGCGCCGCTGCGATGCGCGGAAATACGGATCGTCCCCTGGTAGGCATCGGCGCTGGCGCGCACCCCCGGACGCAGCAGTAAAATCGAGAGTAGGGCGGGAGCGACGTGCACGCTTTGGCTTTCGAAGATCGCGCGCGCTCCGGGTGAGTCAGGGACGATTCGGACCTGAGACAGCTTCGCGCCAATCGGCAGGGCGATGCTCTGTCCGGCCGAACTGACCCGCAGGCCCATCGGCGCCAGGACCGCCGAGAATGCGCCCGCGTAAGGGAAATTTGCGAACAGAAAGAAGAAAAACAGGATGACGCCAGTGGCCAGGTAGCCGGACTCGAGCCGGTGAGTACGCCAGTAATCGAAGGTCGGCAGTGCTCTGAAATCAGGCATTGTGTCCGAGCGCGACGCAGGTGATATCGACGTCGTAGGCGTGGGTGTTCTGGCTGCGGCGCTGGACGCGCAGGTTCTCGATGCCGACTGGAACCGGCAGGGTGCGCACGGAATACAGCGCGTCAACGATCTGCGCCAGACTCACATTTTCGAGCTTCAACTGAACGCGGTATTGCACCAGGCCGTCGGCCAGCTTCTTGTCGTCGGCCGGAGTGATCGAGGCGATCTTGTCGTGTCCGACGCTTTTGGTGAACGCCGATTCCACCACCGAAAACAGCGAGAAATCCTTGCTCTGCGGAACGGTGCTGTGCTCCGCGCTCTCGAGGTCCGTCTTGACCGCCGCGTAGTTCGCGGCGAGGCGGCGGACGTTGGTAAGGTCGTGCTCACGCGCGACGATTTCCTGGTCCAGGCCGATGCTGAGATCGACGATGGGCGAGTAAATCAGATTATAGAGCAGGAAGATCGCGGCCAGCGCGGCGCCGATCTGGACCAAAATGCGCTCGCGCGATTCAAGTTTGTCGTAGCGCGCGCGTCCCTGCGCAATCAGCGGATTTATACGCCCGCGCAACTCGTCGAGTTGCGGACCGAGCGTCGCCCTGATCCACTGGCTCATCCGATCGAGGTAATCGCGCAGCATCGCTCAGTCGGCTCCGGCGTCGGAAATCTTGAAGTTCGCGCTCATCCGGAACTCGACCTTGCTGGTATTGCTCCCGGCGCCGGCATGGGTGACCTCGATCGCTCCAAAATCGCCGCTCTGGTCGAGCGCGTGCTTGACCTCATCGACGGCAGCGAACGAGTCGGCGATGCCGGACAGGCGCAGACCGCTCGCGTCAACCTGGAGATCCTCCATCTGGGCGGGAATGCGCGGCGGGATAGCATCGGAGATTGCGCGCATCGTTTCGAGCGGCGAATTGCGCGCCATGTTACCGCCGATCAGGAGCAGGCGCTTGTTCATCGCGGCGATTCCGCTGTGCAACTCGCTCATCGGATCGGCGGGATTGCTTTCGCCCAGCACCGGAGCCGCGATCGCGGCGATTTCTGAATCGAGCACGTGCAGGCGATGGAGTTTGCCGATCATCGCGGAAGCGAAGTTCAGCGCGACGAGGAATGCGACGCAGGCCGCGAGGATCGCCGGCGTATAGAAGGGAGCCATGTCTCCGCGCGTACGCCCGCGAAAGGATAACTCGGCCTGGCGGAAGTTCAGCATATCGACCGGCTTGGCCGGCAGCTCGCCGAGCAGCATCGCGATCGCACTGCCGAAGCGCGTGATGTCGGGGCGCGTCCCCTCGAACATCGCAGAGCAATCGAACTCCTGTGCCTCGCGCGCGACCAGCGCGGACGCCTCGGCCAGCAGGGCTTTGACCCGCGGCATCGCACCGCCGGGGCCGGTGACGATCAGATCGGCGTCCTCGAGTTCGGCGGCGTGCGCCAGGATTGTCTGGCGCAGTGCATTAACCACCGCGGTGGCCTGTGCAACAGAGGGTTGCGCGCCGTCCGCGTTGACCAGCCCTTCGCTGACGGTGCGAATCACGCGCGGGATCGAATCTTTGTCGAGCAGTACGATCGAGGTCGAGTCATGTTCCGCCTCGACCACCAGGTGCGGGGTCGGGCGCGAGCCGTTGCGCGCCCGCGCGAACATTGTGGCAAGTGCGTACGGCGCCAGGGTCACCGTCTTTGGATCGAGCCCGGCGCCTTTGAGCAAGTCGAGATGGGTTTGCAGTTCCTGCTTGCGCACGAAAGCCGCGAGCACCAGCGAGTGATCGTGGTCCACGCCCAGGCGGGTGAACGCGACCACGGCGCCATCGACCGGGAACGGCAGATGCTCTTCGAGGGCGAACGGGACCACCTGATGGAGCCGGCGCGCATCGCTGAACGGAAGCTCGAGGATCCGCTTGGTGACGAGATCGGACGGGAGAGCTGAAATCAGGATATCGGGCGGACCGGTCTTCGCGATTAGGCGCTTAAGAGCAGGAACCAGATCTGGCTCATCGGCGTGACGCTGAGCCTCGAATACGCCGATAAACTCGAACGCATTCCAAGTGCGGCTGGCGGCCGCGGCGCGCACCCGCTCTCCGGCGATTTCGACGGCGATAATCCGCTGCGGCATCTGAACCCGTCGCTAATCTTCCTGCCACGACAACAGGGTTGCGGTCCCGTTGCCCTGGCGACGGAATGTCGAGTACACCAGTTTTCGCGAGCCAGCGAAAGTACCCATCGCGTTGATCGTGAAAAAGGTGCTGCGCGTGGTCAGCACCTGGGTCAGCGCCTGTCCTATCGTACCCAGTCCGGGCAAATTCGCGATATCGGTGGTATTGGTGAACGGCATCAGCATCCGCGCCATGACGATCTCCTTGACAATCTCGGGACTATCCATGAGCTGCGGGAGCAGCGCCGCCAGAACCTCGGGCGGTGCGGTGTTGGCGTTGACCACAGGCTCCGGATACACGGTCACGAACGGGAGCAGGCGATTGAAGGTGGCTTCATCGATGCCCTTGATTAGGCGCAGGTCGCCGATAGTTGGCATTGGCATGTTGCGCGGCGAATATGGCGGATGCAGGCGCAGGTAATAGTCCATGCCGGCGCCGCCGGGCGACTCGATATTGGCCGGGTTGATCCAATCGGCGATCGCCGGAATGATTTCCGGCGAGACGCCGAGAATCGTGAACAGGCGCACCAGTTCGGCGGCGAATTGGTCATTGAACTGTCCGTTCTGCGGATTGATGAGTAGATTCAGATCGAGCTTGCGCGCCTCATCGACGATCGACAAAGAGACCTTGCCGCCGTCCACATCCATGGGCGGAAACGGGACCGCCCAAACGTCGGTCAGGCCGTCATAGGGAGCCTGATTTTGGGAATCCGAGAGCGAGTCCTGGGCGAGCAGCCCGAGCCCGACCGAAACTGCCGAGCGCGCCAGATAGTAGGCGCGCAGCTCGTTGGTCTGATTGGCCGCGGACAGATAGTTGAGCGCGGCGGCAGTGCTGAAATCGACGATGATCAGCGTCATCAGCGCGATTCCCATCAGCACCACCAAAAGCGCGATGCCGCGCTCGCTTTTTTTGAGATGCTTCACCATACCGCGATCGACATCGGCAGCATCACTTGGGTCGAGAAGCGCAGGTCGCGTCCGTTGGGCGCCGCAAGATCGAGATTGATCGAGACCGCGATCGGCAACTGCGCGCCGGGTGAAAGATTATCCGAGTTCCAGGTGTCGCCCCATTGATTGCCGTCGAAATACCGCATCCGCATCGAGAGCACGTTGTCCGCAATCTCAATTGGCATGGTCTCGACGGCGCCGTACGCCAGACCGCTCTGCTGGCTGCGTTCGAGTATCAGCCATCCGCGATGATCCGGGTTTTGGGTCAGGCTGTAGGTGACAATGTCCTCGGCGCTGTAGCCGGCCAGCGAGCGGCGATGGCCGGCATCGAGCGTCGAGACCGAAATCGCGTTGGCGGGGACTCCGGCGATGAACTTTCCGATCCCGTGAAACATCACATGGCTCGGGGTGGCCGGGGTCTGCACCGCGCCGCGAATTTCGCTGGTCAGTTCCCAAATGATCGAGCGGCCGGCGCGCTCGGCGTACATATGTCCTTCGGCCTGCACCTTGCTCGCCGCGACCGCGTGAAACGAACTCGCCATAATGGTGAGAATCACGCCCAGCAGGGCGACCGCGAGCATCATCTCAATAAGCGTGAAGCCGCCGTCCATGCGGGATCGGCGCGTGGGCGATGGCGGGTGGGGCTGATTCATGGCTGGTTCTGCGGCGGCGCGACGCCGGGGAGTTGCTGGATCGGAATTGGATTATGCAGGAATTCGGTGAGCGAAAAACTCCGCGACTGCTTGGGTCCGTAAAACACGATCACTTGAACCTCGCACACGTCGGGAAATACTCCCGACATACTGACGATCCGCTGCCAGCGAAAATTCGGATACTCCTTGGGAAACAGGCTCTCGAAGTTGCCCTTGGTCACGCCCGGATCCGGAAAGCGCTCCAGCTCGGCCGCCGACATCACGGCCTGCGCGAGCTGCGCGGCCTGCGAGATATCCTGCCCGTGAATCACGCTCTGGAGGCTCTGATGATGCAGCGCGAGCAATGCCATCAGTGCGATCGCGAGCACCGCCATCGCGAGCATTACCTCGAGCAGGGTGAAGCCCGCCTGCGAGCCCCGCGCAATCGCCGCCGGTGCAGGTGGCCGATCCTGACGATGCGCTGAGATTGTGTGCGCGCGCGTCAATTCCTCATCACCTGCGCCAGCGTCCGGTCCCCGTCCAGGATTGAGACCTGTCCGGTCAGCGGATTGAAAAACAGCGTCATCACATGGCCCGAAAGGTC
Source organism: Binataceae bacterium (SeqCode) (assembly GCA_035531615.1). Classification (GTDB taxonomy): domain Bacteria; phylum Desulfobacterota; class Binatia; order Binatales; family Binataceae; genus JBARDN01. The sequence continues at coordinate 18,758 of DATKSQ010000093.1, forward strand.
TTCGAGATGAATCAGGGTCGCGTCCACATAACCCTCGGGATAAAACTGGCAGGCAACGATGCCGCGGTTGAACGTCCCGAGGTCGGCAACGGTTACATCGCGAATCCCGACCGCCGGCGGCAGCACGATCATCCGGCCCGCCATCGAGTGGTCGGCCACGAATTGCGGGTTCGGCGAGTAGGGATCGAGCCGCGCAACCGCGTAGCGCTGATGATCCAGGTCGAAGATCATCCGCAACACGACTTTCTGCGAAGCCGCCTCGTCGTAGAGATATGACGCGCGCCCGGCCATGCGCCGCGCTTCGCTTTTGAGCTGCGCCTCGCGATAGCTGCCCATGTAGGGCACCGCGAGCGTGAACATCAGAGCCATGATGAACAGGACAATCGCCAGCTCGAGCAGCGTGAAACCATTTTGAGCTTGAGCTTGAGCTCGAGCGCCGCGAAGCGAATCCGCGTAGCGCCGCGATGACGATGCGGCCCGGATGCGCCTGTAACGCGCGTGCATCATGGTTGTCTCAGGACGAGCTGCCGTCTATATCGTCACTGCTCTGGACGCCGTCGGGGCCGAAGGACTTGAGCGCATAGCTGTTGCCGTCACTCTGGTAAAAATACGGATTTCCCCACGGGTCGGGCGGGAGCTTTTCGATATATCCGCCCTGTTCGTAATTGTTCGGCGTCCTGCCGCTGGTGGGCGGAGTGATCAGCGCCTGCAAGCCCTGATCGGTGGTAGGGTAGGAGCCGTTGTCGAGATAATAGCGGTCGAGCCCCTGCTTGAGTTCCTGAATATCCGCCTGAGCCTTGGTGGTCTTCGCGCGATCGGCGACGCCGCGCAGCCGCGGCACAACCATCAGCGCGAGCAGGCCGATTATCATGATGACCACCATAATCTCGATCAGGGTGAAGCCATCCTGAGTGCGCAATCGTGTTCGCATCGCTAAAAACCTCGTCGCCCGCGGCTTACTGCATTATCTGGTTGAGCTGGAAGATCGGCATCAGCACGGCGAGCATCATGAATACGATAACAGCCGCCATCCCCAAGGTCATCACCGGCTCAAGGATGGTGGTCATCTGGTCGAGCGAGTGAGTGACCTCGCGTTCGTAGTTGTCGGCGACCCGTTCGAGCATGCCCTCAAGTTCGCCCGAGCGTTCTCCGACCCGGATCATCTCGATCAAAAGAGGCGGAAACAGGCCGCTCTGGGCCAGGGTCTGTCCCATGCCGTGGCCCTGGCGAATTTCCTCGCGGCTCTTTTCGATCGCGTCGCGCAGCAGTCCGTTGGTGACCACGGCCTTGACCGCGTCCATCGCGGGCAGGAGCTGCACGCCCGAGGCAAGCAGGGTGGAAAGGGTTCGCGCAAAGCGCGCGCAGATGATCCGGATCATCGTCTGGCCCAGATACGGCGCGCGCAGAGTCGCGGTGTCATAGAGGTGGCGGCCGCGCGGCGTCGAAAGCCCGAACGTGATCGCCGCGACGATCGCGGCGATTGCGAGCAGCAACTCGAGCCAGTAGCCGGTAATGGCCGACGACAGTCCGATCAGCACCTGGGTCGCGAATGGCAGCGCCGCGTGCTGCTGCTGGAAAATGGTCGCCACCTGCGGCACCACGTAAGTCACCAGAAAGCCCATAATCGCGGTGCCCACACAAGCCATGATTATCGGATAGGTCAGCGCGCCGCGCACCTTCGAGACGAACTCGGATTGCCGTTCGCTGTACTCGGCCAGCCGTTCAAGCACGGCCTCGAGCGCGGCGGCCTGCTCGCCCGCGCGCACCATCCCGATATACAGCTCGGAAAAGACCTTCGGATGCATCGCCAGCGAATCGGCCAGCGAGGCGCCCTCGCGCACCCGCTCGCGCACCTGCGAGAGCATCCGCTTAACCCCCGCGCGCGAGGACTGATCGCTGAGCGCCGCAAGCGCATCGACCAACTGCACGCCGGCTCCCAACAGGGCGGCGAGCTGGCGGGTGAGAAGCCCCAACTCCGCGGCCGGCATTCCGCGCCGCGCGAACGGCGACAGGCTGCGCTCGGGTTTGTCCTCGGCGGCGGCTTCGGCCCGGATCTCGGTGGGGAAGATGCCCTGTTCGCGCAGTTTGGCGCGCGCGGTGCGGGCGTTATCCGAGTCGATAACCCCGGATACGTTGCGCCCCTCGGCTGAAAGTCCCCGGTAAGCAAAGACCGCCATGGCTTAGGATCATCACCGCTGTCAAGCGATGTCTTCCTGGGTCACACGCAGCAGTTCCTCGATCGAAGTTTCTCCGCCGAAGACCCGGTCGGTCCCGTCCTGGCGCAAAAGCTTCATGCCTTTGGAGGTGCATTGGCGGCGCAGGGTGGCGCCGTCGCTGTTCTGCATAACCAGCGCGCGAATCTCGTCGTCCATCACCATCAGCTCCTGAATCGCGAGCCGGCCGCGATAGCCCGTGTTGCGGCACAAGCGGCATCCTTTGGCGCGATAGATGGGGTTCGGGATGTCGTCAGGAGTAAGGCTCAGGCGAGCCAGTTCGGCCGCCGTCGGCGTGTACGGCTCGTGGCAATCGGGGCATAGCTTGCGAACCAGGCGTTGGGCAAGCACGGCGAGAATCGAGGACGAGACCAAAAACGGCTCGATCCCGAAATCGAGCAGGCGGGTGACCGCTCCGAACGAATCGTTGGTGTGGAGCGTCGAGAACACCAGATGTCCGGTCAACGCGGCCTGGATCGCGATCTCGGCGGTCTCGCCGTCGCGGATTTCGCCGACCATGATCACGTCCGGATCCTGGCGCAAAATCGAACGCAATCCGCCCGCGAAGGTCAGGTCGATTTTGTGATTCACCTGCATCTGGCCGACGCCGCGAAGCTGATACTCGATCGGATCCTCGATGGTGATGATGTTCTTCTCGGGCGAGTTGATCCGGGACAGGCACGCGTAAAGCGTCGTCGATTTTCCCGACCCGGTCGGACCGGTGGCCAAAATTATGCCGTGGCTCTGGCGAATCAGCCGGTCGATCTTGCGCAGGTTGTCGCCCGAGAAGCCGAGCCGGTCAAGATTGATGTCGGCCGCCGCCTGCGCCCGGTCGAGCAAGCGCAGCACCATGCGTTCGCCGAACGCGGTCGGGATGCTCGAGACGCGGATATCGATATCGCGTCCGGCGATTCTCAGCCGGATACGCCCGTCTTGCGGAAGCCGTTTTTCGGCGATATTGAGCCCCGACATGACCTTGACGCGCGACGTGATGGCGGGCTGAAAGCGCTTGGGCGGCTCGATAACGTCGTACAGCATGCCGTCCACGCGGAACCGCACCACCATCTCGCGTTCGAATACTTCGATATGTATATCGCTGGCGCGGTCCTTGACCGCCTGCGACAGGACTCCGTTGACCAGCTTGATAATCGGCGCCGAGTCGTCGGTCTCGAGCAGGTCGCGCGGCTCTTGGGCGAGTTCGTTGGCCACCACGTCAAGGCGCTCTTCCTCGAGATCGATCATCAACTCTTCGGCGGTCGTGGTGCTGGCGTTATCGTAGGCGCGATTGATCGCTTCATTGATCACTTCGGCGGGCGCTACGATTGGATTGATGGTGGTGCCGAAGAGCAGGCGAAGATCATCGAGCGGCTCGTAGTTCGAGGGATCGACGATCGCGACCGTAACCCCAGCTTCGTCGCTGCTGATCGGCAGGAGCCGGTTCTTCTTGGCGTAGTTTATGGGAACTTTGCTGACCAGTGTGCTGTCGAGCGAGTGTTCGTCGATATGCGCCTGGAAGGGGAGCCGGTATTCCTGCGCAAGCGCGCGGGCGAGGCGCTGCGGTTCGAGCGCCCCCATCTCGACCAGCACCTCGGCGAGCTCCTGGCCGGGCTTGCGGCGCTGGCGAGCTTTATCGATATCCTGTGGCGAGACCCAGGAGCGATCAAGCAGAATTGACTCGAAACTCTTACGCGCAGTGGCCATTATTGGGTTGTACCCGTTCGGGCGCCCAAGGATTGCCGGGAATGGCACAAACAGTACGATTCCACGGCAAATCGCGACGCCTGAAGCGCGGTTTGGGCATGATTAGACATGATGTGTCTATAGAGATGCAAGTACGCGGCCAATACAGGCTTTGTCAGGTATCCCGAGTTCGAGTCGATTCCAATCCGATTTTTAGTAGTGATTCCCGCCTGGTGGCGCTAACTTTGGCGCACCCATCCCGGTCGAAAACCCGCCGCGTTCCTTGGGCGCCATCGTATGCTCCGCCTCGGCCCATGAGACGAGTTTGCCATCTAGAAACTTCAAATCGACGAAGGTGCCAGTATCACCCTCTTTGGTCGAGGTATAGAGCAGCGCCGCGGTCAGATCGTTCGAATTGGGCTTGTACGGATAGCTCCAAATCTCGACGTTGTTTGCAAGGAACTGGTGGATGTCAGGCTCGCCGTATTTTTGATGGATCTCGCTCATCGGCTCGCCGACTTTCAGATGCTCGGTCATCCGCGAGGCCTTGACCCGCGTGCCAGCCTGGTAGAACAGGCCACATCCGCCGGCCGGCGCGAGGCCGAGCGCCACCAGCACAAGGAACGGAGTAAATCGAAACATTTTCGCCATCGCCGGATTGTGTTTGGCCGGGTGCTATCTTGTCAACGTGCCGCGCGCGCTCGGTGCGGACGCGATGCGGACCTGGCCACCGCCGCGCCCATTGGCTGCCGCACTGACGAGCCGCATATGCTATACAAGCGCGGTGGAGTTAGCCACGCAGGGGAGGCCCGGATGGCCCGGAAGCTTCGGCTGGTCAAAGGCGCATCGCATCGCGGTGCGCTCGTGTACGGGATGCGGATTTTTGACGGCGCGCATGTCGCATCGGTAGAGGACGCCCGGGTGACGCTCGAGGATGGCAGCGCGGGGCGGGTTACGATGCATTATATCGAGGGCACACGCGATCAGATCCGCCGCCAGTTGATGCAGAGTATCGACGCTTTTTTCGAACTGCTCGATGAGCAATAGACGCCACGTGAGGGACATATGAATCTGGAATTCGTCAAGTACGAAAAGAAGGGCCACATCGCGCACATCATGTTCAACCGGCCCGAGCGGATGAACGCGTTGCATCCGGCCTGCCACCTCGAGATGGATCAGGTCTGGGACGACTTTATCGCCGACCAGGCGATGTGGGTCGCGATCGTGACCGGCGCCGGTGACAAAGCCTTTTCCGCGGGCAATGATCTGCGCTGGACCGCCGAGCATCACGGCGAAATGGCGATGCGCGGCAAGGGCGGATTTGCCGGAATCACCGCGCGTTACGACATCTACAAGCCGATCATCGCGGCGGTAAACGGCTTCGCGCTCGGCGGTGGATTCGAGATCGCGCTCGGATGCGACATCATCATCGCGGCCGAGCACGCGCGCTTTGGGTTGCCGGAACCCCGCGTCGGTCTGATGGCGGCCGCCGGCGGGGTGCATCGGCTGCCGCGCCATATTCCGCACAAGATCGCGATGGGCATGATGCTGACCGGGCGCCACATCACGGCCCAGGAAGCGCATCAATGGGGCATCGTCAACCAAGTCGTGGCGCTTAAGGATTTGATCCCGACCGCGGAAAAGTGGGCGGCGGAGATCATGGAATGCTCGCCCCTGTCCGTGCAGGCGACCAAACAGGCCGCGCTCACCGGGCTTGGCCGTCCGGTCGAAGACGCGCTCGCGATGCACTACGACTTGCAGGCCAAACTGTTCAAGTCCAAGGATGCAATCGAAGGCCCGCTCGCGTTTTCACAGAAGCGCAAGCCCAACTGGACCGGCGAATAGGGCGCGCTGCGGCGCTCGCGCAAGCGCTGGGCGTTACGTGCCTGAGCAGTGAGAATTCTCGGCATCTCGGCCTACTATCACGATAGCGCGGCGGCGCTGATCGAAGACGGCCGCATCATCGCGGCCGCGCAGGAGGAACGCTTCTCGCGCCGCAAGCACGACCCGCGCTTTCCGGCGCGCGCGATCGCCGCATGTCTGGACCTGGCGCGCTGCGATCTCGCGGCGGTTGATTTTGTCGTCTTCTATGACAAACCGTGGCTGAAGTTCGAGCGGATGCTCGAAACCTATCTGGCAGTTGCGCCGCGCGGGCTCACGTCGTTTCTGGCCGCGATGCCGCCGTGGATCGGCGAAAAGCTCAACCTGCGCTCGGCGCTCGAAAAGGAATTGCGCAAGCTTTCGGACCGAGTCCCGCCGCTGCTCTTCAGCGAGCATCATCAGGCGCATGCCGCCTCGGCATTTTATCCAAGTCCGTTCGAGCGAGCCGCGGTTCTGTGTCTGGACGGAGTTGGCGAATGGGCGACGACTTCGCTGTGGCTCGGCGAGGGCAATCGCCTGACTCCGCAATGGGAAATCGATTTTCCGCATTCGATAGGCCTGCTCTACTCGGCGTTCACCTATTACCTGGGCTTCAAGGTCAACTCGGGCGAGTACAAGGTGATGGGGCTGGCGCCGTATGGCGAGCCGCGATACGCGCAACGCATCTTCGATCATCTGATCGATCTCAAGCCCGACGGCACCTTCCGGCTCGACCCGCGATATTTCAATTATCTGACCGGGCTTACCATGACCAACCGGCGCTTCGATGAGCTGTTCGGCGGCCCGCCACGGGGTCCGGATGATCCTCTGACCCAGCGCGAGATGGATTTGGCGCGCTCGATTCAGGCGGTGACCGAGGAGGTCGTGCTCCGGCTCGCCCGCACCGCGCATCGCGAACTCGGCGCGGACTACCTGTGTCTGGCCGGCGGAGTCGCGCTCAATTGCGTGGCCAACGGACGGGTGCTGCGCGAGGGCCCGTTCAAGGACCTCTGGACGCAGCCGGCGGCCGGTGACGCGGGCGGAGCGATCGGCGCGGCGCTGATCGCGTGGCATCTTTACGGCGACGCGCCGCGCAGCGCGCGGGCGTGCGACGCGATGAGCGGCGCGTTGCTCGGCCCGGAGTTCAGCAGCGACGAAATTCGCGCCGCCCTCGACGCGCTCGGTGCGTCATACGAATGCCTGGGTGAAACCGAACTAATCGCGCGCACGGCCGCGCTTTTGGCCGAGGGCAAAGTGATCGGATGGTTTCAGGGGCGGATGGAGTTCGGTCCGCGCGCGCTCGGCGCCCGCTCGATTCTGGGCGACCCGCGGCGTCCCGAGATGCAGTCCGTGATGAACCTGAAGATCAAGCATCGCGAATCATTTCGCCCGTTCGCTCCGGCCGTGCTGCTCGAACGCGTGTCGGACTATTTCGATCTCGATCCGCCCAGTCCGTACATGGCAATCGTGGCATCGGTGCGCGAAGAGCGCCGTATCGCGCCCGACGGACTCGAACCAGACCTGTTCGGTATAGACCGGCTCAAGATCGCGCGGTCTTCAATTCCTGCGGTGACCCACGTAGATTATTCCGCGCGCATCCAGACGGTTGACGGCGTGACGAACCCGCGGTTTCACGCGCTGCTCGCCCGCTTCGATGCGCTGACCGGATGCGCGGTGCTGGTGAACACCTCGTTCAACGAGCGTGGCGAACCGATAGTATGCTCGCCGGCCGAGGCGTATCGATGCTTTATGCGGACCGAAATCGACTACCTGGTGGCCGGAGATTTCATTTGCGCAAAGGACCGGCAATCAAATGCGCGCGCGGCGGAATTTTTAGCTGAACGATTCGAGCCCGATTGACCAGTGAAAGACGTATCCCCCGTTTCCAACCGCGAACTGCGCCGCTTCGGCTTGCTGCTCGGCGCGCTCGTGGCGGGCCTGATGGGTGTGGCGCCGATGCTGCTGCGCCGTCGCGTCCACCTATGGCCGTGGCCGGTCGCCGCGATTCTGTGGATTATGGCGCTTGCGATGCCGTCCGCGCTCGCGCCAATCCAGCGCGGATGGATTAGGGTGGGGCGCGCGCTTGGATGGGTGAATCAAAGAATCATTCTCACGGCGGTTTATCTGGTGTTTATCGTTCCATTGGCTATGCTGATGAAGGTGTTCGGACGCGATCGAATCGGACGCCGGTTCGATCCCGCCGTCACTAGTTATCGCGTCGCGAGTACCCCGCGCACCCCGCGGAGCATCGAAAAGCCCTACTGACGCTGTGCCGCGGGGCGAGGCGCCGCGGACGGCGAAACGAGGCTGGTTGCGAAGGCGGAATTGATGCTTCAATTGCTAACAGACCTGTGGGGGTTCGCGCGCGAGCGCAAGAAGTTCTGGCTGGTGCCGCTCATCGGAACGTTGCTGGTGCTCGGACTGGTCCTCGCGATCGCCCAATACTCGACGGTGGCGCCGTTCATCTACGCGCTATTTTAGATGATGAGCATCCTCCGGCGCGTGGCGGCGAACGGCGCCCTCGTGATCGCGGGTATCGCGATGGCGTTCATAGTGGCCGAGTTCGTGCTCCGGCTCACCCCACTGGGCCAGCCGCAATTCTATACCTACGATCGCTTCTGCGGATGGACCACCAAGCCGGGAGCCACCGGATGGCAGCGCGAAGAGGGCGACGCCTGGGTCAGTATCAATCGCGAGGGCTTCCGCGGCCCGGAAGTCAGTCCGGACACGCCGCCGGGCGTTTTGAGAATCGCGGTGCTGGGCGATTCCTTCACCGAGGCGTCGCAAGTGGCGTACGAAGACACCTTCTCGGCCGTGATGCAGCGCCAACTCGGCGCGTGCCCGCTCGCGCCGCCTGACAGCGGGACTGCGGATGCGGCGGCGCGCCGCGTTGAGGTGCTAAATTTCGGCTGCGACAGTTACGGCACCGCTCAGGAGCTGCTCACGCTCGAGCATCGCGTATGGCGCTTCCATCCTGATTTCATCGTGCTCGCGGTGTTTACCGGCAACGATATGCGCAACAACTCCGTGGCGCTCGAGGGCGATCGATGCCGTCCTTTCTATGTGGTTCGGAACAATCATCTGGTTCCCGGCGGCCCGTTCAACGACTCGCTGTGGTTCCGGTTCCTGTGCTACGCGCGCTTCGAATCGCGCCATTCGCAGGTCTTAAACGCGCTTGGCCGCGCGCGCAGCACCGTTCGTGCGTGGTGGCGGCGCAAGCAGCCGCCGCCCGCGGCTATTGCGCGGCACGCGCGCGCGGCCCATCACGAAGCAGGGATTAACGATTTCATCTATCTGCCGCCTTCAACCGATGCCGAGCGCGACGCATGGCGGATCACCGAGGACGAAATCGAGATGGTGCATCAGGAGGCGGCGGCTCATCACGCCGGCCTGCTGGTGGTTACGCTCAGCAATCCGATTCAGGATTTTCCCAAGCCCGAGGTTCGTGCCCGATACATGAAGGCGCTGGGCATCGACACGCTCTTTTATCCCGACGCTCGGATCGCGGCGCTCGGATCGCGCGACGGTTTCGCGGTGCTGAACCTTGCGCCCGCGATGCAGTCCTATGCCGACGCGCAACAGGTCTTCCTGCACGGCTTTCCCAACACCCATCCCGGCGTGGGGCATTGGAACGCGGCGGGTCATCAGGTGGCTGGAGACCTTATCGCGGCGCGAATCTGCGCGATGCTGTCCGCGAACGGATCGCCGCTGTCGCCATCGCCCGCGGCGCCGCGATGAATTTGGCCGCACCGGAATCTCGCGTACGATCTATCAGCCAACTATCGGCCAAGATGCTTGGCGAAGAACCCGTCGATTCGCTTCCAGCTATCCTCGGCGGCGTCGTGATTGTAACCCACCCGCATCGGTCCGTATGACGCGAGCTTCGCCAGCGTGCCCTCGTGATGGCTCATGAAGCTGTGCCCGGCGCCGTCGTAGATCTTCACGTCGTGCTCGACCCGGTTTTCACCGAGCAGCTTTTCGAGCCTGCGCCCCTGCGCCGCGAACAGTTTGTCGTCGGCGCCATAGCCGCCGAGCACGGGACATACGCCGCCAATCTCGGCGGAGGTTTTCGGAACGTCGCCGTAAAACGTCGCGCATACGTTCATCGGCGCGCGTACCGCGAACAGCAGCGCGAAGCCGCCGCCCATGCAGAAGCCGATGACCCCGATTCGCGAGCCGTCAACGCTGGGCTGCTCGGCCAGGAACTTGCGCGCGGCTTCCAGGTCCTCGAAGGCCTGCCCGCGGCCGCGATTCAATGCGAGCAGGGTTTGTGCGATACAAATTGCGCGCAACCCCGGCCCGTCGTACAAATCGGGCGCGAGCGCGACGTAACCCAGGCCCGCGACTCGCGCCGTGATACGGCGGATATCATCGTTCAGGCCGAAGATTTCGTGGATAACGATAACTCCCGGCCGCTTCGCTCCGTCATCGGGCCCCGCGATAGCGGCGCGCATCGGATGGCCGCCGGCGGCGGGGAAGGTGATATCGCGGCTTCGCATCGCAGGTGCTCCGCGCCGCTTCAGTCGCGTTTCCTGACGCCATGTTTGGAGCGCGGACCGGACCCATAATCTCCGAACGGCTCGTCGCGCTCGCGCACCGCCTGCCGGAAACCGGCCGCCTCGGCGCGGCGGACGAAGTCAATCCCCTCCTGAGTGTGGCGGGCGATCCCGTCGAACAACGAGCCCAGCACGCGCGAGGTCCCGAGGCCCATCTGCTCGGCGGTGTGATTGCACAGCATCTTGAGCATCTGGAGCTGATTGACCGGAACCCGCGCCATTCGCGCCGCCAAGCGCGTTGAATGCTCGAGCAACCGATCGTCGGCCACGGCCTCGAGAATCAGGCCGATGCGCACGGCTTCCGGCGCCGTGATTTCGTCTCCGGTCAGAAGATAGCGCTTGGCCTTCTCGAGACCCATCCGGTACACCCACATCGCCGTGGTCGGCGTACCCCATACGCGCGCGGGCGGATAGCCGAAGGAAGCGGACTCACCGGCGATGATCATGTCGGCGCACAACACCATGTCGGTGCCACCGCCGATACACCATCCCTGCACCGCCGCGATAGTCGGCTTACTCGCGTACCAGAGCTTCATATAGGTGTTCACGTAGCGCGAGATCATCCGGTAATCGGCAACCGAATCCCAGGCGCGCTCGCGCGACTGTTCCCCGGATTGCGCCCGGGTGGATGAATCCAGCGCGTAGCCGGCGCAGAAGGCGGGGCCTTCGGCGCGCAACAGAATCACGCGGACGCGAGAATCCGCGTCGGCTTCATCGATCGCCGCGGCGAGTTCGTCGCGCAGCGCGGGCGTGATCGTGTTGTACTCGGCCGCGCGCGCAAGAACGATATGCGCCACGCCGCTGTCAACTTCAATGCGAAGCGTCCCGGGCATCACGATGCCTCCCCGGCGACGTATAGCAAGCCGGTGGCATCCGGCGACAGAGCGGAGATCCGCGGGACCTGGCTCAGATGATCTTGTTGACCGGGCACTCGACGATTCCGACCGCGCCGGCTTCGAGCAGCTTGGGAAACAGCTCGCGCACGGTTTGCTCCGCGATGACGGTCTCAACCGCGAGCCACTCTTCGCCCTTGAGGACCGGCGAGGGATAGAGCTGCGAGATGGTTGGCGCGGTCAGGGCGGGCAGCAGCGCGATGACTTTTTCGAGATTGGCGCGCGCCACGTTCATTTTGATCATCACGCGGTTCTCGGCGTCGAGCGCCGCGCGCATCAGCACTCCGATCTGCCTGATCTTGGCGCGCTTCCAATCGTCGGCCCAGGCCGCCCGATTGGCGACCAGCACCGGGTTCGAGACCAGCAGCTCCTCGACGATGCGCAGGCCGTTGGCGCGAAGCGAGGAGCCGGTCTCAGTCACGTCAACGGCGGCGTCCACGATTCCCTCGGCGACTTTGGCTTCGGTGGCGCCCCATGAAAATTCAACTTCCACATTAACTTTTCGCGCGGCGAAGACCCGTTTGACGAAACCCACAATCTCGGTCGCGACGCGCTTGCCGGCCAAATCCTCGAGCCGCTGAACCTGCGAGTTCTGCGCCACGCACAGTACCCATCGCGAGGGCTGGAGCGACACTTTCGAGTAGATGAAGCTCTCGATTTGTTCGAGCTTGACGTCGTTTTCAACCACCCAGTCGCTGCCGGTGATGCCCGCGTCGAGCGAGCCGTCGGCGATGTAGCGCGGCATCTCCTGCGGGCGCAGGATGCGGCACGACAACTCGGGATCATCGACGGTCGGGATGTACGAGCGCGAGCCGACCTGAATCCGCCATCCGGACTTGCGCATCAGCTCGAGCGTCTGCTGCTCGAGGCTGCCCTTGGGGATTCCGAATTTAAGTGTCCTGTCAGCCATCGATTTGTGGTCAGGCTCCGGGCTTTTTCTGATGCCCATAGTTAGGGCCGTACTTGGCGGGATCGACCTTGCGCCGATCGACGATTCGCCAATTGTCGCCGTCGAGGATGCGAAAGTAATCGGACTCGTAGCCCTCGTGGCAGGCGGCTCCGTCGCCGGCCTGTTCGACCATCAAGAGGACGGCATCCTGGTCGCAATCGATGCGGATTTCATGAACGACCTGGAAGTTGCCCGACTCTTCACCCTTGCGCCACAGCCGATTTCGCGAGCGCGAGAAATAACACGCGCGGCGGGTCGCCACGGTTTCCTCGAACGCTTCGCGATTCATGTAGGCGAGCATCAGGACTCGATGGCTGCGATAATCCTGCGCGATGACGGGAATTACGCCGCCATTCTTGGTGAAATCTATAACCGCCGATGCCTGTGTCGCCATGGTCCGGGTGCGATCGTTTGCCGTTTGCGATAATGACCAAGAATTTCGAGCCGCGCCCGATACGTCGCAAACCGGGCGCCGCGCGAAACAGAAAGTATTGGCGAAACCGCCGCGCGATTCAATCCATTCAATCAATCGCACGGGGCGTCGCGAGTATGCCACGATCGCTGTTGCAACAATATCGCCACGCTGCCCGGGCAGGTTTCCTTTCGGGTAACGCGAGGTATAGATTTGCGTCTGGCATGGATGCGGCAACAGTGGCTCGGGTGGACTCAGGTTCAGGCGTGATGCGGAAGATCGGCGTGCGAACGGCGCAAGCCTTCGCGATTCTGGCGCTTACCGCGATAGTTTCGGCGTGCCGGGTCGGCCCGAAATCTTTTCTCGAAAAGCATCCGGGCACCGCCGCGTTCAACTACCGGGTTGCGCTGGGACCGAATCAATATCGAATCGCGGGTTACCTGACGCGCAGCCGTCTACCCGGCCGGCTGCCCGCCATGCTGGTCCTAAACGGCGAGGAGACCGCCGAACGCTGCGTGGATTCCAACGCCTACGTGGTCGCGATGGGCATCCAGGTCGCCTGCGTCAGCATCCCCGGCTATGGGCATTCGTCGGGTCCGAGCCGCTACGTTGGACCGCAGGCGGTTGCGGCGGCGCGCCGAGCGTTGGATCTGCTGGCCGCGCGCCCGGACGTCGATCCCGCGCGGATCGCGGTGTGGGGACTTGGCAATGGCGCGGTCGCCGCCGGCTTGTTGATGGACTACGACTCGCGCCCGCGCGCGCTGATCCTGCAATCGGGCGCTTATGACATGTTGGCCCTGTGGCCCGAGACAACGCTGCGCACCAAGCTCGCGATTCTGCACGAAGTCTGGCCGAGCAAGCGCGTGCTGGCTGAGCGCAGCGTGATCCGGCATCTGCCCGACCGCCTGGGTTGCAGTGTGCTGATCCTGCATGGAAAGCGCGACCGGGCCGCCCCGGTCAGCCAGGCCGAAGATCTCGCCAGCGCGCTGCGCGAGCGCGGCGCGCACGTCGAGACGCACTACTTTGCGCAGGGGCATCGCCTGGACAACCGGGTATCTCCGGACTTGCGCGCGTTTCTACGCGAGAATCTGCTCGGCGGCGACAACGCGACGGCGGCGGCTTCGTAAGCGCGCCGCGATCCGCCGCGTCACGCCACTTACGCGATTTCCTTTAGTGCGGCGACGACCGCGTCGGTGTGGCCGGTGACCTTCACCTTGGGAAAGACCTTGCGGACCACGCCTTTGCGATCGATCACGAAGGTGGTGCGCTCGATTCCCATGTACTGCCGTCCGTACATCGATTTCATCTTGTACACGCCGTAGCGCTTGCCGACCTGATTGCCGGCATCGCTCAGCAGCGGAAAATTCAGCTCGTACTTTCCGGCGAACTTCGCGTGCGAATCCGCCGAGTCCGCGCTGACCCCGACGATCTGTGCGCCCAGCGCGCGCACGCCTGAAAGATTGTCGCGAAAGCTGCACGCCTCGGCGGTGCATCCCGTCGTCATGTCCTTCGGGTAGAAGTACAGCACCAGATTTCCCGCGCGGAGCAGATCGTCAAGCTTGACCATCGTGCCGTCGCCGCGGGCGAGCTCGAACCGCGGCGCCTGACGCCCCTCCAGCGCAAGCGCGGCGGAGCGGCCCGGGCTCGAGGCGTGAGCCTTGGCGGGGCTGCGGGAAGTAAATTTGGCGGTTTTTTTCTTGCTTGGCATGCTAATCTCCCATTTATGTTTGGTCGCAGGCTTGACCCGACTGACGTGCTTGCGGAGAGCGCGCTACCCTAAATGGCCACCAAACGCGGTATTTTCTGGACCCTAGTTGACCTGCCGCGCCGATGGCTCTAGACTCCCGGCGGATACACCGGAACAAGCATTCCCGCATGGCAGTCTATACCGAGTTAAGCAAACCGTTCCTCAAGGAACTCTGTGACGATTACGCGCTCGGGCGCGTAACCGGTGCTACCGGTATCGCCGAAGGTTCGGTTAATAGCAACTATATCCTCGAGACCGCGAAGGGGAAATTCCTGCTCCGGATCGACGAGGTCAAGAGCGAGAACGAACTTAAGCGCGAAATCGATCTGCTCTCGTTCCTGCGCAAGCATTCGTTTCCCTGCCCGCATCCGATGCAGGATCGGATGGGCCGCTTCTACCGCGCATTCAACAACAAATGCGTCTCGCTGTTCCGCTATCAGGAGGGCAGGGTGCTGCCGGCCGAAAAGATTCGGCTCTCGCACCTCGAGACGATCGGCCATGTGCTGGGCGACCTGCATGTGATCGGCAAGGCCTACAAGAAGGGCATCGACAACCGCTTCAGCTTCGAGCGGATCGCCGATCTTTATCTGAGCGTGCGCGGCCGCCTGCCGAACTATTTCCGCAAGGTCTGCCGCACGCTTGACGACGAGGTCGAGTACCTGACGCGCTACCTCGAGGGCAAGCTGCCCAAGGGCGTCATCCACGGCGATCTGTTTCCCGACAATCTGCTGTTTCGCGGCGAAAAGCTTACCGCGGTGCTGGACTTCGAGGCCGCCTGCCGCGGCAAGTTTATCTTCGACATCGCGACCGCGGTTAACGCGCTATGCTTCGTGGGCGGCGCATATTCACTCGATCGTTTCCGTGCGCTGTTAGGCGGTTACGAGTCGGTGCGGACGCTGTCACTGGCTGAATGGGACGCTTTTCCCAACGAGCTGCGCTTCTCCTCGTTGCGCTTCACCGTGACCCGCCTGCACGATTTCTTTCTGGCCCCGCGCGACGGCCGCCCGAGAATCGATCACGACTTCAACGAATTCTTCGATCGCCTCCGTGTGCTGCGCCGCGAGCGTGAGGGCGGGATGGAGCCGCTCTTGATGGCGATGGCGACGGGCTACGATTACCGCAAGTACCAGAAGGTCAAGGCGACCGAGCGGCGCCAGGCTTAAGCCGCGCGCCCCGGTGCGTTCGCGTCACATGGATGCGTATTCCGGCCGCGCCCCGCTGATCTCGGCGCGCGCACAGCAGCGGACAGGTTGATGTCCACCGGCGTCGCCGAATGCCTTGCCGCGCCGCGGCCTTCGCTATGGGTCGAAGTCTCGCCTCCGCGCGGCGTGAATCCCGACCCGCTGCTCCGGCGCCTGGCCGCGCTGCGGGGACAGGTTGACGCGATCAATCTGACCGACAACGCTCTTGGGCGGGTCAAAATGTCGGGGCTGGTGTTTGCCTCATTGATCAAAGCGCGGCTGGGAATTCCCGTGGTCCTGAACGTCTCGTGCCGCGACCGCAATCGATTTGCGCTCAAGTCGGATCTGCTCGGCGCCGGCGCACTTGGTATCGACGCGGTGGCCGCGCTTACCGGCGACAAGATTCCGCCCGGCGATCCCGACGGCACAACGGCGGTGCATGATCTCGATGCGTTTGGCCTGCTCGCGATGATCGCGATGCTTAACCGGGGCGACACCGGCGAGGGCAAGGAGCCGCTCAAGACGCTGCCGGCGCTGTATGCCGGCGCGGTCGCGAATCCGTACCGGAAAAACTTCGACCGGGAGATTGAGATGCTCGAGCGCAAGGCTCGCGCCGGTGCCAAGTTCGTCATCACGCAGCCGGTTTTCGAGGCCGATTCCGCCCGTCGATTCCTGGTGCACGCCAGCCGGATCGGCGTGCGTGCGATGCTCGGCATCCTGCCGGTCAAGCAGCCCGCGATGGCGAAATACATGCAAGACAAAGTCAGGGACCTCAGTGGCGCCAAGGCGCACCTGGATCGTTATGTGGGAATGAGTGAGGCCGAGGCCCGGGCCTTCTCGATACGCGAAAACCTGGAACTGATGAAATCGCTCAGCCACGAAGCCGCGGGATTCACGATAATGAGCGGCGGCGGGCCGTCGCTGGCGATTGAGCTCGCATTGGAGTTCAGCGAATGGCGCAAGGCCGCAAATCCATAGTCCGCAGGCTTCCCGACAACTCCGGCGCGCGCTCCGAGCGCGAACGCGCCCAAGCAGAAGACGCGGTCCGCACGATACTGCGCTATGTCGGCGAGGACCCGTCGCGCGAGGGCCTGCTCCGCACGCCGCTGCGCGTGGTCAAGTCCTACGAATTTCTCACCGACGGCTACCGGCAGGATCCCAAGGACGCGATCAATGGCGCATTTTTCGTCGAAGACGGCTACCAGGAAATAATCCTGTGCAAGGATCTCGATTTCTACTCCCTGTGCGAGCACCATCTGCTCCCCTTTATGGGCAAGGCGCACGTGGCCTATCTGCCCAACAAACGTATCGTCGGCATCTCAAAGCTGGCGCGGATGGTGGAAATCTATTGCCGCCGCCTCCAGGTCCAGGAGCGGCTCACCACCCAGATCGCTTCGACGATTATGGAAGAGATCGAGCCGCTCGGCGTCGCCGTCGTGCTCGAGGCCGAGCATATGTGCATGCGGATGCGGGGCGTGCAGAAGCAGAACTCGTGGGTCACGACCTCCGCGATGCTGGGCGTGTTCCGGACCAATCATGAAACCCGCCACGAGTTCATGAACCTGCTCCGCAACGGCAAGTAGCCCGCCGTCCGGAGTATCGGCGCGAGCGGCATCGCGAAAGGGAACCCGATGGGGCACGATGCGCACGATCAAATGGAAGCGCTCGGCAAATTCGCGCTCCGCCAGGTGCGGCGGCATCAGACGATCGGGCTTGGAACCGGGCGCGCCGCCTCGGCGTTCATCAACGCGCTCGGCCAAAGCCTGCTCGCGGTGCGCGGCGTACCGACCTCTCGAGCAAGCGAGGAATTGGCGCGCGCGCTCGGAATTCAGCTCGTGTCGCTTGCCGACGCCCCGAAAATCGATCTTGATTTCGACGGCGCCGACGAGGTCGATCCTCGCCTCAACCTGATCAAGGGCTACGGTGGCGCCCTGGTGCGCGAGAAGATCGTCGCGGCGTCCTCGCGCAAAGTGATCATCCTGGTCGGCGAGGAGAAACTCGTGCGCAAGCTTGGCGCGCGCGGCCGCCTGCCGATCGAGGTGCTGCCCTTCGCGGTGCCGCTGGCCACGCGCAAAGTCGCGGCGCTGGGCCTTAAGCCGGCATTGCGGCGTATCGACGGCGCCGATTTTGTCACCGACAACGGCAACCTGATTTTCGATTGCGCGGTCAAGGAGATTCACAATCCCGCCCGCCTGGACCGCGACCTGCGCTCGATTCCCGGCGTGCTCGGCACCGGAATCTTCGCCGCGATGGCGCAGGTGGTGATGGTCGCGATGAAATCGGGCGAAATAAAAACCCTGCGCCCGCGCTGACCCGGCGCTCCCGCGAACTCCGCCAGTGGTGGCCGGCGGCTCGCCGGCCTACGCGAAGCGTCCGTCACTCGCGTGGATGGCTGCCGGTGCGCCCGGGATTTCTCCCGCTGGTCGAAATGACGGATGACGACTGGGTGCATGAGTATCGTGCCCTTAGCCGAACCTCCGCCCGTCATTTCGAGACTAGGCGAGAAATCCCGGCTTTCGGTCCGCGCAGTCACGCTCGTGCGCGGCGGTCATCTGCGGCAAGATGATTGACGATGGCTTCCGCGGATCACGAAGCGCCGGTACGCGCCCAACTCGAGCGCATCTACCGCGCCGCCATCGCGGCGGTTGACCCGGCGCGGCTTATAAATCGCGCGCTCGACGGCAAGATCGCGTCGGCCGCCGGACTGCCCGCGCAAATCGCGGCCGCGCGCCGCGTGCTCGTGCTCGCGATCGGAAAGGCCGCGGCCGCGATGGCGTCGGCGCTCGAGACGCGCCTGGACGACGCAATCGCAGACGGTATCGCGGTAATCACGGCCCTTGAAGACGCGCCCGCACTCGAGCGATTCGACGTGCTGCGCGGCGAGCATCCGATTCCCGGCCGCGCTTCCGAGCATAGCGCGCGCGCGGCGCTCGATCTGGTGCGCGGCCTGCGCGAAGACGATTTGGTGATCGCCGCGCTCTCCGGCGGGGCCTCCGCGATGCTCGCGGCGCCGGCCGCCGGCCTGACCCTCGAGGACAAGATCGCGCTGACCGCGGCGCTGCTGCGCTCGGGCGCTCCGATTCGCGAAATCAACCTGGTCCGAAAGCATCTGTCCCAGATCAAGGGCGGACGCCTGGCCGCCGCCGCGAGTCCCGCGCGCGTGTTCGGATTGATTCTCTCCGACGTGCCGGGCAACGACCTGGCGACAATCGGCTCCGGCCTGACGGCGCCCGACCCGAGCACCTATACCGACGCCGTGTCGGTCCTGAAGCGCCGCGCGATTTGGGGACGGGCGCCCGAACGCGTCCGCGGGCATCTCGAGCGCGGAGCCGCCGGTGAAATCGCGGAAACACCGAAGCCCGGCGATCCGGAATTTGCGCGAGTCACCAACGCGGTGATCGGCGACAATGCCGCCGCGCTCGACGCCGCCGAAACCGCCGCCATCGGCGCCGGATTCGAGGTCGTTCGATTGCCGGAGCTGCGCGGCGAGGCGGAAGCGCTCGGACGCGCGCTGGCAAGTCAAATCGCCGCGATGCCGCGCCGCCGATTTTGCGCGATCGCCGGCGGCGAGCCGGTCGTCACCGTGCGTGGCGGCGGCAAGGGCGGCCGTGCGCAGCATTGCGCGGCCGCGATGGCGGCCGAACTCGCGCGGGCCGGATCGCAGCGCAAAATCGTGGCGTTGTTCGCAGGCAGCGACGGGATTGACGGTCCCACCGATGCCGCCGGGGGCTTTGCCTCACCGGCTAGCGCCGCGCGGGCACAGTCGCGCGCGATGAGCGCCGCTACAGCACTGGCGCGCAATGATGCGTACAATCTTCTCGAGGCCGCGGGAGATCTGTTCAAAACCGGACCGACCGGCACCAACGTGGCCGACTTCTTTTTCGCGATAGTCGATTATTAGAAACAAACGGAGTCTGATGGTTTCCCGAAGTACCCGACCCGAACGCACCAGGAACAACTCGAACCGCCGGGCGAAAATCGGCGCGGCCAGAAGTGGACTCACGGCGCGTCATATCGACGCGGTGCCGACCGTCACCCTGATTCCCGGTGACGGCGTCGGCCCCGAGGTGATCGGCGCCGCGCTCGAAGTGATCAAGGCGGCCGGCGTGAAGATCGACTGGGACCGGCAAGCCGCCGGAGCGGCCGCGCTGCGCCGGTTCGGCAATCCCGTTCCCGACGAGCTGGTCGGATCGCTTAAGCGCACCGGAGTCGCCCTCAAAGGCCCGCTCGAGACCCGCGTCGGCGTCGGCTACCGATCGATCAACGTTTACCTGCGCAAGACCTTTGACCTGTATGCCAGCCTGCGCCCGACGCACAGCTTCAAGGGCGTGCACACTCCGTTTCGCAACGTCGATTTGATCGTGGTGCGCGAGAACACCGAGGATCTTTACTCCGGTATCGAGCACGAAGTCGCGCCCGGCGTCGTCGAGAGCATCAAGGTGATCACCGCGCGCGCCTCGAAGCGAATCGCGCGCTTCGCGTTCGAGTACGCGCGGCGCAACCGGCGCAAGTCGATCACGGCGATTCACAAAGCCAATATCATGAAGCTCTCCGACGGGCTGTTTCTAAAGTGCGCGCGCGGGATCGCGGGCCGCTATCCGGAGATTCGCTACCAGGAGCAGATCGTCGATGCCGCGTGCATGCGGCTGGTTACCGACCCGGGCGCGTTCGATATCCTGCTGCTCGAAAATCTTTACGGCGATATCGTTTCCGACCTGTGCGCCGGATTGGTCGGCGGACTGGGACTCGTGCCGGGCGCGAACTACGGCGACAAGGGCGCGATCTTCGAGGCGGTTCACGGCACCGCCCCGGATATCGCGGGCAAGGATTTGGCCAATCCGATCGCGGCGATCCTTTCGGGCGCGATGCTGCTCGACTACCTCGGGCGTCAATCCGCCGCAAACCGGATTCGCGCCGCGACCGGCGCGATCCTGCGCTCGGGCCGCGTGCTCACGCATGATCTGGGCGGCAAGGCCTCGACCCACGAAATGACCGCGGCGGTGATCCGCGCGCTCGGGCGCTCGCGCGAATGAAAACCCTTTCGCCGATGGCCGCGCTCGGCTATTAAGAAGCCATATGGGAAAGCCGCTACGAGCCGAAGAACTGGGAAGCAGGGTTCCTCCTGGGCAAACTCTGACCGATAAATTTCCGGTGCTGTCGTATGGTGCGACGCCGCGTTTCAATCCCGCCCGGTGGGATTTTCGAGTCGTGGGGTTGGTCGAAAAGGAGCTGCGCTTTTCGTACGAAGAATTCCGCGCGCTGCCGCAATCCAAACAGGTCAGCGACTTTCATTGCGTTACCTCCTGGTCGCGCCTCGACAACCATTGGGAAGGCGTCCGGGTTTCCGACCTGATGGCGCTGGTCACGCTCAAGCCGCAAACGCGTTTCGTGGTGATTCACTGCGAGCAGGGTTACACGGCGAATCTGCCGCTCGAGGAATTTCTCGACGACGACGTGATGCTGGCGCATCGCCATGACGGCCACGACCTTGCGCCCGACCATGGTTTTCCGCTGCGCCTGGTGGTGCCGAAGCTCTATGCGTGGAAGAGCGCCAAGTGGGTGCGTGGGATCGAATTCTCAGAGTTCGACAAGCGCGGCTTCTGGGAAGTGCGCGGCTATCACAATCACGCCGATCCGTGGCGCGAGGAACGCTACTCATTCGAGGAAGAGCCCGAGGACTAATCGCCGCCCGCCGCGCGCAACTGTTGGCAGGAACCTCACGCGGCGATGACGCCGGACGAACATCCCCTTGACCGCGCGCGCTCGCTCGAGCGCCTGCGCTCCGAGACGTTTGACCTCGCGATCGTCGGCGCCGGAATCAACGGCGCCGCCGTCGCGCGCGACGCCGCGATGCGCGGGCTTAGCGTGGCTCTGGTCGATCGCGGCGACTTCGCCGGCGGCACCTCATCGCGCTCCTCGAAACTGATTCATGGCGGTTTGCGCTATCTGCCGCAGGGGCAGTTGAAGCTCGTGTACCAGGCGCTGCGCGAGCGTGAACGGCTGCGGCGGTGCACCGCGCCGCATCTGGTCAAGCCGATCCGTTTCCTGTTCCCGATTTATCGCGGACGCGGCTTCGGCCGCTTCACGATGTCGATGGGTCTGTGGCTCTACGACCTGTTTGCGCGAACTCCGCGCGCCGAGCGGCATCGCAACCTGAGCGCGGCCCGCGTGCGCGAGTTCGAGCCCGCGCTGGCCCGCGCCAACCTGACCGGAGGCTCGCTGTATTTCGACGCCTGGGCCGACGACGCACGGATCACGTTCGAGAATATCCTCGACGCCGCCATTCATGGCGCCGCGATCGTGAACTACTTGAGCGTCGAAGGCTTTGCCCGCGACCCCGCCGGCCGCCTGTGCGCGATGACCGTAAGGGATCTCGCCACCGGCTCCCGCTTCGAGCTGCGCGCGCGGCGGTTCGTCAACGCGGCCGGACCGTGGGTCGATCAAATCCGCCGGCTGGACGATCCCGCCGCGGGAAATTGCGTGCGCCTTACCAAGGGCGCGCATCTGGTCTTCGCGCGCACGGCGCTTCCGGTCCACGACTCGATAGTGCTCGCCGACGAGCACGCAAGAATCGTCTTCGTCATGCCGCACGACAGCTACGTGCTGGTCGGCACCACCGACACCGATTATCGCGCCGATCCTGCCGCCGTCGCCGCCGACCGCATCGACATTGCCTACCTGCTGGGCGTGCTCGCGAAAAGTTTGCCCGGAATCAAGCTCAGTGTACAGGACATCGCGTCGAGCTTCGCCGGGCTGCGCGCGCTGGTCGAAAACGGCGCCGACCCAAACTCACCGTCGTCGGTCTCTCGCGAAGAGGTGATCATCGAGAGTTCGTCCGGGATGCTCACCGTGGCGGGCGGCAAGCTGACAACGCATCGCGAGATAGCGGAAAAGCTCGTCACCCGCGTGATGAAGGATCTTGGGCGCGCACCGGGCATCTGCCCGACCCGCGATACTCCTCTGCCGGGCGCGCGTGCGGATGACGCCGCCGGGGCGCGCGCGGATGCCGAGGCGCTGGCGACGCTGCCGCGGGCGGCGCGGGAGATATTGCTCGCGCGCTACGGAACTCGCGCCGGAATTCCCGCGCAAATCGCCGCGACCCGTGCCGACCTGGCCGCTGCGCTCGCGCCTGGATGCCCCGTGATCGGAGCCGAGGTGATCCATGCGGTGCGCAACGAGATGGTTTCTTGTCTGGCGGACTTCATGGTCCGGCGCACCGCGATGGTCTGGCGCTATCCGGTCGAGGCCGAGGCTGCTGCGGATGCCGTGGTTCGGCTGATGGCGGCGGAGCTGGGATGGGACGATGCGCGCGCGGCGCGCGAGCTGGCCGGGTTTCGCGCCGACATGGCGCGCCGCCGCGCCCCCGAGTAGCCTGCGATGCGGCGCGAATCACGCGAGCATCGAGCCGCGCGCGCGGCGCGTATCAGCGTGGCCCTTGCGCGGCTCTATCCCGAGGCGCGCATCAGCCTGAATTTCTCGACGCCGTGGCAATGCCTGGCCGCCACGATTCTGTCCGCGCAATGCACCGACGAGCGCGTTAACCAGGTCACGCCCGCACTGTTCGCGGAGTTCCCCGACCCGCGCGCGACCGCCTCCGCACGGCCAGCGCGGATGCATGAGTTGATCGCCTCGACTGGATTCTTCCGGCAGAAAACCGCCTCGCTCCTTGCCGCCGCCCAGATGATCGTCGAGCGCCATCGCGGCCGGGTTCCCGAGGCGATGGAAGATCTCGTGGTGCTGCGCGGAGTGGGGCGCAAGACCGCAAATGTGATCCGCGGCCACGTGTTCGGATTGCCGGGCTTCGTGGTCGATACGCATGTGCGCCGCCTGACGCGGCGGCTGGCGCTGACGCGCAACACGGACCCCGTCAAGATCGAGAGCGACGTGACCGCGCTGGTGCGCGAGACGGATTGGACCAGCTTCTCGATGCGCCTGATCCTGCACGGCCGCCGCGTATGCGCCGCGCGCCGTCCGCGCTGCGAAGATTGCGCACTGGCGGGCGAGTGCCCGCGGATCGGAATTCCGCCGCCGCGCGCGTGAACTGCCAATGCGCGAGCAGGGGCGCCGTCGCGCGGAGGTTCGTTCCGGCGTCTCGGCCGCGGCCTCACGGCGCGGCATCCCGCAATCGTGCCGAATTTCCGGGCGCTCGCCCATATTTGAACAGCGGCGCCGAAATGCAATAATCTCTCATCTCGAACCCGGTTGCCGGGGCGCATTTCCGTGAAACTTCGGCTGGACGACATAACCGCCGAGGCGAAGGAGGTTTCCTTTGCCGAGCCGGAATCTGAAATAAACCGGATTTTGGCCGAGGGGCCGGTGCGCGAGTATCACGTTGAGGGACCGATTGCCGTGAGTATCTCGTATTATCGCGCCGGTACCGATCTGTTCTTCGCCGGAAAGATCGCGGCGCGCACCGCCGCCGCCTGTGCCCGCTGCGCCGAGGAATTCGACGCGCCGTCATCGAGCCCGTTTAGGTTCGTGCTGGCGCCCAAGTCGGTCGGACCCGCCAACGAACGCACTCTCAAGGTGGACGACCTCGAGTTTTCGCTCTACGATGGAGATGAGATTGACCTGAGTCCGCTGATTTGCGAGCAACTGCTGCTTTCTCTGCCGACCCGTCCGCTGTGCCGCGAGGATTGCCGGGGGCTGTGCCCGCACTGCGGGATCAATCTCAACCGCGGAGTCTGCGGATGCCGCGAAGCGCAGATCGATTCGCGCCTGGCCGCGATCCACCTGCTCAAGCTGTCGCGGCCGTAGCTGCGCTCAACTTAACTGACAGGAAGAATTTGCCATGCAAGCACCCAAACGCCGAACTTCCCACTCGAAGAAAAATCAGCGCCGCTCCCACGATGCCTTGCGCGCCGTAAATCCCGGCACCTGCGCGAGCTGCGGTGAACCCGCGCTGCCGCATCATGTATGCCGCCATTGCGGCTCCTACCGCGGCCGCGAAGTCGCCTCGGTGAAGGAATAGGCGGCGCAGGGTATCCCTTTGAAGATCGCGCTCGACGCGATGGGGGGCGATCTCGCGCCCAAGGCCGCGGTCGAGGGCGGCGTACTCGCCGCGCGCGATTTCGGTATCGAGATCGTGCTGGTCGGCGATCGTGAAGTCATTGCCAGGGAACTCGCCGAGCACGACACGCGCGGGCTCGGCATCGCGATCGAGCACGCGCCCGAGGTGGTGCTGATGGACGATTCGCCGCTCGAATCGATCCTCGGCAAGCCGCACTCGTCAATACACGCCGGATTCGATCTGGTGAAGGATCTCAAAGCCGACGGGTTCGTCAGCGCCGGAAATTCCGGCGCGATGATGGTTGCCGCGTCGGTCATTCTGGGCAACCTGCTCCACGTCGATCGCCCCGCGATCGGCACCATCGTCCCGACCACCGAGGGTCAGGCGCTGCTCATCGACGCGGGCGCGAACACAGAAGTTAAGCCGCTCAATCTCGTCCAGTTCGCCGTGATGGGCGCGGTTTACTGGCGCCGCGTGCGCAACGTCTCGCATCCCCGGGTCGGGATCCTGTCCAACGGCGAAGAGCCGTCCAAGGGCACCGAGTTGACGCGTGCGGCGGCGGCGATGCTGGGCCAGATGGCGTCGTCGGTCAACTACATCGGCTACGTCGAAGGCAGCGACATCAATCGCGCCAAGGCCGACGTGATCGTCACCGACGGTTTCACCGGCAACGTCGCGCTCAAGACGATGGAGGGCCTCTCGTCGCTGATTCGCGGAAATATCCGCGAGATTTTGAGCGGAAGCTGGGCGGGCAGGCTCGCCTACCTGCTGATCCGCAAACGGCTGGGCGCGATGACCGAGAAACTCGATCCGCACGAAGTCGGCGGCGCTCCGCTGCTCGGCGTCAATGGGGTCGCGATTATCGCGCACGGCTCGTCGAACGCGCGGGCGATTCGCAACGCGGTTCGCGCCGCCGCCAACGAGTCGCTGATCCGCCACGTCAATCCGGAAATTATCGAAATCCTGGGCCGCAATCAGACCGCGGGGACCGCGAAACCCGCCGGCAAGGGAATCCGCGGACTATTTACCAAAATGCGCGAGCGCCTCCAGCGCCATCCGAAGGATGCCGCGCAGCCAGGCGCGGCGCGTGAGGCCGCCGCCGACCCGTCGCATCCCGCCGGCGCCGCCAGACCCGTGCGGGCACATACAACCGGAGAGCTTGCCGGCCACGCGAACTATCCCGAACCGCATGGCGCGGAGAATCATTCGCCGGTTGCGCACGAGAGCGCGGCGGGCGCCGAGACCGCGGTCTCGGGTAACGGCGCGAAATCCGCGCGCGTGGCGGCCGAGCCGGAAACTCCCGCGGCCTCCGCGCCGCCATCCAGGAACCCAGCCAACCGCGAATCCAACTGATTGATTAAAGGATTAGGATCGGATCTGAAATGATGCTTGCCTACCTGTTTGACGGACAAGGCTCCCAGCGTGTCGGCATGGGCGCGGAGCTGGTCGCGAATTTTCCGGCCGCACGCGCGGTCTTCGATGAAGCCGATGCGGCGCTGGGCTTCAAGCTCTCGCGGCTATGTTTCGAGGGTCCGGAGGAAGAGCTGCGGCTGACGGCGAACACGCAGCCCGCGATCGTTGCCGCCTCGATCGCGGCGTTCCGGGTCTTCGAGCAGGAAGTCGGCGCACGCGCCGACGTTGCAGCGGGCCACAGCCTTGGCGAATACAGCGCGCTCGTCGCGTCTGGCGCGCTGGGCCTCGCCGACGCGGTTCGCGCGGTGCGCGAGCGCGGACGCCTGATGCAGGCGGCGTGTCCGCCGGGGCAGGGGGCGATGGCGGCGCTAATTGGCCTCGATCTCGGCGTCGTTCAGGAAATTTGCGCGCAGGTTTCGGCCAATGGCGAAATCGCGGCGCCGGCCAATCTGAACGCGCCCGGCCAAATCGTCATCTCGGGTCACGCGGCGCCGGTTCGCCGCGCACTCGAGATCGCCAAAGAGCGCGGCGCCACGATGGCGCAGGAGCTCAAGGTCAGCGCCCCATTCCATTGCCCGCTGATGGCGCCGGCGCGGCTCGGGATGAAGCCCGTGCTCGACAGGATTTCGATCGCCGAGCCGAAAATTGGCGTGATCGCCAACGTCACCGCCGAGGTCAATCGCGATCCGGCGCGGATTGTGCCGCTGCTGCTCGAACAAATCACCGAGCCGGTCAGGTGGGACCAATCAATGATGCGGCTGGTTGAAATCGGCGTAACCGACGCCGTCGAATTCGGCGGCCGAGTCCTGATGGGCCTGATGCGCCGCATCGACCGCAACCTAAAGGTCAAACCGCTCGAAGATTTGGCGTCGCTCAAGGCGATCAAGGAAGCCTTCCCGGGCTGAGCAAGCGCCGCGCACGCGCCGAGTCCGAGACTGGGCTAAAACCTTGCGGAGCGACAGGGTTTGGCTTACAAGGCGAGTTGAAAGCGGAGAGTAAGACGGCAATCCCGGATCGCCGGGAGTCGAGGCAGGCGGCATCAATGGCGGCACAACCACCGCAGCGGTTTTCCCTTATCACCGACCAGAGCGTTGCCGGGCTGCGCAAGCTGATCGGCGTGGTGATCGAGGATACCATCGAACCCTGGTGCCACGAGGCGTCCCGCGACAATATCCGCCACTGGGCGCACGGGATTGGCGACGATAATCCGCTCTGGTGCGACCCCGAGTATGCGCGCAAATCGCAATTCGGGCGGCTGGCCGCGCCGCCGTCGTTCATCTTTCCGCTCGATCGTGTCTTCAGCGGCTACGTTGGCGGATTGGCGGGCGTGCATGCGATGTTCGCCGGTATCGACGTGACATGGCATCGGCCGATGCTGCATGGCGACGAGTTTCATACGCGGATCTGGCTGAAGGATTTGATCGAGCATCAGACGCGCTTCGCGGGGCGCTCGATCCAGCAGGTCTATCGGTGCGAATTTATGAATCAGCGCGGCGAGATGGTCGCCGAAGGCGATAGCTGGTGCTTTCGCACGGAACGTGACACGGCGCGTGAACGCGGCGTCAAGTACACGGAGCTCAAGGCCAGAAAGCCGGTCTATTACACGCGCGAAGAGCTTGCGAAAATTTTCGCCGTGTATGAGGCCGAGGAAATCCGCGGCGCAAATCCGCGCTATATCGAGGACGTGACCCCCGGCGAAAAGCTGCCGCAAATGGTCAAGGGCCCGATGACCGCGACCGGCTTCATCGCGTTCGCGCAGGGCTGGGGCGGGCTGTATATTCGCGCCAACAAACTCGCGTGGCGCCAGCTCAAGAAGCATCCCGGATTGGGTGTTCCGAACAAGTTCGGCATTCCCGATATCCCCGAACGGGTCCATTGGGAGGACGACCTTGCGATCCTGGTTGGCACGCCGGCCGCTTACGACTACGGGCCGGAGCGCTGCTCCTGGATGACGCATCATCTGACCAACTGGATCGGCGACGCGGGTTTCCTGAGCCATATAGAAGTTCAGATTCGCCGGCATAATCCGGTCGGCGACACGATCTATATAAACGGCGAGGTGAAACGGATGTTCGCCGATGGCGGCGCGCACTACGCCGAAATCGAGCAGACCGCCGTGCAGCAGGACGGCGAGTTATCGGTTCGAGCCACCGCTATCGTGCGCCTGCCCTCGCGCGCCTAAGGCGTCCGCATCAGTTGCGGAATAAACGGGTTGATTAAAAACTCCTTATCTCGAACTTGCCTGATCGGGATTAAGTCCTTATGCTGCGCAGTTAACTGGCGAAGGCGATGCGGCCCGGGGGGCGCGGCTTACGTCTGGCGGAAGATTGCGCCGCCGAGCGCGCGTAAACCCGCCGGCCAGGCATATAGATTCGCATTTTCAGGAGCCGCCTTCGACGGCGCGCTGCCAGGAGGAAGCAGAGCACGATGGCATCAGATATCGAAACCAAGATTCGCGAGAAGATCAGCGAACAACTGGGCGTGGCCGTCGACGAAGTGAAACCCGAGTCGTCGTTTATCGAAGATCTCGGCGCGGATTCGCTCGATATCGTCGAGCTGGTCATGGCGCTCGAAGAGGAGTTCAACATCGAGATCTCCGACGAGGACGCGGAGAAGATTCGCACGGTCAAGGACGTCGTCGGCTATATCGAGGCGCACAAGAGCTGAGCAGCCGCCCTTCATCACGAGTTCCTGACTCGAAACCCGCCGCGGCGCGCGCGATTGCGTCCCGCGGCGGGCGCACGATCACGGCGCGATAAGGTCATCGGAGAGACGAGCGATGCGCTGTCCGTTCTGCAAGCATCGCGGCAACCGCGTTATCGATTCGCGCCTGTCCGGCGACGCTTCGACCATCCGCAGGCGCCGGGTCTGCTCCGCGTGCAAGCGGCGCTTCACCACCCGCGAGCGGGTCGAGGAATCGGCGCCGATGGTGGTGAAGAAGGACGGGCGGCGCGAGCCCTTCGATCGCGCGAAAATTATCGGCGGACTCAAACGCGCTTGCGAGAAGCGCCCGGTCTCGATGGAAACGATCGAGGAGATCGCCAATCGGATTGAAACCCAGGCGGGCGAGAGCGGCGGCAAGGAAATTCCCACCTCCGAGGTCGGCTCCGCGGTCATGAACGAATTGCATCGTATCGATCAGGTCGCCTACGTTCGGTTCGCCTCGGTGTACCGATCGTTCAAGGATATCGACGAATTCATGCACGAGCTCGAAGACCTGATTCGCGTCCGCAAAGAGACGCTGGGCGCGCTCGGCGAGGCGCGGGCCTCAGGCAAGAAGAGTGACACCTGACGCCGGCTCGGCGGCCGCGGCCGCGCGCGACCGCCGCCTGATGGGCGCGGCGCTTATGCTCGCGCGATCGAATCTGGGGCTTACGTCACCCAACCCGTCGGTCGGATGCGTCATAGTCCGCTCCGGCAAAATCGTCGGACGCGGCGCGACCGCGCCCGGTGGCCGTCCGCACGCCGAGGTCATCGCGCTGGCGCAGGCCGGTGGGCGGGCGCGCGGCGCAACCGCCTACGTCACCCTCGAACCGTGCGCGCATCGGGGCCAGACGCCGCCGTGTGCGCGGGCGCTCGCCCTGGCCGGATTGGCGCGGGTGGTGATCGGATGCCTGGATCGCTATCCCGCCGTGCGTGGACGTGGCGCAGCGATACTGCGCCGCGCCGGAATCGAAGTGACCACCGGCATGCTCGAGGACGAATGCGTTCGCGTATGCGAGGGCTTCTTCGTTCGCGTCACCCGCCGGCGCCCGCTGGGTTTGCTCAAACTCGCGATCTCGCTCGACGGGCGAATCGCCGCGGCCTCAGGCGACTCGAAATGGATCAGCTCGCCCCAGTCGCGCGCGATCGCGCATCGATGGCGCCGGGAGTGCGACGCGGTGATCGTCGGCGCGGGAACAGTGCTCGCCGACGATCCGCGGCTGACGTGCCGAATCGAGGGCGGACGCGATCCGGTGCGGGTAATCGTCGATGCGCGCCTGCGGATATCTCCCGACGCGCGCGTGTTGCGCGAGCGCTCGGCGGCGGGCGCGATTATCGTGACCACCAAGGCCAATCTGGCGCGCGCCCGGCGCCGATACGCCGGTTCGCGTATCGAGGTTATGGGAGTCCCGAGCCGTGGGCGCGGCGCGATAGATCTGGCGGCGATGATGCGCGAGTTCGGGCATCGCGGATGGAACCAGGTCATGTTCGAGGGCGGCGCGCATCTTGCCGCGGCGGCGCTCGAGGCGGGAATTATCGATCGGGTCGCGTTTTTTATCGCGCCCAAGATTGTCGGTGCGGGACTCGCCGCAATCGAAGGGCTGGCGACGCGCCAGATTCGCGATGCAATCGCGCTCGGCGGCCTGACAGTTCGTCCGGTCGGCTCCGATCTGCTGGTTGAAGGGCGCGTGCTGCCGAGGCGGCGCTCGTGATAGCGCCGGCATATGGCGCGCTGGTCGCGTATCCAGCCGGGTGATAGGATCCGGAGCCTGCGAGTAAACCTGATGCCGAATTTATCGCTTGAAGACGTTTTCAGCCGGATCCGCGACGCGAAGATGGTCGTGATGGTTGCCGAGGAGCGCGACGACGCGCAAGGCGATCTGGTGATGGCGGCGGAAAAGGTCACCCCCGAACATGTCAATTTTATGGCGCGCGAGGCACGCGGCGTGGTCTCGATCGCGATTACCGACAAACGGATGCGCGAGCTTGGCGTTCCGCTGGCGACCGCTTCGGATAGCGGTACCTCGTCCGAGCAGGCCGGAGTTCTGGTCGAAGCGCGTGAGGGAGTCACCACCGGAATCTCGACCAGCGATCGCGCGCGGACGATCCAGGTGATCGCCTCGAAAACCACCGGCCCCGAAGACATCGTGATGCCTGGCCATGTGCTGCCGCTGATGGCGCTGGCGGGTGGCGTGATGATGCGCAACGGACGCGCGGAAGGCGCGGTCGATCTGGTGCGATCAGCGGGCTTGGCGCCTGCCGCCGCGCTATGCACGATTCTGCGCGACGATGGCGAGGCGGCGCGGCTCGAGGACCTGAGGGAATTCGCGCTCCGGCACGAGCTGCCGATCGTTTTCGTCCGGGAGCTGGTGTCCTATCGTCTGACCAACGAGACTCTTGTGCAGCGCGTCTCCGACGTTGCCTTTCCGCTGCTCGAGGGCGCCTTCAAGGCCGTAATCTTCCGCAATATCGTTGACGGCAGAGAGCATCTGGCGCTGGTCAAAGGCAATGTCGGCGGCGGACGCGGCGCGCTGGTGCGGTTGCACTCGGAATGCCTGACCGGCGACGTGTTCGAGTCGCGCCGCTGCGACTGCGGCGAGCAATTGCAGGAGTCGGTGAGTCGGATTCTGGAAGCCGAAGCGGGCGTGATCATCTATCTGCATCAGGAAGGGCGCGGAATCGGGCTCGGGAACAAGATTCGGGCTTATGCGCTCCAGGACACGGGGCTGGACACGGTCGAGGCGAATCTCGAGCTCGGCTTTGACGACGACATGCGCGATTACGGAATCGGCGCGCAGATTTTGCGCGACCTTGGCGTCGGCGAGGTGCGGCTCCTGACCAATAATCCGCACAAGATTGAAAGCCTGCGGCGCTACGGAGTGAGTGTTACCCGGGTCGCGCTCGAAATTGTGCCGCACGACGGCAATATCGGTTATCTGCGCACCAAAAAAGAAAAACTCGGACATCTGCTTTCGGAGCTCAAGCTCCTGACCTGAGCAGCGGCGCGAAGATCCATGGGCATTCGACACGAAGGGCGCGAGCTTGCGCTCAAAGCGCTGTACCGAATCGATATCTGCGGCGGCGCCTCGAACGAAGACCTGATGGCGTTCTTCGACAGCTTTCCGGCCGACCCGCGGGTGCGGAGCTTCGCGATGCTCCTGGTCGATGGCGTGTGCGGCGACATTCCGGCGCTGGATAAATCGGTGGCCGACGCGCTCGAGCATTGGACGCTTAAGCGCCTGTCGCGCGTTGACCTCAACATCCTGCGCATGGCGCTTTACGAGTTGATGCGGATCGAGGACATCCCGGCGCGGGTCACGATCGATGAGGCGATCGAACTGGCCAAATGCTACGGCGATCAGGACTCGGGGCGCTTCGTCAACGGCGTGCTCGACCAGCTCGCGTCGCGCTTGAATCTGAAGCGCAAGGGCGAAGGGACCGATGCGTCCGATGCCGGCTGATTTGGCGAAGAACCTCCACGCCTCGATAAGGGAAGATTTGTAGCCGCGCGCGGGCCGGTGCGGCAGGGTGGGGCACGATGGCGCTCGAGAGCGCACTCGCATTTCTCAAGTCGGCGGGATCGCGAAAATCGCTCGAACCCGCGATCGTGATTTTCGGCCCGCACGCGTTCCTGCGCGAGGCTGTGCTCGCATCGCTGGTCGCGCCCCTGCTCGGCGCCGGCTACCAGTACCGTTCCTTCCACATTTCCTCGAGCGCCGATTTCGATCGCGCGCTCGAAGAGGCGCGCGCGCCCGATCTCTTCGCGTCCAAACGCGTCGTCGTATGCCGCGTGCTCAAGGCGCTTCGCGAGCGCGCGGGCGGCGAGGATGCCGGCGATGCAGGCGAGGCGGACGACGCGCCGAGCCGCGGCGGATCGGCGCGCGGCGGCGAAGCGGCGGTTGCCGAGGCGCTCGAGTCCGCGCGCGGCCCGAATCATCTCGTGCTGGTCTATGAGCGCGACAACGCCCCGGCGAAGATTCGCCGCGCGGCTGAAAAATCCGCGCTGTTCATCGGATGCAATCGCCCATACGACAATCAGGTTCCCGAATATGCCGGCGCGCTCGCGCTCGCGCGCGGCCTGCGCCTTGCCCCCGGCGTCGCGCAGGCGATGGCGGAGCGGCATTCGGGAGATCTCGCGGCGATAGCCAATGCGATCGCGAAGGCGGCGATCATAGCCGAGCCGGGCCATCCGATCGGCCCCGGCGAACTGAGCGACCCCGGCGCGCGGCGGATGCCCGAAGTCTTCGAGATCGCGGACAGCCTCGCGCGCGGACGCGCCGCGGTGGCGATCGCGCAGATCGACCGCGCGCTCGCGCTGGGACGCGACCCGATCGAAATTCTGGCGGTCGAGATTATTCCGGGGATGCGCAGGATGATGATCGCGGCGGCGATGCTCTCGCGCCGGCGCAGGCCGGACGAGATTGCCGCGGCGCTGGGCGGATCGCCGGGCGGCGGGTTTGCGACCCGCGCGATCGAGGGGGCGCGGCGCTACGGTTCCAGACGCCTCGAACGCGCCTATCGGCGCGCGGCGGAACTCGATGAAGGATTCAAGAACGGCCGGATCAAGGAACGCGAGCAGGCAATCGGTGCGATGCTGATCGAGCTGATGGCCGCGCAGGAATCCGCGCGCGCGTGAGAGTTCGTAGTTTTTGATCGCTAGCGTTTGGTATCATCCTGAGCGAGCGCTGCGCGAGTCGAAGGATCCCTGAAGAACTCGGGGTCTTTCGACTCCGGCCGCAGCGGCCTCCGCTCAAGATGACACAAAATAGAGCACGGCGCGAAAACGCACAATCCTTGAGCGCGGCCGCTTGCCAAGGTTGCTTGCGCGATATCCGTGCCGCGAAGCCATCGCCGCGGCTCCGGGCCGCGCGCGGCGGCTGATCTATTGAGTGGCGGCCTTGCCGTGCGCTTTGTGTAAGCGCTTGCTCAGGCGTGCGATTTGGCGGCGCACGGTGTTGCGATGCATCGTTCCCTTGCTCTGGGCTTTCTGGAGCGCGCGTGACGCGGCCCTGAGCTTGGCTGCTCCATCGGCGGCGTCCGCGCCGGCGATAGCCTCGACCGCGAGCTTCACGGTGGTGCGCACATGAGCCTTGATCGCATGATTGCGCTCGGCGCGTTTAAGGTTTTGGCGATGGCGCTTTTCCGCCGACGGATGAACTGGAATATGCGGCATAACCCCGCATTATTGCCAGCGCCAATGACGCGGGTCAACACCACCGCCCGGATGGCCAGTCGTTTTGAGAGCTGACGATTCCCGACGCTGAGGCGCTATTCCCGCGCGCGAGGAATTCCAACTGGCAGGTCACTGCATGTGACGCGGATCGGAGCATAGCCGCCTCGGGATTTCTCGCCTTTGGCTCGAAATGACGGTTGGTGGCTTCGGCGGTGGCTACGATACGCATGCACCAAGCCAAGATACGTCATTTCGACCCCTTCGATGTTGCTCAGAGTTTGTGATTTTTTCGGGCTCGGCTCAATTTCGTGTCATTTTGAGCGGAGGCCGTTGCGGCCGAAGTCGAAAGACCCCGAGTTTTTCCCGGGGTCCGGAGCTTGCCCTGAGCACTGCCGAAGGGACTCGCGCAGCGCTCGCTCACGATGACACAAAACGCTAACGATCAAGAAATCACAAACTCTGAGGACAGCTCTCGCGCGGCAGCCGCAGCCTGCCCTGAGCGATGTCGAAGGGCGCGGGTAATGACAGAAAAAGACTGCGATGGAGCAGAGCCTTCGTCACTTCGTTATGCAGTAATTATAATAGGAGAAGCCAGCCATGCCAACTACGAACACGAGAACCCGCGGTGTGCGCGACCGATTTGATGGATTCGCGGTCGAGATTTTTCCTGATGATCAGCACGACTACGTCGCGCACTTTCCGGAATTGCCCAACGTCTCGGCGTTTGGCCGCACTCCCGCCAAGGCGCTCGCCGAACTCGCCATCGCGTGGGAGCTCGTGAAGGAAGTGTGCGTCCACGAGGGCCCTTATTGAGTCCTGCATATCATAGTGACAATTCCGCTCTTGCTCGATGGCCTGGCGTGTCATTCCCGCGCGTGGCTGCCGCGCGAGGAATCCCGGTCTTCTCGTCCGCCGCAGTCCTGCAGTCCGGGATTCCTCGCGCACGCCGGCCACGCGCGCGGGAATCACACAAGGTGGCGCGCTGGAGCGGGTCGACGTCACTATCTTGTGCAGGACTCAATAGTCGTCGGGGCGGACTGTTCTCTTCGCTTCCTGCCATAGCGATTCTATCTGCTCCGGGGTGCTCGCTTTCAAATCGAGGCCGCGGGCGGTGGCGAGTTCTTCGAGCGCGGCGAACCTTGCGATGAATTTGTCGCACGCGCGGCGCAGCGTTTCTTCCGCGTTGGCGCCGATAAAGCGCGGCGCGTTCGCCGCAGCGAGCATCAGGTCGCCGAGCTCCTCGGCCAGCATCGCGAGGTCGCCGCGCGCGAGCGCCGCTTCGGCCTCCTCGAGTTCCTCGCGCACCTTGGCGAGCACCTCGCGCGCTCCTGCCCAGTCCATCCCGAGCCGCCGCGCCGCCTCGCCGAGCTTCTCGGCGCGCATCAGAGCGGGCAGCGCGCGTCCGGTATCGGCAAGGGGCGAGGTTGCGCCGGCACGCCGCGCGGCCTTTTCCCGCGCCTTGATCTGGTCCCACTGTTCGAGGATCTCAGCGACGGTCTCGGCCTTCGCGCCGGCGTAGACGTGCGGATGACGCCGGATGAGCTTGTCGGCCGCGAGGCTCAGCACGCCGGCGAGATCCGGCGCGGCGCTTTCCGCGGCAATGATTGCGCTCGAGCACGCCTGGACGATCAGGTCGCCGAGTTCCTCGGCAATCTTGGCGCGATCGCCAGCCGCGATCGCGTCGGCGGATTCGTAGGCTTCCTCGATCAGTTTGCGCGGCGCGTCGGCGAGCGTCTGCTCACGGTCCCACGCGCACTTTGCGCGCAGCTCCCGGACGACCGCGATGAGCCGCGCGAATTCCCTTTCCTCATTCATGCCGTGAGGATCGGCGACAGCACCTTCGCGCCCAGAAACTTCGACAAGTCTTCCAGGCCGTCGGCGGTGATTTCGTGTCCGCAGTCATATTCCTTGTACGCGACCGGCACCCGCAGCTCGCGCAGGTTCTCGACCGAGGCGCGGGCGCGCGCGATTTCGATCATGTCGTCGCCGCGGCCGTGCTGGACTAGCGTGGGCAACCGCTCGAGCGCCTCACGATCCGTGACCGCGCCTTTAAGCTCGGGCGGAAACCAGGTCGAGAGCGCGACCAGCGCCGCGTAACGCGCCGGATTGCCGAGCGCGAGCGTATAGGCCATGAATCCGCCCTGGCTGAAGCCCAGGACCACCAGCTTGCGGCGATCGACCGGGTAGCGCTCGAGCGCGGAATCGACGAACCGCGCGGCCGTCTTGCCTGCGTTTTCGATCGCCTCGCGATCCGGCGTTCCGCCCATCCGAATCGGGAACCATCCGTAGCCGCGCGTCGGTCCGATCGGAACTTCGATCGCGCCCTGCGGGCAGATGACCATAAACTTTCCGTCGGCGATGTACGGCGCCAGACCGATCAGATCGAGCGCGCTGGCGCCCCATCCGTGCATCGCGATGATCGTCGGATGCGGACCCGTGCCGGCGGGCTCATAAACCGTGTGAATCAAATCCATCGCGCCATAACCTCCCGGAGCGCCGGATGCGGCATCATAGGATGTGCGCGGAGCCATACGCCAGCCCGCATCCCCCCTGTTCATCGGGCGCGCTATGTCGGCTATGGTAACGGGCGTCGCGGACGCGCGCGCGACTCATTTAACTTGCGGATTTTCTTGCCGATGATCTCGAACAATCTAATCTGATGGTCTTGCGCTGATGGATTGGGGGAACAGGCGCGGGTTTCGCGCATCGGATTCGGCCTGGATGCGAATCGGCATAGCCGCGATCTCGATCTTCGCGCTCGGCGCGGGACCGGGCGGTGGTGCTGCTCCCAGCGGCAAGATGCTGGGGATGGTCTCGGCGACCGTGCTGCTCGCGATCGTCGGGTACGCGTTCTGGCTCGCCGCATCATCGCTTAAAGGCGACCGCGAGGCGGGTCTCGATTCGGCGCTGGTGGGGCTGGTCGGGCTTGCGGTGATCAAGACCGCGATGCTGCCGTTCTTTCCGGGGTTCGGACCTGACGTAGGCAGTTACCAGGCGTGGGCGCTCCAGATTTCGAGCCTGGGTCCGGCGCACACCTATCAGCAGGGTTACTTTCTCGACTATCCGCCCGGGTACCTGTACGCGCTGTGGGTCGCGGGGATCATCGCGCGGTTCACGCACGCGACGGGTGACGCGCTGCGCGTGATCGTCGAGAGCCCGGCGATCGTCGCGGATTTTTTCCTGGCGTTTACGATCTTCGCATACGTGCGCCGCACCTCGCGTCCTTCGATCGCATACGCCGCCTTACTGATGGTCGCGCTGAATCCCGCGCTGCTGTTCGACACGGTGGTGTGGGGACAGAGCGATTCGGTGCTGACCTTCACGATGTGGCTGTCCGTGATCGCGATCCTCGATGACCAATACGAAATCGGATGGGCGATGGCCGCGGTCTCCGTGCTGGTCAAGCCGCAGGGTCTCATGCTGCTGCCGATGCTGGCGTGGTGGACGATGCTCGAGACGCCGGTGTGGCGGTGGGTAAGGGTAGGGCTGGTCGGAATCGCGGTGTTCATCATCGGCATCGCGCCGTTTCAGATCGGGCATCCGTGGAACTGGATTCTCGACCTCTACACCTCGACCGCGGCCTACTACCATGAAACTTCGGTCAACGCGTTCAACCTGATCGCGCTGCTCGCGGGGCTCAGGCGGCAGGACTCGGGAACGATCGCGGGGATTAGCTGGTTCGGGCTCGGGATGAGCCTGCTCGCGCCCCTTTACGGATTCGTCGCGTGGATTGTGTGGCGCAAGCGCAGCGCGCAGACGATGGTGTACGCGGCATTCATCACGGTGTTCGGATTTTTCATGGTCGCGCCGCGGATGCATGAGCGCTATCTCTACCCGGCGCTGGTGTTCTCGATACCGCTCGCCCTCGAATCGACTGAGATGCTGGCGGTGTTCGCAATCCTGACGCTCACCACGCTGTTCAATCTCGCTTACATCCTGCACACTCTCCAGACCGTCGTGTTCCTGGACTCGCGCGACGGGCTTGCGATGGGCGCGTCGGCGCTCAACGTGCTGATTCTGGGCGCGTCGGTCTATTACGGCGCGGTCAAGCTCGACGGCGCCTCGGGCGCGTCGGCCAGCGCCGTCGCGATGTATCATCGCCTGTTCCCGGCGCGATCGGCCCAGGCGCCGGTCGAAGCGCGTGGCGCGCCGCTTGGATGGATAAACCTCGATACTATTATTATCGCGGCGCTGCTGGCGGCGGCCGTGGCAACGCGCTTCTGGCATCTGGGCCATCCCCCTGAAATCGTATTCGACGAGGTGCATTTCGTCGGTCAGGCGCGCAACTACCTGCACGGCGAACGATTCCTTGACCCGCATCCTCCACTGGCCAAGCTGGTGATCGCGCTCGGCATCTGGCTATTCGGCGATCATTCGTGGGGCTGGCGGGCGGGCAACGCGTGCGTTGGCACGGCGCTGGTCGGCATAACCTATCTGCTCGGCAGGCGGATGACGCGCTCGCGTCTGGCCGGCGCTCTGGGAGCGAGCGCGGTGCTTCTGGACGGGATGTTCCTGGTCGATTCGCGAGTCGCCGTGATCGATATCGTGTACCTGACGCTGGCCGCGATCTCGTACCTGGTGCTGTTTCGCATCTTCGACACGCCCGGTATCGCGGCGCGCCGCCGGTGGCTGGTGATGCTCGGGATCGCGCTGGGATTGTGCGTAGGCAGCAAGCTTTTGATTCCGGCGGTGACATTCCTGCTGGTAATGGGCTTTCTGGTGTGGGTGCTGGCGACCGAGCCCTCGCAGACGCGGCGCGACAGGAGAATCACCGGCGCGATCCTGCTGACCGGAGGGGTCGCGTCGATTTGTTACATCGCTACGTTTTTGCCGCACTACTACCTCGGATGGTGGGGCGGAATTCAGGACCTGTTTCAGTATTACAAGGACATCATCGGCTACGAACAAAGCGTCTCGACCGCGACTCATCCGTATTCATCGAAATGGTGGAGCTGGCCGCTGATGCTGCGGCCGATCGCGTACTGGCAGGACTTTCCAAAGGTCGGCAAAGTCTCGACTATCTGGGGCGGCGGAAATCCAATCCTGTGGTGGGGAGCGCTCACCGCCATTACCATCACGGCGGTCGACGCCGTCGAGCGCCCGCGTCTCGAGCGGAGCTTCCTG
Organism: Binataceae bacterium (SeqCode); assembly: GCA_035531615.1. Classification (GTDB taxonomy): domain Bacteria; phylum Desulfobacterota; class Binatia; order Binatales; family Binataceae; genus JBARDN01. The sequence continues at coordinate 57,672 of DATKSQ010000093.1, forward strand.
GTGATTGGCTATCTTGGTTACCTGGCAATCTGGATCCCGATCGGACGCACCCTGTTTCTCTACCACTACATGGGTTCGGTCTATCTGGGCTATGTCGCGCTCGGGTGGATTCTCGCTCAATGCTGGAATGACTACGCCGAGCCGTGGGTGCATCTGGCTTTGCTGTTCACTCTCACGCCGGCTTTTATCCTCGGCCTCGGATGGGGTATTGGAGCGCCCGCGGTGCTGGTCCTGTTTGGGCTCTACATAGTAATTGCCTACCAGGTTTCGCTCGGAAGGGCCGAGCCGTCGCATCCGGGGAGATATGTCTGCGCGATGTTCTGCGCTACCGCGATCGTGTTGTTCGTATACTATTTCCCCATTTGGACCGGAGCGCCGATTGAACGCGCCGGTTACTATTCGAGGATGTGGTTGCAGGAAGCCAACACAGTCAGGAATTGGATCTGATGATCGCCAGAGGCGGAAATCACACCCCCCGGCGCTTTGCGGCAAGTTTCGCGGCGGTGCTTGCGATGATCATAGCCGGACTCGCCGCGCATTCGATCGCGCGCGCCGACTCCAACCTGCTGCTCAACGGCGATCTCTCGAAGGGCTCCGAATCGCAACCTGACCACTGGCGCACTGAGGCGTGGCTCAACGATCCCACGGCCTTCGCCTACGATTGGACGCATCCGGCCGGTGGCGGCCCCGGCCAGCTGAAGGTCGGCGCGCTCAAGCCCAACGACGCGCGCTGGATGCAATCGCTCACGCTCGCGCCCGGCTGGTATTACATCAGTACGGAGGTCCGTACCGAGAACGTCGGCACGCAGGCGACCGGCGCGACCGTTTCGATCATGGAGGACGGCATCATGTCCGCCGATATCCGCGGGACGTCCGGGTGGCAACCGGTCGGGTTTTACCTGAAGGTCGGCGGGCATGGGGCCGACGTGAGTGTCGCTCTGCGCCTGGGAGGATTCGGGAGCCTGAATTCCGGCACTGCCTATTTCCGCAACGCACGCGCCCGAAAGATCGCCGCTCCGCCGCCCGGCGCGGCCCAGGTGTACGACCTCAGCGCCGTTCGCAAGGCCGCCGAGCCGGCGCCGGTCGGACAGCCGATAACGCTGGTCGCGGTGTTTGCGATTCTCGGCGTGGTGGCCGCGTACGGATGGTGGATGTTCGGGGTTGAAGAGCCGTTGCGGCCCGCCGCCGGGCCGAGCCGCGCCGCGCGCCGCGCGCAGGCGAGGCGCGAGCGATGAACACCGCCGCGCAGCGCACCCAGCGCATCGAATGGTCGCTATTCCTGATCCCGTTCATCAGCTACGCCTACTTTTATCAGGCCGCCGATCAGAGCACCGCGGCGCGATTTGATCTGATGCGCTCGATCCTCGAGCGGCACTCGCTGGCGATCGACGATCTGGCCGGTTACAACACCGCCGATATTATCAACTTTGGCGGACATATTTACTCAGTCAAGGCGCCCGGAACCTCAATTGTCGCGATGCTGCCGTGGGGGCTGATGCGGCTGTGGCTGCTCCCGCTCCTGACTAATCACACGGGGCTCTACTGGGCGCTCGTGACCTACCTGACGATCGTGCTGACGATTGGGATGTTGATCTCGATCCTGTGCGTCGTGATGTACCGGTTCGCGCGGTTCGTGGGCGCCGCCGAGGGGCGCGCGGCCGCGCTCGCCCTGGTTCTCGGCTTGGGCACGATAGCATTTCCCTACGCGACCGAGATGACCGGCGAACCGTTCGCGGCGGCGTTCGGCTTTATCGCGTTCTACCTGATCGCCACATTTCAGGAGGACGCGCGATGGCCGCGCGCGTTCTGGGCCGGGCTGCTGGCGGGAGCCGCGGTGCTCAATGACTATCCGGCGATGCTTATCGCCGCGGCGGTGGGTTTTTATGCGATGTATCGCCTGCCGCGGATTGGCTATATCGCAGCGTTCTCGGCGGGCGCGGCGATCGCGGCGGCCCTGATGCTGGGCTACAACTGGGGTGCGTTCGGAAGCCCGCTGTTTTTCAGTTACCAGGCCTTCAAGCTGCCGGGTAATACCCAGTTTCCGGAGCAGGCCAAGGGATTCGTCGGACTCACCTATCCGAAGGTGACCAATCTGTGGAATATCCTTATAGATCCGCAGCGCGGATTGTTGTTCTGCAACCCGGTGCTGATCCTGTCGGCGGCGGGAATCGGTTACTTCTATCGGCGCCGCGAATTGCGCGCAGAATGGATCGTGACGATCGTCGCGGCCGCCGGGATGATTCTGTTCAACGCCTCCTACGGCGAATCAATCGTCTCGTGGGGCGGTGGCACCGCGACCGGGCCCCGGCAGATCGTAGCCGCCGTGCCGTTCATGATTCTGACCCTCGCGTTCCTGCCGCGCTCGTGCGACTGGCTAATCGGCGCGCTCGGCGCGGTGTCGGTATTCCTGATGCTGATGGCGACGGCGACCAATCCGCATTTTCCGTACGAATATGTCAATCCGCTGCGCGACTTCGCGATGCAGCAATATCTGCGCGGCGACTTCGCGACCAATCGCGACGCCTATTTCGGCGGGGGGATGATTGTCGGCGATTCCACCGCGTTTAACCTCGGCAAGCTCGCCGGGCTGCCGCGTCCGCTTCAGCTATGGCCGCTCGGACTTCTGTGGATCGGCGGCGCGCTGGAATTAGCCGATGCGCTCGAGGCGCTCCGCGGCGGGATGCGCGCGCGGCTCGGCCGGGTCGCGATCGCGAGCGGAATTGCCGCGATGTTCCTGGCCTCGCTCAACGGATGGGTCCGCGGGCCATTCGATCTGCGCGCCGACCACGGTCTGCTCGGCCGCTACTTCGTCGGAGAGGAACCCGGAATCACCGCGCCGCACCTGACTCGAATCGACCCGCGGATCGATTTTCACAGCGTCACCGAGCTCGGCGCGATGCCGTTTCCGTCGGTCGCGCTGTGGACCGGCCAGATTGTCGCGCCGCGCACGGGAGTTTACCTGTTCAACATCGAGGCCGACGACGCGGGATGGCTCCTGATCGACGGACGCCCGGTGATCGGCGATCCGGGGCAGGTGAACCGTCCGCAGGCATCGGGCAGAGTGGTTTTGCGCGCGGGAGTGCACCGCATTCAGGTCGCGGAGCGCAACCTCGCCGGCGACGCGGCGATTGAACTGTCCTGGCAGCCGCCGGGAGCGCAAATGGAAATAGTCCCTTCCGTGGCGTTGATTCCCGACCGACCGTAGCGCGCGATGCGGATGCGCCGGAGCGGCCGGCAGGCTCAAGTTCCCGGCCGTTTCAGGATTCCCGGACCCAGCAGCGTAGGCCGTCCGCCCTCAAGAGGGGCGGCGCTCGATGGCGAGCTGGCTGACGGCGGCGCGGCGCCGCGGTAGCTGGGAGGTTTGGTGACTCGCGCCTGGGCGAGAATCTGCTGGAGCAGGTGCGACTCCTGCGCGCCGCGCGAAACGCATCGCACGTCGCGGGTCGGATGCAGCGGCACGCTCAGCGGAGAATCGAAGGCCGCGCTTATCGCCACCCGGCTGGATTCGTTCGAGACCGCCTTGACGTGAAAGTTATACACGCTGCTGCCGTCGGCCTCGGGAATCGCGACATAGGTGCCGACGATGCTTTTGATTTTTCCGCAATCCGCGTCGCGCAGCGAAAACTGGCGTCCCAGAACCTCGATTATTCCGTGATTGGGATCCTGCGCCTGGATGTTATAGCCGTTGGCGTGGATCACCGCGGTCACCGCCGTCCACGCAAGGTCGTACGGCAGCGGCACGATAGTGCTGACCTTGTCCTCCGGCGGCGGCACGGCGGTCGGCGGATAAAAGCATCCCGAAGCCGCCACGGCCAGCGCCGCCGAAATCAATCCAATCCTGAATTTTGTGTCCATCTTGCCCGACCGCGCATCTTAGCAGACCCAGGGCACCTGCTGTCCAACTTTGCGGGCCGGACAAAGCCGCTGGCCAACGGCCTGCGGCGGCGACCCCGCGGAGGTTCCCCATCACCCGAATCTTTGTGATAATAGTCGCGGCGCGGGCCGCCATTTCCCAGGCCGCCCGCCGGATGGAACAATGTCAGGTCATTCCAAATGGTCTTCGATCAAGCATAAGAAGGCGGCGCGCGACGCCAAGCGCGGCAAGGTCTTCACCAAGTTGATCAAGGAAATCACCATCGCCGCCCGGCTCGGCGGCGGCGATATCAACGCCAATCCGCGCTTGCGCACGGCGGTGCTTACCGCGCGATCGCAGTCGATGCCCAATGACAATATCGATCGCGCGATCAAGAAGGGCACCGGCGAGCTGGGCGGCGGACAGATCGAGGAAGTCACCTACGAGGGCTATGGACCCGGCGGGGTCGCGATCATAATCGAGGTGCTGACCGACAACCGCAATCGCACGGTTGCGGAAATCCGCTTTGTCCTTTCCCGCCACGGCGGAAATCTCGGCGAGACCGGATGCGTCGGCTGGATGTTCAAGAAGCGCGGCGTGATTTCGATCGACAAGACCGCGATCGATGAGGACAAGCTGCTCGAGATCGCGCTCGAGGCCGGCGCCGACGATGTCCACATCGACGCCGACTCGTTTACCGTGGTGACCACGCCCGACAAGTACGCTCGCGTCCGCGAGGCGATCGAGAAGCTGCGGATCGCGATCGCTAGCGGCGAGATAACGCTGGTGCCCGAGAACACGGTGCCCGCGTCGGGACATACGGCCGAGCAAGTGCTCAAGCTGATCGAGGAGCTCGAAGAGCACGACGACGTGCAGAGCGTGTCAGCGAATTTCGATATCAGCGACGAGGAGATGGCGCAAATCTCGGCGGCGTGATCGCTTCCGTGACGCGCGCGCGCCGCGGCGCCTGGGGGGACGAGGATGCGGGTGCTCGGGGTTGACCCGGGAAGCGCGGTTACAGGTTTCGGGATCGTTGACGGCGCCCCCGGACATTTTCAATTTATCACGGCGGGTACCGTTCGCACCCGCCCCGGCGAGCCTGTGCCCGAGCGCCTGCGCACGATTTATCAGGGGCTGTTGGGCGTGATCGACCAATTCGCACCGGCGGCGGTAAGCCTCGAACGCAACTTCGTCGCGCGCAATATCCAGAGTGCGTTCAGAATCGGAGAGGCGCGCGCGGTCGCGATGCTGGCCGCCGCCCAGCGCGGATTGCCGCTGTACGAATATCCTCCCAACGAAGTGAAGCTTGCGGTCGCCGCGTTCGGCCACGCCGACAAGGAGCAGGTCAAGTTCATGGTGCGCAGCACGCTCGGGCTGCCGGCCGATTTCGAGCTGGCCGACGACGCCTCGGACGCGCTGGCGCTTGCGATCTGCCACCTCGGCCGCGCCCGCGCTCCAAGGCTTAGCGACGCGGTCGAGCGCCCCGCGCGCGCGGTGGCGGCGCGCGGACCCAGGACGCGCAAGCCATGATCGCGTCGATCAATGGGATGCTGGCGGTGCGCGACGCGGGCCGGATAATCGTCGAGACCGGCGGCATCGGCTACGAAGTCCATATTCCGCTCAGCACCTTCTATCGGCTGCCCGCGCTCGGCGAGCAGGTGAGATTGCAGGTCCGCCAGGTGGTGCGCGAAGACGCGCTGATGCTGTACGGATTCGCCGAGCCGCTCGAGAAGCGCGCGTTCGATCTGCTGATGTCCGTGCAGAACGTGGGTCCCAAGCTCGCGCTTGCGATATTGTCTTCGCTCGAACCGGCCGATCTGGCCGGTGCGATCGGCCGCGAGGACGTGGCGGCCCTCGACGCCGTTCCCGGCGTTGGTCCCAAGGTCGCCGAGCGTGTGGTGCGCGAGTTGCGCGACAAGATCGATGAGTTGCGCCTGAGCGGCGGTGCGATCTTCGGCCCGGGCGCCGGATCGCGGAATATCGGGCCGGTTGCGGGCCCGGCGACCCCAATCGACGACGCGATTTCCGCGCTGATGAATCTTGGCGTCAAGCCGATCGAGGCGCGGCGCACGGTGGATTCGGTGGTCGCCGCCGACCCCGCCGCCGCAAGCGACCTGCAACTGATGGTGCGCAAGTCATTGGGCGCGATCTATGGCGAAAAGTAAGCCGCTTAGCGGCGCCGCGGCGCCCGGCGCGGACGAGCGGCTCGCAGCGCCCGCCGAGGCCGCCGACGACCGCCGCCTCGACCTTTCGCTGCGCCCGCATTCGCTCGCCGAGTTCGTCGGACAGGAACGCCTCAAACGCGTGCTCGGGATGTCGATCACGGCGGCCCGCCAGCGCGGCGAGACGCTCGATCACGTGCTGTTCGCCGGCCCCCCGGGACTCGGCAAGACTTCGCTCGCGCATATTATCGCGCGCGAAATGGGGGTCAACGTTCACGTCACCTCGGGCCCGGCGATCGAGCGCGCGGCCGACCTGGCCGCGATCGTGAACAACCTCGAAGAGGGCGACATCCTGTTCATCGACGAGATTCATCGCCTGCAGCGTCCGGTCGAAGAGCGGCTCTACTCCGCGATGGAGGACTACGAATTCCATATCGTGGTGGGCGAGGGGATGGGCGCGCGCACGATGAAGCTGGCGGTCAATCCGTTTACGCTGGTCGGCGCGACCACGCGCTCGGGACTGCTCAGCTCTCCGCTGCGCGATCGCTTTGGCCAGAACTATCACCTCGAATTTTACAATCACGCCGAGCTGACCGAGATCGTCGCGCGATCGGCGCGGCTGCTTAAAATCGCGGTGGACGCAGACGGCGCCGCCGAACTCGCCGCGCGCTCGCGCGGCACTCCGCGAATCGCCAATCGCCTGCTGCGCCGGGTTCGCGACTTCGCGCAGGTCAACGAAGCCGCGCTCGTGACCCGCGAGGTGGCGCTCGGCGCGCTCGCGATGCTCGAGATCGACGCGGCGGGCTTCGACAAGATGGACCGCGCGATCCTCGAGGCGCTGATCGATAAATTCGGCGGCGGCCCGGTCGGCGTCGAAACCCTTGCCGCCGCGATCGGCGAGGAGCCGGACACGATCGAAGAAGTGTACGAGCCTTATCTCCTGCAAGAGGGCTTCCTGATGCGAACTCCGCGCGGCCGTGCCGCGACCGACCGCGCCTTCAAACATCTGGGCCGCAAACGCGCGGGCGCGATGTTCTAGCCCAAGGCAATCATGGCCAAAATCATAGTCTTGCAGCATCATCCCGCCGAGAATCTCGGCGCGATCGCCTCCGCGCTCGAATCCGCCGCGCTCGCGTGGCAGTACGTGCGCATCCACGATGGCTATCCGGTCCCGAGAGACATGAAGGGCGCGGGCGGTTTGATCGTGATGGGCGGTCCGATGGCGGTTTACCAGACCGAGCGGTTTCCGTTTTTGAAAGACGAGCTGCGGCTGATTGAAGACGCGATCAAGCATGGCAGGCCGGTGCTCGGCGTATGTCTGGGCGCGCAGATCGTCGCGGCGGCGCTGGGCGCGAAGGTCGAAAAAAATCCGGCGGGGAAGGAAATCGGATGGTATCCCGTCCGGCTACTGGCGGCGTCGCGCGAGGATCGATTATTTGGCGCCGTCGCGGAAACGATCACGCCGTTCCACTGGCATGGCGATCACTTCGATGCGCCGAGCGGCGCGGTCGCACTCGCGGCGTCGGACAAAACGCCCTGCCAGGCCTTTCGCTACGGAGAAAATATCTGGGCGCTTCAGTTTCATCTCGAAGTTACGCGCTCTGGCATCCAGAGCATGGCCACGGCGTTCGAGCGCGAACTCGAGCGCGAGAAAATTTCCGCGGATGCCATGCTCGCGGCGTCGGACACACATCTGCCGGCGCTCGAAACCGTCGCCGAAACGATCTTCTCGCGATGGGCCGCCCCAATTCAGGGTACTTGAGCGCCACCGCCGCGCTCGCACCGGAAAAACCAGACCGCCGGGACGGCCGTCCTGCTGACGGATCGCCTCGCCAGTAGCACCGGGGTTTGCGCGCGGCGCTCCGCTGGTCATCAGAGCGCCGCACGCCCGTGGCGAAGCCCCGCGACGGCGTGCGCGTGCCCGCGCAGCGAACGCCTCGATCAGCGCGGCCACCCAGCGGAGCCGCCGAGCGGAAGACTGGCTTATGGCGACCGTCTGGCGCTTGACCCGTAGATTTCGGCATTGCACAAGGTACGCTTTAAGCGTACAGTCCCATTAGTGAAGTTCGAGTGGGACGAAGCCAAGCACGCCAAGACCCTGCGCGAGCGCGGGATTGGATTCGACGACGGCGCCCGAATCTTCGCGGGACCGGTCGTGATGTCGCAAGACACCCGCCGCAACTACGGCGAGGAGCGGTTGCGGGCCGTGGGCGAAAGTGAAGGCGACATTTTGCACGTCGTGTTCACCTGGCGCGGCGACACGGTGCGGATCATCTCGGTGCGGCGCGCCAGTCGAAAGGAAACCAAGCTATGGCTATCACGCGAATGACGCTCGATGAAATCAAGGCGCGCCCGTCCAAGCGGGACCGCGCCAAGATCAAAGCGACGACCGAAGAGGATATTCGCCGGCATATGATCGAGGACGGCGAAGACCCGGCCGCGGAACTGCGCGAGGAAGACATCCTCTCACCGTGGTATATCCGCAAGCGGCTAGGCATGTCTCAGCAGCAATTTGCCGATACGCTGGGCATCCCGGTCGCGACGTTGCGGAACTGGGAACAGAACCGGGTGATGATGGAACCCGCAACGATCGCGCTCATGCGCGTCTTGGCGCATGAACCCAAGGCCGCACTCCGCGCGCTCCGCCGCCGCCGCGCGGCCTAACCCCATCACTTTCGACCAGCTTGCGCGTGGCACGGAAAACGTGAGGCCTATCGTCAAATCTTCGGCCAGGGAAATCCGTCAAGCGCGCCGGCCGCGTCGATCTGGGCGGCGAGCAGAGGCGACCAGCGGAGGCCGGTTGTTCCGAGTTCAGAGCACGCAATCGTAAGCGTCCGCGTGGGCGCCCGGAATCCGGAGCCTGCCCTGAGAGTTAGCCGAAGGGACTCGCGCAACGCTCGCTCAGGATGACGGCGGGGATGGCCGCAAGGGCACGCTGCCTCCCTAACCAGCGTTAGATTTTTTGCCAGATTTGTTCATGGCTGAACTGTTCAGCCTTATCGCCGTCTCTCGACCCTGAGACAATGATCGCGTGGAAGCAACCCGCACACTATCCAGATCCGACTCGCCAGCCTGGTCAGTGGTGGCGGACGGCTCGTCCGCCTTCGCCTGGCTCCGATGCGATCCGCACCGGAGATCCGAACAGCGGCGGGCGACCGCGCCGCACGAAGTCCCCGCCTTCCACGAAATCTCCAGTGTTTCCAAGGGGTGTCGGTTCTGAACCGCCAGATTTTTTTTGGAACGAACCCATCGCAAAGGCCCGATATTCCAGAGTCAATGGCGCCCCGTTGCCCATCTCACTTCGCCTATTAATCGATCGCGACAAAGTTCCCCTTCCCGTGCGGGAAGGGGTAGGGGTTAGGTCGATTCTTAGCGCGCAAGCCGAAGAGTCGCCTCTACTTGCTGGCGGATTGTGCGACCGCCGAGGTTCCCGCGCTCGCGCGGCTGGGCGTGAAGCGCACCGGCATGTGCTTGATTCCCGCCACGAAGTTCGAGCGCAGCCGCTCGACCGGTCCCGCGAGTTCGAGGTCGGGCATCCGCCGGTTGATCGCTTCGATCATCACCTTGAGCTCGATACGCGCCAGATTCGCGCCGAGGCAGAAATGCTCGCCGTGACCGAAGGCCAGGTGATCGTTGGGCGTGCGCGCGAGATCGAACGCGTCGGGATCGCGGAATATCGTTTCGTCGCGATTGGCCGACGCGTTCCAGATCACGACGCGTTCTCCCTGCTTGATCTTGTGCCCGCGCAGCTCGCCGTCTTTCTTCGCGGTGCGCAGAATATGCGTCACCGGGCTCGTGAAGCGCAGGAACTCCTCGATCGCGGTGGGAGTGATGTCGGGATTACGCCGCAGCAACGCGCGCTGCGCGGGACTCTCGAGCAGCGCCTGCATCCCGGCAGAGGTCGCGTTGCGGGTCGTCTCCTGGCCGGCGACCAGGAGCAGCAGGCAATTGAACAGAATCTCCATGTCGCTCAGGCGCTCGCCCTCGGCCTCGCCGTGCACCAGCGCGGTCAGGAGATCTTCGCCGGGATTTTTGCGGCGCTGTTCGATCAGCTTCGAGAAGAACTCGAAGAATTGCGCCTGCGCGTACTGCCCGGTCTCCATCGCGCTGCGGCCCTGCTGATATTCCGGATCGTCGAAGCCGATCGACATGTTGGCGAGCGTGAACATCAGCTCGTAATGCTCGCGATCGACGCCCATCATTTCGCAGATCACGGCGGTCGGAAGTTTCGCGGCGACGTCCACCACGAAATCGCATTCGCCGCGCTCGATGATCGTGTCGATAATATCTTCGGCCCGCGCCCGGATCTGCGCCGCGTAGGGCGCCAGCGCCTTCGGGGTGAAGCGCCGGTTGACGATCTGGCGCAGCTTGCCGTGGCGCGGCGGGTCGGTCGTCAGCAGCATCATTCCAAACGCCGACTGGCTGCCGGCCTCGGCGTTGAAGTTGAACTGGAGCGACATCCCGAATTCCGAGCTGTAAGTGTACGGGTCGTGATAGACCTTGAGCGCGTCTTCGTAACGCGTGACGCACCAGAAGCCCTGGCCGGGAGCGCGCTCATGCCAATAGACGGGAGCCTCGTTGCGCATGATCCGGAAGGCTTCGAGATGCTCTCCGCGCACGAACATCTCGGGGTTCATAAGATCGATGTCGTCAAGTTTCATGGCGTGGTCTCCGGTCCCGGACTCGCGCATTGGGACGATCGGAATTGTAGGAAACTATCCTCGCTGATACTAACGGCCACGGCGCCGGAATTCTCAGCCCAATGCGCCTCAGCCCTTGGGCAGCTTGAGCACGCGCTCGCCGATGATGTTGTGCTGGATCTCGTTCGAGCCCGCCGCGATCGTGAACCCGCGCGCGGCCAGGGTGCGATGCGCCCACTTGCCGTGCTCGACCGCGCCGAGGCCGCCTTCGAGCGCGCCGTACGCGCCCAGCATTTCATCGGCGAACATCGTGACCCGCAGGTTCAGATCGGACGAGAACAGCTTTCCGAACGAGCTTTCGGCGCCCGGGACCTTTCCGCGCAGTTGCGCGCTCAGCGAGCGATAGCGGATGAGCCGCAGGCATCGTGCTTCGCTCGTGAACTGCGCCAGGCGCTGGCGAATGTACGAATGCTCGCGCGCGGGCACGCCCTCGAAATCGATCTGCATAGCCAGCTCGACCAGCTCATTGATCGTCCGTTCGACGGGATGGCGCGTGCCGCCGGAAACTCGCTCGTACATCAAGGTGGCGATCGAAACCTGCCAACCCTGATTTATCTCGCCGACCAGATTTTCCTTGGGAACTTTGACGCTGTCGTAAAATACTTCGTTGAAGCCCGACTCGCCGGTTATCTGGACCAGCGGACGAACCGTGAGCCCGGGCGAGTGCATATCGACCAGCAGGTACGAGATTCCCTTGTGCTTGGGCGCGGCCGGATCGGTGCGCACCAGCAGCACCTGCCAGTCTGCGCGATGCGCGAGGCTGGTCCATACCTTCTGCCCGGTGACGACGAAGTTGTCGCCCTCGAGCACGGCGCGGGTCTGCAATCCCGCCAGGTCCGAGCCCGCGTTGGGCTCCGAGTATCCCTGGCACCAGATTTCCTCGCCGGTGAGCATCTTGGGCAGATAGCGCTTGCGCTGCGCCTCGGTGCCCATCTGCGCGATGGTTGGACCGATCCGATCGAGTGCGAGCTGATTGCATCCATAGAGCGGCAGACCCAGGCGCAGCGCTTCGTCCTGATAGATCGACTGCTCGATGATGCCGGCGCCCGTGCCGCCCCACTCGATCGGCCAGTGCAGGGCGGCGTATCCGGCCTGGTAGAGGCGGCGATGATACTCGCGCAACTTGTTCCATTGCGCGTCGTCGCGTACGTCGAGGAGGCTCGCGGTCGCGCTGCCAGCGGCATCGCCGCCGCGGCCGTAAATTTCCGTCGAGGCATTTTCGAGCCACGCGCGCACTTTGGCGCGAAAGGCTTCTTGCTCTGGCGTATAGCTGAAGTCCATCGCTTTCCTCGCGACGCGAGTATAGCGCCGGTCTGGCTCAATTTTGAAACCGCGCGGCTCGTGAAAAAACAATCCACAGATTACACAGATTTCACGGATTTAATCTCTTCAATCTGTGCAATCTGTGGACGCATTCATCTTTGTTTCTACTTCTCGAACGACGGACCGCTGAAGCCTTGCGCGGGCAGCGCGGTCTGCTGGCGCGGAGCGCCTGACGACTCGAAGAACTGGCTCCCTATCGTCAGCCCTCCATCGACGACCATCGCCTGCCCCGTTATCCACTGCGAGTCGTCGCTGGCCAGGAACAGCGCCATGTTCGCGATATCCTCGGGATGGCCGGCGCGCTGGATCGGCTGCCCATGCGCCATCCATTGCTCCATCGCATCTTTGACGCCGGGCTGGTTGCGATGCAGGATCGGCGTGTTGATTCCGCCGGGGCAGATGCAGTTTACGCGAATCTTGTCCTTGGCGAATTCCAGCGCCGCCGAGCGGGTAAGATTGACCACCCCGGCTTTCGCCGCGCAGTACGCGTGCAATCCCGCGAAGCCGCGGATTCCGGCCACCGACGCGGTCGAGATGATCGATCCGCCGCCCGCTTTGCGCATTTCGGGCACCGCGTGCTTCATGCCGAGAAACACCGAGCGCATCAGCACGGAGAAGCTCTTGTCCCAGTCCTCGACGCTGATTTGTTCGAGCGGGCCGATCGCGCCGCCGATTCCGGCGTTGTTGTAGATGATATCCAGGCGGCCAAATTCTTTGACCGCGCGCGCGACCAGAGCTTTGATCTCCGCTTCGCCCGATACATCGGCTTTTTGAAAAATCGCGCGGCCGCCGTTTTCCTTGCAGTCGCGCACCGCGGCCTCGCCGCCTTCGGCATTCAGATCCGCGATCACCACGGCTGCCCCTTCGCCCGCGAAACGGATCGCGGTGCCGCGTCCGATGCCGCTAGCCGCGCCGGTGATGATCGCAACTTTTCCATCGAGTCTGCCCATGACGATTACCTCACGTGCTCAATAGCAAGCATCGGCGCCTCTGTGGAAGCGCGCAGCGGAAGGGGAAAAAAGAGCGGCCGGCCACCAAGGCACGAAGGCACAAAGAGGGAAATTCCGGAGAACATCTCCGCTTATCCTTCGTGTCTTTGTGTCTTGGTGGCAGATTGGAGCTGAATCGCGATGCTATAATTCCGACCGCGATGCCGAACGATGATGACGCGGGGCGGGGTGGCCCGACCGGGCCGCGCTGCGCCTCACTGGTTGAATATCCGCCCGAAGCCGCGCCGCTGGCTGCCCTCGAACTGACGGCGCAGGATGCGCCGGTGGCGGGCGACGACCCGGTCGAGCGCAAGCTTGCGATCACGCCGCCCGCGCCTGGCGTCTATCTGCTTAAAGACCGCGCGGGCAAAGTCCTCTACGTCGGCAAGGCCAAGTCGCTGCGCGCCCGCGTCCGATCGTACTTCCGCCCGGCGCGCGAGGGCGAAGCTGGCGACGGCCGCTATCAGGTGCGTTTCCTGATGCGCAAAGTTCGCGACTTCGACACGATCGTCACCGCCAGCGAGAAAGAGGCGCTGATCCTCGAAAACAATCTGATCAAGCAGTACAAGCCCCGCTACAACATCCGTCTCAAGGACGACAAATCCTACCTGAGCGCCAAGGTCACCAAACATGCGTGGCCGCGAATCACGGTGACGCGGCGGATCGTTAAAGATGGCGGGCGCTATTTTGGCCCGTTCGGATCGGCCGACGGATTGCGCGAAACGATCGACGTGATCCGAAAGCTGTTCCCGCTGCGCACCTGCTCCGACGGCGTGTTCCGCAACCGCACGCGTCCGTGCCTCGAATATCAGATCAAGCGATGCCTTGGGCCGTGCTGCCTCGAAGTCGATCGCGCCGAGTACGAGCGCCATCTGCACGCCGCCGAGTTGCTGCTCGAAGGGCGCAACCTCGAGCTCTTGCGCGAGATGCGCGAGCAGATGAAGGCGCACGCCTCGCGCCTGGAATTCGAGGACGCGGCGCGGCTACGCGACCGGGTCAAGGCGATCGAAAAGACCGTCGAGCGCCAGACCGTGCTGCATCACATGGGGATCGATCAGGATGTCTTCGGGCTTTACCGCGAGGGCGGCGCGATCGAGGCGATCGTGCTGATCGTGCGCGGCGGGAAGCTGACCAGCACGCAAGGCTGGAGTTTCCAGGACCTCGAGTTCTCCGACCACGAAGTGCTGTCCGATCTGCTGACCCAGTATTACCAGGGCGCGCGCGCGATCCCGGACGAAATCGTGACGCCGGTGGAACTCGAAGACGCCGCGGTGCGCGCCGAACTGCTGACCGAGCGGCGCGGCAAGAAGGCCGAGTTCCTCGTACCGCAACGCGGCGATAAACTGCGCCTGCTCGAAATGGCGCTCGAGAACGCGCGCCAGAGCTTCGCCGCGCGCCGCGACAAGGAGCAGACGCGCGAGAAGATGCTCGAAGACCTGCGCACGCGGCTGCATCTCAAGAATTCTCCGAAGCGAATCGAATGCTACGACATCTCCAATCTGCAAGGCTCGATGGTGGTCGGATCGCAGGTCACCTTCGACGAGGGCGAGCCCCTCAAGGCGCAGTACCGGCGCTACCGGATCCGCGGTTTCGAGGGGCAGGACGATTTCGCGAGCCTCTACGAGGTTCTCGGCCGGCGCGTCGTGCGTGCCAGGCAGGAGAATCAATTTCCCGATCTATGGGTGATAGATGGCGGCAAGGGCCAGCTCAACGTCGCGCTGCAAGTGCTGCGCGAAAACCAGTTGCTTGAACAGATCGATTGCATCTCGCTAGCCAAGCAGCACGTCCTTCAGCCTGCACTGAGCGCCCGTTACGCCAAGGAAGTCAGCAAATCCCAAGAGCGCGTGTTCCTGCCGGGCCGCAAAGATCCGATCGTGCTGCCGAAGAACTCGACCGCGCTGTTCTTGCTGGTCCGCGTCCGCGACGAGGCGCATCGCTTCGCGATTACCTACAACCGCGAGCTGCGGCGCCGCGCGCGGATGCGCTCGGTGCTCGACGATATAGAAGGGATCGGCCCGGTGCGGCGCCGCGCGATGCTGCGCCATTTCGGCAGCTTGAAGCGCATTCAGGAGGCATCGATCGAGGAGATCGCGCAGGTCAAAGGAATCAACCTAGAACTCGCCGCCGAAATCCGCCGCCACCTGGACGCGATGGCCTCGATAATCGACCGCGCAATGCAAGAAGAAGCAACCGACGCCGCCGCCGAAAACACCCGCGACAATGCGATCGCCGCGCAACCATCCTCGCCGCAACCGCCCCGAGCCGAAGACGAGATTGTACGCTAAGGACATCCCGGCTCCTTCGATCGCGCCCTCGCCGCCGCGCGCGTATTTCTGATCCTCTCCCGACGCTCGGGACAGGTCGCGCCCCTTCGACACCGCTCAGGGCAGGCTCCGCGCGGGTGAGGGACCGACAGCAAGGAATTCCGGATCGCTTCCAGCACTCCGCCAAGCTTGCTCAGCGCGTCACGAATGCGAACGCGCTCGGGTGTGGAGCGAGCGGGCGTGAGCAGTCCGTCGCGGCGCGGCCATCCGGAATCTCACTCTGGCGGTCCCTCACCCTCGCGTCACGGCGATTGCTGAAAAGAGCAATCGCCGCGCCACGCTCCCTCTCCCAAATTCTTTTGGGAGAGGGACAATCAAAAATCGCGCGCGCGCAGCGGTATTCAGTTCACCCCCGGGCTCCGCTAGAGTAACGCAACCGAAGAGGGGCGGCGCATCGCGCGCAACTGATCGCACTTGGATCCACTCGAAACCTATCTCGCGAAACTGCGCGATATTCATTCGACCGGCGCTGGCACGCCCGAGACCTCCTACTATCCGGCGCTGGAAGCGTTGTTCAGCGAAGTCGGCAGGATGCTCAAGCCGCGCGTGACTTGTGTGATGGGGCTCAAGCAGCAGGGTGCCGGGCTGCCTGACGGGGGGCTGTTCACGGCGGATCAGTTGCGCAACGCCGGCGGCGATCCGCCGATTTCGACGATCCCCGCGCGCGGCGCGATCGAGGTGAAGCCCGCCGCCGCGAGCCTCGGCGTCACCGTGCAATCCGATCAGGTGCGCCGTTATCTGCGCCGCTACCAGCAGGTGCTGGTCACCAACCTGCGCGAGTTCGTGCTGGTAGCGCGAGAGGAAGACGGCGAACCGCGGGAACTCGAGGGCTACCGGCTCGGCGGCGGCGGCGCGGAAGAATTCTGGGACAACGCTGTAGCTCATCCGCGCGCGGCGGCGAATCTCGATGACGGCGGCTTCGCGGAATTTATCCGCCGCGTGATACTTCATCCCGCTCCGCTCGCCGCGCCGAAAGACGTCGCGTGGTTCCTCGCCTCGTATGCGCGCGAGGCGCTGCGCCGCATCGGCAAGCGCGACCTGCCCGCGCTGACCGCGATGCGGACGGCGCTCGAACAGGCGCTCGGCATCAAGTTCGAGAGCGAGAAGGGCGCGCACTTCTTCCGTTCGACCCTGGTGCAGACCCTCTTCTACGGCGTATTCGCCGCGTGGGTGCTATGGCGCCGTGAGCGCGGCGCATCCGCCAAACGCGAACGCTTCAACTGGCGCCTGTCGGAGTATTCGCTGCGCGTGCCGATCGTAGCCGCGCTGTTCCATCAGGTTTCTTCTGTGAGCCAACTCGAGGAACTGCGCATCGTCGAGCCGCTCGATTGGGCCGGCAATGTGCTGAATCGCGTCGAGCCGGGACCGTTCTTCGAGGCCTTCGAGCAGCATCACGCGGTCCAGTATTTCTACGAGCCGTTCCTGCAAGCCTACGATCCCGAACTTCGCAAGCAACTTGGCGTCTGGTACACGCCGCCCGAGATTGTGACCTACATGGTCGAGCGCGTCGATTCGGTGCTGCGCTCGGAGCTCGGACTGGCGGACGGACTCGCCGACGACAGCGTGATCGTGCTCGACCCGTGCTGCGGGACAGGCAGTTATATCGTCGAGGTGCTGCGCCGGATTCACGACACCATGAAAGAGAAGGGCGCCGACGCGCTAACCGCCAATCGGGTCAAAGCGGCGGCGACAAATCGCGTGTTCGGTTTCGAGATCATGCCCGCGCCGTTCGTGATCGCGCATTTGCAGATCGGGCTTGCGCTGCGGAATTTGGGCGCTCCGCTGTCCGACAAGACTAAGGAACGCGCCGGAGTTTATCTGACCAACGCGCTCACCGGATGGGAGCCGCCGGAAGGACCCAAGCAGCACATCCTCGCGATGCCGGAGCTCGAGGTCGAGCGCGACGCCGCCGACAAGGTCAAGCACGCACCCAAGATCCTAGTGATCCTGGGAAATCCCCCTTACAACGCATTTGACGGGATTAGTCCTGACGAAGAAAAAGGGCTTCTCGAGCCTTATAAAGCAGGGCTGGTCGCGAAGTGGGGAATCAAGAAGTTCAACCTCGACGATCTCTACGTGCGATTCTTCCGGATGGCAGAGCGGAGAATCGCGGAGATGACCGGGCGCGGCGTCGTCGCGTTCATATCAAATTTTTCGTATCTCTCCGACCCTTCCTTCGTCGTCATGCGGCAGCGCTTCCTGTCAGAATTCGATCGAATCTGGATCGACTGCCTGAACGGCGACAGCCGCGAAACCGGAAAACTCACACCCGAGGGGCGGCCCGATCCGAGCGTCTTTTCGACCGAGCAGAACCGCGAAGGAATTCGGGTCGGAACCGCGATCGGCGTTCTGGTTCGGCGCGGCAAAAGCCAGAGTCCTGCCGCGATGGGGTTCCGCCAATTCTGGGGCACCTCGAAACGCGAAGACCTCTTGACGGGTCTGACCGCGGATAAGTTTGACACCCAGTATGCGAGCGTCGAGCCGTCAATCAAGAATCGCTACTCATTCCGGCCGTCTGAGGTCAGCGCCGCATATTCGTCTTGGCCGCGTGTCATCGATCTGTGCGCGATTCCGCCGAGCAACGGACTAATGGAAAAGCGCGGCGGCGCGCTCATCGACATCGACCCGGCGGCGCTCGAAAAGCGCATGCGCGCCTATTTGGATCGCAAGCTCGACTGGGAGGAATACAAAGCGCTTGGTTACGGCCTCACGGATGATCAGGCCGCCTTTGAACCGAAAAAGGCGAGAGAGCGAGCACGCTCACAGGAGGAGTTCGGCCGCTCGCGGATTGTCCGGTACGCGGTTCGCGCCTTCGATACGAGATGGTGCTACTACACAGACGTCAATCCCGTCTGGAATCGAGCGCGCCCAGCTTTGTGGGCGCAATTCTTCGAAGGTAACTCTTTCCTGACGACTCGCCCCGCAGGCGTAGCCCAACCGGAGGGCGTTCCGTTCTTCTTTACTCGCGCGCTGGGCGACAATGACTTTCTCCGTGGTCATGCCTACTACTTCCCGCTCAAGATCAAAGGTCGAATCATGCGCGCTAATTTCGGAAAGGCTGCGCTGGAATATCTTGAGCAACTCAATGTCAATTCCGGCGACTCAACGGCCAGCGCGAGCGACCTGCTCTGGATGCACGCGCTGGCAGTCGGCTACTCGCCAGCTTATCTAACCGAGAACGCCGACGGCGTCCGCCAGGATTGGCCGCGGATTCCGCTGCCCAACTCACGTGAACTCCTTGCCGCCTCCGCCGAGCTTGGACGTAAGATTGCCGCGCTGCTTGATACCGAAAATCAGGTCGATACCGTTACCGCCGGGAAGCTCCGCGCCGACCTTGCCTCGATCGGGGCCATCGCGAGCTCTGGCGGCGGCAACCTCGATCCCGCCAAGGGTCATCTCGCCCTGACCGCCGGATGGGGTCATGCGGGCAAGGCCGGCGTCGTGATGCCGGCGCGGGGGCGAATTCTCAAGCGCGGTTACACGCAGGCCGAACGCGACGCGATTGCCGCTGGCGGCGCGACGATCGGACTCTCGGGCCACGACGCAATGGACCTGCTCGGGGCGGATACCTGTGACGTGTACCTCAACGACATCGCGTACTGGCGCAATATCCCGGCGCGTGTGTGGGAATACACGATCGGCGGCTATCAGGTGATCAAGAAATGGCTCAGCTACCGCGAGCGCGAATTGCTCCATCGCGATTTGACGCCGGAAGAAGTCGCGGAAGTGACCGCGATGGCGCGGCGGATCGCGGCGATTGTGCTGATGACCCCCGCGCTCGACGCGAACTATCAGGCCATCAAGGCGAACACCTACGCTTGGCCCGCGGCCGAGACACCTCGGGCTTAGGACGAGGGCCTATCGTAAGGACATCCCGGCTATTCCGATCGCGCTATCGCCGCCGCGCGGTTAAGAATCCTGAGATCGATCTAACCCCTACCCCTTCCCGCACGGGAAGGGGAATTACCAGCGTGGCGTGAGCAATCGCTCGGAACCATCTCGCGGCGCGGCCATCCAGAATCTCACTCTGGCGGTCCCTCACCCTCGCGTCACGGCGATTGCTGAAAAGAGCAATCGCCGCGCCGCGTTCCCTCTCCCAGTCTTTTGGGAGAGGGACAATCAAAAATCGCGCGCGGCGGCGAGTGCTCCGATCCGCGCCGTTGCTGCCATCGCGGATGGGGTTGCGTGGCGCTGGAATCCTTGCGTGGTTCCTATATGATTAGCGGAGTCGAATAATTCGCCGGCGTCCGATTAGCGCGGCTGCTGGGGCGCCGGGCGCGGAATCACCGCATCGAAAGCAAAACTTTTAAGGACAAGTGACAAACGACATGGCTTACAAGTACATCAAGGTTCCCGCCGACGGGCAGAAGATCACCCTCGGTAAAAATCAGGCGCTGAACGTTCCCGACCGCCCGATTATCCCGTTTATCGAAGGCGACGGCACCGGTCCCGACATCTGGCGCGCGTCGCAATATGTCTTCGACAAGGCGGTCGAAAAAGTTTATGGCGGCAAGCGCAAGATCGCATGGATGGAAGTCTATGCCGGCGAGAAGCCGTTCAAGCAGCAGAACTCGTGGCTGCCCGACGAGACGGTCGAAGCCTTCAAGGAATTTCTGGTCGGTATCAAAGGCCCCCTGACCACTCCGATCGGCGGCGGAATCCGCTCGCTCAACGTCGCGCTGCGCCAGATGCTCGACCTCTACGTATGCCTGCGGCCGGTGCGCTACTTCGCAGGCGTGCCGAGTCCGGTCAAGCATCCCGAGAAACTCGACGTCGTGATCTTCCGCGAGAACACCGAGGACATCTACGCGGGAATCGAATGGCCCGCCGAATCGCCCGAAGCGAAAAAGCTGATCAAGTTCCTGCGCGAGGACATGGGCGTCAAGAATATCCGCTTCCCCGAGACTTCCGGCATCGGCATCAAGCCGGTCTCGCGCGAAGGCTCCGAGCGCCTGATTCGCGCCGCGCTCGAATATGCGATCCGGCGCAAGCGCAAGAGCGTGACCTTCGTCCACAAGGGCAACATCATGAAGTTCACCGAAGGCGCGTTCCGCGACTGGGGCTATGAACTGGTGCGGCGCGAATACAAGGGCAGGGCGATAGGTTGGGACGACTGCGGCGGCAATGCGCCGGCCGGGCAAATCCTGGTCAAGGATGCGATCGCGGATATCACCCTTCAGCAGGTGCTCACGCGGCCCGAGGAATTCGATGTCGTCGCGACCATGAATCTAAACGGCGACTTTCTCTCCGACGCGCTGGCGGCGCAGGTCGGCGGAATCGGAATCGCGCCAGGCGCGAATATCAACTACCTGACCGGCCACGCGATCTTCGAGGCGACGCATGGCACCGCGCCCAAGTACGCCAATCAGGACAAGGTCAATCCGGGCTCGGTGATTTTGTCGGGCGTGATGATGTTCGAGCATCTGGGATGGCAGGAGGCGGCCGACGGGATCGTGCGCGGACTTCAAAAGGCGATCGCGAACAAAACCGTCACCTACGATTTCGAGCGCCAGATGACCGGCGCCAAGCTGCTCAAGTGCTCGGAGTTCGGCAAGGCGATTGTCGATAACATCTGAGGCGTCGCGATTCGGTTGACCCGATCCGGGACCGGCCCGTCCGCGCGGCGCGCTGGTCCCGCGACGTTTTGATGTTTTGATGGTTTGGGCTAACGCGACATGCGGCCAGGAATCAGGATCACTGCGCTCCTCACCTCGATCCGGATCGCCGCTGGCGCCGCCGCCTTGACGCTCGCGATGGCCGGATGCTCGTCCGGTGCGGCGCCGGGAATGCATCTCGGCGCGCTCGGCGGCAAACCTGCTCCGCCCCCGGCGGTCGCGCTCGCTCTCGAGACCGGGTTCCTGCCCGATCCGGCGCGGATGTCCGCAAACAGCCGCTATCCATTCGCAGAGTCCTGGGTAGAGCCGGGCGCGGATTTCCATAGCTACAGCAAGATCATGCTGGCGCCCGTGAGCCTCGAGCACTTGCAGCCGCCGGCGTCCGGCAGTGACGCGGACGCGAACCAAGACAACAAGCCCGCCGCGCTCGACGCGGCGATCTTCGCGGGCGACGCGCTAAATAGCGCGATCCAGCAGGATTCGGCCCATCGCTTTACGGCGGCGAGCAGCCCCGATGCGAAAACGGTCATCGTCGAGATGGCGATCGTCGAGCTCGAGCCCAACCGGGCGGACATCGCCGCTTCGTCGCTTGGCATGGCGACTTACGCATCGGTGGCGGCGGCGCTCGAAAGCCGATCCAAACACACCGGCCGCGGATCGGTCGGCATGGAAATGATCTTGCGCGACGGACGCACCAATCAGGTGATTGCGATTTTCGCCGACACGCGCCGCGCCGATGCTCCCGCGGGTGAAGCGAAAATCACGCCCGGCTACGGTTTCGCCGACCCGATCGTCGGCGAGTGGATGCGCCAGACGATCGCGATGCTCGCCTCGTGAGCGCGCGCGCCGGCAGAAGCCGGCGCGCGATGGCTATTCCCGGACGGTTCCTCGCGCCCGCTTCCGTTGCGGAACCGCTAACCGCTTTCTCAGTGGATGGCGTAGAGATTCCCGTTGGACGAGCCGATGTAAATTGTGCCGTCGCCACCTACCGCCGGCGAGGAATAAACATTGCCACCGGTGGCAAACTTCCACTTCTGTCTGCCGTTGGGGTTGACTGCGTAGAGATTGTGATCGTCCGAGCCGACGTAAATTGCGCCGTCGGCACCTACCGCCGGCGAGGAGTCAACAAGTCCGCCGGTAGCAAAATGCCACTTTTCCGTGCCCTCCGGATTCACCGCGTAGAGATGTTCGTCCTCCGAGCCGACATAAATGGTGCCATCGGCGCCCACTGCCGGCGCGGAGTCAACATAGAGGCCGGTGGCGAACTTCCACTTCTGGCTGCCCTCCGCATTGATCGCGTAAAGATTACCGTCCTGTGAGCCGACGTAAATTGTGCCGTCGGTGCCCACCGCCGGCGAGGAGTAAACACTGTTTCCGGTGGCGAACTTCCACCTCTGGCTGCCGTCTGGGTTGATCGCGTAGAGATTGTCGTCCTCCGAGCCGACGTAAATTGTGCCGTCGGCGCTCACCGCCGGCGAGGAGTAAACGGGCTTGCCGGTGGCGAACTTCCACTTCTGGCTGCCGTCCGGATTGACCGCGTAGAGATTGTCATCGTCCGAGCCGACGTAAATTGTGCCGTCGGCGCCTACGGTCGGAGAGGAGAAAATATAGCTTCCGGTGGCGAACTTCCACTTCTCGCTGCCGTTGGGGTTGATCGCGTAGAGATTGAAATCTTCCGAGCCGACGTAGATGCTGCCGTCGGTGCCCACCGTCGGCGAGGAATCAACACCGCCGCCGGTGGCGAACTGCCACTTCTGGCTGCCGTCGGGGTTGACCGCGTAGAGATTGCCGGCGAGATTATTGCTGTCTACCGAGCCGACGTAGATGCTGCCGTCGGCGGCTACCGCCGCCGAGGACTGAAGATAGTCGGTTGCGAACATCCACTTCTGGCTGCCGGTGTCGGCACTGGTGTCAACCGGGCTCCTGCCAGTATGGAGCGCGTCGTGACGAAACATCGGCCAGGCTGATGCGCCGGGCGTCGGAGTTGGCGTTGCGGTCGGTGTGGCAGGCGGCGGCGCCTTCTTCTGCTTCTTCTGTTTGACGTTCGCGTGTAGGGCCACGGTCGCCAAGGTTTTGCCGCTGGTCGCGTTACTGCTGATGCTGATGGTCCCGTCAACGTTCTTAAGGGGTTCGCTGGCGTTGAACTCCACGTCCACGGTGAGTATGTTGTTCGTGCCCTTTCCTTTGCCTGGAATCGTGGTTGCCCCGCCGCCCGACGTGATGACGTAACTCGAAGCGGTGGGCGCGCCGACGGTTAACTCCAGCGCCAGCGTCCCGTTGTTCTTGATCTCGAAATGCTTGGTCTCGGAGAATTTGCCCTGGTCGAGATAGCCGCTGTAACTCAGCTTCTTGGGCGAGACCTCAAGTTTACTTACGGGTGCCTTGGCGTCTGGTGACGAATATTCATCCGACTGCGCCAATGCCAGACGCGTCAGCGCGGCCAGCAGAAGCACCAGCGAGAAAGCCAGCCCTGCGGTGAACCACGCCAACGACCTGTAGCGCCCTGTGAAGCCGAAGTCGCCCCGTTTGAAGCGGCTATATTCGATTTGATGCGAAGTATGCGTTTTCACACCTTCGTTAGGCGGTTCATACGGCAAATCGCGCCATATCGCAAGGGCGTGAGCGTCCTCTTTCTGGCGCATGCTGCGGTCGCCATTGAGACGCTGTCCCACACGGTGATCGTGACGGGGTTGGCGTGGGCGGATAAGGCGCTGTAAGCCGAGCGCGCAGCGTTGTGTGGGGCGCGCGCGATCGCTGGAGCCGCTGCCGTCGGCCGACAGCGGCGCCGTCACCCGAGGGGTCCGAATCGATCGCGCGCGGATTTCTGAGGTCCAAGGCGCGCGGCGGCTTCACTTCCATGCCGAACGCTGCTATTTAACTCCACGCCTGTGGCGATTGCGGGATGGCTCGGCACGCCGCATCACTTAAGATTGCCTGATTAACCAGAATGCGACTATAAGTAACCCTTCAGGCAGAGAATCAGGCAGGGCGGTATAGAAATCGTGGCTCGAAGAAAAATTGCGTTTATCGGCGCAGGTAATGTCGGCGCGACCTGCGCGCATCTGTGCTTCCTGCACAACCTTGGCGATATCGTCCTCTACGACATTATCGACGGCCTGCCACAGGGCAAGGCGCTCGACATGGCCGAGAGCGCGCCGGTGCTCGGAATCGACGCGCACGTCGTCGGCACGATCGATATCAAGGATATCGCCGGCGCGGATTGCTGTGTCGTCACCTCGGGCTCGCCGCGCAAGCCGGGAATGAGCCGCGACGATCTGCTCAAGATCAACGCCAAGGTGATGACCGACGTGGGCACCGCGATCAAGGCGCATGCGCCCGGCGCGTTCGTGATCGCGGTGACCAATCCGCTCGATGCGATGGTCACTCAGCTAAAGCGGGTTACCGGCTTTCCCAAGCGTCGGATCGTCGGACAGGCGGGCGTGCTGGATTCGGCGCGCTACCGGACATTTCTTGCCGATGAGCTGGGAGTATCGGTCGAAAGCGTCAGCGCGACGGTCCTGGGCGGCCACGGCGACGACATGGTGCCGGTGCGCAGCTACACCACGATCGGCGGGGTTCCGGTGGACAAGCTGATCGCGGCCAAGCGGCTTGCGGAAATCGAGACGCGCACCCGCAACGGCGGCGGCGAGATCGTCAATCTGATGAAGACCTCGTCGTACTACGCCGCCGGCAGCGCGACCTTCAAGATGGTCCAGGCCTACATGCTCGACCGCAAGGAAGTGCTGCCTTGCGCCGCCTATCTCGAGGGCGAGTATGGCGTGAACGGACTGTACGCGGGAGTGCCGGTGGTGATTGGCGGCGGCGGGGTCGAGCGCGTGATCGAGATCGATCTGACCGCGGCCGAAAAATCCGCGTTCGACAGTTCGGTCGCGCATGTGAAGGAACTGGTTGAGGCGATGGACAAGGTAATCGCGGCGGGCAATTAGCGGGAAAGAAGAGAGTTATGGCTGAACCAGATTCGATATCGACGCCCGCGCCGGCCTCCGGGATGACCGCGGGTGAGCGGCACTGGCTGTTGCGCAGACTGCATTCGTTGTCGGGGATAATTCCGATCGGCGGCTTTCTGTTTTTCCACCTGTTCGAAAATTCCTACGTGCTGCAAGGCGCGCAGATGTGGTGGAAAGATACCGAGTTCACGCGCACGCTGCCGTTTGAGATTTTTATCGAGGCGGCGGTGCTATGGATTCCGATCACCTACCACATGATTTACGGGCTGGTGATCACGGCGACTTCGGCGCCCAACAACTCGAACTACGCCTATCCGCGCAACTTGCAGTACACCCTGCAACGCGCGACCGGAATTGTGGCGCTGCTGTTCATCCTGTTTCACTTCTTCACGACCCGCGGATGGTTCTACCTGACCGGGGTCGAGACCAACTATGCGCGGATGCATGCGTTCATGATGAACCCCGTGATCCTGGCGATCTACCTAATCGGCACGGTCGCCTGCGTTTATCATCTGTGCAACGGAATTTTCACCTTCTCGATTACCTGGGGACTGGTGGGCGGCCCGCGCTCGCAGCGGCTGGTAGATCGGGCCTGCGTGGCCCTGTTTATCGTGCTCGCGATCGTCAGCGTGAGCATCCTGGTTTCCTTCCGCGCGCCGGTTTAGGAGAGACAGCATCATGCCTGGTCACCATATTATCGTCGGGGGCGGTCTTGCGGGGCTTACCGCCGCGATGAAGCTCGCCGAAGCGGGCGAGAGTATCGATCTGTTCTCAATCGTGCCGGTCAAGCGCTCGCATTCGGTGTGCGCGCAGGGCGGAATCAACGGCGCGGTCAACACCAAGGGCGAAGGCGACTCGCCCTGGGTCCACTTCGACGACACGATTTACGGCGGCGATTTCCTGGCCCATCAGCCTCCCGTCAAGGCGATGTGCGACGCGGCGCCCGCGATCATCCATCTGTTCGATCGGATGGGCGTGATGTTCAATCGGACGCCCGAGGGGCTGCTCGATTTCCGCCGCTTCGGCGGCACCAAGCATCATCGCACCGCGTTCGCCGGCGCCACCACCGGGCAGCAGCTTCTGTACGCGCTCGATGAACAGGTGCGCCGCTACGAGGCCGCCGGGCAGGTGCGCAAGTTCGAGGGCTGGGAGCTCCTGTCGATCGTGCAGGACGAAGGCGGGGATTGCACCGGCATCGTCGCGATCGATACGCGCTCGCTCGAGATTCGCGCCTTCGCCGGCGACAGCGTGATGATCGCGACCGGAGGGCCGGGCCTGGTTTACGGACGCTCGACCCAGTCTCTGGCCAACACCGGCTCCGCGGCCAGCGCCTGCTACCAGCAGGGGGCGACCTACGCCAACGGCGAGTTGATCCAGGTGCACCCGACGGCGGTCCCCGGCGAGGACAAGAACCGGCTCATCTCGGAGTCGATCCGCGGCGAAGGCGGACGGGTGTGGACCTACAAGGACGGCAAGCCGTGGTACTTCCTCGAGGAGATGTATCCCGCCTACGGCAACCTGGTGCCGCGCGATATCGCCACTCGCGCGATTCACAAGGTCGTCTTTCAGGACGGACTCGGCGTGGACGGTCAGCCGCTGGTGTTTCTGGATGTCAGCCACCTTGACCCCGAAGAACTTAATCGCAAGGTCGCGGGCGTGCTCGAAATCTACGAGAAATTCGTCGGCCAGGATCCGCGCAAGGTGCCGATGAAGATCTTCCCCGCGATGCACTATTCGATGGGCGGGATGTGGGTCGATTATCATCAGCAGACCAATCTCAAAGGGTTGTTCGCCGCTGGCGAGTGCGAATTCCAGTATCACGGCGCGAATCGGCTCGGCGCCAACTCGCTGCTCTCGTGCATCTATGGCGGCGGAGTCGCGGCGCTGCGGATGACCGAGTATGCGAAATCGCGCAAGAGCGGCGGGGCAGGGCGCGCGCACGAACTCGAAACCCAGCGCCAGCGCGAGAGCTTCGACAGAATTTTCAGCATGGACGGGCCCGAGAATGCGTTCGCAATTTGGCGCGAACTCGGCGACATCATGACCGAGAATGTCACCGTCGTCCGCTACAACGACAAGCTCAAAGCGACCGACGACAAACTGCTCGAATTGAAAGACCGCTGGGGCCGAATCGGCCTTGCGGACAAGGGCAAATGGGCCAATCAGGAGGTCCTGTTCGTCCGCCAATTGTGGAACATGCTCGAACTTGCCCGCCCGATCACAATCGGCGCGCTCAATCGCGACGAGTCGCGCGGCGCGCATTACAAGCCCGACTTCCCGAACCGCGACGACGATAACTGGCTCAAGACCTCGATGGCGCATTGGTCGAGCGACGGTCCGCGCTTCACCTACGAACCGATCGACATAAGCTTGCTGCCGCTGCGCGCGCGCCGCTACGACGTCGATACGTCGGCGTCCAAGACGCAAGAGAAGGCGGCGTGATTCAGGGCTCGCCGCGCAAGGATTGAGAAGGATTAAATCGGTGGCTGAGAAAACCTTCGTATTGCGGATCAAGCGCCAGGATTCTCCGAACTCCGGAAGCCGTTGGGACGAGTTCGAGATTCCGTATAAGTCGCATCACAACGTCATCTCGATGCTGATGGAGATCCGGCGCAATCCGGTGACCCGGCAAGGCCAGCGCACCACCGCGCCGGTGTTCGACGCCAACTGCCTCGAAGAGGTCTGCGGCTCGTGCACGATGGTGATCAACGGGCGCGTGCGCCAGGCGTGCAGCGCGATTGCCGAGGGTTTGCCGAACCCGACCACGGTCGAGCCGATGACCAAGTTTCCGCTGGTGCGCGACCTGATGGTCGATCGCTCCTCGATGTTCGAGTCGCTCAAGAAGACCCATTCGTGGGTTCCGATCGACGGCACTTACGATCTCGGACCCGGCCCGCGCATGGCGCCCGACGTGCAGCAGTTCGCCTACCTGTTTCAGCGCTGCATGACTTGCGGATGCTGTCTCGAGGCGTGTCCGCAGGTGAACCCGCACTCGAAGTTCATGGGCGCCGCCGTGCTCGGCCAGGTCTATCTGCAAGGGCAGCATCCGACCGGGATGATGCATCAGGATGAGCGAATCGAGGCGCTGATGGGCGAGGGCGGAATCGCGGATTGCGGCAACGCGCAGAATTGCGTCGAGGTCTGTCCCAAGAGCATTCCGTTGACCACCGCGATCGCGTCGATCGGCCGGCAGGCATCACTAAAATGGCTGCGCAATCTGTTTATGAAGTGACCGCGAGGCGTGCCCGAGCGGTCACCCTGAGCGCAGCGAAGGGTCTCGCTGCGAGGCGTGCCCGAGCGGTCACCCTGAGCGCAGCGAAGGGTCCCGGTGCGAGGCGTGCCCGAGCGGTCACCCTGAGCGCAGCGAAGGGTCCCGGTGCGAGGCGTGCCCGAGCGGTCACCCTGAGAGGTTGTGAGTTCTTCGGGCCTGGTTCAATTTTGTGTCATCTTGAGCGGGGGCCGCTGCGGCCGGAGTCGAAAGACCCCTAGTCTTTCCGGGGTTCGGAGCTTGCCCTGAGCGCTGCCGAAGGGACTCGCGCAGCGCTCGCTCAGGATGATACGAAACGCTCACGATCAATAAAATCACCGACTCTGACGAAGCGAAGGGTTCCTGCAATAACGATCGAATCACTTAGGTGAGTAATAGATGAACATCCATGAATTTCAGGCCAAGCAGATTCTCGGGCGCTTCGGCGCGCCCGTCCCCAAGGGACAGCCCGCTTCGAGCGCCGACGAAGCCGCGGCGGCATTCACCGCGCTCGCAGTGCCGAAGGCCGTGATCAAAGCGCAAATTCACGCGGGCGGACGCGGCAAAGCGGGCGGAGTCAAACTGATCTCCTCGGCCGAAGAGGCGCGCGCGTTCGCCGCCGGCCTCCTTGGCAAGACTCTGGTCACTCATCAGACGGGGCCGGAGGGCCGCGTGGTGCGCCGCGTCTATGTCGAGGAAGCCAGCGCCGTCGCGCGCGAGCTTTACCTCGGGATGGTGGTCGATCGGAAGGCCGCGGCGGTGTCGGTGATCGCCAGCACCGAAGGCGGGATGGAAATCGAGGAAGTCGCCGCCAAAACCCCCGATCGGATTATCACCGAGGTGGTTGATCCGCTGCTGGGGCTGGCGCCTTTTCTGGCGCGCAAGATCGCGTTCGCGCTGGGACTCAAGGACAAGCAGGTCAATCAATTCGCCGGCCTGTTGGCGGCGGTTTACAAAGCGTTCGTCGAGACCGACGCGTCGCTGGTCGAGATCAATCCGCTGGTGGTCACGCAGGACGGCCGCGTCATCTGCCTGGACGCCAAGATGTCGTTCGACGACAACGGCCTGTTCCGTCATCCGGATATCCGCGAGCTGCGCGACCCCAATGAGGAAGACAAGGACGAGACCGAGGCGGCCAAGTACGATCTGAGTTTCGTGCATCTGGACGGCAATATCGGATGCATGGTCAACGGCGCGGGGCTGGCGATGGCGACGATGGATATCGTCAAATTCTACGGCGCCGAGCCGGCCAATTTCCTCGACGTTGGCGGCGGCGCAAGCACCGAGAAAGTCGCCGCGGCGTTCCGGATTTTGCTGTCCGACAGCCGCGTCAAGGCGGTCCTGATAAATATCTTCGGCGGCATCATGCAGTGCGACGTGCTCGCGCAGGGCGTCGTCGAGGCCGCGCGCCAGGTCAAGCTCAGCATCCCGCTGGTGGTCAGGATGGAAGGCACCAACGTCGAGAAGGGCAAGAAAATTCTCGCCGAGTCGGGAATCAAGGTGATCGCGGCGGCCGACATGGCCGACGCCGCGCGGCGCGTGACGCAGGCAATCGGAGTGGGAGCGTAGTAATCCGCAATGAGTATTCTCGTCAACAAAAACACCCGCGTCCTGACCCAGGGCATCACCGGCGCCACCGGACAGTTTCACACCCGCGCGTGCAAGGAATACGGCACCCAGATGGTGGGCGGAGTGGTGCCGGGCAAGGGCGGAACCACTTTCGAGGGGATTCCGATCTTCGACACCGTCGAGCAGGCGGTGCGCGCGACGGGCGCCAACGCGGTCGTCAGCTACGTGCCGCCGGCGTTTTCAGCCGACGCGATCCTCGAGGCGATCAGCGCCGAGGTTCCGCTCGTCATCTGCATCACAGAGGGCATCCCGATCCTCGACATGGTGAAAGTCAAGCATTACTTGAACAACTCGAAATCGCGCCTGATCGGCCCCAACTGCCCCGGAATCATCACCCCGGGCGAGTGCAAGATCGGCATCATGCCCGGCTATATCCACAAGCCCGGCCGGGTCGGCGTGGTCTCGCGCTCGGGAACCCTAACCTATGAGGCGGTGCATCAGCTCACCCAGCTCGGGATCGGGCAGTCGAGCTGCATCGGGATCGGCGGCGACCCGATCGTCGGGACCAATCACAGCGAAGCGATGAAGCTGTTCAACGAGGATCCCGCCACCGACGCGGTGATCATGATCGGCGAGATCGGCGGAACCGCCGAGGAAGAGGCCGCCGATTATGTGAAGCATCACTTTAAGAAACCTGTCGTCGCGTTCATCGCCGGGCAGACCGCTCCCAAGGGGCGGCGCATGGGCCACGCGGGCGCGATCATCTCGGGCGGGCGCGGAACGGCCGCCGACAAGATCGCCGCGCTCAAGGCGGCGGGAATCTCGGTCGCGATGAGTCCCGCCGATCTTGGCTCGACGATGAAAGCGGTGCTCGAAGGCAAAGGGGCGAACAACTAGCGCGCGCGCGCTGGATGATCCATATGGAAAAGACCCTCGCAATCATCAAGCCCGACGCGGTCGCGCGCGGACTGAGCGGCGACATCCTGAAACGTATCGAAGCCTCCGGCCTGTCGATTCGCGCGCTGCGCAAACTCCATCTCTCGCGCGCGCAAGCCGAACAGTTTTACGCGGTCCACAAGGCGCGGCCGTTTTACGCCGACCTGTGCAAATACATGACCTCGGGACCGGTGGTGGTCGCGGTGCTCGGCGCCGACGGCGCGATCGCCAAATGGCGCGAGCTGATGGGCGCGACCGATCCCGCCAAGGCGGCGCCCGGCACGATCCGCCGAGAGTTCGGCCAGAATATCGAGGCCAACGCGACTCACGGCTCCGACGCCCCCGAAACCGCCGCGCAGGAGATCGCTTTCTTCTTCAGCGCGATGGAGATTCTGCCGTGATCGCGGGCTGATCGAGTCGCGGTCCTGCACTGCCGCGCGGTCGCTTTTCTGCTCGCGGCGACCCCGGGTGCGCTCGCGTGCGGTTTTCCGTTACAATTATGGATTCATGGAACTTTCTGACCAGCATATTGGCCCTGAACCCGAATCGTCCGGCGGGCGGCGCGATATTCGCGACCTGATGCTCGACGAGCTCGAGGCCGCCGTCGCCGACGCGGGCGAGCGCCCGTATCGCGCGCGGCAGATTGCGCATTGGCTGTGGCGCAAGGGCGTCGATTCGTTCGACGCGATGCGCGATTTGCCGGCCGCATTGCGCTTCACGCTGGCCGAGCGCTTTACCCTCACGCCAGCCGTTGCGGCCCTTGTGCGGCGCTCGTCGGACGGAACCCGCAAGCTGCTGCTGCGGCTCGCCGACGGCGAGGAAATCGAGACCGTGATCATTCCGGCCGAGGACCGCACCACCCTGTGCCTGTCGTCGCAGGCTGGATGCGCGATGGGCTGCGAGTTCTGCGCGACGGCGCGGATGGGGCTGCATCGCAACCTGACCACGGCTGAGATCGCGGGGCAAATTTTCGCCGCGCAGCGCGAACTCGGTCCAGGAGAGCGTCTGACCAACTACGTGTTCATGGGCATGGGCGAGCCGCTGGCGAATTATCCGCGCCTGATTCGCACGCTCGCGGCGATGACCTCCGAGTGGGGCATGGGAATTTCGCCGCGGCGGATCACGGTTTCGACCGTCGGGCTGGTCCCGATGATGGAAAAGCTGCTGGCCGAGATTCCGGTCAATCTGGCGGTGTCGCTGCACGCGAGCATCGACGCGGTGCGCGATCGGATAGCGCCGATCAACCTGCGCTATCCGATCGCGGAACTGCTCGCCGCGTGCCGCCGCCTGCCAATCAAGGCGCGCAGCCGGATCACGTTCGAGTACGTGATGATCGCGGGAATCAACGACGGCGTCGATGACGCGCGCCGGCTGGTGAAGCTGATGGCGCCGCTGCGCGCCAAGGTCAACCTGATTTTTTTCAATCCATTCGCGGCCAGCGAACTCGAGCGCAGTCCGCGCGCCGCGGTCGAGGCCTTTCAAGCGATCCTGCATCGCGGTAACTTGACCGCGACCATCCGCGAAAGCCGCGGACTCGATATCGCGGCGGCGTGCGGCCAGCTCTATGCGGAGCATCATGCCCAATCCGCTCCGGCCGCGCCCGACAGCGCCGAGCGCGTCGAGCAGCACCAGCACCGGGATCAGGATTAACGATGGCGCGAAAGACACTCGGAGTGATCGGCGGCAGCGGCTTCTATAATCTGCCCGGACTGGAAAAGGTCGAGCAGATCGAACTCGCGACCCCGTTCGGCAAGCCGTCGGACACCTACTATCGCGGGCGGCTCGGCGAACTGGACGTGGTGTTTCTGGCGCGCCATGGCAAGGGCCATCGCATCTTGCCGCACGAAATAAATTACCGCGCCAACGTCTATGGCATGAAACAGCTCGGCGCCGAATACCTGCTCTCGGTAAGTACGGCGGGTTCGCTGCGGGAGACGATTCATCCGGGCGAGATGGTGGTTGCGGATCAGTTTATAGATCGCACCTATAAGCGTCCGGCGACGTTTTTCGGCAATGGCATCGTGGTTCACGTGTCGATAGCCGATCCAGTCTGCGCGCATATGGCGCGCGACCTCGCGGCGGCGGGCCGCGCGATTGATCCCGCGCTGCACGAAGGCGGCACCTACTTGTGTATCGAGGGACCGCAATTCTCGACCCGCGCGGAGTCGCGGCTTTATCGATCGTGGAACGCCGACGTGATCAGCATGACCGCGATGCAGGAGGCGCGTCTGGCGCGCGAGGCCGAGCTGTGCTTCGCCGTCCTGACGCTGGTCACCGATTATGATTGCTGGCACGAGAGCGTCGCGGCGGTGGATATCGGCGAAATCCTGCGCGTGATGCGCGCCAACGTCCAGAAGGCGCAAGCGGCCGTCGTGCGCCTGGCGGCAATCCTGGCGGCGCGCGAGCGCACCTGCGGATGCGGCCGCGCGCTGGCGGGTGCGATCATCACCGATCCCGCCGTTATCGCGCCGAAGATCAAACGGGACCTGGCCCTACTGGCCGGCAAATACCTCAACTGAACCGGAGCATGGACAAGCGATGAGTATCGTGGTGGTGGGCTCGGTCGCCTACGATTCGCTCGAGACGCCCAGCGGCAACGCGCCCGACGTGCTCGGCGGCTCGGCGACTTATTTCTCGGTCGCCGCGCGATTCTTCGCGCCGGTCAGTATCGTCGCCGTGGTGGGATCGGACTTCAAGCCCGAGTCGCGCCAACTGCTCGCCGAGCGCGGTGTGGACCTGCGCGGACTCGAGCAGCGGCCCGGCAAAACTTTTCGCTGGCACGGGCGCTATCACGAGGATATGAATCGGCGCGATACGCTGGCGCTGGCGCTGGGCGTGTTCGAGAACTTCTCGCCCGTGCTGTTGCCCGACCAGCGGCGCTGCGACTACCTGTTCCTGGCCAACATCGCGCCCGCGCTCCAGGAACGCGTGCTCGCCCAGGTGCAGAGTCCAAAGCTGGTGGCCGGCGACACCATGGATCATTGGATCGAGAGCTCGGGCGTGGAGCTCAAGCGGCTGCTGCCGCGGCTCGATATTCTTACGCTCAATGATCAAGAGGCGCGCATGCTGGCGGGCGAGCATAACCTGGTCAAGGCGGGCCGGGCGATCCTGAAGCTCGGGCCGAAGACCGTGCTCATCAAGCGCGGCGAGTACGGCGTCTTGCAGTTTTCGCGCGAGGCGATGTTCGCGGTGCCGGCCTATCCGCTCGAAGAGGTGATCGATCCGACCGGCGCGGGCGACACCTTTGCCGGCGGCTTTATGGGCTATCTGGCCCGCAAGGGGCGCGTGACCGAAGCGACGCTGCGCACCGCGGCGGTCTATGGCAGCGTGCTGGCCTCGTTCGTAGTCGAAAAATTTTCGCTCGAGCGGTTACTCTCGCTCACCTGGGAGGAGATCGACATCCGCTACCGCGCCTTTATCGAGCTGACCGACTCGCACCATAGCCGATGGACCTCTCAATAGTCGTTCCGCTGTATAACGAGCGCGACAACCTGGCGCCTCTGCATCGGGAGCTTGCGGCGGTGGTCGGGACGCTCGCCATCTCCTGTGAGATGCTGTTTATCGATGACGGATCGGATGACGGTTCGTCTGAGGTGCTGCGCCGCGTCAAGGAGTCGGATCCGCGGGTCCGGGTAATCAGGCTCGCGCGGAACTCCGGGCAGACCGCCGCGCTGGCCTGCGGATTTGCGAATTCGACCGGAGATATCGTCGTCGCGATCGACGGCGACGGCGAGAACGATCCCGCCGACATCCCGCGCCTGCTCGCGCGCCTCGGCGAGGGCTACGACCTCGTCAGCGGATGGCGTACCGAGCGCTGGAAGGGCGCGCGGATGACGCGGCGGATGCCCTCGGTGGCGGCGAACGCGCTGATCTCGAAAATCACCGGGGTGCGTTTGCACGATTACGGCTGCACGCTGAAGGCGTATCGCGGCGAGATGGTCCGCCAACTGCGCCTGTACGGCGAGATGCATCGGTTCGTGCCCGCGATCGCGGCCGAACAGGGCGCCAGGATCACGGAGCTGGAAGTTGCCTTCCGGCCGCGCCGCTCCGGCGCCTCGAAATATGGTCCGGGACGAATTCTGCGCACGCTGCTTGATCTGATCACGGTGCGGTTTCTGTCAGGATACTCGACCCGGCCGATCCAGGTGTTCGGCGCGATCGGCGTCGTGATGGGCGGGCTCGGCTCGCTATGGACCGCGTGGCTGGTGTTCGAGAAAGTCATCCTCGGACATCCGCTTGCCGATCGTCCCGCGCTGTTGCTCGCCGTCCTGCTGGTGGTGGTGGGCGTGCAGTTGGTGAGCATGGGGCTGCTGGGTGAGATGCTGGCGCGGACCTATCACGAATCGCAGGGCAAACAGATTTACGTGATCAAGGAAGAATTTTAAGCGGGGCTACCCACATGAATATTGCAGTCATCGGAACCGGATATGTGGGGCTGGTCAGCGGCACCTGCTACGCCGAGAGCGGCAACGAAGTGATCTGCGTCGATATCGACGCCGAGCGAATCGCCGCGCTCGGCGAGGGCAAGCTTCCGATCTATGAGCCGGGACTCGAAGAGCTGGTGCGCCGCAACGCCAAGGAGGGCCGCCTGCAGTTCACGCTCGACACCGCCGCCGCGGTCGAGCAATCGATGGTTTCGTTTATCGCGGTCGGCACGCCGATGGGCAAATCCGGCGGCGCCGATTTAAGCGGCGTATTCATGGCCGCCGAGCAGGTCGCAAAATCCGCCACCGGGTATCATGTGATCGTTGTCAAGAGCACCGTCCCGGTCGGCACCAGCGACAAGCTGCGCGAGATCGTCGCGCGTCACTCGAAGGTCCCGATCGACGTTTGCTCGGTGCCCGAGTTTCTCAAGGAAGGCTCCGCCGTCGAAGACTTCATGCGCCCCGACCGGGTGATAATCGGCAGCCAAAGCGAGCGCGCGACCGCGATTCTGCGCGAGATACACGCGCCGTTCGTGCGCACCGACAATCCGATCCTGGTGATGGACCCGAAATCGGCCGAGCTGTCGAAGTATGCCGCCAACGCGATGCTGGCGCTAAGAATTTCGTTCATCAATCAGATCGCGAATCTGTGCAACGCGGTCGGCGCCGACATCACCGCGGTGCGCCGCGGACTCGGTTCCGACCGCCGGATCGGTTCGCAGTTCCTGTTTCCGGGCGTCGGCTACGGCGGCTCCTGCTTCCCGAAAGACGTGCAGGCGCTGATTCACACCGCGGGCGAGTACGACCTGAACTTCTCGCTGCTCAAGGCGGCCGAGGAAGTCAACGCCGAGCAGAAGCGCGTGCTGCCGATGCGCGTCAAGCTGCACTTCGGCGCCGACCTGACCGGCAGGACATTCGCGATCTGGGGCCTTGCGTTCAAGCCGCGCACCGATGACATGCGCGAGGCGCCTTCGATCGTCGTGATCGATGAGCTGATCGCGGCCGGCGCGAAAGTGCAGGTTCACGATCCCGAGGCGCTCGACAACGCACGCAAGGTGCTGGGGGATCGCGTGAGCTATCACAAGACCAATTATGCGGCGCTGCACGGGGCCGACGCGCTGCTGATTTGCACCGAATGGAACGAGTTTCGCCATCCCAATTTTCAGCGCATCAAGGCCGAGCTCAAGCATCCCGTGATATTCGACGGCCGTAACCTGTATGATCCAGATCTTATGAAGGCGCTGGATTTCAAATACTACTCGATCGGACGTCCTCCGGTCTGAGCGCGGGAACCCTGTCATGCGAATTCTCGTAACCGGCGGCGCGGGATTTATCGGCTCGCATACCGTTGACGCGCTGATCAAGGCGGGCGCGGGCGAGATTGCGGTGCTCGACGACCTGTCGGCCGGCAAGCGGCATCAGGTGAATAGCGCCGCGCGGTTTCATCAGGTCGATCTTCGCGACGCCGCCGCGGTGCGGCAGACGGTCGCGGATGAGCGCCCCGAGGTCATCTATCATATGGCGGCGCAGATGGACGTGCGCCGTTCGGTCGCCGATCCGGCCTTCGACGCGCAGGTCAATCTGGTCGGCTTCCTGAACCTGATCGAGGCCGCGCGCGGGCACGGACTTAGGCGCGTGGTCTTCTGTTCGACCGGCGGCGCGATCTACGGCGAGCAGGATACTTTCCCCGCCGACGAAGAGCATCCGTGCCGTCCGGTGAGTCCGTACGGCGTCGCCAAGCTTTCGACCGAGGCTTACCTCTTCTACTACCGGGTGCAGTATGGAATCGATTATCTGGCGCTGCGCTACGGCAACGTGTACGGGCCGCGCCAGGACCCGCACGGAGAGGCTGGAGTGGTCGCGATTTTCAGCGGACGGATTCTCGACGGACAGCCATGCACGATTTACGGCGACGGCGCGCAGACCCGCGACTATGTGTTTGTGGGCGATGTGGTGCGCGCCAACCTCGCGGCGCTCGATGCTAAAGCTTCAGGTCTCGCGATCAATATCGGCACCGGAATCGAGACCAACGTGAGCGAGCTTTACTCGACCTTGGCCGCGATCGCCGACTTTCCGACCGCGGCGGTTCACGGTCCGGCGCGTCCCGGCGAGCAGAACCGCTCGGTGATTTCGCCCGCGCGCGCGCTGCGCGAACTCGGATGGCGTCCCGCCACGGCGCTGCGCGACGGACTGGCGGAGACCTTTCAATACTTCAAGGCGCACAGAAAGTAAGCGGGCCTCGATGACGGACCCGAAATCGATTCGCAACTTCTCGATTATCGCGCATATCGATCATGGCAAGTCCACGCTTGCCGACCGATTGCTCGAGCGCACCGGCGCGCTCACCAAACGCGAGCTCAAGGAGCAGTTCCTTGACTCGATGGACCTCGAGCGCGAGCGCGGCATCACGATCAAGGCGCGCAGCGTGCGGCTCAATTACACCTCGAGCGCCGGTGCGGCGTACGTGCTCAATCTCATCGACACTCCCGGCCACGTCGATTTCGCCTACGAGGTCTCGCGCAGCCTTGCCGCTTGCGAGGGCGCTCTGCTGGTCGTCGATGCGAGCCAGGGCGTCGAGGCGCAGACGCTGGCCAACGTCTATCTCGCGCTCGATCACGGGCTCGACATTATTCCGGTCATCAACAAGATCGATCTGCCGGGCGCCGACGTCGAGGGCACCCGCGCGCAGATCGAGAATGTCATCGGCCTGCCCGCCGACGACGCGATTCTGACCAGCGCGAAAGAGGGCGTTGGTATCGACGCCGTGCTCGAGGCGATCGTCGCGCGTATCCCGCCGCCCAAGGCCAATCGCGGCGAACCTCTGCGCGCGCTTATATTCGATAGTTGGTACGACAGCTATGAGGGCGTCGTCGGCCTGGTGCGCGTAATGAGCGGCGAACTGCGCCCCGGAATGAAGATTCGCCTGATGGCGACCGCGGCGTCCGGCGAAGTGATGCGGCTGGGGCATTTCACCCCTCACGAGCAAACCGCCGACAGCCTCGGACCCGGCGAAGTCGGTTATGTTGTCGCCGGTATCAAGACCGTCGCCGACATGCGCGTGGGCGACACCGTTACCGACGCCGAGCATCCCGCCGCCGAGCCGCTGCCGGGATTCAAGGAACTCAAGCCGATGGTGTTCGCGGGCCTCTATCCGATCGAAGCCAACCAGTATCCCGCCCTGCGCGACGCGATCGAGAAGCTGACGCTCAACGACGCGAGCCTCAACTGCGAGCCCGAGTCTTCGCAGGCGCTCGGGTTCGGCTTTCGCGCCGGATTCCTGGGCCTGCTGCACATGGAGATCGCGCAGGAGCGGCTCGAACGCGAGTTCGGGATCAACCTGATCGTCACCGCGCCCACCGTCGCGTATCAGGTGCGGACCACCGCGGGCGCGACCACGATGGTGGATAATCCGGCGCTGCTGCCGCCCGAGAACACCATCGAGGCGATCGAAGAGCCGTTCATCTTGTCGTCGATTCATATGCCGGAAGAATATCTCGGCGCCGTGATGAAGCTGTGCGAGGACCGCCGCGGCCTGCAGCGCGACCTCAAGTACCTTGGCGACAAGCGGGTCATCCTGCATTACGAGCTGCCGCTGGCCGAGATCGTGTTTGACTTTTACGATCGGCTGAAATCCGTCAGCCGCGGCTACGCGTCGCTCGACTACGACTTTCTGGACTTCCGGTCCGGGCCTCTGGTTAAATTGGATATCCGGATTAACGGCGAGATAGTGGACGCGCTCTCGATAATCGTGCATCGCGACAAGGCCTATGAGCGCGGCCGGGCGCTGTGCTCAAAGATGCGCGAGTTGATCCCGCGCCAGATGTTCGAGGTCGCCATTCAGGCCGCCATCGGAGCCAAGATTATCGCCCGCGAGTCCGTAAGTGCGTTGCGCAAAAATGTCACCGCGAAATGCTACGGTGGCGATATATCGCGCAAGCGCAAGCTCCTCGAAAAGCAGAAGGAAGGCAAAAAGCGGATGAAACAGGTCGGTCGCGTCGAAATTCCGCAGGAGGCCTTTCTGGCCCTGCTCAAGGTCGGGGAGTAACCGCCCGGTGAGCGAACCGCTGCGCACCCTCGAGCCCGAGGAACTCGCTCCGAGCGCGGCCCCGGTCGCGCAAAAATCGGTCCTGCGCGAATACGCCGAGGCGCTGGGAATCGCGATGATCCTCGCGATGTTTATCCGCACCTTTATCGTCCAGGCCTACGAGATTCCGTCCGCCTCGATGGAGCCGACCCTGTTGATTGGCGACCATATCCTGGTCAACAAGCTGGTCTATGGACTCCGAATGCCGGATTCGATTTTCGGCCTGCGCGTCGGCGGCTTGCCCTATGGCCATTACCTGTTCCACTTCGAGCCGATTCGCCGCGGCGACATTGTGGTCTTCGTCTATCCGCGCGACCCGAGCGAGGACTACATTAAGCGCGTGATTGGAATTCCCGGCGACGTCGTCGAGATCAAGGCCGGCAAGGTATGGCTCAACGGCGCGCCGATGCTCGATCCGCACGCGCATTTCGAGGTGCCAGACAACGATCGCATCGGCGCCTCGCCACGCGACTTCTTCGGCCCCGTGACGGTCCCGCCTGGCAATCTGTTCATGATGGGGGATAATCGCGACGATAGCTCCGACAGCCGCTTCTGGGGCTTCGCTCCAGAGGATAATGTGGAAGGGCGCGCGATGGATATTTACTGGTCCTGGGACGGCGGCGGCGGTGGATTCCCGCCGCTTCGATGGTCGCGTATCGGGATGGCGGTCCGATAAGATAACCTGCGCATGAGTCACAACCAACGCAACCAGGCGGCAGGCGCATCCGCGCCGCACGCAATCACGATCGCGGAGTAGGGCGGCGATGGGAGAACCGGTGCGTAGCCAGAGGCCGCTCGCGTCGCCGCGCTCGCAAACGCCGCGCGCGCAAAAGTCGGTCGCGCGCGAGTACGCCGAGGCGTTGGTGATCGCGCTGGTGCTCGCGGTCGTCATTCGAACGTTCTTTGTCCAGGCGTACAAGATTCCGTCGGGTTCGATGGAGCCGACGCTGCTGATCGGCGACCATATCCTGGTCAACAAGCTCATCTTTGGCCTGCGGATGCCGGATTCGCTCTTCGGCGTCGATATCGGCGGGCTGCCCTACGGAAAATACCTGTTCCGCCTCGAGCCGATTCATCATGGCGACGTGGTCGTCTTCGTCTTTCCGCCCGATCCGAGCAAGGACTTCATCAAGCGTGTTATCGGATTGCCGGGCGACACCGTGCAAGTCAAAAATGGCAAGGTATGGCTCAACGGCGCGCCGATGCCCGATCCGCACGCGCACTTCGAGGTGCCCGATTCCGCGCGCTCTCCGGTCTCGCCGCGCGACAACTTTCCACAGCTCGGCGCGCAAGGCGACACCGGTGGCGCGGTCACCGTCCCGCCCGGAAAAATCTTTGTGATGGGTGATAATCGCGATCGGAGCTACGACGGCCGCTTCTGGGGCTTTGTTCCGGAAGACAACGTCGAAGGGCGCGCGATGATCATCTATTGGTCGTGGAACGCCGACGGCGGCGGAATTCTGCCCGTCCGATGGTCTCGATTTGGCATGATCGTACACTAATCGAAAGGAGCCGCGTGTGGCTGCTGCTGAAGATGCCGTGACAAGAATTGGCGCGCTGCTCGAGGAGATGGGCGCGCGCTTTGATCTGGTGATCGAAGCTGTCTCCGGCTACGGCGGGCGTCTCGATGCGCTGCGCCAGGAGTTGTTCGCCCAGTTCGCCGAAGTCGGTAGCCAGATTCGATTTCTATCGGATCAAATCGGCGAGAACCGCAGCGGTATGGCCACGATTCGCGCCGACCTGGGAGCCGAAATGATCCGGCTGGGCGAGACCCTGGGACGCACGCGCGTCGAGGTTCGCGAGCAGTTTGGCGCCGCTGAAACCGCGCTCCGGCGGGAAATCGGCGCCCGTGCGGCCGAGTCACGCGAGCACACGACCGCGGTCGCGGTCCGCGCGGCCGACGATACCGGCGCGAAACTGAACGAAGTCACGGGCACCGCCGCAAAGAAGATCACCGCCGAGCTCGCCAAGACCAACAAGGCGCTCACCAGCCTCGCGCGAAAATTCGAACGCTTCGATGACCGGATCACCGTCGCCACTCGCGACCAGGATCAGCGCGTGCGCAAGCTCGAACAACGCCGCAAATCCGGGTAGCGGGCGGTTTTCAATTTACTCGGTCAGCGCGCTGCTTAATCGGCTTTCTCATGGTTTTTCCAACGGACACTGACTGCTTCTTTGGCAATTGCTTTGCGTTTCTGCCCGCTGATCCTAGCGGCCCGTGCCTTTCCGCCCCCTAAAGCCCTCGAGCGCCAAGAGCGCCTGAGCATGTATGTTCCCGCCCTCTGCCGGTTTCAGAAAATCGCCAATGGCCTGTTCCACCACGCTGACCGCGATCTGGGCGAAGCCCGCCCGCTTATCACCTCTACTTGCTCGGGTGAGCATCGAATAGTATTACAGCGACATCGAGGAGAA
This sequence comes from Binataceae bacterium (SeqCode), assembly GCA_035531615.1. Lineage (GTDB taxonomy): Bacteria > Desulfobacterota > Binatia > Binatales > Binataceae > JBARDN01. The sequence goes on from DATKSQ010000093.1 coordinate 99,278, forward strand.
GCCAAACTATGAACGAGATGAATCAGAAAAAGCTCTACATCTGGCGACTGGCCGCGTTTCTGGCGTCCAACGACAAGCATATGTCCGGCGAGGAACTAGCCGAACACCTAAATCGCAACAAAATCACGACCGGCTATGGTGAAGAATTTAAGGGCGGCGTGGGAACTTACAAGCTGATCTCGCAAACATATCGATGGGTCCACGACGAGCTAGGCTTGGATATCGAAGCGGACAAAATTGCCGAGGCATTTGTCACGCCAGACGGCGGCCACGCGTGGGAAAAATAAGGGTTCGGCCGGACGCAAGCAAAACCGCCCTCTAGCCAAATCCGCAGGATGATCGGGGCGCGGCGCGGGGTCTAACACGGGCCCTCGTTGTCTGAAACGTGGGAAGATTAACGGATCCGTGCGGCGATTCTCGCGCCGGCCGCCGCTCCTTGGCCGTCATTCCGAGCCATAGGCGAGGAATCCCGAAGCGTCCATGCTCCGCGCCAACGCCACACGCAGTGGCTCTTCGCCCGGGATTTCTCCCGGAGCCCGCCCTGAGCAGCGTCGAAGGGGTCGAAATGACGATTGAGGTCTCAGCACCTGACTATCAGGGCCTCTGCACAACCTCCACTGCGCATGGCCGCAGCGTCATTCTTCGCACTGCTTGTGTCCCGGCGGCGAGGGCGGTAAAACTGGGACACCTTTAATCCGCTACTGAGATAGCGGGAAGGTCATCATGATGGTTTTCCTCAGCATTGTGCCCGGCTGCATCCGCGGTCGGGATTTTTTTTCGTCCGTGGATTTCCTGCCGGGGCTTTCGCGATGACGCCCAAGCCCGAGGTCGCTCTGGACGCCGCCGCGGTCGCGCGCGCGGTCAAACGAATCGCGCACGAAATCTCGGAGCGCGGCGCCGGCGCCGGCGCGCTGGTGCTGATCGGGATTGTCCGCCGCGGCGCATTTCTGGCCGAGCGAATCGCGACCGAACTCAATAACGCCGCGCAGAGCGCCATTGCGGTCGGCACGCTCGACATCTCATCTTATCGCGACGACGGCAAAGGCTCTCCCGGCGATCCACGCCTGCTCGCGCGCAATATCCCTTTTTCGCTCGACAGCAAGCGCGTCGTGCTGGTGGACGACGTGCTCTACACGGGACGCACGGTGCGCGCCGCGCTCGACGCGTTGTCCGATCTCGGGCGCGCCGAATCAATCCAGCTCGCGGTGCTGGTCGATCGCGGCGAGCGCGAGCTGCCGATTCGCGCCGACTATATCGGCAAGAATATCCAGGCGCCCGCCGGGCAGCGGGTCTATGTGCGGATGGCCGAGGTTGACGGAACCGACGCGGTGATAATCGGCAACGGCAAATGACGCGCCCGAGCATATCGCGATGAAACCGCTGGCCAAATTCGACCTCGTCTCGATCGAGGATCTCGCGCTGCCCGAGATCGAGCGCATCTTCACGCTTGCCGACGGCTTCGCGTCCGCGCTCGAACGCGGCGAGCCGCTGTCGCTCGCGAGCGGGCTCATCATGGCGACGCTTTTCTACGAGCCTTCGACCCGCACGCGGCTCAGCTTCGAATCCGCGATGCATCGCCTCGGCGGCGCGGTCATCAGCTCCGCCGACATGAACGCAAGCTCGGTCGCCAAGGGCGAGAGCCTTGCCGACACTGCGCGGATCGTCAGCGGATACGCGGACCTGCTCGTGCTGCGCCATCCGCACGACGGCGCGGCTCGCGTCGCCGCCGAATACGCGCCGTGCCCCGTCATCAACGCGGGCGACGGCAGCCGCGAGCATCCGACGCAGACCCTGTGCGACCTGTTCATCCTGCGGCGCAAGAAGGGCCGGCTCAAGGGACTCACCGTCGCGTTGTGCGGCGATTTGAAATTCGGCCGCACCGTTCATTCGCTCATCTATGCGCTGGCCCGCTTCGGCGCGAATATCGTGGCGGTGCCCACCGCGGGAATGGAAGTTCCCGAGTACGTCCTCGAGCGGCTTGCGGCCGAGCGCAATTACAGCTTCTCGACCGTCACGATGGACGAGCTGAAGTCCGTCGCCGGCGGGCTGGACGCGCTGTACCTGACCCCCAGCGCGCCGCATCAGATGGCGCTGTTCACCGGCGAGGCTCCGCACGGCAAGATTCCCGCCGCCGCGCCGCCGCTCCTGCTTGACGCCTTCTACATCACGCGGCTGCAAAAGGAGCGGATGACGGGCAAGGACGCCAAGCCCGGCGATTACGTGCGCTTCGACGCGCGTGCTCTCAAAGGGCATCGCGCGCAAGAGGCGGTGGTGATGCATCCGCTGCCGCGCGCCGGCGAGCTCGCCTACGAACTCGACGCCGATCCGCGCGCGGTTTATTTCGAGCAGGCCGCCGCCGGAGTTCCCGTCCGAATGGCGCTGATCGCGTGGCTTATCGAGCAGTCGGGCGCGCAGCGCGGCGCGCAAACCGCGACCGCCGAGCCGATTCGCATCAAGGCCGAACCGTCGCCGCGATGCGCCAATCCGAATTGCATCACGCGGTTCGAGTCGGCGTACCTGCATCCGCGCTTCAAGCTCGCGCGCCCGGCCGATCGCAACGTGCTGCCACTGCGCTGCGATTTCTGCGAGCGCGAACTGCACGTCGAGTTCGTGGGCCATGCCCGCTCGCATCGCTACTATCGCTACGATGAAAACCTTTACGGTTACGTCCGCAATTGGATCGCCGAAGGCTCGCTCGCCGTCTTCGACAGCGTCAAACAGGCCGAAGAGAACGGCTATGAGCCGTACAAACGCGGCCCCCAGCGCGAGGTTATGAACGCCCCGGAAATCTCGAGCGCGGTCGATTCTCTCGCCGCGCAGGTGATCGCGGATACCCCCGACCTTACCAATGTCTCGATCGTCGGGGTCGTGAGCCACGGCGCGATGCTGGCGGTTCGCCTGCGCGACCTGATCGCCGAGCGCTCGGGAGTGCGCCCGCCGACCGCGGCGCTCGACGTTTACAATCCCGCCGGCGCGATCGTCGCGCTCGATAGCGGAGAGCCGTTCGCGGTCGAAGCCCGCACCATCGTGATCGTCGATGACGTCATCAATAGCGGATGGACCGTGCAACGCGCCATGACGACGCTGTGGCAGCACGGCCGCCCGGCCTCGGTCAGGCTCGCGGTGCTGATCGATCGAGGCCATCGCGCGGTTCCGATTCGTCCCAACTACGTCGGCAAGAATATCCCGACCTCGCGCACCGATCGCGTCCAGGTCAGGCTCGCGGCGCCGGGCTCCGCCGAAAAGCATCCGCCGCACGACCGGGTCATGATTTACTCGATGGTCGAAGAAATGGGCGCCTCGGAGCGCGCCGAATGACACCGGCCGCATTTATCCGCGGTGGTCGCGTCATCGATCCCGCATCGGGAATCGACGGAGATTTCGATGTGCTCATCAGCGGCGGCGAAATCGAAGCCCTCGAACCGGCTGGCGCGCTCGCCGCCTCGGCCTCGGGCACCGCGCTGATCGACGCGTCGGGATGCTGGGTCGTGCCGGGACTCATCGACCCGCACGTGCATCTGCGCGATCCCGGCTTTCCCGAAAAAGAAACCATCGCCAGCGGCCTGCGCGCCGCCGCCGCCGGCGGATTCACCGCCGTCGCCGCGATGGCCAACACCAATCCGGTCAATGATATTCCCGCGACCACCCGCTACATGCTCGAACGCGCCGGTCAGGCGCGCGCCGCCCGGCTGATTGCGGTCTCCGCTGTGACGCGTGGACTCGCGGGCCTCGAGTGCGTGGATTTCGCCGCGATGGCCGAGGCGGGGGTGCGGATGTTCTCCGATGACGGGATGCCGGTGGATGATCAGGTGGTACTCCGCAGCGCGATGGAGCGGATCGCGCGGCTCGACTTCGCGATTTCGCTGCACGAGGAAGACCGCGGCCTGTCCTGCCACGGCGCGGTTGACGCGGGCGAAATCGCACGGCGGCTCGCGGTCAGCGGATACAGCGCGGCCGCCGAAGCCCAGCGCATCCGGCGCGATCTGGCGCTGGCGATCGGCTTGGGCGCGCCGATTCATATCGCGCACGTCTCGACTCGGGAATCGCTCGATCTAATCCGCGCGGCGCGGCGAAGCGGCGCGCGGGTAACCTGCGAAGTAACCCCGCATCATTTCGCGCTCGACTCGGGCGCGGTATTGCGATGGGGTCCGAACGCCAAGATGAATCCTCCCTTGCGCTCGCGCGAGGATGTCGCCGCGATCGGCGCGGCTATCGCCGACGGCACGATCGACATGATCGCGAGCGACCACGCGCCGCACGATCCCGCCTCGAAGCATCTTGACGCGCTGGCCGGCTATTTCGCACCCGATCGCGACGCCCATGCGCTGCCCGCCGAGGTCGCGCGCGAATTTGGCGCCGCCGCCAACGGCATCGTCGGCCTCGAAACCTCGCTCGGCCTGGCGCTGGAACTGGTGCATCGATCATTGATTGGCGCCGCGCGATTGGTTGAGATGATGAGCCTCAATCCCGCCGCGCTGCTCCGGCTTGACGCCGGAACCCTGGCGCCGGGAGGAGCGGCAGATATTACCGTGATCGATCCTAACCTTGAATGGAGCGTCGAGCCCGCCCGCTTCCGGTCGATGAGCCGCAACACTCCGTTCGCCGGCCGCCGGCTGCGCGGAAGAGCGATCCTCACGATCGTCGCAGGCGAAGTCGTGTTCGACGCCCGCAGGACCGAGCGATGACCGCGCCGCATCAAGCCGCGATTCTTGCCCTCGCCGACGGGCGCGTGTTCCGCGGCCGCGCGTTCGGCGCAATCGGCGAAAGGGTTGGCGAGGTCGTGTTCAACACCGCGATGACCGGTTACCAGGAAGTGCTGACCGATCCTTCCTACAAGGGACAAATCGTGTGCATGACCTATCCCGAGATCGGCAACGTCGGGATAAACCGGGAGGACGCTGAATCGCGCCGCGTCTTTGTCGAGGGCTTTGTCGTCCGCGAATATTGGGACCGCCCGTCGAACTGGCGCGCCGAGCAGCCGCTCGGCGAATACCTCGAAGCCGCCGGCGTGCCCGCAATCCAGGGAATCGACACGCGCGCTCTCGTCCGTCATATCCGCGAACACGGCGCGCAAGAGGCTGTCATCTCGAGTATCGACCTCGACGAGCGCTCGCTCGTCGCCAAGGCTCGATCCTCGCCGGGACTGGTCGGGCGCGACCTCGTGAAGGAAGTCACCTGCGCCGAGGCCTACGACTGGCACATCGGAAGGTGGCGTCTTGCGGGCGGATACGCGCGCGTCACGCGAGCGGAGCAGGGCGATGCGCCGCTGGTCGTCGCACTCGACTACGGGATCAAGCTCAACATCCTGCGCCTGCTGGTCGCGACCGGGTTTCGCGTCCGCGTGATGCCCGCGCAATCGACAGCGGAGCAGATTCTGGCGGAGAATCCGGACGGAATTTTTCTGTCCAATGGGCCAGCCGACCCGGCGGCGCTTCCGTATGCTCATCGGGCGGTCGCCGGGGTTTTGGGCAAGCGGCCGGTCTTCGGCATCTGTTTGGGTCATCAGATAATCGGTCTCGCGTTGGGCGGAAAAACCTACAAACTCGATTTCGGGCATCACGGCGCGAATCATCCGGTGATGGATCTGCGCACGCGCCGGGTCGAGATCACTTCGCAGAATCATGGCTTCGCGGTCGATTCCGACTCGGTCGCGGGCCGCGCCGAGCTTTCGCATCTGAACCTGAACGATCGCACGGTCGAGGGACTACGCGGCCAAGGCGCGCCGTTCTTTTCAGTGCAATATCATCCCGAGGCGTCGCCCGGCCCGCACGACTCGGGCTATCTGTTCAGGCGCTTCAAGCGGATGGTCGAGCTGTATCCCAAGCATGGCGCCGAAACGCTCGACCGCGTCGCCGCCGAGGAAGCGGCCGCCTCGAAATGAACACGCGCGCAATCGCGGCCAGGCCGCGCCAATGACCGACTGGAAAATTTGACGTGCCGCTTCGCAAGGATATTAAGTCAGTTCTGCTCATCGGTTCCGGCCCGATCGTGATCGGGCAGGCCTGCGAGTTCGATTACTCCGGCACTCAGGCCTTGAAGGCGCTGCGCGAGGAAGGTCTGCGCCTGATTCTGGTCAACTCGAACCCGGCCACGATCATGACCGACCCGGAGCTCGCGGACCGCACCTATATCGAGCCGATGACCGCCGCCGCGATCGCGAAAATTATCGAACGCGAACGCCCCGACGCGCTGCTGCCGACCGTCGGCGGCCAGACCGCCCTCAACCTTGCGATCGAGCTTGCGGAGTCGGGCGTCCTCGAGCGTTTCGGATGCGAACTGATCGGCGCGAAGCTGCCCGCGATCAAGAAGGCCGAGGATCGCGATCTGTTCAAGCAGGCGATGATCAAAATCGGCCTCGAAGTGCCGCGCTCCTCGATCGCGCATTCGATGGACGACGCCGAGCGGGTGCGCCGCGAACTCGGGCTTCCGCTGATCATTCGCCCCTCGCGAACCTTGGGCGGGACCGGCGGTTCGATTGCGCGCGAGCTCGAAGAGTACCGCGCCAAGGCGGCGTGGGGCCTCGAGATGTCGCCGATCCACGAGGTGCTGATCGAGGAATCGGTCGAGGGATGGAAGGAATTCGAGCTCGAGGTGATGCGCGACATGGCGGACAACGTCGTGATCATCTGCTCGATCGAAAATCTCGATCCGATGGGTGTGCATACGGGCGATTCGATCACGGTCGCGCCGGCGCAGACATTGACCGACAAGGAATACCAGATCATGCGCGACGCCGCGCTGCGGATCATCCGCGAAATCGGCGTCGATACCGGCGGCTCGAATATCCAGTTCGCGATCGATCCGCGCACCGGCCGGATGGTCATAATCGAGATGAACCCGCGCGTCTCGCGCAGCTCGGCGCTCGCCTCGAAGGCGACCGGATTTCCGATCGCCAAGATCGCCGCGCGCCTGGCGGTCGGCTACCGGCTCGACGAAATTCCCAACGACATCACGCGCAAGACGCCCGCCTGCTTCGAGCCGACCATCGATTACGTGGTGACCAAGATTCCGCGCTTCACTTTCGAGAAATTCCGCGGCGCCGCCGACGAACTCGGACCGCAGATGAAATCCGTCGGCGAGGCGATGGCGATTGGCCGCACCTTCAAGGAATCGCTCCACAAGGCGCTGCGCTCGCTCGAAATCGGATCGTTCGGACTCGAGTCCGCACTCGGCGCCGCCAACCACGCCGCTCGGCTGGCCGACGTACGCGGCCAGGTCGCGCGCGCCAGCAGCCATCGCCTCTATCATCTGGCCGATGCGCTGCGGCTCGGCATTTCACGCGCCGAGGTTCACGAGCTGTCCAAAATCGATCCGTGGTTTATCGACGCCGTAGCCGATCTGGTCGAGACCGAGTCGCGGGTTTCATCCGAGGCGCTCAGCGAGGATTATTTTCGCGAGTTCAAGGCGATGGGTTTCGCCGATCGCAGGATCGCGGACCTGCGCGGATGCGAAGAATCCGAAATCGCGTCGCGGCGGCGGGAATTCAAGGTTCTGCCGGTCTTCAAAACCGTCGATACCTGCGGCGCCGAATTTCACGCGTTTACTCCCTATTTCTATTCGACCTACGAAGGCGAGGACGAGGCGCGTCCCTCCGATCGCAAAAAGATCATGATCCTGGGCGGCGGCCCGAACCGGATCGGCCAAGGTATCGAGTTCGACTACTGTTGCGTTCACGCCAGCCTTGCCCTCAAAGAGGCCGGCTTCGAGACGATCATGGTGAACTGCAATCCCGAGACCGTCTCGACCGATTACGATATTTCCGATCGCCTGTACTTCGAGCCGCTGACCTTCGAGGATGTGATCGCGATCGCGGAACGCGAAAAGCCCATCGGCGTGATCGTTCAGTTCGGCGGCCAGACTCCGCTCAAGCTCGCGGTGCCGCTCGAGCGCGCCGGAGTTCCCATCCTGGGCACCACGCCCGACGCGATCGATCGCGCCGAGGATCGTGAGCGCTTCAACGCGGTCGTCGAAAAGCTCGGGCTCAAGCAGCCGCGCGGAATCCTGGTGCGCGCCCTCGAGGACGCCGTGGCCGGCGCCGCACGGATCGGCTACCCGGTTCTCATCCGTCCGTCGTACGTGCTCGGCGGCCGCGCGATGGAGGTGATCCCCGATGAAGCCGCGCTGCGCCGCTACGTCGAGCAGGCGATCGCAGCTTCCGAGCGCCATCCGCTGCTCATCGATCGCTACCTGCACGGCGCGATCGAGGTTGACGTGGACGCCATCGCCGACGGCGATACGGTTGTCATCGGCGCGATCATGGAGCACGTCGAGCACGCCGGAATCCATTCCGGTGACAGCGCCTGTGCGCTGCCGCCGCGCTCGCTGTCGCCCGCGATGCAGGCCGACCTGATGGACCACACCCGCAAGCTCGCGCGTGAGCTCGGCGTGGTGGGACTGATCAACGTGCAGTACGCGATCTTCGGCGGCGAAATCTATATTCTCGAAGTCAATCCTCGCGCCTCGCGCACTATCCCGTTCGTCAGCAAGGCGATCGGCGTTCCTCTCGCGAAGCTCGCCGCGCTGGTGATGGCGGGCAAGAAGCTTGCGCAACTTGGGTTCACCACCGAGCGCGTGCCCACCCATGTCGCGGTGAAGGAATCGGTTTTTCCGTTCGCGCGTTTCCAGGGCGTGGATACGTTGCTGGGACCGGAAATGAAATCAACCGGTGAGGTGATGGGGATCGACACCTCGTTCGCGATGGCGTTCGCGAAGGCGGAACTCGCCGCCTCGACCGACCTGCCGCTCGATGGCGTGGTCTTCATCAGCGTGCGCGACGAAGACAAGCCGCAACTCGAGCCGATCGCCCGCGGCCTTATCGACATGGGCTTGCGGCTGATCGCTACCAGGGGCACGGCGCGCGCGATTGCGGCGCAGGGCTTCAAGTGCGAGGTGATCAACAAAGTGCTCGAGGGCAGTCCGCACGTCGTCGATGCGATGCGCGCGGGCAAAATCGCGATGGTGATCAACACGCCCGACGCGGGCGGCACTCACGATTCGTTTTCGATCCGGCGCTCCGCGCTCGAACTGCGGCTGCCATATTTCACCACGATTGCGGGTGCGCAGGCCGCCGTCGAAGGAATTCGCGCGCTCAAGTCCGAGCCGTTCGTCGTGCGCGCCTTGCAGGACTATCATCGCGGTTAGCCAACCGCGCACTATGGCTCCCAAAGCCCATGCGCGAGCATCGCACCGATAAGCCGGCGCGCGCCGCCGCGCCGGTGATCTCTCCCGAGACCGAGGTTTCAAGCCTTCCCGGCGTCGGCCCCAAGCGCGCGGCCGCGATGGCCGAGCGCGCGATCCGCACGCTGCGCGATCTGGTCTTTCATCTGCCCGCGCGCTACCAGGACTGGCGTGCGCTGACTCCGATCGCCGGCCTTGCGCCCGGCGCGATGGTGACAGTGAGCGGAGCGTTGGGAAAGATAGCCGAACGCCCGATGCGCGGATCGCCGTGGCGCCGCCTTGCCAACGGATTGTTGACTGAGCAGGGCGGGGCGAAGATTCGCCTGGTATGGTTCAATCTGCCCGGCTACATGCGCGGACGGATGCCGGCCGGCGAAAGCGTCCTCGCGCACGGACGCGTGACTGCGACCGCCGATGGCGGTCTCGAGATTGTACAGCCGGAGCTGCATCCGCTGGCGCTCGGCGCGCCGCCCCCGGTGCGCGCCGTTTACCGGCTACCGGCGTCGATCGGCCAGCGCGTATTCGCGGCGCTGGTGCGCAGGGCGCTCGACGCGATCGCTTTTCAGATCACGGGCGCGATTCCCCAGGCACTGTCCCCGGCGCTCTCGATTGGCGACGCGCTTCGCTATCTGCACCAGCCGCCCGCGGATGCGGATCGCGCGGGACTCGAGCGCGGTGATTCGCCGGGGCATCGTGCGCTCGCCTTCGATGAGCTGTTCGCGTTCGAGCTGGCGCTGTGCCTGGAGCGCGAGCGCGCCGCCGGCCGCGCGGGCGTGGCGCTCGGCGCTCCGGCAGTCACGACCTCGCGATGGCTTTCCGAGTTGCCCTTCGCGTTGACGGCCGCGCAGGCGCGCGCGCTCGGTGAGATCGGCGCCGATCTCGAACGGCCCGCGCAGATGCATCGGATGCTGATGGGCGACGTCGGCAGCGGCAAGACTCTCGTCGCCTTCTGGGCGGCTCTGCGCGCGGTCGAGTGCGGCTATCAGGCCGCTATCATGGCGCCCACCGAGCTCTTGGCCGAGCAGCATCACGTGAGCTTCCAGAGCCTGTGCGGCAGACTCGGCGTGGTCGCGGGCCTGCTGACCGGGAAGGTCACGGGCGCGCCCCGCGCCGCGACCCTGCGCAGTCTTGCGTCGGGAGCGATGCCGATAGTGTTCGGCACTCACGCCATTATCCAGGAGCGCGTCAAGATTCGCCGCCTCGGTCTCGGCGTGATCGATGAGCAGCATCGCTTCGGCGTGTTCGACCGCGCGCGGTTCAAGGCGCTCGGCGCCGAGGCGAATCTGCTCATGATGACGGCGACGCCGATTCCGCGCAGCCTCGCGATGAGCCTGTTCGCCAATCTCGAGGTCTCGATCCTCGATGAATTGCCGCCCGGCCGGACCCCGATCACGACCGAGATTCATAGCGAGCAGGACCTGGACCGGCTCGAGGCCGTGGTTCACGGCGAGCTCGGCCGGGGCAATCGCGCGTACTATGTGCTGCCGAGAATCGACGCCGCCAGAAGTGAGGGCGACGACGACACCGCTGATGATGAGATGCGAACCGTGGCCGCGATGGCCGAGCGGCTGCGGCGCGGCGCGCTGGGTGAATTCGAAATCGCGATCATGCACGGCAGGATGCGCGCGCCCGACAAAGAGGAAACCATGCGCCGCTTCCGCGACGGCGCAATCCAGGTCCTGGTCTCGACCACCGTCGTCGAGGTCGGAATCGACGTGCCCGAGGCCTCGGTGATAGTCATCGTAGCCGCCGAGCGTTACGGCCTTGCGCAGTTGCATCAGTTGCGCGGACGGGTAGGGCGCGGGCGGGCGGCCTCGCGATGCTTTCTGGTCGCATCGCGCGGCGCGGACCCGAGCGCGCTCGAGCGGCTGGCGGTGATGACGGCGTGCTCGAGCGGTGCGGAAGTCGCGGCCGAGGATTTGCGCATCCGCGGCCCCGGCGATCTGCTTGGCGCGCGCCAGACCGGCGCGTTGCCGCTTAAGTTCATCCACCTGGTGCGCGATCCACACACAATCGAGCGCGCCCGCGCGATGGCCGAAGACTGGTTGCGCCGCGACCCCGGCCTGCGCTCGCCCGAGTCCCAGGGCGCGCGGCGCGCGATCATGCGGATGCTCGCGCATGGGTTCAGCCTTGGCGATGTGGGCTAGAATGGATTGGGATGATGATTGCCCGCAAACCTGAATCCAAATCTCCCGGCCGCGCACGCTCGCGGCGCCGGCCTCCGGTCAAGCGCGAGGTTTCGGCGGGCGGGGTCGTGTGGCGGCGCATCGGGCACGGGATCGATCTCGCCGGAATTGAAAGTGCCGGATTTGAAATCGCGATGATCCGCCCGCACGGCTCGGACGCGTGGGCCCTCCCCAAGGGACACATCGAAAAAGGCGAGAGCGCCGAGCAGGCCGCGGTTCGCGAGGTTCGTGAGGAGACCGGCCTCACCGTGGGCGGCGTCCGTCCGCTCGGCGAAGTGGCTTACGTGTTCGCGTGGCGCGACCGCCGTCGCGGCGCGCTCACGCGGGTCAGCAAGCGCGTGCACTTTTTTCTGATGGAATTCCGCAGTGGCAATACCGCCGATCACGACAGTGAGATCGACGAAGTCGCCTGGGTGCCGATCGACGCCGCGCTCGAACGCGCCAGCTACGCCAACGAGCGCGCGCTGATCGAAAAGGCGCGCGCGCGCCTGCGCGGCAGTTCGCCGCCGCGCGCTCCCGCTCAGGGATGATTGCGGGACGTGTCCCCAGGCATCCCGGCCATCGCGGCGTTGGCCACCGGATGGCCGCCGATGGTGCTGCCTCGCCAGAGCTCGGGGCCCAGGATTCCCATGTAATGGGCGGCTTCGCCGATCACGATCAGCACGGCATTTTCGCGGTAGTCGATTTCATGCGCGGTCGAGCCGAGCAGCCGATCGAGCATGCGCGTGTAGGTCACGGCGAATTTGCCCGCGGCGCCGCTGTCGGTAAACGCGACGATCCCGATCACCGAGATCATGCGTTGGTCCTGCAAAACGATAAACCTGTCGCCGGTCCATCGCGTGGCCAACTCGACCTCCGATGCGTGCTTGCCGACGCCGCGCTGAAGGATTACGGAAATCAGCAATTCGCCGTAAGTGCTCTCGTCCACCTTTTTCCATTGCGCCATCAAGTTCTGATATCCGCCGATCGAAACTTTTTGCGGTGGCGCCGGAGTGTCGAAGTACGCCTCGGGATGGATTATCTGATGGCTCGACTCGGGCGGCTTCGCGTACAGCGCATTGACGGCCTTCCATCCGCCGCGGCGATACGCTTCGCCGACGAATTTCACGCCCTCTGAGTATTGAAACAGCAGCGGAGCGCTGAGCCCCCGGGGCGTGCCCGGCGTTTCGGAGGCGAATATCCCCGGAAGCTCGCCCAGGCGTGCTTCCAGCCGGTCCAGCGTATCGACGTCCATCCCGCCCACCGCGTAGCCAAGCCCCGCGATCGTCGCGTCCCCTTCGGCAACCGACTTTAGCGCAAGCGCGCGATCGTCGTCGTCCTTCAGCGCCTCGAGCCGCGCGCCGAGATTGAAATTCTGATCCTGAAGCGCGTGGGTCAGCTCATGCGCCAGAACCATCTCGCCGACCAGATCGCGCTGGACCAGAAATTCGGCCGCGCGATCGAAGAACCCGATTTCTGCGGTTCCTTCGACCAGCACCATCTCATGCTCATGCGGGTCGTAGAACCCCGCCACCTGGCTGCGCAGCAGCTTGAGTTCCTGCGCCTTAAGGTCGATTCCGGCGGGGTAGAGACCCAACAGCGCGCCCGCGGCTCCATCGGCCGCGATCTGGTCGTCCGTGTTCTCGCGTTCGAGCTCGCGCCGCATCCGCGCCTCGGCTTCATCCTGGGTGTCGGCGACCATTGGCACCGGCGTCTTGAAGTACAACTGCCGAAGCTGCTGGATGCCGGCCTCGATCTGATCGGCTTTGGCCTGATTTATCTTGCCGCCGTTGACCAGCGAATAAGCGCATCCGGCGATCGCAATCGCGAAGCCCAGCAGCACAGCGCTGCGGCAGACGGTTTTCCGCAGGCGGATTTCGCGCAGGATCATTCCAGGATCATTCCAGGATCATTCCGGGATCATTCCAGGATTATTATTAAATGTCCGGCGTAATCATTCGATGACGATGACGATCGGATAGCCGAGCTGCGCGGTCTTGGCGGCCCGGACTTCGGCCGCGGCGCGGCTAGCGAATGCACCCATCTGGACACGGTAATAACGGTGATGCGCCGCCGCAACCTGTTCGATTCGAACGTCGCGATAGGACCGGCTGAGCTTGCTGCGCATTTCGCGCGCCGGCGCCGCGCTGGCGAACGATCCCACCTGCACGTAATAGCGCAGCGGTGATCCAACCCGCCGCGAGCCCCGTGGCGCCGAGAGCAAATCGATCCGCACATGCGCGGTGCCCGCGTCGATCATCCCGATTACCGACGCCGCCTTGTGCGACAGGTCAATCTTGCGCCCCCTGATATTCGGGCCGCGATCATTGATCGTTACCTCGACCGAGCGCTCGTTATCCAGATTGGTCACAATCACGCGGCTCCCGAGCGGGTACATCGTCGAAGCCGCGGTGAGATCGTTTTGATCAAAAATCTCGCCGCTCGAAGTCCGTCGGCCGTTGAATCCCGGTCCGTACCACGATGCCTTGGCATACTGTGGCCGCGCAGCGGCCGGCGGCGGCGCGGCCACGACGGGCGGCGGGGCAGGGGACGGGACGACCTGGCGCGTCGCGCATCCGGCGAGCGTCGCCCCGATCGCGATCGCCGCGGCGATCTTAAAGGTCCACTTGCGGTTTTCGTTTCCGCCTGTTTCCGCCATCCACACGCTTCCAGATTATAGATCGCCAGGCCCGCGCGCCCAAGAAATCATCTTGTTGAAGAATCGACGGTCCGGTCTTAGAAGCCGCGCCCGGTCATGGTAGCATCGCGATGGAACCACGAAGCCATAGCGAAAATGCTGCGTAACCGGGAGAACCTTGAAGAGATCGAAGAGCGCACGCTTGCGCCCTATGCGATGCTTTCGCGCAATAGCCGCGGCCGCCGCGTCGCCGAGCCGGCGCATCCGATGCGCACCGTCTTTCAGCGCGACCGCGACCGCGTGATTCATTCGGCCGCGTTCCGCCGCCTCGAATACAAGACCCAAGTCTTCGTTAATCACGAGGGCGACTATTACCGCACCCGCCTGACCCACACCCTCGAAGCCGCGCAAGTCACGCGTACCATCGCAAAGGCGCTGGGACTAAACGGCGAGCTGGCGGAAGCCGTGGCGCTCGCGCACGATCTCGGGCATACCCCCTTCGGCCACGCCGGCGAACGATGGCTCAACGAACTGATGCTGCCGTACGGCGGCTTCGATCACAACGCACAGAGCCTGCGCACTGTCGATTGGATCGAGGTGCGATATCCGAACTTCCGCGGGCTGAACCTGAGCTTCGAGGTGCGCGAAGGCATCATCAAACATTCTCATTTTCAGGACCGTCCCGCGGCGCAGGAATTCGATCCTTCGACCTATCCGTGCCTCGAAGCGCAGATCGTCGATCTGGCCGACGAAATCGCATACCTCGCCCACGACGTTGACGACGGCCTGAAGTCCGCGATGCTGACGGCCGAGCAGCTAAGCCATTCCGCGCTCTACGCCGACGCGGCCGCCGATGCGCGCCGCGCGAGTCCGGACGCCGACGCGCGCGTGATGCGCTATCAGACCGTCATCAGGATGATCGACGCGATGTCCACCGACCTGATGACGCATCTGAGCGCCGAGCTCGAACGCGCGCGAATCCAAAGCGTCGAGGACGTGCGCCGGGCGGGAATGGCGATCGCGACGTTCTCGCCCGCGATGGCGGCGCGGGTCGATGAAATGAAACAGATCATGCGCGACCGGCTCTACCGGCATTACCGCGTCAGCCGGATGACCGAAAAAGCGGGCAGGGTGCTCGCCCGTCTGTTCGAGACCTATATGGCCGAGCCGCGCCAGATGCCCGAGCATGTCCTTGCGCGGGTCGAACGCGACGGCGAGGCGGTCGCGCGCGTGGTCGCGGACTACATAGCCGGGATGACGGATCGATTCGCGCTCGACGAGTACCGCAAGCTGTTCGATCCCGATGAACGCGTCTGACGGGCCGCCGCGCCCCGAGCGCGCAAACCGCCGCGTGCGCACGATCTTGCTGCGCCGCGAGGATCATTTCGGCGACCCGCTGGGCCTCGCATTCCTGGAGACGCCGGAAAGCGCCGGCGACGCGATCCTGGCGCGGGTGCGCAACTATCTGGGCGGCAAGGTCAAAATCCTGAAGGCCGAAGTATCACGCGACAAGATCGAAGTCGAAGTCGAATCCCGCGGATGGCCCGAAGAAGCCGCGCGCCTGGCCGCCGCCGCCCGCGATCTGAGCGACAAGGGCGCGCGCCGCAACGCCGAAGCGATGTTCCGCGAGGCGATCGCGATGGACCCGCTCAACCCCGACGCGACGGCGGGCCTCGGCCTCGCGATGGCGGCGCGCGGCCACGACCTGGACGCGCTCGCGACCCTCAAGCGCGCCCGAGAATTCGGCGCCGCCCACGTCGAGGTTCTAATCGCGATGGCCCAATGCGCATCGCGCCTAAGCCGCCCCGCGGCGGCGCTGGCCTACTTCGACCAGGCCCTGAAACTAGATCCAAAAAACTTCACCGCAAGACGCGCAATAAAGTCGCTCGGCAAGAATCCGCGCACATCAACCCCCGCACCAGAATCCCCGGCCCATCGCAACAAGGGCAAGTGAAATTTGCCGACGCATGGCCCGCATTAGTCAGTAGGACCGGCGCCCCGCCGGTCATTCAAAACGCAATTCGGCAGGACTCTCGCATCCGTTATTCTGAGAGCGCGTAGATTTCCTGGTTCCGCGCCTTTAGGTGTCATCCTGAGCGAGCGCTGCGCGAGTCGAAGGACCCCGAATTGCTCATGACCGGAGGCTATAAAGCCTATTACGTTTATGTCCTCGCGAGCATACCACACGCATCCCGCCACCTCCGCAGCGCCCTCCGCTGAGAGGACTGTAGGTAACCGGCGAGTTTGTCCGTCATCCTGAACGGAGGCTGCGCAGTGAAGGATCTCCGCGAAGCGATTAGTGCAACCAGCCTGGGCCCTCCGCACTAATCGCTTCGCGGAGATCCTTCGCCTTCGGCTCAGGATGACATCGCCGGGGTGTATGGAAGAAAATCGACAGTCTCTCAGGTGACGGAAAGGGGCCTGAGGTCTCGCCAAGCGGCGGGAGTCCAAGCAATTCGCATTGCCAGCGAGACCTCCGCGCTTGCAGGATTTTTGGTGTGTCATTCTCGCGCATGACCGCCGCGCGAAGAATACCGGTCGTTTCACCCGCCACGGCGCCTGAATCCGGGATTTCCCTCAGCACGCTCGGGACACGCTCTCGCGCACGCCGGACACGCGCGCGGGAATGAGGAAAGTACCTGCGATGGAGCAGAAGCTTTGTCACTATCCTGTGCGGTCATCACTAGAAAAAACTCTGAATGCCGATGTCGCCTCTAAGCATTCCGAGCAGTCTGCCTGGCATTTTTCCGCAACTGTTTCGCTGCGCGTCGTGTTTGAGCCACCGCACCTTTCGCGTCTGAAACCGCCTTGCGCAGATCCTTCACAAGCGTGTTCAGAATACGCTTATGGTTGTTTAGCGATCGGTGGACAACAGGCCAATCAACATCTTTAGATAACAAAGCGGTACCAGTCCGACGGATTTCGCGCTCGAGACTGACAGCAATCTTTCTTACTTTTCGGATCTGGTCCTTCATTGCGAACCAGACACGCTTAATTTCCTCGGCCTCCTGGGGTATCCGAATCCCTGGAGGGGGATCGGGAAACTTGCGCAACAGCTTTGCCAAGGAGGCTTCGTGTTGAGCGAATACTGGTAGGTGGGTTCGGAGTCTCTCCAAGAGTAATTGTCAAATGTTGTGGATCGGCCTGGCATGATCAGGCGGCTTCCCTGGGTTGATTATCGGTTGAGTGAGTAATGCTGTAGGGTCGATCCTGGTGAACTCCGTCGATGAACTTGACGCCGGCGCGGACCAGCGGC
>DATKSQ010000094.1:0-2489 GCA_035531615.1 Binataceae bacterium (SeqCode)
GGTTTTCGTCTGCGGCGGAAACGCGGATGCAGCTTGCATGAAATGCCCCGGCAAGAACGCGCCCTGCGCGCACAACGATCTCACGCAATCGCTCGACGTGCCGCCCGGCAACTGGAATCTGTATGCGTGTTTCTCGATTTACGGTAGCGACGATGTCGGTCCGCGCCACGACGGCACAGAGGCATTCATCCAGAGCAACTTGCCCAACGGCCAAAACGGCATCATCGCCGACTACGCATTGCCGCCGGGAGCAACCGGCAGCACCCCGCGCGATTCAACCACCGTCGCCCGTTGCGATGTGGTTCCAGTCTCGGGGCCATTTTCTTTTACCGGCACTGTAGTAACCGAATCGCAATCGGCGAGCGAATGGGGTTGCCCGTCGCCCAAAATGGGCATCCTGAGCGAACTGAACATAGCCATCCAAGCCGCTGAGTAGTCTATGGCCGATCCCGCGCACATTGGTAGCCTGGACGAGCTTGCGGCGAATCCCGCGCTCGCGGCTGCGCTCTCCGCGGCTGAGCGAAGCAGGCTGCTCGCGCGTGCGGCGTCCGCGCTCGCCGCGCTCTCGGCAGTGGATGCGCCGGCCGACGTTGCACACGATGACGCCCCGCCCCGCCCTGCTTTCGGCCAACTGCTCACCGTCGATGAGGTCGCGGAGATTCTTGGGTTCGCGCGCGGGTACGTTTACGAGCTTGTTCGCGGCGGGCAGATTCGCGCGGTCCATCATGGGAAGTATTGGCGCGTCGCGACGAGCGCCGTCGAAGATTTCATCCGCGAGCACGAGCACGGCGCGGGCCTTGACACGACGCTAAACAATATGCTTAGTAAGATACGTGAAGCCGGAAGCCGTAAAGCGCGCCCGAAAAGCGCTCGGACTCAATCAGGTCGCGCTAGCGGGCCGGCTCGGGGTGCATTCGATGACGGTGAGCCGGTGGGAACGCGGAACCGTGAAAATCCCGCCGGCAACTGCGCAACTCATCAAGATTTGGATCGCTGACAAAGCCGCAAGGCGGCGGGAGTCTTGACGTGGCGACAATCTGGAAACGCAAGCGAGCGAAGCGCGATGTGTGGATAGTCGATTTTGCCGACGCCGCAGGCGTGCGCCATCGGATGACGGCGCCCACGCGAGATAAGGCCGAGGGATTGCTCGCCGACAAAATCAAGGAATCGCGCGAACCGCAGAAGCTCACGGGCGATCCTGATACGACGATCGGGCAGTACGCGACTATGTGGTTTAAGCGGCTGGAAACTTCCGGCATCAAGCCGCGCACGATCCAAAGCTACCGCCAACTCTACACCAACCATATCGAGGCGCCGCTCGGCGACGTTAGGATTCGCGACCTTCGGCGCCTTCACGTCAAGGCGCTCTTGCAAGCTAAGCGCGAACAGATCATCCCGCCCAAGAAGGCGAAGGCCGCCACGGGCGATCAGGTTGAGGCCTCGGCGCAACCGCAGCAACCCGCGGAACCGCGCACGCTGAGCAAAAACACTGTCCGGCTGATTCGCGCCTGTCTGTCCGCGATGCTCTCCGAAGCCCTCGACGACGAGATGATCAAGTATAATCCGGCGGCGCTTCCGTCTCGGCGCCGCGGTCGCAAGGGGAACGGGACCCTCTCGGCAGGGGAGCGTCAGAAAGCGATCCGGCCGTTCGCAGAGGCAGAACTCGGCGCGATCCTCAGGGCCGCTTCGACCGATGGCGACTTTGGCGTGCTATTTCTGCTGCTCGCGAGGACCGGGATGCGGCCGGGCGAAGCCATTGCGCTCCAATGGCCCGACCTCGATTTCACGAACCGCAAGATCCTCGTCGAGCGTGCATTCTCCGCAGGGGAACTCGGCACGACTAAGACCGACAGCGTTCGCACCGTGGATATGAGCCTTGAACTAGCATCGGCGCTCGCCTCGTTGTTCAAGCGGCGCGAAGCGCAGGCCTTAAGGCTCGGCTGGGGCGACGTGCCCGATCTCGTATTCGTGAACTCCGCAGGGAAACCGCTCGACGAAAGCCGCGGGCGCAAACGATTCGCACGCGCGATGAGGGTCGCGAAGGTTTCAGGCCATAGGCTCTACGACCTGCGCCACACGTTCGCGACTTCACTTCTAGCGATGAACGTGCCGATCACTTTCGTAAGCGCGCAACTGGGCCACTCGAAACCGAGCACGACGCTTCAGCATTACGCCCACTGGCTCCCGCAAGCCGACGCCGGATTCGTCGATCGCCTCGATACCGCCGGATCGGCTTGGCACCAGTCTGGCGCCAGTTTGGATTCTGGCGCTGAATCGTCCACGCTCGCCGACGAAAAACCCGCCACTTCCTTGGAGAATTTTGGTGCGCCGTTGCGGACTCGAACCGCAGACCCGCTGATTAAGAGTCAGCTGCTCTACCAACTGAGCTAACGGCGCACCGAGGAGATGCTTTCGTAGCAGGATATGTGGGGTGAGTGAAGGGATTTGAACCCTCGACCACTGGAGCCACAATCCAGCGCTCTACCAAC
>DATKSQ010000095.1:0-29266 GCA_035531615.1 Binataceae bacterium (SeqCode)
AGAAATTCGCACATCCAGCGCGCGGACTTTTCCTCTTCGAAGCCAAGTTCCGGACAGCCGTGGATGCGATGGCTCAGATCGACCAGCCGCTCGCGATCCCGCTCGACTCTCTCGCGCACCGCACCCCTCGTGTCCATCGCCTCACCTCCGGTTCGCGTTGAGACTAACCCCTGCCCGGCAGGAGCGCCAACAATCGCAAATCGCAACCGCTGCGCGGCGATGCGATGCGTGCCCGGTTTGATGGCGAGTTGCGGAATGAAACGGACGGGGCTAGGCTCGGGGCCTCGGAGACCGGCGATGATCCGCAAGTTCCAGTTCGAGGCCGAAATTTACGAGTCGCTAAGTTGCCTGCCGATGGCGGCGCGGCGCAAGCTCGACGCGGTGGGTATCAAGATTGGCCGCGCTCAGTGGGCGCAACTGGGACGCGGCGAACGCCTGATGATCTGCCATGCCCCCGCCGAGTCCGCCGAGGAATGCGCGGCGCTGCGGCTGTTTATCGATGAAACGGTGCTTGCCAGGGCGGGCGGGCATCCGGTCGAACTCGATGCCGATGCGCGCCGGTCCGCGGTTGCGCCTGCAAGCGTTCCCGATCGATTGGCTGTGAACGCCGCCGCGCTCGGTCTGCCGATGACTCAGCCAGCCTGGACCGCACTTGACGACGATGCGCGTTACGCGCTGGTCAAGCTTGGGGACGGCGCGAAACCGAGCCATAATCTGCGTGCCGCGCTGCTCGAACTAGTCGGTGCGCCCAATCACTGACGATCGGTCCGGCGCGCGCCAAAGTCGCAAGCTGCGGGAGTCACTGGTGGCGGAGTTGAGCAAGCATCCGGTCGCGGTTATTTCCGGTGTCGGCCCCGGCCTGGGCGCTGCGCTGGCGCGCCGCTTCGCGCAGGGTTACGCGGTCGCGATCAATGCGCGTAAGGCGGATTACCTGCGCGCGCTGGCCGGAGAGATTCGCGCCTCGGGCGCTACCGTGCTCGAGGCGCCTGCCGATATCGGAGATCGCGCGCAGGTCGAGGCCGCGTTCAAGCTGATTCGCGAACAGCTTGGCGCCCCTGACGTGCTCGTGCATAACGCCGGAGCCGGACGCTGGGGGAATCTGCTCGAAGTATCGCCCGAGGATTTTGAAGCGACCTGGCGGGTCAACGCCTACGGTGCGTTTATCGCCGCGCGCGAGGTGGTGCCCGGCATGCTGGCACGGGGGCGCGGCGCGATTCTATTTACGGGAGCGACCGCGGGCGTCAAGGCGGGTGCGAAATCGGCGGCGTTCGGTCCGGCGAAATTCGCGATGCGTGGGCTGGCGCAATCGATGGCGCGCGACCTCGGCCCAAAGGGAATTCACGTCGCGTGGATCAACGTCGATGGAGTCATCGCCATCCCGGGCCGCACGATTGCACGTCTCAAGCCCGAAGACCTGCTCGATCCCGCCGCGATCGCCGAGACCTACTGGCATCTGGCGCATCAGGATCGCAGCGCGTGGACGATGGAACTCGAAGTCCGTCCGTTCAAGGAAAAATTCTGAGCGTATCCGTATCGCGGCTCGGCGTTGGCGCGGCACTGGAAAATCACCCGTGCCGTGATTCATAGTAGGACCGCGATGGCGGAACAAATTGATCTGACGGCAGAGTACGGCGCGGTCCGCGACGAAGAGCAGCTCGATTGGTCCGCGCTGGCCGGTTATCTGCGCGGGCGGCTGCCGGGGGCGGACGCGCCGATGCGCGTGATGCAGTTTCGCGGCGGTTCGTCGAACCTGACCTATCTGCTCGATTTCGGCGAATCACAGTGGGTCGTGCGCCGGCCTCCGTTTGGGCCGCTGCCGGTCGGCGGGCACGACATGGGGCGCGAGTTTCGCGTGCTCTCGCGCCTGTGGCAGGCGTTCGCGGCGGCGCCGCGCGCGATGCTGTTGTGCGAGGACGCGGGCATCATCGGCGCGCCGTTTTTCGTGATGGAGCGCCGCCACGGAATCGTGTTCAAGAATCGCCAGCCGATTCCCGCCGAGCTGGGCGACGACCCCGAGACGTTCCGCAAGATCTCCGAGGGCTTTATCGACACGCTGGCCGATCTGCACGGTGTTGATTACGAAGCGATCGGACTTGGGGGCCTGGGCAAGCCCGCGGGATTTTTTAAGCGCCAGATTGCCGGATGGATGAAGCGCTGGGAGGCGGCCAAGACCCGCGAAGTGCCGCTGATGGAAAAACTCGGCGCATGGTTTCTGGATCACATGCCGGTGCCGCAGGCGCCCGCGCTCCTGCACAACGATTTCTATCTACATAACGTGATGCTCGACCCGCACAGCCCGGGCCGGGTCGCCGGAGTGTTCGACTGGGAGATGTCCACGCTCGGCGATCCGATGATCGATCTCGGAGTCGCGCTCGGCTACTGGCGCGATCCTACCGACACGGAGCTGCTCGCGATCGCCGAGATCGAGCCGCACACGTTGAAGCGCGGGTTTCTGCGCCGCGAGGACCTGGCGCGCCGCTACGCCAGCCGGACCGGCCGCGACTTGACCCATCTTCCATTTTATCAGGCGTGGGCGCATTGGAAGAGCGCGACTGTCGGCGAGCAAATTTACGTGCGCTACGTCCGCAGGCAGACCACCGATCCGCGCTTCGCCTTGATGGGCAAAGGGGGGCCGGCGCTGGCCGCGGCGGCGGCCAGAATCCTGCGTCCGCTGGGATTCATCGGCTGAAGTCGGCGCGGCCGAAGGTCACACGAGAGAAAGATGGACCTGAAAACCATCAAGATGTACTCGGACTACAAAAGTCCGTTCGCGTATCTGGCGTTCGATCCGGCCTTTGCGCTCGAAGAAAAATACCGCGTGCGCGTCCGATGGGTTCCATTCCAGCTCCGGATCAAGGGCAAGGGCGAGCGCAGCGTCTATTCGGAATACAAGGCGCGCTACTCGTACCTGGACGCGCGCCGATGGGCGGCGCCGCGAGGACTCGTGATTCGCGGTCCGCTCAAAGTTTATGACACGCGCCCCGCGCTGATCGGCGGATTATTCGCCGAAAGCAAGGGCCGTCTGCTCGATTACAGCCGCGCGGCTTTCGAGCGTTTTTTCAAGCGCGACTTCGAGGCCGATCAGGCCGATGCCGTCGGCGCGCTGCTCGAAAGCCTGGGCATAGAGGCGCCGGAATATCGCGAGTATCTGGCAGGCGAGGGCGCCCGCGCCTACGACGCCGCGCAAGATGAGGCGGCCGAAGATCACATCTTCGGCGTGCCGGTATTCATCTTCGACGGCGAACCATTCTGGGGGCATGATCGAATTCCGGTGCTCGAAGCGCGGCTGCGATCGGCAGGGCTCGCTATCACAACCTGACCCTGCTATTGCTGCGCGGTGCTGAGCGGCTGCGTGACGGGCTGGACGCGTTCGCCGTCGCGCGCGGCCTGTCCGACGTTGAGCGCCACCACGGCGTCGGGGGCGATTCCGCTTCGGACCACGACCGCGATTCCGTTGTCGTAGCCGAGGCTTACCTGCGCAAGATGAAGCCGGTTGTCTTTGACGACGGGCACAAAGACTTTGCCGTCGCGGAATATCAGCGCGTCGTCGGGAACCAGCGGCGCGCCGGCGGGAACCGAGACCACGAATTCGCTGTTGCCGTACATCCCGGGATAAAGGGCCAGGTCGGTGTTGGGCAGATCGACTTCCACCAGCATCGTGCGCGAGTCGGGTGCGAGCGCCTCTGGATGGCGGGTGATAGTGCCAAGGAATTTTCGCTGCGGATATTCGTTGACGGTGATAGTGGCGTGGTCGCCATTGCGGATGAAGAGCGCGACGTTCTGCGGCACGTAGGTATAGACCCGCAGCGGTTTCATCCGCGCCACGCGCACGATCGCGTCCGAGAGGCTGGTCGAGCTGGTCGCTTGGGGGATCAGATGGCCGGGATCGACGTCGCGCGCGGTCACGATCGCGTCGAACGGCGCGGTGACGCGTTCGTACGCCTGGGTCGCGACGAACTGCGCCAGGGTCGCCTTGGCCTGCATCATCGTGGCGTGCGACTCGTCGGCGATCTGCTGCGAGATCACGTTCTGGCGCACCAGAGTCTGATTACGATCATCCGTGAGCTTCGCGATCTGATAGGCGGCCGCGGCGTTGCGGACCTGCTGATCGGTCTCGGGAGACTCGATTACCGCGAGCAGTTCGCCGGCTTTGACGCGGTCGCCCTTATCGACCCGGATCGATTTGATATAGCCGGGAACCTTGGCGTAGATTTCAGTTTCGTCGAAGCCGCGGGTGGTCGCCGGCAGCGTGACGACTCGCGTCGCGGGGGTGCGGCCGACGGTCGCCACCAGCACATGCGGTCCCCTCGCGGCCTGTTCGGTGAGCTCGCCGGTCTGGCGGCCGATCCAGAGTTCGCGCGCGAGGACCAGGCCGGCGGTGGCGACGAGCACGATCGCGACCGCGCCGATCCATCCAGCCACGAAGAATCGTCCCGACGGTTTGGCCGTGAATTGCCTGGGGTCGTCTTCCAT
This sequence comes from Binataceae bacterium (SeqCode), assembly GCA_035531615.1. Taxonomy (GTDB): domain Bacteria; phylum Desulfobacterota; class Binatia; order Binatales; family Binataceae; genus JBARDN01. The sequence continues at coordinate 4,474 of DATKSQ010000095.1, forward strand.
CTAACTAATGCAATCGCTCACGCGCCGGGCAGCGTGAGTTCCTCGATCTCGGCGTCGCGTTGATGTTTACCGATCAGGTTGCGGCTGAAAATCGAATACACCGCGGGCACCACGAACAGGGTCGAGACCGTCGCGAAGAAAAGGCCGCCGATCACGGCGCGTCCGAGCGGCGCGTTTTGCTCGGAGCCGGAGCCGAGGCTCAGCGCCATCGGCAGCATCCCCAGGATCATCGCCAGCGCGGTCATGATGATCGGCCGAAAGCGGATGCGCCCCGCCTCGATCGCGGCGGCGACCGGACCGTAGCCGTCCTCGCGCAGCTCGTTGGCGAAGGTGATCAGCAGGTTGCCGTTGGCGACCCCGACCCCGACCGCCATGATCGCGCCCATCATCGACTCGACGTTGATCGTCGTCCCCGTCAGTACCAGCATCCAGAGCACGCCCGCCAGCGCGCCCGGCACCGCCATCATGATGATGAATGGTTCGAGCCACGACTGAAAGTTCGCGACCATCAGGAGATACACCAGGATGATCGCCAGAATCAGCCCTTCGCCAAGCGTGACGAACGAGGTGCGCATCGCCTGGCTCTGCCCGCGGATGACGACCTGGGTGCCGGCCGGAAGCTTACCCAGATGGCTGATTTCGCGCTGCACCGCGGTGGTCACCGCGCCGAGATCTCTGCCCGACACGTTGCAGTCCACGTCCACCACGCGCTGCACGGTGTAGTGCGCGATCACGGCGGGATCCCAGGCGTGGCGGATCGTCGCCAGGTTGCCGAGTAATTGTGGCTGCGCAGGCGCCGCCGCGGCGCTCGACGGCATCGAATCGACAGTGGCGTTGCTCGAGGAAGCGGGCGTCGTGCTGAGCGGGATATTTTCCAGCGCGCCGACCGAGTCGAACAGATGCTGCGGCGACTGCGCGATAACGTTGTAATTGACCCCGGTGATTGGGTCGAGCCAGAAGTTCGGCTGCAAAAGCTGCGCGCCGCTAAGCAAGGACAGCACGCTTGCGGCGACCTGCTGCTGCGTGACGCCAAACTGAAGCGCCTTGGCGCGATCGACGTCGAGTTTGAGGGTGGGATAATCCAGCGGCTCGGCGATTCGCATATCGACCACGCCCGGAATCCGCTGCATCCGGTCCCTGAGCCTCAGCGCGATATTGTAATCGCGCTCGAGGCTGTTGCCATTAATCTGCGCGTCGATCGCGGCGGGCAGGCCGAAGTTCAGCACCTGGCTTACAATATCAGCGGCCTGAAAATATGCCGTCACGTCCGGATATCTGACGGCCAGCGCGTCGCGAATCCGCTGCTTATACATCGCGGTCGGCTGATGCTTTGGCTTGAGCTGGATTAGCACGTCGGCGTCCTGGGGTCCGATGCTGTCGGTCTGATAGAATGCCAAGTCGTACGAGATCGGCAGGCCGATATTGTCGCTGATGCTCTCGAGGTCGGTGGCTGGAATTATCCCGCGGATGGTGCGCTCAATCTGGTCCACGATGTATTCGGTGCGCTCGATTCGGGTTCCGGTGGGAGCGCGCAGATGCAGCCGCATCATGCCGGCGTCCACGGCCGGGAAGAAATCCTCGCCGACGATCGGCAACAGGCCGAGCGAGAGCAGGATCACGATCGCGACGCAGGCGAGCGCGAAGCCGCGGCGTCCGATAAACACCGCGAGCGCCGAGCGGTAGCGCTCTTTGACGCGCTCGAAGGAGCGATCGAACGCGCGGATCATCCGCCCCCATCGGCCGTGGCCCAGATGCTCTTCGTGATTGTCGGGGAGCAGGTAGCGCGCCATCGACGGCACCAGGGTGCGCGACAGCAGGTACGAGGTGAGCATCGCGAACACCACCGCCAGCGCCAGCGGCGTGAACAGGAATTTCGCCACGCCGGTCAGCAGCACCACCGGAAAGAACACGATGCAGATCGAGAGCGTGCCGACAAACGTGGGCGTCGCGATCTGCGACGCGCCGTCTAAAATCGCGACCAGCAGCGGCTTGTCCAGCGCCTGGTTGCGATGGATATTCTCGATCTCGACCGTGGCGTCATCGACCAGCATCCCGACCGCCAGCGCGATTCCACCGAGCGTCATCGTGTTGATCGTCTGGCCGCACAGTTTGAGCGCGACGATCGAAGTCAGAATCGAAAGCGGAATCGAGGTGATAACGATCAGCATGCTGCGCGGCGAACCCAAAAACAGCAGCACCATCACCGCCACCAGCGCCGCCGCGGTGATCGCTTCCTGCACCACGTCCCACAACGCGGCGCGCACGAACTGGGATTGATCGAAGCTCAGCGAGACCTTCAGCCCCTTGGGCGCGGTCGCGCGGATCAGCGGAATCTTGGCCCGCACCGCGTCCACCACCTTGAGCGTCGAGGCGTCGGCGTGCTTGATCACCATCAGGTAAGTCGCCTGCTGGCCATCGACTCGCACCACGTTGGTTGGAGGCTGATGGGTGTCGGTGACGGGCGCGATATCGCCCAGGAAGACGGGAGCGCCGTTGACGTACTTGACCGGCAGGCGGTCGAAGTCCTTGACCGTGGGCACGCTCATGTTGAGATCGACGTTGTACTCGTAGTTGCCGATCTTCGCGGTGCCCGACGGGATGACGACGTTGGCCGCGGCCAGCGCATTGCCGATATCGTACGCGGACATCCCGTTGGCATAGAGCGCGGTCGGGTCGAGATTGACCATCACGTTGCGCGACACGCCGCCCAGCGGCGCGGGCGACGAGAAGCCCGGGATCGTGAAGAGCTGGATACGAATGAAGTTAAGCCCGTAATCGAACAGCCTGCTGGTCGAGATCGTGTCGCTATAGACGTTCAACTGCGCGACCGGAACGTTGGTCGCGTTGTAGGAGATAATCTGCGGCGGCTCGGTGCCGCGCGGCAGAATCGACAGGATCGTTTCCGAAACCGCGTTGATCTGCGCGATCGCGGCGCCCAGATCGGTGCCCGGCTGGAAATAGACGTGCATGATCCCCAGCCCGTTGATCGATTCCGACTCGAGATGCTCGATCCCGTTGACGGTGGTCGAGTACGCGCGCTCGCTGATAAACACCATCCGCCGCTCGACGTCGAATGCCGACAGGCCCGGATAGTTCCACACCACCAGCACGACGGGCAGGTCAATCGAGGGAAAGATATCGACGTTCATCAATTCGAACGACAGCGCTCCCAGCACCAGCATCAGGAGCGCCATCACCGCAACCGAGAGCGGGCGGCGTAGGGCAAGGCGAACAATCCACATAGTCGAACGCGAGCAGCCTTTATAGCCGCGCTAATGCGGCGGGTCCAGCAGGGTTAGCACTGCTTGCACATCGATCCGTGATTTTGGAGTCGGACTTTGAGTCAAGGATAGGTTAGCAATCACGGGCAGGCAAGGACACCTCGGGACGGCGGTCGTATGGCGCCGATTACGCCCCGGAATCCGGCGCGCGGCGTTAGGAGATTTTACCGGTCCCTCACCCGCGCCTTCGGCGCGACCTCTCCCGAGCGGGAGAGGATAAGATCTGCCGGTGTTCGGAGGAATAATCGAGCACGCAGCGGATTGCCGAAAGATCCCACAAGTTGCTCGGCGGCGCGAAAAATGTAACAAAGGATGGTTCAGGCGGGGTCGTAGTTCAGCCCGGTTAGAACGCCGGCCTGTCACGTCGGAAGTCGTGGGTTCAAATCCCATCGGCCCCGCCAAATTTTATTGCACGTCCGCGCGCACAGCGTCTGGACGATACGGATGGAAGAACTTGAAGCTGACCGAACAAACCAAAAGCGTGTCGCGCGAAAACGCGCTGCGAGATCGCCGCTGGCTGATCATCGATGCCGCCGACGGAGTGCTCGGCCGCGTGGCGAGCCGCGCCGCGAGTCTTTTGCGCGGCAAGCATCGCCCCGACTTCACGCCCAACGAGGACGCGGGCGATTTCGTGGTGGTGATCAACGCCGCGAAAGTCAGGCTGACCGGCTCGAAGGAAACCGACAAGATCTATTATCGCCATACCGAATGGCCCGGCGGCATCCGCTCGACCACTCCGGCCAAGGTCCGCCAGACGCGGCCCGAGCGCCTGATCGAGGGCGCGGTGCGCGGGATGCTGCCGCGCAACCGGCTTGGGCGGCGGCTGTTCACGAAGCTTAAGGTCTACGCCGGCGCGGAGCATCCGCATGCCGCGCAGAAACCCGAGACGGTCAAAGTCTGAACCGAGGCGCCGAGCGTTATCATGGCAGAGAAAAAGAACATCATCTGGACCACCGGGCGGCGCAAGACCGCGGTCGCACGCGTGCGGATGCTCTCCGGCGCGGGAACTATCACGATCAACGATCGCACGCTCGAGGATTATTTCCCGCGCGACACCTCGCGGATGCGCATTCTGGAGCCGTTCGAGTTGACGGAGACCAAGGGTCAGTTCGACATTATCGTCAAGGTCGAGGGTGGCGGAATCTCGGCGCAGGCCGACGCGGTCCGCCACGGCATCTCGCGCGCGCTGCTGGCGTCTTCCGAGACGCTGCGGCCGGCGCTGCGCAAGGCGGGGATGCTGACGCGCGACCCGCGTGAGGTCGAGCGCAAGAAGTACGGCCATCACAAGGCGCGCAAGCGTCCGCAGTACTCGAAGCGCTAATCCCAAGCCACAGTCGCGCCGCCGTGCGATAGAATCGCGCCCGCAATGCGGTCGAGTTGCGCACCTGATCGCGAGCGAGGGCGCCGGGGTCCCGATACGCGCCGCGAACCTATCTCCACCTTGAAAGGCTCACGAATCGGGGGGCCGGTTTGACACTATATTGTGCGCCGAATAGTAAGGATGCGGTGAGCGAAAAGGAAAACCACGCTATGCGCGCCTTTATAGTCCGCCGCTTGCGCCAAAACAACCTCGTACTCGCGCTTGGTTTCATCTTCGCCATGGCGCTCGCGCCGCGCGCCGCGTTCGCCCAGGCGGCGGTGGCGGGATCGATCACGACCTCCTCGGGACAGGTCTCGATCCAGCGCGGCGCCGCGACGATTGGGGGCGCGGTCGGAGTGGCGGTGGATGTCGGCGACAGAATCATCACGGGGACAAACGGCCACGTGATCGTGCGGTTATCCGATCAGAGCACGCTCGAACTTGGCGCATCGAGCAATATCGTCGTCGATCAGCAGACCGCATCGCCGGTGGCTACGCGGATCAGTCTGTTCGGCGGCGAGTTGCGCTCGTTGGTAAATCATACGATTGGCGCCGCCGCGCCGAATTTTGAAATCCATACGCCCAACGCGGTTGCTGCGGCGCGCGGCACGCGCTTCGATACCATCTATTCGTCCGGCGTTGCACGGCCGACCTTCGGCGATTGTCGTAACTTCACCGACGTTGCCGTGCAGGACGGCGTGGTCAATCTGACCAACGCCGCGAATCCGGGCGGCGGCATCAATATTGGCGCCGGATACGAGGCTACAGTGCCGTGCTTCCTTGCTCCAACCGGCGCGGGACCGCTCGGGATGACGGGCGCGTCGTCGTTTTCGGCGAGCGCGGGCGGTGGGACCGGCGCCCTCGGAGTGATTACGCCGGTGGCTCCGGTGCCGCCGCCAGCTTGTCCAATATGCGTGGGACCCGAGACGGGCGGTGGGCCAAAACCGCCGCCGGTGGTACCACCAGGTTGATGGCCGCGTAGCAGTATCTGGGGAGGAATCGAGTGGCGCCTAAACTGACCAGTCGCCTCATTGCGGGTCTGATCGCCACGGCCGCGATCGGCGTGATTCTCGCGGCGGTCCGTCCGGCCGCGGCCGAGGACTTTTTCGACAGCACCTACCCTGGATATTTCTCGCTGCAAGATCCCGGACGACTCGATATCGTCGGTTTCACCGGCGGCTACGCGAGCGACAAGTACGCCACCATCCAGGAGGGTTTTCAGCTCGAGCAAAGCGTGACGCCGTATATTTCCGCGGTCGGCCGGATGACCGGCTATCAGCTATTCGAAGGGCAGGGCTTCGACAACCCATTGGCGCCCGGCACCGGGCATCAGGCGCGGCTCAACTTCGGGCGCGTCCAGGGCGGCGCGGACTTCACGATTTATCCCGGTACTCACGTCTATGTGCTGGGCGGCAAGGACTTTGGCGATAGCAACGCGACCGATATCGAGGGCGATATTTCGAGCTGGCTGTTCCTGCATTCGGAGCATCCGGTCAATCTCTCGACCTCGACGATCTACGACTTTGAAAACCACGTGACCAGCATGTCAGTCGACTTGCAAGCGATTGTGGCCTCGACCGAGAACTGGATCTTTCTGGCAGGCGGCGGCGGTGCATTCTATCTGGGCGGATTTCTGCCCAGCGCCGAGGGTGAGGGCGGACCGGACTTGGGGGTCTATTATCGGCCGTGGCAGATCGGAGTCAGCGCGCAGGCCGGCTACGGTTCGGCGCATCAGTACGGCCAGCTCAGCCTTTACAAGCAGTTGAGCTTTTTCGAGTAGGCCGCGGGTGGCGCGAATCTTCGCTGGACGGCGGCAATAGCCGCATCCGCCAAGGCGCGCTATCCTCGTTGCGGAAGAGCCGCATCTGATGGCGCCGCAAGCAATCAAGTCCCGCTTTCATCAGCGATTTTCGTGGCTCACGTTCGCGGTCGGACAGGTCGTGATGGCGTGGATGCTCGCGATACTGATCGCGTACCCCGGCGCGCTCACCTTTCTCGAACTCAAGATTTCCGACCTGCGGATGTACGCGGGGACACCGCATCCGCCGACCAACCAGGTCGTCGTGGTCGGCATCGATCAGAAGAGTATCGCCGTGCTCGGGCATTGGCCGTGGCCGCGGGACGTGATGGCGCAATTTCAGGACGCGCTCGCGTCATACCGGCCCAAAGTCATCGGATACGATCTGTTGTTCTCCGAAGCCGACTCGGACGTGGCCGAGCGCCGCGAAATAGCATCACGGCTCGGAGCGTTCGGCCTTGGCGACGCGCAAATCCAGCAGGCCCTGGGCCACGAACGCGATCAGAAGTTCGCCGACGCGGTCAAGGCGCAGGGTGATACCTATCTCGGCTACGGGTTCGCCCGTCACGAGCTGGGGCGCGGTGCCGGCGGCGCCGAAGCGGGCTACCTGCACGAGATGATCAGTCCGCCGCCGCTCGCCTATACGCTGGTGCATCGCGATCCCGGCGCGGCGCCCGAGCTGATCCACGCCGACGCCTATCTGCCGCCGACGCCGATTCTGAACAGCGCGGCGCGCGGGACCGGATTCTACGATATCGATGGCGACTATGACGGCGAGATCCGCACCGAGCTCACCGTGATCCAGTTCCACGACCGCATGTGCGTGCCGTTTTTTCTCGCGGTGGCGCAGGCCTATTACGGTGGCGCGACGCTGCGGCTCAACCTGGCAGGCGCGGGAGTGTCGAGCGTCGCGCTGGGCGATATGGTCATCCCGGTGGACGAGATCGGGCGGATGATGGTGACTTTCCGGAGCGGGGCCGCGAGCTTTCCGCACTATTCGGCGGTCGATGTGCTCGAGCATCGGATTGCGCCCGAGGCGCTGGCGGGGAAAGCGGTGCTGGTCGGCGCGATCGCCAAGGCGATCGGCGATCGTGCGGTGACTCCGGTCGGGGCCGAGTTTCCGCGCGTCGAGATTCACGCCAACGCAATCGACGACGTGATCGCGCACGATTTTATCGACGCGACCCGGACCGACACGGTCGTGATGGAGCGGAGTTGGGCGGTCGCGCTGGGCGTGGCGATCTCGCTGGCGGTCGCCTACCTGACCGCGTCGATCGCGTTTGCGGCCGTGCTGGCGCTGATGGCGGCCTATTTCGGGTTTGCGCAGTACCTGCTGATCGCGCATGGGATATTGCTCGGCGTGGTCTTCCCGCTGGCGGTGGCGTCCGCCACGGCCGCCGCGCTTGCCATTTATCGCTACTGGACAGAGGGCCGCGAAAAACGCCGCCTGCGCCACGCCTTCGAGCATTACCTGCATCCCGACGTTATCGCAGCCGTGGTGGATAATCCGGGCGGCCTCAAGCTCGGCGGCGAGCGCCGGATCATCACCATTCTGTTCGCCGATATCGTCAACTACACGGGATTATCCGAGCGTACCGATCCGGCGGCGCTGGTGGCATTGCTCAACGACTACATGACCAAGATGACCGATCTGATTCTCGAGAGCGGCGGTGTGGTGGACAAGATTCGCGGCGACGGGATCATGGCGTTCTGGGGCGCACCGCTCGAGGTTCCCAACCATCCGCGCGCCGCTATCGATTCGGGGCTCGCGATGCTGGCGGAACTCAAGTCGCTGCGCGAGCACGACCCGCGCTTCGCCGATATCGATATCGGGGTGGGAATTGCGACTGGAGAGGCGATCGCGGGAAATTTCGGTGGCGCGCGCCGCTTCGACTATTCCGTAATCGGCGACACGGTCAACCTGGCCTCGCGGCTCGAGACCCTGACGCGCCAGTTCAAGGTGCATCTGCTGGTCAGCAAGGAGACCTTCACGAGCGCCGCCGGCGCATACGTGGCGCGCGACATCGGACTGGTGCGGGTCAAAGGCAAGAACATCCCGGTGCCGATCGTGGAAGTGATCGCGGCCGCGGCCAACGGCGCCGATGGGGCCTACTACGCGCGATTTGCCGCGGCGCTCGAAGATCTGCGCATGGGAGCCAATGATGACGCGCGCCTGAGGCTCGAGGCGATGCGCGCGGATCGGCCTGACGACGGCGTGATCGCGATTTACCTGGAAAAGCTGGCCGACTCGGCGCCCAGGCCAGCGGGCGAGATGGTCTTCGAGTTCGATACCAAGTAACTGTCACGGGTTATCGATTCGTGATAAACGAGTTACGATCGCGTCAAATAACTCCGGAGGTTTGAGCAATCCCACCGATGGCACACGACAGGGTCAGAGTCGCGGTTCTGGGCGCGTCCGGCTATTCGGGAATCGAGGCCGTACGCATTCTTGCAACGCATCCGTTCGTGGAAATTTCGGCGCTCACCTCGGAACACTACGCGGGCCGCGAGGTCGCCGACGTCTATCGGCATATGGCGGGAACCGATCTGCCGCCTTTCGAGGAGTTGCGCCCGGAATTTCTGCGCGGACGCGCCGATGTAGCCATCTCGTGCCTGCCGGAAAAGATCGGAACCCCGGTCGTGGTCGAACTGGTCAAGGCGGGGGTCAAGGTGATCGACGTGTCGGCTGACTTTCGCTTGAAGGATCCCGCGGCGCATCGCGCGGCCTACGGCGTCGATCAGCTCGCCCCCGCGCTCTCGCGTGAGGCGGTCTATGGGCTGTCCGAGTTTCATCGCGCCGAGTTGCGCGAGGCGCGGCTGGTGGCGAATCCCGGATGCTATCCGACCGGCGCGCTGCTCGCGCTCATTCCGCTCATCAAGCGCGACCTGATCGATCCCGCGTCGATCGTGATCGACGCGAAGTCGGGGACCACCGGCGCGCGGCGCGCGGCCTCGGTCGAGTACCTGTTCGCCGAGGTCAACGAAAACTTTCGCGCGTACAAGGTCGGCAATCATCGCCACACCCCGGAAATCGAGCAGGAAATCGGCGCGGTGCTCGGGCGCGAGATCGCGCTGATGTTCGTGCCGCATCTGCTGCCGGTAACGCGCGGCATCCTGACCTCGATCTTCATGAAGCCGCGCGCCGGGACCACCGAGGACGACGTCCGCAACGCCTTCGAGGCGAGCTTCGCCAAGGCGCGATTCGTGCGGATGCTGAAGCCGGGCGATCTTCCCGAGCTGCGCAACGTGCGCGCGACGAACTTCTGCGAGATCGCGACCGTGCTCGACCGGCGCTCGAACACGCTGGTGGTGATCACCGCGATCGACAATCTCGGCAAGGGCGCCGCCGGCCAGGCGATTCAGAACATGAATCTGATGCTCGGCTTCGACGAGGCCGCCGGCCTGCTCAACGTGGCCCCGGTGCCGTGAACCGTGATGGTTGGTGCGCGGGACGGCTCCAGCACGTCAGTTCGCGCCCATCCGCACCATCGCGTTGCGGGCTTCCTGCTCGGCCGCCGAATTGGCGGGGTCGGTGCTGGCGGCCGCGGCTCTGAAGTGTGCGAGCGCCGAGCTGCGATTTCCGGCGGCTTCATATGCGCGAGCCACGTTGAGCTCGGCGCGGGGATTTCCCGGGCACGCAGTTAGCGCATCCTGGTAGTAGCCGAGCGCGTGGGCGAAGTCGCCCGAGGCCATCTTATTGCCGCCGTGGCGAGTCGCGGTCGCCATGACCGATTTGTCGCATCGTGTACCCGCCGGCGGCGATGTGGCGCCGGCGCCGCCGCCGCCAGAACCCTGCTGCGCCATCAGTTTCTGTATCTCCATCTGATTTTGCTCGATTTGTTGCTGCTGCTGCTGGACCTGTTGCGCGTTGGCGTCGATCGCGGCCTGTCCACAAGCCGAGAGCATCGCGGCGAATCCCAAGGCGGTTGCGGCGGCGAGACATGGATATATCGAGATGCGCGAAGTCATGGTGTCTCCAAATTGTGGGAAGTGGAGGCCCGCTGTCAATCGCGACCGTGCGATGCGACAGGCGATGCGCTCGCGCGGCGAGTCTGGTATTTTTTGCTTGCGCATCAGGAGCGCAAATCCAGTGAAGAGAATCAAGCTTATGACGACCTTCGCCATTGCGGGAGCAACCCTGGCCTCGATATTGATCATCGCCGGCCGCACCTCGTTCGCGGCCGGCAAACCCGCCTCGAGCGTGAGCGCCGCGGCCGCGCTGGGGCGCTTGCTCGACGGGAACCATCGATTCGCCGCCGGTGCGATGGAGCATCCCCGCCAGACCCCCGCGCGCCGCGGCGAAATCGCGGCCGGGCAGTATCCGTTCGCGGCGGTGCTGGCGTGTTCGGACTCGCGCACGCCTCCCGAGGTGATTTTCGATCAAGGCCTTGGCGATCTTTTCGTAGTGCGCGTGGCCGGCAACGTGGCCGATAAGGTCGTGATCGAAAGCCTGGATTTCGCGGTCACAAATCTGCACACCCGCTTGCTGATCGTGCTGGGACATCGGCGATGCGGCGCCGTGCAGGCCGCCGTCGAGGGTCATAGCCAGCCCAACGAGGACGTGGGTCCGATGCTGCGCGAGCTGCGCCCCGCCGTCGAAGCGGCCAAGTCGATGCCGGGCGATCTGGTTGAAAACGCCGTACGTGAGAACGTGGCGCTAATCGTAAAGAAACTCGCAGATGAAGGACCGCTCGCGTCGATGGTCAAGAGCGGCGATCTGAAAATCGTCGGCGCGGTGTACGACCTCGAGACCGGAAAGGTCACGATGCTCGATCAGTAACGCGCGCCGCCGAGCATCCGCGCCGTTCTTGGGCGATCAATTCGCGGCGTGGGTCACCGTGACTCCCGCGAACCCGGTCGCGTTCTGGCCGTCGGCGGTGGTGGCGGTCACCGTCACGGTGTAGGTGCCAGGAATGGTGTAGATGTGAAAGAGAGCCGAGGGCGGTAAGGTCGAGACCTTGCCATCGCCGAAATTCCACCGGTAGGCCACCAATGGCGCCGACTCGGGATTGCCGTTCATCACGAGAAATCCTACCGTCAGCGGCGAGGGTCCGTAACCCGGCAGTGCCTGCAAGGCGATGCGGGGGATATTCGGAAACTGGATCGGTTCGGAAGGCGCAGGCGCCGCGCCACTGTCCTGCGCGCCCTGGTCCTGAGCGCGGGCGGACGATGGAGCCGCCCCGAGCGCGAGCGCCAGTATCGCGATCGCGATTGCCGATCGCCATAGGCTTGAACCGCACCGCCGGTTTCGCACGAACGCTCAGTCGCCTGCCATCACTGCATCACGACTCCGCCGTCAGGATGCAGGATCGAGCCGGTGTAGTACCGGCCTTCTTCGCTGGCCAGAAACAGCGCGGTGTTGGCGACATCCACCGCCTCGCCGACGCGCCCGAGCGGCACGCGATCGACCAGGCGCTTCATGAAACCCTCCGCGTTCTTCAGGTTCGCGGTCATCGGCGTGTTGATGAACCCGGGGCCGATCGCGTTGGCCGTGATTCCATAGTGCGCCAGCTCGACCGCGAGCACCTTGGTCAGCATCCACACGCCGGCCTTGCTGACCGCGTACTCGCCGACGCCCGGAGTGGGCAGCTTGGCGGCGCCGGAGGCGATGTTGATAATCCTGCCGCCCTTGCCGGCCGCGATCATCGCGCGTGCGACCTCGCGATCGGTGATGAACACGCCGTCGAGATTTACGCTCAGCACTTTCTTCCAGTCGGCCAGCGGCTTCTCGGCCAGCGGACCCATCGCGGGCGCGCCTTCCTCTCCATAGCGGGCGTGCGAAATGCCCGCGGCGGCGACCAGCACGTCCACCCCGCCGAGCTCGGCGACGCATCGGCGCACCATCGCGGCGACTTGGGCTTCGGCGCTGGTATCGACCTGACAAGCTATCGCTTTGCCGCCGAGCGCGCGGACTTGGGCGGCGGTTTCCTCGGCGGCGGCGAGGTGACGGTCGGCGACCATGACGTTGGCGCCTTCCTCGGCGAAGCGGATTGCGGTTGCGCGGCCGATTCCGCTGGCGCCGCCAGTGATGATCGCGTTCTTGGCCTCGAGTCTCAGGCTCATCGGATTTCTCCTGGTTGCGGTGTCCAAATGCTCAAGCGGGTCGGGCGCCTGACAAAGAAATTGTTATCATGCTCGCGGCGTCCGCTGCCAGTGCGCGCGTCATTTCCGCGACTCACGCGTCATTCTAGGATCGGACCGCGGCATCATCTAAAATGAACAAGATGGCACAACAGCAAGCGGCTACCGAACCTCCGGAGCCGACCAGCGGGTTCGTTGAATGCGAAGGCATCAAGCTTCATTACCTGGACTGGGGCGGCGATCCGAAGAGTCACACATTCCTTCTGTTGCACGGCGGCGCCGCGCACGTCCATTGGTGGGACAGCCTGGCTCCGCTGCTGGTCCCGTATGGCCGCGTGGTCGCGCTCGATTTCCGCGGCCACGGAAAGAGCGCGTGGGCCGATCCGCCGCACTACGGACCCGGATGGTACACGCGCGACGTCAAGGGGATGATCGATCATCTGGGGGTGCGCGTGATCCTGGTGGGGCACTCGATGGGCGGGGCGGTCGCGCAATGGGTCGCGACGACGTATCCCGAGCTGCTCGAAGCGATGGTGTTGATCGACGCGCCCAATGGACCGCCGCCGTTGATGCGGCGGCTAAAGTGGCGATGGCGGCGGCGCTCGCGCGGGGGGCCGCGTCCGGAGTTGCGCTCGTTCGACGATATCAAGCGCAAGTTCCGGCTTTCTCCGCCCGAAACTTATTTGACCAAAGACGACCTGGAGCGGCTGGCGCGCGCAGGATCGTTGCAACTCGAAAATGGCAATTGGGCGTTTCGCCTCGATCCGCGCACGCGCGCGTGGCGCAAGGTCGAAGGGCGCACCCGCAAGCCGAAAATCAAAAGCCTTGCGATGCCGGTGCTGATTTTGCGCGGCGCGCAGAGCACGCTGATCGGCGCGCGGCCCTTGCTTCGGATGCATCGCAAGATTCGCGGCTCGATCTACAAGGAGATCCCGCGCGCGTACCATCATGTGCCGCTCGATAATCCACGCGACACCGCCGCCGCGGTCATCGAATTCACCGGGAGTCTATGAGCGCGGCCGGCGCGGCGATGGTCGCGGCGACCGCGGGCGCGAACCGGGCTTTGAATTCCTGCGCGCCCAGTCTGGTATGCGCCGCCAGCCGCGACAGCGCGGGTTCCTCGAAGTCGGATGGCTCGAGCCTGGTCATGTAAGAGCGTGCTACCTGGTAAGACTCTGTCGAAACATCGACCATCCGCACGCGGACGCGGCCGGTCGCGGGGTCGGCCAGGTCGGCGAAGTTGACCGGCGTCACGCGCCCGCCCGCGATTGCGATGAGCGCGCCGGAACCGCCGCCGAGTAAATAGCGCACCGCGCCGTAACCAAGCGTGCGCGTGTAGTCGGTGTCGAACGGCACCGGCCTGGCGCAGCGCAGCTCGTAGCCGATGTCCTTGGCCACCACCGTCAGATCCGCGCCAAGTTCCTTTAGCGCTGCGCGCACCTGTCCGCGCAGCAACGTTCCGAAGGACAGATCCGCCAGATGCACGTGGCCGTACGCGTCGTATTCGGCGCCCTGCACGGTCGGCATCGAGATCGAGTCGGCGCGCTCCGCGATTCCCTCGGCGATGATTGCGACCCCGTCGTCGCGGCCGCCGGCGCGGCGCTTGATGATCGCGCCGGCGATGGTATCGACGGCCAGGTTCAAGGAGAAATGTTCCTCGCCGAATTCCTCAGGAATAACCGCCAGTGTCGCACCCGCCGATTTGCACATGCTGAGCGCAAGCGAACCTGACTTGCGCCCCATCGCAATCGCCAGGTACCAGCGGCGCGTGGTCCGCGCGTCTTCCATCAACGATTCGATAATCGTGGTGCCGACGGCGCGTGCGGTTTCGAAGCCGAAAGTGGGCGCATTTTCGGGCAGCGGCAGATCGTTGTCGATCGTCTTGGGCACCGTGGCGACGCCGATCCGTCCCGGCGTGCGCTCGGCGATCTTGGTCGCACCATAGGTGGTGTCGTCGCCGCCGATGCAGATCAGATAGCGGACCCCGAGTGTGGTCAGAGCGGCGACGGTGCGCTCGAGCGTCGCTTCGTCGCGCGCGGGGTTCGTGCGTGAGGTCCGCAGGATCGAGCCGCCGGTAAAATGGATGCGGCTGACGTCGGCGATCCTGAGCGGCACCGCGTGCGAGGTGTCGCCCTCGGCGATCCATCGGTAGCCGTCGGGTAGTCCAATCACACTGAGGCCGCACTTTATTGCCTCGATGGTGGCGGCGGCGATTACGCCATTGATCCCGGGCGCGGGTCCGCCGCCAACCAGAATCGCCAGAGTGTCCTGCTTTTCGATACCGGGTTGGTTCATAGAAATCTTACCTGTGGGAAAAATCTAGCACGCGCGGATGTCCAATGCCTCCACAGGCGAGGTGCGGGCTGAAAAACAGATGGCGAAAATCAGCGAATCTCAAGAACCAGGCGGTCGCACAGCCGGCCACGGCTGTGCCGTAAACGCGCGGCAATGGAGCGATCCCGGATTGAGACGAGGTTGGACGCGATCATCCAGACCACTGCGCCGATGATTCCCTTCCCCTTGCGGGAAAACGAAAGCAGGCAGGACGTTGAAAACCCAATCTTCAACATCCTGCCGGGAATCGATGCTACGAGAACAGGTCACCGACCAGATGGAACGGCCACATCACCACCGACCCAACCGCGTCGAGCACAGATCCGACCGCGGAGCCAGTCTGATCCGTGACCTCATTGGTCTTTTGTTCCGCCTGCTGACTTGAGCACGCGGGAATCGCCAATGCGACACTGGCAAGAACAAGAATTGGAAGGATATGTTTCACTTTAACCATCGGTAAGCTCTCCATCTTTACGCAACAAGATATTCGTCACTCCACACACAAGCCGTAACCCTTGCGCTTGTCGCAGACTTACAGTTTCACGCCGGTACCCTGCCCGGACCAAAACAAACCCGCCGTTGCTCACTCCCTTATTCAGCTAAACCTCGCTTAATCATCTCAACTGTGGAATGCGCACTCCGGAAATATTCCCAATAATCCCGAAGCCCTGCAAAAGCCAAATCGCCACAACGATAAACACAACGACGTTGAGCAAACTCTTGATGGGCCCAGCCATCGGAATATAAGTATTGATCAACCACATCACTAGTCCGACGACGACTAACACTACAACGATAGTGACTAAGGTCATAAAATTGCTCCTTTCCGCTGCCGGATAACCCAATCATTCATCAGGTACGCGCACCACTTACGCGTCCCGAAGTTTCAATTTGCCTGCTTTGAATACATGCCCGCTCCGATAAGAACAAAGCCCAGGATGAGTCCTCCGACGCTTAGCGCCACGGGAACCACATGCGTAGATTGCTGGGTGCTTTGAAGTTTGACGTCACCCAGACTGGCCACGTTGCGGGTCTGCGACGTGGTGAATGCCGGAACCGCCAATCCAAGAATCGCCAGAAGGGCGATACATACGCCAAGCCACGTGATCGATTTCATTTTGTTCGTGCCTCTATTCAACACGAGCGGAAACGGATGCCGCCCCGCTGTAAACGTTATATGTTCGTGACGGTCCTTAAGCGTGATCATTTTGCGTTTTCAGCCTGCGCTGACACCAGGCGCAAAGCACAAACCAGTCAGTCATCAGGGCCCATTCTCTGCCCGTATCAGGGGGGTCCAGAAAGAACCGCTGAATTACGAAAAGGAGAGACATGAGTAAAGCCGCGGATAAAAACATAATGACTTTCCGCATTTGCGAATCTCCAATAAACCCGCGTCAGTTTGAAAACTATTGAGCCCTGCATATCACAGTGACAATTTCGCCCTTGCGCGATTCCTTGGCGTGTCATTCCCGCGCGTGGCCGCTTTAGCAAACACGAGTGCGGAAGATGGATTCCAGGGTGGGCGGGATTGAGCGGGTCTCATAAAGAGGCTCCTCACGCCTTGGCTTTGAACTGTTTAGGTTTCTCCAGGTGAGAGCGGTCAAAGGCGAGAGGAAAGCCCGCGATCATGCTGGATCAAGGTCGGACGTGATTCCTTTCCCGATCCCGATAAGGTTAGTCTGGGCGGGTTCCCCAAGACAATCAAGTCAAATCCCGCGGAGGAGTGCGGCTTGTGTGCTCCGGATAACACTTAGGAAGTTATCTATCGCAGCTCCGACGGCATATTTGCCACTATGAGACTTGATGCGGTTCGTCCGCTGAACCTGCCAGTCCATCGCTTCGAGCGTTGTTTGGGAAGCCATTATCTCGAGGATGTTCCCGGCCAAGTTTTTCGGCGCGCAACACGGATCGTCTGAGCGCATAGAGCCTGACCGCGCGCCGCAGTTCACTTCTGTTTTGACATATCTGTGAAGCTCCCGCCTGGAGAAGCTGGGAGGCTTCCGATAACCCGCCTGCGCCTCCACAAATGATTGTCAGGCCAGGTGAATCCACTTTTAGGTTGCGCACCAGTTCCAGCGCGGCTGGCGCGCACTCGAGCATTGTAAACGACACAAACAACAGGTCTGGAGCGTAGGCCTTTACAAACTGACGAATCTCTTCCGGTGACTTGCTTTCGTCCAGAAGGTTTGCGGCCGCGCCTCCGCGGCGAAAAAGTTCAAGTATCATCCGCAGACCCAGTCTGTGAACCTCGCCGGGAACGCATACGCCCAGGATCCGGAGCCGCGAGCTTATCCGGGGCCTGCTGAACCTCTCGCCAAGCTCCGTCACCAGCATCTGGGTGGTATCGTTTATCAATCGTTGATTCTCGCGGCTGATGTGGCTCTCGTCGCGTTCCTCGCCAGCCAGGCGCACAGCGGGAATCAGAACGTCGTCGAAGGTTGGCTCAAGGCCGTGCTTATCACAGTAACGCACCGCTATCTCGCGTGCGCCCGCTACGTCCAGCTCGAGCAGGGTCCGGTAGTAATCATTGTAATCTTCGAGCACGCCGTCGGCGCCGAGCAGGACCGCAAAAAAGCCGAGGGCGGGAATGTAATCGCCAGCGACCTTCAGACATGCCGTCAGAGAAGTGGCGAGGAACAGGCCCGGCAGTCCCCACAGCCACGACCAGAACATCGCGGAAACCAACAATGCAAGCGGGGACAAACCGATTCCACGGCCGATCAGGAAAGGCTCAACCAGGTAACCTACCGCCTGATCGGCAATGATAAACGAGCCGAGCACCTCGACCGACCTGCTCCATCCGGGAAATACCGCGAACGCCACAGACGCCGGCAATACTCCCGCCACCAGGACGCCAACATAGGGAATGAAACGCAGCAGGGCGGCAAGCACACCCCACAACGCCGGATTGGGCAAACCGAGCAGCCACATGGCGCTTCCGATCGTCAGTCCGTATCCGGCGTTGGTCAGCGAAAACAACAGGAGATAATGACCGACTGCACCGGCGGCCGTTGCAATTCCTTCCGCAGATAGTGTAATCCGGGCGCGGGCGGCCAGCCGGACCAGGCGGTCGCGCAAATCTTTCCGGCTGTATAGCAGAAAGAAGAACAGCACAATGATAAAAAAGCTTTCGATTATCGCTGAGATTATCGGCAGGGACGGCCGAAGAACCGTCTCAAACACGGGATCGGAAGCGGGCATCTGAACCACCGTGGAAAGATGCGATGCCTTTGGCCGGGGCGTCGGCGCCTGCACCTGTCGCTCGACGTCCTTGACGCCATCTTCGATACGTTCAAGCCACTGCGGCGTGCTTCCTCTGAGCGCGGTAATTTTTGCCGCGATATTATCGGTGTAATCGGTGACCTGAACCGCGACTGAAGTAAGTTCGACCGTAAGAAAGTAGCCGATTCCGACAATGACCATAATCGCGGACACGACCACGAGGACCGAACTGGCAAAGCGCCCCAATAATGGTTCCAAACGTCCGGCAATCGGGCTGAAAATCACCGCCAGAAGCGACGCCACCGCGAGCGGAATAAGTACATCTCTGGCAAAATACAAAACGGCGGCCGTCACGATCACCGCCAGAATCGGTTGCCCCGCACCGCCGGGTTCGATGCTTTCGTCCTGATCGCTTTCCAGAGGGAGCGGAGTTGTCGAAGGCGTTTCCAAATTAACGAGCAGGCAAGGTTTCAGGTGTTGACCCTGGTTGAGGGTCTTATCGCCGCGTTACCAACGATTCCGGCGGCCACGGCGGCAAGGCCCGTGCACCCGAAGGCCTGCCACCAGGGGAGCCATTGATGGAGTAGCAGCACCGCCGCGCACAAGATGCATATCGCACCGCTGGCCATCAACGCCGCAAGCGCCAAAGAACCTATTGCCCGGTTTACGCGCGCTTCCAGATAGTCACCCATGTCGGCCCGCAGCGTATGCAGCTCGGACTGAACGATGCGCGATACATCGTCCACCGCTCTTCCAATCAGGGTGGCCCAATCGGGATCGGCTTCGGAAGCGCTGTTAGTCGTCGGTTGAGCTCGGTCCGCCATTGTGCCCACTCCCCTCGAGAGACGAGTGCTTCAGGAGCGCGAAACCGAGTATCCCGGCAAGCATGAGTGGTCCGGTCCCGTGATTGGCAGGTTTTGTCCCGAGGATGTAGCCCAGCACTCCTGCCACGAAGCATGCGGCCACGGGATGGGATTCGATCATATGGTCCGGACGGAGGTCAGCCCGAGCGCGTTCGACTTTCGCGTTAACCTCCGCCAAGGTGTCGCGAAGGTCCTGCCGCGCGTCGTCTCGCTCATCCCGGATTTGTGAATGCTCTTCTTCCGTTGTCATGGCTTCCACTGCCAGGACTCGAGCGGTCCTGTCTCCAGTTATCGTGACGGCCAGTTCCGATTCCTGCGATCAGCCCGGTGGTGATGCCGCGAAGCGCAATCCGGCCGGCAATCGTGAGCATCACCAGACCGACACGGCGAGTAACTCCTCCGCCGAGGATGAATCCCGCCGCGGCGGCAGCCGCAAGCGCGGTGAGCGGCTCCTCCCTGATGTATTCGGTCATCTCACGGCTGAGCTGGCGTCGCGACGTGATGGCCGGTGCGGAAATATCCATAGGATTCAGGCCGGTCAGGAAACGCGCCTTACGATCTGGGCAGCGACGTAGCCGACCGCGAAGGCGGCGGCGATCGCAATCCATGGTTCGCGGCGCACGAAGCCGCGCAGATCGAAGTCGAGTCCCTTGTCCTGCACGTATTGTTGTGCGGCGTCGAGACCGTCATGAATTGCCTGGCTGGCGGTCTCGGCAGCGAGACGTCCGTTATCGATCGCCTCTCGGACAGTAGAATTTGCAGCGTTGTCTGATGCCATCGTTGTTGCTCCGTAAGTCCGTGGATTTGTATTAGTTGAGACCGTCGCGATTTCGCAGCCGCGGGAGTAAGCGAACAACCAGTGCTCGAGACAGTCGTTGGCGCTTGCAGATTCCGTGGCTTCCGAAAAGCGCGTGCGTTTGATTTTCTCCCAAGTCTTACCGTATACCCAAGGTGATCGCGGCGCCACGCCGATTCGGTTATATGGAGAACCAAGTGAGGCGAATGCGAAATAATGAAGGTCCAGAAATCTGGTAGGGTGATCGCATGTCGGCAGTGAGAGCGCGAGCGATTCCAGCGGTTCCAAGGTTGCGTGGACTCAAGAACCTTTCCTGGCTCACGTCTTCGCAACAGAACCGGCTTTTCGGTGCGCTCAAGGTGAGCAGGGTGCAAAAGCGCGCCTTGATTTTCGGCAAGAAGGACGCTCCCGAGTCCGCCTACATTTTGCTCTCGGGAATCGCGCGCATCACCTGCTGCAACCGAAAGGGCGAGCGCGTTCTGGTAATTATGATTGCGCCCGGCATGATCCCGGGCGTCCCCCCGACGGTAACCGGAATCCGCTATGACTTCCGGTGCGAAGCGGTCACCGATTGTCAGATTGGAACCGCGCCACTGATGACGTTCATCGAAATCGCTCTGGGAATTTCCTCGGTGCCGTTCAAGAAAATGGCCGCCAGCTATAACGGACGATGGGACCTGGTGCAATTGCGATGCTCGAATTTCATGGCCTGCACGCTCGAGGAACGCCTCGCGCTGATCCTGCTCGAACTATGCGAGAATTTCGGAGTTCGCGAGAAACGCGGCGTGCGGCTGGGGGTGTCGGCAAGGCACAAGGATCTTGCTCAACTGGTGGGCGCTTCGCGCCCGAGGGTCACCGAATATCTCGCCAGCTTCGAGCGCCACGATATGATTTCGCGCGAAGGACGTGAATTGGTGGTGAAGCGCGGCCGGCTGGAAAGTTTTCTCGAAGGCCACCATTTGGCTGTTGACGGCTCGGATTCTGCGGCTTCCGCCGCGCCGTAAAGTTGCCTGGCGGGCTGTTGATAGATTTCATTTCCAGCGCCGCCGGAACTCTCGCCTCTATTTCACCCTGCAAAAAAAACTGGCTGCGTCCCTCGATCTTTTCCACCGCGGCGAGCAAGCATGGCCTGGGCGGAGATCGGCGAAGATCGGGAGCAGGGAGTTCAAAATGGATTTTTCAAGCTCCGGTTAGGGTCCTTTCTTTCACGCAACGGGTTGCCGAGCTCACGAATGCGACCATCGAATTGAAAGAACCCGTGTGCTCGAGGTAACATTTCGTTTGCATCAACGGCGCGCACCGGCTAAGATGCATCTCAACCCAACAGGTGTAATTTTGAATGGATTTAGAAATGTCCGAGACACAGATCTCAACCGACTGACCCGCCTCAAAACCTTGTCATGGCTCTCCAGCCCGGAACTCGGGCAGTTGGCCGGTTCGCTGATCTACTTTGATTTCAAACCGGCGCAGATAATCCTGCGGCAAACCGAGCTCGCGCCTGAAGTCGAGATCCTGGTCAAGGGCGGCGCACGGGCTGTGCTCCTGCCGGAGGCCCACATTCTGGTCAAGGGCATCGCACGGATCACCTGCCAGAGCGTCCTCGGCGAATGGATCACGATGGCCCTGCTTCCACCGGGACTGATCCCGCAGTTTCCTTCGCTGCCACTCAGCCGATTTGATTTTCGGTGCGAGGCTTATAACGACTGCAGGATCGGCAATATTGGCTGGGATCAGTTCAACCGCATCGCAGTTCTTCACCCGGAGACCCCCGTCAACCGATATCACGAGAACGATTTGCAGCAATGGTATCGCCTCCTGCTGCGCAACTCAAGTTTCCTGAAGCTCGGTCTTCACGAACGTATCGCACTTGCCCTGCTCGAACTATCGACGGAATTCGGAATCGTAGAGTCGCGCGGCTCGCTGCTCAGCACAGCTTTCAGCCACCAGGACATCGCCGAACTGGTAGGCGCCTCGCGGCCCAGGGTTACCGAGCATCTAGCTGAATTTGAGCGCATGCACCAGATCATTCGCCAAGGGCGGCAACTGATCATTTGCGTCGATGAGATCAATCGAGATCAATCGCGCCGCGGAGCTGATTCTAAGAAATGATCGGCGGTTGTCAGGCGACCGCGCCCTGACGGCTCGATCCGTGGCGGATGCGCCGGCCATCCCGGTCCGCACCCAACCAAGGACTCGATCGAGCCTCTTTGCGGAGAAGCTCTATCACTTCTTGACCTTGTCAATCATCTTTTCGAGGGTCTTTTTCAGCTTTCCAGCCGCCTGGTCATTCCTCCCTTCTCTTTTGAGGCGCTGATCGTCCGTCACGACACCAACGGCTTCCTTGGCGCGGCCTTTGATTTTGTCACTTGTTCCACTCGTCACATGGTCCTCCATTCGTTATCGGGCGTCGGAGCCGGGGGTGCGCCGCAAAAGCAGCGATCCACAATCACCGCATATAGATTCCGTGTCCCCATCCGCCTCCGAAGAGCAGGAAGATCACCAACACGATCAGCACGACGCTGATCACGCTCATGCCTCTTCCTCCGTAATAGCCGCCGCGGTAGCCATAGAAGCCGCCGCCTCCAAACAACAATACCAGCACAATAATCAGTAGCAACATAAACACTCTCCTACGAAATACTCATTCGTGCGACAAGGGATCGTACACGCATCATGGAATTTCGAGCCTCCGCGCAAATGGCGGCGTCAGGGGCTGTACCAAACCTCGCGAACGGAACGCGAGCAGGATTATTATGATGCGCCGCGGCGAAACGTTAAGTTACCTCCAGCCCTCGGCGGGCTGCTTTGCTTGATTCGCGGAATTGATCCGGCGCAAGCCGGGTGGAGACGGGGGAAATCCCGGTATTCGCGCCGGATCAATTCCGAATCAAGGTTGGTCGTTCCCGACTCCCTTTACACTACATTCTAGAAATTTATACGCCAGCGCTCGGCTGGAGTTCTGGTTACGCGGAGAACGAAATACTCCGGTTCGGGAGATGAGACGGGCCAATGGTGGCTCGGTGCGGTCAAGGACCGCGCGAGGATGGAGGGGCAGGGGTGTTTTGCCAGTACTGCGGTCGCTAGAATCGCGAGATCCGAACGTCTTTCACGAAAATCGGCGGCTCTATCGCCGGGCGGCCGACCCGCGCTGCAGAGGTTCCGCGTTTAATAAGCACTAGCGCGCCATCCGGCGAAACCTCGACCTAATAGATAGGACAGTTATCTGTCCAGGCGCCGATCGGATCGCGATAAACCATCACGTGAAGCACAGGCCGCTCATTTCGCCGGATTCGCGCCATTTGCGGACCAGGGCGAAGAATTCGACCGGGCCTCCGCCGTATAGGCCACCGACGAAGCCTGTGCCCTGGTCTGGTTTGCCTTCGTTGTTGTAATAGCCGGGGGTGCATTCCTGCAGAAATTTCAGATTGTTGTTCGCCTTCTCGCGCATCGCTTTCCCCCACTCGGCTTCCGCCTCGGCCGTGGGCTCGACGCATCGGGCCTCATGCGATTTTGCGCGCTGAACGATCTCGGCGATGTGCCGGGCCTGCTCGTCGAGCATGTGTGGAAAGTTCGCCGTCAGTGCATTTTGGGTGATGCCCATGTGGAAACAGTTCGGAAATCCGTTGCTGTAGAACCCGTGCAGGGTTTTGACGCCGTCGGCCCAGTGCTGGGTAAGCGGCTTGCCGCCACGTCCATAGATCTCGTACCCAGCCCGCCGAGTATAGGAGGTGCCGACTTCGAATCCAGTCGCGAAGATTATGCAGTCCACCTCGTACTCGATTCCGTCGAAGACCAGGCCCTTGTCCGTGATACGATCAACGCCTGCGCCCAGAGTATCCACCAGCGTAACGTTGGGCCGATTAAACGACGGTAGATATGTATCATTGAAGGTGGGGCGCTTGCAGAACTGACGGTACCACGGCTTGAGCGCCTCGGCTGTCCGTTTGTCTTTCACTATTGCGTCCACGCGCGCGCGGATCTGGTTCATCTTCCTGAAATCCGCCAACTCCATCATCCGCGCCATCTCTTGCGGCGATGTTCCGTCCTTGCTCTTGCGCGGCATGATGGCGCCCAGATTGCGGATGATGTCGGTCCATCCGTCATTGACCAGGTCCACGTCCGCGCTGCCACCGCTGACCAGAAGGTTGAAATTGTCCATCCGCTGCTTCTGCCATCCGGGAGCCAGCGTCTTTACCCATTGCGGGTCGGTTGGACGGTTCCCGCGCTCATCGACTGAGGAGGGAGTGCGCTGGAATACGTATAGATGTTGCGCACCCTGCGCGACGTGCGACACGCACTGGATGGCCGTCGCTCCGGTGCCGATAATCGCCACGCGCTTGTCGGCGAGCTTGTGCAAATTTCCGTTGGTATCGCCGCCCGTGTAGCCGTAGTCCCAGCGGCTGGTGTGGAAGGTGTGTCCCTTGAAGCAGTCGATGCCGGGAATGCCGGGGAGCTTCGGCCGGTTGAGGGGACCGTTGGACATGATCACAAAGCGGGCGCGCATTCGGTCATCGCGGTCCGTGGTGATGATCCATCGGCACTCTTGGTCGCTCCAGGCAATCGATCTGATCTGAGTCTGAAAGCACGCCCCGCGATACAGATCGAATTTCTCCGCGATCCGGCGGGCGTGGGCCAGGATCTCAGGTGCGAACGAATATTTCTCCTTCGGGATGTAGCCGGTTTCCTCGAGCAGCGGCAGATAAATGTAGGACTCGATATCGCACTGCGCGCCCGGATAACGGTTCCAGTACCAGGTGCCGCCGAAGTCTCCGCCTTTCTCGATGATGCGGATATCGCGCACGCCCGCCTGGTGCAAACGCGCGCCTGCCAGCAGGCCGCCGAAACCTCCGCCGATAATCACGACTTCGACCGCGTCCGTCAGCGGGTTCCGGGTAAATCCGGGATCGACGTATGGATCATCGATATAGCGGCTGAAGTCGCCCTTCACTTCGACGTACTGTTCGTTGCCGTCGATGCGGATTCGTTTGTCGCGCTCCTCGCGATATTTGGTGCGCAGGGCATCGGGATCGAAATCGAATTCAGCCTGGCCGTTGAGGG
>DATKSQ010000096.1:0-24679 GCA_035531615.1 Binataceae bacterium (SeqCode)
CGCTGGTCCGCGCCGGCGTCAAGTTCATCGACGGAGTTCACCAGGATCGACCCTACAGCATTACTCACTCAACCGATAATCAACCCAGGGAAGCCGCCTGATCATGCCAGGCCGATCCACAACATTTGACAATTACTCCACAACAATCTCCAGATTGGCGTTTCTCGTTCTCTTAGTGTAACTGACTGGCGCCTGCCCGCAACCCACAACTGGCTCTCCGATGCAGTGCCCGCGCCGGTCAGTGTAACTGACTGGCGCCTGCCCGCAACCCACAACTTGGCCAAAAACGCGATCGCGCCCGCGCCGAGTGTAACTGACTGGCGCCTGCCCGCAACCCACAACAGGCGCTGAAGGATTACGCTCATCTTGTTAAGTGTAACTGACTGGCGCCTGCCCGCAACCCACAACCAGGATGCACATGACCAACGTCCGCAAGATAGTGTAACTGACTGGCGCCTGCCCGCAACCCACAACCACGTCGATCAGAGCCTCGCGCGCTAGGTTAGTGTAACTGACTGGCGCCTGCCCGCAACCCACAACCGTATATGCTCGATAGACCTCGCCGTACCAGTGTAACTGACTGGCGCCTGCCCGCAACCCACAACACCACGGCCACCGCGCTAGTCCACAACCTCAGTGTAACTGACTGGCGCCTGCCCGCAACCCACAACCGGGCTATCTGTGCCCGCGGCGCCCGGCCCAGTGTAACTCACTGGCGACTGCCTGCGACACGCGAGATGGACTGATACGCATTCGCGGCGGTTTGGCGCACGGTTTGGAGGGTTCCGGGATTCCTCGTGGCACAGGCTTGAGCCTGTGAAGCACACCGGCTGAAGCCGGTGCCACCAAAGCCACCCGCGCGGGAATGACATGCGCGCGGCGATGCTACATCGTGCGCTTGAAGGAGATGCTGGCTAGCACCAGGGTGATGGCCATGAAGATTAGCAGGAAGGCGACGTCGTGGGACACGGCGGCGAAATCGGCGCCTTTGAAGAGGATCGACTTGATGGCGCTGACCGCGTGGGTCTCCGGATTGTATTGGGCGAAGATGCGGAGCCAGCGCGGAAAGCTATCGACGGGATAGATCGCGCCGCTGGGGAAAAACAGAATCACGTTGAGCGCGCCGGCGAAGGTTCCGACCAGGCGGGGATGGCTGACGCGGCCGAGGATCGAAAAAACCATCGCGAGCAGCCCGGTCGAGGTAATTATGATGATCCCGATGAGCGTCAGCAGCGCGGGCAGGCCGCCCGTGATCGTTCCGCGGGTTATCAGCAGGCCCAGGAACAGCACCATGATTCCCACCGTGCTGGTGACCGCGACGCCGCTGCCCAGGATGCCACCCGCTATATTCCAGCGTGACAGCGGCGTCACCAGGTAGCCCTCGGTCACGCCCATGAACTTGTCCATCACCCAGTTGAAGACGCCCGCCATCAGCGAGCCCATGAAGATTGACATCACGATCACGCCGGGGATGAGCGAGCGGTCGTAATCGACGTACGGGAACAGCCAGCTTGGGCGCATCACGATCTGGTCGAGTTTCGGTTCGCGTGCGGTGACGAAGTCAATCTTGATCGTCGCGGCGGCGCCCGCCATCACGGCCTCGAGGGTCGCGGAGCTCACGGAATCGACATTATCGGTGAACAGGCCGACCTCGGCGATGCGGCCCTCGGCGACGTCGTGGCTGAAGTTGGGCGGGATGATGACGGCGCCTTTGAATTCGCCGTTGCGGACCGCGGCGATCGCTTGGCCCGGATCGTTCATGAACGTGAGCTGGAAAGTTTTGGGTCCCGCTTGCAGCGCGAGCAGCTGTTCGACCACGCGCCGTGCGTATTCGCCGTGATCCTGCGCGACCACGGCGACCGGCAGATGCTTTAGCTGGCCCTGAAACGAATTGCCCATGATCACGAGATAGATGATCGGCATCACGACAGTCGAAAGCAGGGTCAGCGGATTGCGCATCAGCTTGAGCAGGTCGCGGCGCATGATTGCAAAAGTCTTCATCGTGCTGCTCCCGGCTAGTGGCGCTGCGGCATCCCGGCTCCGACCAAGAAGCTGACTTTCTTGGCCGCTTCGTCGCGCAGGGTCCGGCCGGTGAAGCGGATGAACACGTCTTCGAGCGAGAGGCGATGCACGCCGAGGGAAGTCACGTGGGCGCCGAGCGCCTCGACGCGGTCGATGAGGCGCGGAATGACATGCGCGCCGTCGTCGGTGGCGATAATCAGCTTGCCGCCGCCGTCGTCGATTACCTCCTGCGCATAGCTCTCGGCGCGTAGCGCCTCGGCCACGCGCGCGGCGTCGCCGGAGACTTCTATCTCGACGCGATCGGCGCCGTTGACCAGCTTCTTGAGCCCGATTGGAGTATCGAGTGCGATAATCTTGCCCTGATCGAAGATCGCGATCCGGTCGCAGAGCTGCTCGGCTTCGTCCATGTAATGGGTGGTGAGCGAGACGGTGATCTCGCTCTCGCTGCGCAATTGCTGAAGGAGATCCCAGACCGCGCGGCGGCTTTGCGGGTCGAGTCCGATGGTGGGTTCATCGAGGAACAGGATCTCCGGCGAATGGATCAGCCCGCGCGCGATTTCGAGCCGCCGGCGCATCCCGCCCGAGTAGGTCGCGACCAGATCGCCGGCGCGTTCGCTGAGCTTGACCATCTCGAGCAGGCGTCTGGCGCGCTTGTGGCGTTCGCCGCGCGGCACGCCGTAGAAGGCGCCATAGATGTCGATATTCTCCCATCCGGTGAGATCCAGGTCCGAGGTGAGGGCCTGCGGTATGACGCCGATTTTGTGGCGCACGCGGCGCGGATGGCGCGCGACGTCTTCGCCGGCGACGATCGCGGTTCCGCCCGAGGGCGCGATCAGAGTCGTGAGCATCCTGATCACGGTGGTCTTGCCCGCGCCGTTGGGGCCGAGCAGACCGAAGACTTCGCCGCGGCGGACCTCGAAGCTGACCGAGTCAACGGCGGTGAAGCTACCGAAGCGCTTGGTCAGATTTTCGGTCTGAATCGCTGCTGAAGCTGGTTCCATTTGAACTCCGAGTGTCGCGCAAAAAAGTGACTTCGGCGGTCATCCCCGGCTTCACGTCGCCGCCGCCTTGCAACACCCGCACCTTGACGTAGAAGGTGCGGATATCCTGCCGGCCGCGGCGCACATCGCGCTCGGTCGCGAACTGGCCCTCGTCGCCAATCGCGATCACCCGTCCGCTGAAGACGAGCGGCGGATTGGTCGGCAGCACCACCCGCGCGGGCTTGCCGACATAGATCGAGCCGAGGTCGCTTTCTTCGACATCGACGCGCGCCCAGATGGTCGAGAGATCATCGATGGTGAGAATCGGGGTGCCGGGCGTGACCCACTCGCCGACTTCGAGCGCCTTGTTGACGACTACCCCATCGACGGGTGAAACGACCTTGGTGTCCTTCAACTGGTCCTGGTAGAGGCTGACGTTGGCGCGCGCGCTGGCGACCGCGGCGATATCCTGGGCCACGGTGGTCTCGGCGTCATCGCGCTCCTTGGCGGGGATGATGTGCTCGGCGAAGAGCTTCTGGTCGCGGGCGAAATCGCGGCGCGCCTCGGCCACGTCGGCCAGCGCCTTCTCGAGATTGGCCCGCGCCTGGCTCAGTTGATTGCGCAGATCGATATCCTCGATCTGGCACACCACCTGGCCGCGCTTGACCTGGTCGCCCTCGATCAAGCCGAGCGCGGTGATGCGGCCCGCGATGCGGCTGGTGAGGTTGACCTCGGGGGCTTCGATGATCCCGACCACGTCGATTTTGCGGTGATCGATTGGCGGCCACAGGTACTTGCCGCCGAACACGTAGCCGCCCCATCCGAGCGCGGCAATAATGGCGAGCGTGACAATCCGCCGGATAATTTTACGAATCATTTTGATGGTTACCGGGCTGGTGCGGGACGACGGCCGTTCGGATGCGCGCCGATGCTGAGCGCGTGCAAGACCAGCGCGCCGAACTCCGCGGTGATCTCCGCGATCGGGCGGCGCGCCTCGTAATAGAGCATCACCGAGCGCATCCCGCCCAGAATTGCGTGGGTTGCAAGGACAGGGTCGCCGGCGCGAAACGCTCCGGTCTTCATCCCTTCATCGATAAGCGAGGTGAAAAAGCGCACGCCGCGATCGCGCCATCCCTGGATTAGGCGGTTGCGCGCCTGCGCCATCCGCGGTTCCTCGGTCGCCATCAGGCGCAGCAGGTCGCGGCGTTGATCGTAGAACTGGATGGTCAGCGTGATGGCATGCTGGAGGCGGCCTTTGACGGGCGAATTCGGATCGACGGTCGAGTTATAGGAGCGCGCGATCGTTTCGAGCCCGTCGCTCAGAATCTCGAGGTACAGGTCCTCTTTGGACTGGAAGTACAAGTAGAGCGTGCCCTTGGCCACCTCGGCGGCTTCGGCAACCCTGTCCATCGTGACGGCCTGATATGGCTCGTAAGCGAACAGGCGCAGGCCCGCGGCAAGGATCCGCTCGCGCTTGGAGGGCCGGCCCGGATGGACGCCGGCCGCAGCGTCCGGAGCGGACGAGGGAGCAAGAGCCTGGCGGAGATCGGCTGAAGTGCGCTTCATAAACTGACCAGTCAGTCATATTCTTGACATAACTGACCGGCGAGTCAACCGCCGCGCGCCGCGTGGCGCCGCAAAGCGATCGGACGTCAAGTTTGACGGGCGCCGGGGACCAGCCTTAAAATCCGCGCGACCGTGGGCGAGTTAACCGACTATCGCCGAGCCGCCGGGGCCGGAGACTTGACGCGGTCGGTTGGCGATAGCGAAATGAGTAATAGTAAGAGGTAAACCGAGATGAATTCGTTCAAGCAGGCCGCCATCACGAGAAACCGCCGGCGATTTCGAGATCGCCGCTCCGCATGGCGAGGATTTTTCGCCCGGCGGCGGCTGTCCGCGGCGATGCGCGCGGCGCTCGGCATCGCCGGGAGTCTGGCGATCGTCCTTGCCGCAGCCGCGATCGTATCGGCGGGTCCGGTCGAAGGGGGAGGCTGGAATTATACGGATAACGGTCCCTTGGTGTGGAACCAGAATTTTCCCGACCAGTGCGGCACCGGCTCACGCCAGTCGCCGTTTGATATCGTAAGCGCCGATGCGACGCGCGCGCAGCTGCCCAAACTGAAGTTTCACTATAGCCATCCGATTACGTTTCTGGACCATGACGACCAGATCTCGATCGATCATGGCGACGGCAACTACATCACTATCGGCAAGACCCGCTACGACCTGAAGAGTATCCATCAGCATACCCCCGCCGAATACACAGTTGACGGGACGCAATATCCACTTGAATTTCACCTGGTCCACGTCAGCGCAGCGGGGCAGCTTGCGGTGGTGGGGGTATTGGCCAAACCCGGCAAGACCGATAGGGGAATCATCGAACCGCCCAGTTCGGCGGAGCCGGACACCGTCGATATCGATCCGCGCGGGTTGCTGCCGGCAGACCGATCCTATTGGCGCTTCAATGGCTCCCTGACGACCCCGTCAGCGTCGGGCGTGCCGTATCCGCCCTACTGCGCGGAGGGGGTATTGTGGACCGAGATGCGCAAGCCGCTCGAGCTGTCGCCCGATCAAATCACGGCCTTCGAGGACTCGAATAACGCGGTCTGGGGCACCACCAATATCGCGCGTCCGGTGCAGCCGGCGAACGGAAGATTCATCCTGATCCCGGCTTCGGAGCGCGTCAATTCCGATCGCTGACCCGCCCAACAGCGCGAAGCCCGGACTCTCGATTCGAGAGCCGGGCTTCGCGGTTAAGTCGGGTTATGCGCGCGTGCCGTGCCGGCCGAGGCCAGCGCGGGATCGCGATGCCGCTACGGGCAGGAGACGTAGAGATGGAACGGCGAGTCGGTCGGGGTCGTCCCGGTCTTGTCGAAGGTCTGCACGTACACGTCGCCGGTGCTGCTGTTATTGTCGGAATCGACGTCACCCGAGACGCTGATCTGGCCCTGCGCGGGAACTGTGCTTCCCGTGGCGCCGATCGTCGCCTCATACGCGCAACCGCTCACGTCCTTCGGGAAGGTGACCTCATAGATACCCGTCCCCGCGGTATGTTCGACCAAGACCGGCGTGTCCGAGTTGGCGGGCACGCTGCTGTACAAGACGTTACCGGACGAATCGACCACCGCCCAATTGTTCTGCCCTTGCAAGTCCGCAACATCCGTTTGGAGGACGCCGACCTCGCTCTCAAGCGTGTTGACGAGCGCCTGGAGCGCGTCAACCCTGTCTTCGAGGGCTGGCAGGCCGCCGGCTTGCGATTCTCCGCCGCCTTTGCCGCCGCCTTTGCCTTTACCCGGATGCGCGAACGCCGGCGATCCGAGCGTCACGGCGAGCACGACGCCACCGAGAACGCTCCACACGAGGCCAATACGCTTCTTCATGGATTATTCCTCCCTGAGATCCTGAACCGTTGATTGTTACAACTCACGACTCTGTCAGGTCGGGATCGGGTACGAGCGGTGATCGCACCCCATCTCGATCACGGGTCCGATTGTGCCCGAATCGCGAAGTTCCGTCTATGGAAAATGTCGGGCCGGGAACCTGGCATAAACCGGGGGTAGGAAATACCGCCAAAGCATTAACCGAAGGTAGAAAATACCGACAAAAGAGCCGCGAGCCGCGGGGACCTGGCCGCGCGGATGCTCCGCGCGCGGTTCGATCGGGCTATCGACGGCCGCGTGGTTCAATAGCGGTACCAAAACCGCTATCGTCCTCGCCTGAGCGTGAGCGCGTGAGATTTCCGGGCGGCGGATTCGGGCGGCGCATCCCGGGACCGGAAGCGCCGCGCGGACCAGGAGAACCGAATGTGCGGAATTGCGGGAGTGATGATGTCCGGCGACGGGCGGCCGGATGCGGCCGTGCTCGAGCGGCTGAAGCTCGCGCTGGGGCATCGCGGCCCCGACGGCAGCGGACGCCATCTCGAGGGTCCAGTCGGTCTGGTGAGCACCCGGCTTGCGATTATCGATCTGCGCTCAGGCGACCAGCCACTGCACGAACCGCGGGGCGCGACGCTGGTCGCCAACGGCGAAATCTACAATGACCCTGAACTGCGCGCGCAACT
Organism: Binataceae bacterium (SeqCode); assembly: GCA_035531615.1. GTDB lineage: Bacteria > Desulfobacterota > Binatia > Binatales > Binataceae > JBARDN01. The sequence continues at coordinate 7,063 of DATKSQ010000096.1, forward strand.
GGGCACGGAGGGGTTCCGCACCGGCTCGGATTGCGAATCGCCGCTTCACTTGTACCGGCGCAAGGGTCTGGATTTCGTGGACGAGTTGCGCGGGATGTACGCGATCGCGATTTTCGATCCGGGCGCCGCGCGCTTGATCCTCACCCGCGATCCGTTCGGCATCAAGCCGCTGTACTACGTCGAGAGCCCTGCTGGTTTCGCCTTTGCCTCCGAGCCGCAGGCGTTGCTCGCGGCCGGACTGGCGGCCCGCACGACGCGGCCGCGCGCGCGCGCGGAGCTTTTTCAGCTCAAGTTCACGACCGGCGCGAACACGGTATTCTCCCAGATCCAACGGGTGCTTCCCGGCGAAATGATAGTCATCGAAGCAGGGCGGATCGTCCAGCGGCGGCGGCGCGCCGCGCTGCCCGAGGGCGCGCGGCTGAAGATTGGGCATCGCGATGCGCTCGGCCGCCTCGACGAGATTCTGCTCGACAGCGTACAGCATCATCTACGCTCCGACGTTCCGTACGGGCTGTTCCTGTCGGGCGGAATCGATTCCGCGGCGCTGGCGTATCTGATGGCGCGATGCTCGCCGCAGCCTGTTGTCGCCGCGACTGTTGCGTTTCCCGGCAGCCGCGCGGCGGACGAGCAGGCGATAGCGCGGCGAGTCGCGCAATCGGTCGGCGCACAGCATCAGGTCGTCGAGATGACCGAGCGCGACTTCTGGAACGTCGCGCCGCGGGTGGCCGCCGCGCTCGACGATCCCACCACCGATGCGGCCGCGCTGCCCACCTTCGTGCTCGCGCAGGCGATGCGTCAATCGGTCAAAGTGGTGCTCACCGGCGAGGGCGGCGACGAGATGTTCTGCGGCTACAGCCGATATCGCCGCGCGCGCCGGCTGTGGGGGATGTTCACCCGCCACGCGCGCACCCATGGCGAGTTCAGCGGCTTCGGCAGCCTGGGCGGCGCGCTCGACGGATGGCGCGACGGACTCAACCGCGTCGAGCGCGAGCAAACCCGCGCCGGACGGACTTTCGTGCAGACCTTGCAGGCGGTGGATTGCATGGAATGGCTGCCCAATGATCTGCTGATCAAGGTCGATCGCTGCCTGATGGCCAATGGGGTCGAGGGCCGCACCCCATTTTTGGATCCGGTCGTGGCCGACTTCACATTCCGCCTGCCCGACGCGTTGAAGGCGACGGCCACAATGAGCAAGCGGCTCCTTCGCGACTGGCTATCGACGCGGGTTCCGGCCGCGGAGCCTTACGCGCGAAAGACCGGATTCAACCCTCCGGTAGGCGAATGGATCGCCGCGCGCAAACCGGTAATCGAGACCCTGGTGTCGCTCCAGCCGGGAATCGCGGAGGTCTTCAGCAAAGACGATGTCAAGCGCATGCTCGCCGATCCCGTCCGGCGCCATCAGGCCGCCTGGAGCCTCGTTTACTATGCGCTCTGGCATAGCCATCACGTATTGGGCATCTCCGCCAAAGGCACGGTCGAAGAAGTCCTCGGCGCCGCCCGCCTGGCGGCGTGATCGAGGCGCAAGCGCGCGCTCGCGGATTAGGGAACTCAGCGGGTCGGCGCCAAAGCGGGGCGTGATCCGGGGCGCGGTTATTTTTTGCCGCGCGTGTTGAGCGGATGCTTGCGCATGTAGGCAAGCATTGCGCGCGTCCACTTGGTCGGCCATCGCGAGTGATTGTAGATACCCTCGAGATTGGTGCCGTCGCCGTCCGGGTTGGTGCCGCATTGCGCGATACATTGGCGGGTACGATGCTGATAGAACGCGTCGGTGGGTTTTTTGGGGTTTCCGATTATGACGTCATCGGTGGCCACCCCGGCCATTCGCAGCCGGCCTTCCATTCGCTCGGTGTTGGGGCAGATAGCGGCCAGATCGCACGCGTTGTGTACTTGGAGGGTTGGGACGCCCGGATCGGCGATCTGGATCTCGCTGATTGATGCCGGAGTGCCCGCAACCGGCGTCTGCTCGCAAAGATCGTCTGTGAAGGCCCACGGATCGGGCGATGAATAAACGGATATCGCAGCGATATTTGGACGATTGAGCGCGTAAATATACGCCATCGCGGCCCCGTTGGACCATCCGGTCATATAGATCCGGTCAGGATCGACTCCCCCCGTCGCCGTCTCGACGCCAATGAAATGATCGATTGCCTCCGCGTCCACATTCTCGGGCGGATTTCCCGGCACGGTCGCCGGGGACTGGAACTGCCGGTACCAGTTGTCCCATCCGGGACCGCTGGCATCTCCGGTCGGATAGTGGTGGGTGGTATTGCGGCCCTCGGGCGCCAGCACGATGTAACCCCGCGGGCGCGCCTTGGCGGAAAGTTTCGCGGTATTAAAATATTCGAGCAGGTTCGTGTATGCGATGACATCCGCGGTGTAAAGCGACGGATGCAGGAACACCACCATCGGCAACGGCGTCGATTGGGATACGTTCGCCGGCGTCCACACACAAGCGTAGCGGTCCGTGCCGTCGCTATCCGGCCACGGGCCGAGCAGCGAACCGCCCTCCGGGCAGGCCGGAACAGGATCGGCGAGCAGGGTCGCGGGCGCGTCGCCCCACGCTGTGCAACTGTCGGCCGCGTAAGCACGCCCCGATTGCGTGGAGCTCGCCGCAAGTACGAGCGCAAACAAAATTACGCGAGCCTTCACTCCGGTCAGCTTGAAAGCGGTAAATTTCAACGCCGCCCCTCGTTCCGTCACCGTCACAATTTCGATCACGCCGCGCGGTTACGGAAAACTCGATGCTGGATCGATTAACCCAACCGGCCCGCCTCTACAAGCCTTGCGGTCGTAAACCGCGAGGCGGCGCTCCGTCGATCCGCCGCGGCGCTGGTTTCGAGCGCGGCGCTACGTGGGCGGCAGGATGATCGTCAGGGCGGCGCCCGTCGCGTCGCCGTCGACGATCGCGATCCATTGCCCCTTGGGCGACCAACTGAGCTCGGCGACTCCGCGCGCTGGTCCGTAGGCGATCTGAAACGCGCTGTCCGCGTGAATCGTGTAGGTGATTATCTTGCGCAGCGCGACTGGGTTGGCGGGTTGGAAGGTCTGGATCGCCGCGCGGTCGGTAGCCCTCGAGTACGCCATCGTGCTCGCCGCGAGCATCGGCGGCACGGTCTTGAAGCCGAGCTGCTTGATCGCTATTTCCGGTTGATCGCGATCGAAAATCCCCAGCTCGGCGGTCACCGGCACGAACGGATTGGCGTCGATCGCCTTGAACGTCAGCTTCCGATTGCCCAGCGCCAGAATCGAGCCGGTTAAGGTGTAGCCGGCCGCGCCGCTCGAGACCGCGATCAGCTTGTCGCGGCCGCTTGCGATCTCGTGCTTGAAGACGCCGAGGCTCTTGCTGGCCGGAATCGGCTGCACGAACAGAAATGCGCTCTCGTCTCCCGGTTTCCATCCGAGCACCCGCACGGGAGGGTTCGCGGCGATGCGCGTGCACGTCGAATGGCGCCGGTCGATAAGCGCCGGCGATAACCCCGCGCCGCCCGCACTCACCCCGTAGGCGCCGAGCGGACTCCAGTACAGCTTGCCGACCGCGCACTTGAGCTTCATCGGCACGACCGAGCCGGGGCCCGCGACGACCAGGATTTGCAGCCCTTGCGACGGCTTCGGGAGCGGCTCCGGCGGCAGGCCGCTATCGTCGGGAGCAGGCGGCGGTATCACCGGCTGAGTAGCGCTCGGCGCAAGCGAGATCGCGACCGAATTGACATTCAGCCAGCTCAGGCTGGCCATATCGTAGCTGCCGTCGAAGCTGGTTATCGGACGCCCCGGGCCGGTTGCGATCAGGTCGCGCATCACGATGTCGAGCCGGTTCTGTGCGGCCACCGCGACCGCGATCGCCAGGGTCATTCCGTCGGGGCTGGCGGCCATATCCAGAATCCGTCCCGGCTCCGCCGAGCCCGGGCCGGTCTCGGCGGCCAGGACGCGCGAATTGTGCCATCCGGGACCGCTGAAGCCGAGCACCACGAGATGGCCGCCGGAACTTCCGGCCACGCCGATTTCGTTGCCGTTCTGGAGCCATAGCGGCGGATGACCGGCCAGCGGTGAGAATCCGCGTGGCAGCACGATCGTCGAGATCACCTGGATTCCCGCGGTGATATTGAGCGTCGCGGTACCCTCGGAGTGGGTGGGCGTCCGCTTGGGCGCGGCGGAGTTGGCGGTGGCCGAGCATCCGCTCAGGAATGCGATTTCGGCGCACAGTATGAAGATGAAGAAAGACCTGCTCATGGAAAACCGGTAGTCTAGATGGCGCGGGGTCAAAAGGCGACCGGATTACACTCATGAATAGATCATTGCTGAAGGACTTGTGGATAAGCCGGGAGGCTCGGATCGCGGTGATAGTGGCGATCATGAGCGGGCTGGGCGCGGGCTTTTGCGCGGCCGGGGATTGGAGAACCGGCCTGATGCTGATCGTGGTGGCGGGCGGCGTGATCGCCGCGTTTTGGTTGATAATCGTGCGGCCGGCAAGAATTCCGCGCGACGCGGTGGTGTGGCTTCATCTGGGCGGCGCGATTCATGAAGACGTGCGCCGCGTGCCGCTGGCGCAACTGTTCGGCTCGTCCGCGCTGAGTTTGCGCCATCTGCGCTACGGGCTCGAGGCGATAGCCACCGATACCTCGGTGCGCGCGGTGATCGTGCAGATCGTCGGAGTCGAAGCGGGGCTTGCGACCGCGCACGAACTGCACCGGCTGCTGCGCGCGGTCGGCCGCGGCGGCAAGCGCGTGATCTCGATTATGACCGGCGACTCGCCCTCGGTGCGCGAATACCTGATCGCGGCGGGCGCCGGTGAGATTGTCGCCAATCCGGACGTGATGCTCACGATGCTGGGGGTGGCGATCGGAAATCCCTTCGTGCGCGACGCGCTCGAAAAAGCCGGAGTGGGTGCGCAGATCCTGCAATGGAAAGAATACAAGGGCGCCGGCGAGATGTTTACCCGCGACGCCATGTCGCCGGCGGTGCGCGAGAGCCTCGATGCGATTATCGACGACTGGATGCAAATCATAGCCGGCGCGATTTCCCAGGCGCGCGGAATTACGCTCGAGCGGGCGCGTGAGCTGGCTGGCGCGGGATTTATCGGCATGAAGGCGGCGCGCGAAGCCGGGCTTATCGATCGCGCGGGCTATATGGAAGACCTGCGCGCCGGTTTCGATCCTGACGGCAAGCGCAAGTGCTTCGTCAGCTTCGCGCGCTACCTGCGCCACGCGGCCTATGTCCGCGAGCGCGGAAATCGTCCGCGGATCGCGCTAATCGTCGGCGCGGGTCCGGTCATCGCGGGCGATGCGCGTCCGGGCGGCGAATTCATTTCCGGCGAAACGACGGCGGAGCTTTTCGAGCGCGCCTCGCGCGATGAATCGGTGCGCGCCGTTGTGTTCCGCGTCAACTCTCCCGGCGGCTCCGCGGTCGGCTCCGACATGGTATGGCGCGCGATGCGCGAGGCGCAGGGGCGCGGCAAGCCTGTGATCGTGTCGATGGGCGACGTGGCGGGCTCGGGCGGATATTACGTCGCGATGGGCGCCGACGCGATCGTGGCCGAACCGGCGACGATAACCGGCTCGATCGGAGTAGTGTTCGCGAAATTCGAGGTATCGCGGATGCTCGCGCGGCTGGGGGTGCGCTTCGATTTCGCCAAGAGCGGCGAAAGCAGCGACGCGATCTCAATTGCGCGGCCCATGAGCGAAACCGAGCTTGCGCAGATCAACGCCGCCATCGGCGAGGTGTACGGCAACTTCACCGCCAAGGTCGCCGAGGGCCGCCGCCTGGATCCCGGTCAGGCGGAAGCGCTTGCCAAGGGACGCGTGTGGAGTGGAGTCGCGGCCAAGGAACGCGGACTGATCGATGAACTCGGCGGGCTGGCCCGCGCGATCGAGATCGCGCGCGCGCGCGCGCATATCCCCGAGCATCAGAAGCATCGGATGGTCGTGTACGCGCCGCGCGCCGGCTTGATGTCGCTCAGAAAGCTGCTTGCGCCGGGCGCGTCGGCTACACAGTGGGGCGCGGACCTGATCGCCGGCGCGCTTGGGATGCCGCCCAGCTGGGCGCCCGCGATGATGACGATCCTCGCGCGCGGCGGCGCGCTACTACTGTGTCCGTGGGTCGAGCGCTGACGCGCCCGAGCGTGCGCTCAGCCCGCGCGCGGCGGTGACCCTGGCGCGGCGGCGTCTTCGCGCAGCATCGCGGCGTGACGGCGGTCCGCTTCGGGGCGCGTTTCGGCGATCGTGGAGAGCATCTCGGCGTGAATCCTTGCGTTCGAGGCGAGGATATTGCCGCCGTCGATTTCGAGCGCGGAGCCGTCCATGTTCGACACCGCGCCGCCCGCTTCTTCGACAATCAGCCCGCCCGCCGCGACATCCCAGGCCTTGAGCCCGAACTCCCAGAATCCGTCCGTGCGGCCGATGGCTACATTGGCGAGATCGAGCGCCGCCGCCCCGGTGCGGCGCACGCCCTGCGAGCGCATCATGAACGCCTCCCAGAACGACAGGTAGAAGCGGCGCCGCTCGCGGCGGTCATAGGGGAAGCCGGTTGCGAGCAGGGCCGACCCGATTGCGGAGGTCGCGCTTACCTTGATCGGTTTGCCGTTGAGTTTGGCGCCGTGTCCGCGCTGCGCGGTGAAGCATTCCCGATGCAGGGCGTCGTAGATGACGCCGAGGCGGGTTTCACCGCGGCGCTGATAGGCGATCGACACGCAGAATTGCGGGAACGCGTGGGCAAAATTGGTGGTGCCGTCGAGCGGATCGATAATCCATCGATGCTCGCTGTGGTGCGCGCTGGCGCCGCTTTCCTCGGCCAGGATCGCGTGAGTTGGAAACGCGCGCTGGATCACCTGAATCACGGCGGCTTCGGATTCGCGGTCCGCCTCGGTGACCAGATCGATCGAATTCGATTTGCGATCGATGGTGATGCGCGAGAGGCGCTTTAAGTGGATTTTGCCAGCCGCGCGCGCGGCGCGCATCGCGACCATTTCGATTTCGGTAGCCACGGCGCTCAGAACATATTCCAGCTATCGCCGGGATTAAAGCGCAAAAAAAATCAAAACACCAAAACACGAAGAAGAGTTCAGAACACCAAGGCACCAAGAAGCTTGTGTCTTGGTGTTCCCTTGGTGTCTTGGTGTTTCTCTGTTTCTTTTTTGCCGCCGCGATACCCTACCAGCGCGGTTTCTCGGCGAGCGAAATTCCGAGCGCGGCTTTGCCGATCAGCTCACGGGCGCGCGCGTTGGACAGCGGATGATTTATTCCGGCGCGCACGTCGCGGAAGTAACGCTCGAGCGGAAATTTCTTGAGCATCCCGTGCGCTCCGACCGCCTCCATGCACAGATCGACGGCGCGAATCGCATTGTTGGTGGCGATGTATTTGGCCATCACGGTCCGCGCCAGTCCGGCTTCGCCCTGGAACGTGGAGCGATCGGCGATATACTCGCGCATCGTGTCCAGATACAGCGCGCGCGACTGCGCGAGCAGGGCTTCGGCGTCGGCGATCGCGAACTGGATGGCGGGCAGATGCTTGATCGGGCGGGGTAGGGTGATCGGCTGGAAGCGGGCGCAAAAATCGCGCGTGAATCTGAGCGCCGCGATCGCGACTCCGGTGTAGATCGCCGCGACCGATAAGCCGAACCACGCGAACAGCGAGATCGCCTGATGATCGATCGGGCCGGCCGGACGCGACTCCGCCATCGCGATCGCCGGCACGCGCACGTTTTTGATGTTGAGGTCGTGGCTCGCCGTCGCACGCATCCCGAGCGCATCCCAGGTTTCGACCAGCTCGAGTCCGGGGGCGCCGCGCGGGACGACAAAGGTGGCCGAGCGCGGCGGAGTTTCATCGCTCAAGGTCGCCATCACCATGAAGAAATCGATCACCGGCGACAGGCTGGTGAAGGTTTTGCGGCCGCTCAGGACATAAAATTCGCCGTCGCGTTTGGCCTGCGTGGCGAACACGCCCCAATCGCCGCCGGTTTCCGGTTCGCTGATTCCGCCGCCCAGAATCTGGCGCCCGCGCGCGATCGCCTCGAAGAACAGATGCTCCTGCTGGCGGCCGGTCGAGCGCTCGACCATGCTGCCGAGGCCGAACAGATGCATGTTGATCGCGAGCGCGGTCGCGCCGCATCCCTGCGCGAGCTGTTCCTGGCAGAGCACGAAGTCTTCGAGGTCGCCGCCGAGTCCGCCGAAGCGCTCGGGGATCAGCAGGCCGGTGTATCCCGTGTCTTTCAGGCGCTGAACGTTTTCAGTGGGAAACGAGTTCTCGCGATCGTGCGCGCCCGCGCGGATCGCGAAGTCAGCCGCGAGTTCCGCGGCGAGGGCAACCAGTCTTTGGCGTTTATCAGACATGCGGAAAATCTATCTTGGACCCGCGCCACCGCGCCATAGCCGCCGCGCGCCTCCCGCGCCTGGGTTTGGTGGCGCCGTCCGCAGCCGGTGTGGGGAGTAAAGCCTGTGCCACGGGAAATCGCGCCAGTCAGCGGGCCGCCGACTGCTCGGCCATTAGGCGCTGCGCGTAAGGCATGATGGTCGAGAACAGATCGACCCGCGAATCGAGTGTCTTGCCAAGCCCCGAGAGCAAGCCCATCACGCGGTTGACCAGCAGCACATCGCCGGGAACCTCGACGATCGGGTTGGCGCGCAGCGCCCGCGGCAGCTCGTCGTTGAATTTCTCGATCAGGTCCTTGTCCGCATAGGCTTTGTTGCGCGCTACAGTCTGGCCGAGGAAAAGATCGGCGACGGTCAACAGCGTGTCGGGCGATCCGTCGCGGGTCCGGAAGCCCAGCTCGGTGAAGGCGCGGATCGTCGCGGCGCGATCTCCGGTGAGGATCGCGAACGTCAGGCGCACCATCCCGTCGCGAAACGCGGGCGGAAAATCCTTGGCGAGTCCGAAATCCAAATACACCAGGCGCGGTCCGGGCTGGACCAGGATATTGCCGGGATGCGGGTCGGCGTGAAAGAAACCGTCGCGCAGGATCATCGCGCAGAACTGGTCCATCAGCTTTTGCGCGACCGCGCGCTTGTCGATTCCGGCACGCTCGAGCCCGGCGAGATCGGTGATCTTGACGCCCTCGATCAACTCCATCGTGAGCACCCGGCGCGCGCTGAACTCGCGAAAGATTTCCGGCACTCCGACCGCCGGATCGCCCGCGAAGTTGCGCCGCATCGTGTCCGCGTTGTCGGCTTCATTAACGAAGTCGAGCTCCATCGGGATGTACTTCAGGCCCTCGCGAGCGACCACGCGCAGATCGAAATCGCGCTCGAGCCACGCGAGCCAGCGCAGCACCAGCAGCAGGTTGCCCAAATCGGCGCGCACCAGCCCCTCGATACCGGGGTATTGCACCTTGACCGCGCAGCGCCGTCCGTCGTGCAACCGCGCGGCGTGCACCTGCGCGAGCGAGGCCGATGCGATCGGGATCGGGTTGAACTCCGCGTATGCGGATTCGAGCGGGCGGCCGAGCTCGCGCTCGATCTGCTCCCGGATCATCGGGAACGGCCGCGGCGGCACGCGATCGTGCAGTGCCGCCAAGGTCGAGACCCATTCGTCGGGCAGCACGTCGGCCCGGGTCGCGATGAACTGCGCGGCCTTGATGAGCAGCCCTTCGAGGCGAATCGCGGTGGCAAACATCGCGCGCGCGGCGCGCGCGTCCTGACGCCGATACAGCCGAGCCTTGTTGCGCGCCGAGACCAATCGGGTCCAGAGCTGAATCGATTTGTAACCCGCGTAAACCCGCAGCGCCAGCCAAACCACATTGCCCATGCGCCATGCGCGCGTCGCCAGCCCGGGAACAGGCAGGTCGGTGGGAAATTCTATCGGGTAGGTGATGCTCGAGGCCATGAATTGAACGGATGTGGAGCCGGTAACCGTTACCAGTCTAAACCAACTGCCGTATCGAAAGAACCATAGGTGACGCGCCCCGAACCGGTTCGATTGACACCGCGTCGAACCACGGGATATGATTCACGTCATGAAGGCAAGTAACGCAGTGCGCCTAGTCCCCAATTCAGATTGTGTCCTCATGAATTGAGACGGACTGCGATATTTGGCTTGAATCAGCCCTGACGGCATTGAGGCCGCCAGGGCTTTTTTTTGAACCGGAGGGGAAGTGCCCAGCAACGGCGACAATCGAGCGATTCGCGGGATCATCCGTCGCTACTACACGGTGTGGTGGATGTACTCGTTCGCGGGTGGATTCCTGTTCGGCGTCTATCCAATTTTCCTGCGCTCGCGCGGGCTTGATCAGTTCGAGATCAACTCGGTGCTGGCGACGTACTTTGTGGTCCTGTTCATCACCGACGTTCCGACCGGCGCGTTCGCCGACGCGCTCGGACGGCGGCGCTCGTTCATCGTGGGCGCGGCGCTGCGGGTTATCGCGTTCCTGACCTATTTCCTGGCGCATCATTACTGGATGTTCCTGATCGCCGAGAGTATCGACGGAATCGGCACCACCTTTGGCAACGGCGCGATCGATGCGTGGGGCGTTGATGCGCTTGACGACGCGGGCTACGACGGAATCAAGGACCGTCTGTTTTCGCGCATCTCGCAACTCTCGAGTGCGGGCTTCATGGGCTCGGCGATGATCGGCGCGTACGTCGCCGACGTGAATCTGGCGTGGCCGTGGTTGCTCGGTGCGGCGGGCTACCTGGTAAGCGGAGTGGTTGGCGCGGTGCTGATGCGCGACGAAAAGCCGCGCGGCGCGCATCTCGAGTTGCGCGCGATTGGCGGCCAGGTGGCGGCGCGGGTGCGCGACGGCGTGCGCCTCGGATTCGCGATCCGTCCGGTTCTGATCCTGAGTGCGGCGGGCGCGGTCACGTTTGCCGCGTGGGCGCCGTACTGGCTCGAATGGCCAATCATGTTCAACGAACGCTTTTCAGTCGGCGTATGGATTGTAGGATGGATCTACTGCGGGCTTACCCTGGCGCGGATGATCGGCGCCGAGGTGATGATTCGCTTTGCCCCCGACGAATCCGCGCGCGCAGCGCGGGTCAGCGCGTTGATTATCGGGGCCAGCGTGATGTTGTTCCTGGCGGGCGCGTTCGGCGGACGCCCCGGGCTGGCACTTGCGATGCTGTTCGGGATGAACGTGTGCACGGGCGGGATGCAGCCGCTGGTGCAGAGCTGGTTCAACGAAAATATAGAGTCGAACCAGCGCGCAACACTGCTGTCGTTTTCAAGTACCTTCCAGACCGCCGGCGGGTCGGTCGGACTGCTGCTCGGCGGCGTGATCGCGGACACCTCGGGAATACCGTTCGCGTGGCAGATCGCGGGCTTGCTCTCGCTGGCAGCGGTTCCTCTGTACTGGTCGCTGAGATCGCGCCAGGTCCAGGCCGCTTCGGCGGCCGCGCAAGCCGACTGACATCCGATCCCGCCGGCGGCCCGCGCAGATTGACTGCGCGGGCGCGCCGAAGCGGTGCGGGCCGCTCAGCGTTCCGGTGGTTTGCGAATGGTATTCAGAATGAAGATGTAGTCCTGCTTGGACAGAATCGATCCGAGCGTCGCCAGGCGCGAAAGCGCCTCCATCTCCTGATCGGTGATTTGGTGCAGCGCGCGCAGCTCCCGATCGGCGTTGAACGACTCCCAGACCTCGCGGCGAAAAGTCGCTTTGCCAAGTCCGCCATTTCGTGCGTGATTAAGTTGTGCCATGTTCTCCCCTGCTGACCCGAAATTTATACTAAAAGCAGTGAATTGATGCAAACAGTTTGAAGGCCTTTTCAAAACAAATCGTGGCGTGCCTAAAAGGCACTGTGCCGAGCCGTTTCGGGGGCACGCCCCCTCACGGCGGCAGTTAGGCGAAAATCGCGCGCGGGCCTGTTCCCCATTACGATATTCGCCTGATTTTGGCCCCGGCGCGCCGTCCGATGCGCAGTGTAAGGAGACGAATTGCGGCGCGGCGCGATTCAGCCCGATATGGTTGGCGTAATGCCGCTGCCCGCGATGCCACTAGCGGCGCACCGGAGGGTCCGTTAAAACTATAGCTGCACCCGGCGCATCGCGTGCGCCCGCGACGAGGATTTATTCGGATTCAGATGGATTTTCCCAGAATCAAGCGGCTGCCGCCCTATGTCTTCAACGAGATCGGAGAGCTGTGCCTTAAGGCGCGCCGGGCCGGTGAGGATATCATCGACTTCGGCATGGGAAACCCCGACGAAGCTACTCCGCCGCACATCGTCGCCAAACTTATCGAGGCGGCCGAGAAACCGGCCAATCATCGCTACTCGGTTTCGCGCGGAGTCTACAAGCTGCGCCTGGCGATTACCGATTGGTACAAGCGCCGCTACGGAGTCGAGCTCGATCCCGACGGCGAGGCGATCGCGACGATCGGCTCGAAGGAAGGGATCGCGCACATGGCGCTGGCGATCCTCGACCAGGGCGACGTGGTGCTCGCTCCCACGCCGACCTATCCGATACATCAGTACGGATGCATCATCGCGGGGGCGCAGGTGCAGGGCGTGCCGATGCGCGCGACGGGCGAGGAATTTTACGAGGAGCTGGCCTCGATCGTCAGCCGCACCTGGCCGCGGCCCAAGTTCATGATCATGAACTTCCCGCATAATCCGACCACCGCGACCGTGGACTTGCGCTTCATGAAGCGGGTGGTGGATTTCGCGCGCGAGAACCAGATGATGGTGGCGCACGATTTCGCATACGCCGACCTGTGCTTCGACGGGTACGTGGCGCCTTCGTTCATGCAGGTTCCGGGCGCCAAGGATATCGGCGTCGAGTTCTTCACGCTGTCCAAGAGCTACAACATGCCCGGATGGCGGGTCGGTTTCGCGGTCGGCAATCGCGAGATGATCGGCGCGCTGGCGCGGCTCAAATCGTATCTCGACTACGGGATGTTCGCGCCGGTGCAGGTCGCCGCGATCGCGGCGCTCAACGGACCGCAGGACTGCGTCGCCGAGATCACCGCGACTTACCAGCGGCGCCGCGACGTGCTGGTCGAAGGGCTGAACCGCGCGGGCTGGATCGTCGAGAAACCGAAGGCCACGATGTTCGTGTGGGCGCCGATTCCGGAAGCGTTTCGCGCGATGGGCTCGCTCGCGTTCGCGAAGTTTCTGCTCGCCGAGGCCAAGGTCGCGGTGTCGCCGGGGGTCGGCTTCGGCGCCGACGGCGACGGGTTTGTACGCTTCGCCCTGATCGAGAACGAGCATCGCACGCGCCAGGCCGTGCGCGGAATCCGCCACGCACTCGCCCTCGGCGGGGCGGACGCCACGGCCCGCCGGGCGGCGCGGGCTTCCTGATCGGTCGCGCATCGCATCCGGTGAAAGTTTGAAACCGATTCGGCTAGCCCTGCTCGGATGCGGCACGGTGGGCGGCGGCGTGGTCAAGCTACTACGCCGCAACGGCGCCGCCTATGCGCACAAACTCGGCCGCCCGCTCGAACTTGTGGGCGTGGCCGACCGCAGCCTCAAACCCGATCGCGCCCTTGGCCTGACCCGCGAGATCATTACGCGCGACGCCGCCGCGCTGGTCGTGCGCGAGGATATAGACATCGTGGTCGAGCTGTTCGGCGGCGTCGAACCCGCCCGCGGCCTGATCTTAAAGGCGCTCGCCGCGGGCAAGGACGTGGTGACGGGGAACAAGGCGATGCTGGCGGAGCATGGCGCGGAGATTTTCCGGGCGGCGGCGCGCGCGGGCCGCGCGGTCGGTTTCGAGGCCAGCGTCGGCGGCGGTATCCCGATCATCCGCATCCTGCGCGAAGGGCTGGTGGGCGATCGCCATCGCGCCGTGTACGGAATCGTCAACGGCACCTGCAACTCGATTCTGACCACCATGACCGCGCGCGGCGCCGAGTTCAAAGACGCGCTGGCCGCCGCGCAGCGCGCGGGCCTGGCCGAGCCCGATCCTGCTCTGGACATCGGGGGCCACGACGCTGCGCACAAACTCTGCCTGCTGGCGGCGCTGGCGTTTGGCGTGATGCTCAAGCCCGCGCAAGTCCATACCGAAGGCATCACAAAAATCACCCAGGACGATATCGCGTACGCGCGCGAGCTCGGTTACACGGCCAAACTGCTCGCGATCGCCAAGGAGGACCACGGCACGATCGAGGCCCGCGTGCATCCGACCCTGCTGCCGCGCGAGCACGTCCTGGCCAATATCAACGACGCCTACAACGCGATCTATATAGACGGTGAGGCGCTGGGCACCACGCTCTATTCCGGCTTGGGCGCGGGGCGGATGCCGAGCGCGACCGCGGTGCTCGCCGATATAATGGAGATCGCGCGCGAGCGCGGCGCGGGCGGCGCCGGGCGCGCCCACGCGCTGGGGCATCCGGTCGAACTCATCCGGCGCGCCCGTGTCAAGCCGATGGCCGACGTGGTATGCGAATACTATCTGCGGTTCATGGCGCGCGACGTGCCGGGAGTGCTGGGAGGGATCGCGTCGGTTTTGGGCCGCAATGGAATTTCGATAGCCTCGGTCATCCAGAAGGGCCGCGGAGAAAAGAAGACCGTGCCGGTAATCATGCGTACCCACGCCGCACCGGAGCGCAACCTGGTTCGCGCGCTTGCGCGTATCGAGCGCACATCGATGGTGGACGCGCAGCCGGTATTCATCCGGATTGAGGAGAATCTGTAATCCAATGGCCGCGCAGGACCAATATCCAGATCATCCGCCGCGGCTCATGCGATGGCCCGGGCTGATCGAGCATTATCGGCGCTTCCTGCCGATCGCGGACGATGCTCCGATCGTGACCCTCAACGAGGGCAACACGCCGCTAATCGAGGCGCCCGAGCTGGCCGCGCGGCTCGGCCCAAATATAAAGGTTTACTTGAAGTTCGAGGGCGCCAATCCCACCGGCTCGTTCAAGGACCGCGGGATGACGCTCGCGATCTCGAAGGCCCTGGGCGAAGGCGCCAAGGCCGTCATCTGCGCCTCGACGGGGAACACCGCCGCGTCGGCGGCCGCATACGCGGGCCGCGCGGGTCTGCGCGCCTTCGTGCTGATTCCCAAGGGCGCGGTGGCGCTGGGCAAGCTCTCGCAGTCGGTGATGCACGGTGCGCGGGTGCTCGAGATCATCGGCAACTTCGATATCTGCCTGAAAGTGGTGCGCGACCTTGCGGAACGCGACCCGGTGCGAATCCGCCTGGTAAACAGTATCAATCCAGATCGGATCGCCGGGCAGAAGACCGCCGCCTTCGAGATTTGCGACGCGCTTGGCGACGCGCCAACGCATCAGTTCCTGCCGGTCGGCAACGCCGGGAACATCACGGCCTACTGGGCGGGCTATCAAGAATATAAATCGATCGGGCGCGCCGCGCGTCTGCCCCGGATGATGGGTTATCAGGCGGCGGACTCCGCGCCGATCGTTATTGGCCGTCCGATCGACGACCCGCACACGGTCGCGACCGCGATCAAGATCGGCAATCCCGCGAGCTGGAAGGGCGCCACTGGCGCGCGCGACCAATCCGGCGGCGTGATCGACATGGTGACCGACGCCGAGATTCTGGCGGCGTATCGCCTGATCGCGGCGGGCGGCGTGTTCGCGGAACCCGCGTCCGCGGCCTCCGTCGCGGGGCTTTTGAAATACGGCGCGTCGGGCGCGCTCAAGCCGGGCTCGGTTTGCGTGTGTACGCTCACGGGTCACGGGCTCAAGGACCCCGACACCGCGCTCAAGAATCTCTCGAACACGATTGTGCTCGAACCCGACCTCAAGAAGGTGATGAAAATCGTCGAAGAGGGCTAGCGCGCGTGCGCGCTAATCCGGAACGTGAGATACCGCGCATGAAATACGTAATCATCCACGGCGACGGGATGGCCGATTGGCCGTGCGACGAGCTTGGCGGCAAAACTCCGCTCGAGGCCGCGCGCAAGCCCAACATGGATCTGCTCGCGACGCGCGGAGTCCTGGGCCTGACCGCGACGATTCCCGCCGGGATGCCCTCGGGCAGCGATGTCGGCACGATGTCGATGCTCGGCTACGACCCGCGCCGCTACCATACCGGGCGCGCTCCGATCGAAGCGGCCAGCCAGGGAATTGCGATGGGTCCGCGCGACGTCGTGTTCCGCATGAATCTGGTTTCGCTCACGCCGGGAGAAGGCTCCGCGCGGATCATGAATGACTTTACCGCCGGGCACATCACCAGCGAGGAAGCGGCGCGGATTGTCGCCGACCTCGAGCGCGAACTTGGCGGCGACGGTATCGAGTTTAAGCCCGGCGTCAGCTATCGCCATCTGATGGTCTGGCGCGACGGAATCGGCGCCACACGGCTTACGCCCCCGCACGACATCACCGGCCAGGAAGTCGAAGACCATCTCCCGCAGGGCGAAGGCTCCGAGCGCCTGCGCGATCTCATGCGCCGCGCGGCTGCGATCCTCGCGCGGCATCCGGTCAACGATGCCCGGCGCGCCGCCGGCAAGCCGCAGGCATCCTCGATATGGTTTTGGGGGCAAGGGACGCGCCCGGCGGTGCCAACCCTGAGAGAGCGCTTCGGCGTCGAGGGTTCGGTCATCTCGGCGGTCGATCTGGTCAACGGGATCGGACGGCTGGCTGGCCTCGAGCCGATCAAAGTTCCGGGCGCGACCGGATTTCTGGATACTGATTACGCGGCCAAGGCTCGCTACGGACTTAACTCGCTGCGGCACAAAGACTTTCTGCTGCTGCATATCGAAGCGCCCGACGAAGCCGGCCACATGGGCCGCGCGGATCTGAAGCAGGAAGCGATCGAGCGGATCGATGAATTGATCATCGGTCCGATGCTGCCGGGGCTGGCCGCGATGGGCGAGTTCGCGATTCTGTTGCAGCCCGATCACGCCACCCCGTCGAAGTTGAAAACTCACTCGCCGGAGCCGGTCCCGTTCGCGCTGATGACCTCGCGGGCGTACGCGCGCGCGGGTGGCGCGCATCGCCGCTATACAGAGGACGAAGGCAAGCGCACGGGACTCGAGGTGAGCGACGGATACCGGCTTATCGAATCGCTGTTGGGAAAGGGTGGCGTTCTAGGCCAGGTTTGATCGGCAAGTCTGAACGGGAGGAGCGATGGAACGCAATCTGGCTTTGGAAGTAGCACGGGCGACCGAGGCCGCGGCGCTGGCCGCCGCGCGGTTTATCGGCAAGGGCGATGAGCGCACCTCGGATCGCGCGGCGCAGGACGCGATGCGCGCGACGCTCAACTCGATTGCGATGGACGGCAAGATCGTCATCGGCGAGGGCAAATCCGACGAGGCCGAGTTCCTCTATGAGGGCGAAATCGTCGGCACCGGCGCGGGGCCGGAGGTCGATGTGGCCCTCGACGCGCTCGAAGGCTCGCTCATCTGCGCGACCGGCGGGCCCAATGCGCTGTCGTGCGTCGCGCTTTCCGAGCGCGGCAAAATTCTGCGCTGCCCCGACACCTATATGGACAAGATCGCGGTCGGTCCCGCGGGACGGGAGGTGGTTGATCTGGATCGATCACCGACCGAAAACCTGAAGGCGCTCGCCGATGCGAAAAGTGTCTATGTCGAGGATTTGCGCATCGCGATCCTCGACCGTCCGCGCCACGAAAAATTGATCGCCGAGGTGCGCCGCGCCGGCGCCGGAATCAAGCTGCTCTCGGCCGGCGATCTTTCCGCCGCAATCGCCACCACCCGTCCCGAAAGCGAAATCGACATGCTGATCGGCGTCGGCGGTGCGCATCAGGGCGTGCTCGCCGCCGCCGCGATTCGC
>DATKSQ010000097.1:0-8355 GCA_035531615.1 Binataceae bacterium (SeqCode)
GCCGTCGGCCTTGCGGAACCGCGACGGCGCGTCGTCGGCGAAACTCTCGTCGGGATGCAGCACCCGCGCGCGCGCGAGCAGCACCGGCTCGGTCTCCGGGTTGGCCGGGTCGGGCACGCAGCAATCCACAGGACACACCGCAGCGCAGGCTTCATGATCATGAAAGCCCACGCACTCGGTGCATTTGGCCGGCACGATATAGAAAATATCCTGCGCGATCGCGGGGCTTATCGCTCCGTTAAGCTCCCACTCGATTCCGCCCGCATAGATCGCCGTGTTTGGGCATTCCGGCTCGCACGCGCCACAATTGATGCACTCGCTGGTGATAGTCGTTGACATCCGCTGACCCCGACCTCAAAAAAGCACGGTGGAAATTTTAGGGCGCCCCCGAACCTTGCGGGGTTCACCTATCGGACCATAACTGTAGCAAGTTTTGCCTGTCAACCGCGCCCGGAGCAATATGTCTAATCCTGTGGATTTTGGCGCCGCGGATTCTTTCAGCCTTGCGTTGATCAAAACGATTTGTAACTATTCCAAGGAGCGCTGGACAGATTCACGATATTTCCAACTCGTTCGACAGCGGAATAAAACCGGAACTGGCGGTTGGACTGGAACTGGTAGGAGGATTCTTCGGATGAAAACGTTTGCAAGTCTGCTCGGAGTTCTGGCGATGGCGGCGTTCTTGAGCGCCTGCGGACCGGACATGAAGACTATCAACGCGGCCAGCGACAAGGCTGAAGCCGATGCGACCCAGTCGGAGGCCGCGGCCAATTCAGCAGAGGCTTCCGCCACGCAGGCGGACGCCGCCGCGAAGAAGGCCGAGGATGCGGCTTCTGGCGCCGAGGATTCGGTGCGCAGGGCCAACGACGCGGTGTCGCGCCTGGAAGCGGCTTTCTCGACTTCGGTCACCAAGTAAGTTTCAGAACGTTTAAGCGCCAAGTGGCGGCAAGTGGCGGAAGGATGATTCCTTCCGCCACTTCACTTTGCCGTATCGTGGCCCCGGCGGAGCCGCATATCACTCTTGAGCGGGGGCGTTTTTGGCGCCGCGCAGAGCCTTGCGGACCCGCTCGCGCAGGGCGTCATCGCGTTCGATACGCCCTTCGAGGGTGCGAAACTGCTCGACCGTAAGTCCCTGCTGAGCTGCCGCCTGCTCGACCGTGAGACTGTGATTGGATTGGGTCGCCTTGTAAACGGCGATGTATTTCTGGACCTGAGCGGGAGGGACTTCCGTCTGGTCATCGGAGCCGGAGCCTGATTGCGCAAGCGGTGCGCGCAATCGTCCAGCAAATGCCGAAGACGCTGCTGCTCCAGCCGCTGGCGCGGAAAGTATCGCGGCGCCGAGTCCGCCGCACAGCCCCAGGGCGAGCAGCGTGGCGCCGCGGAAAAGTTTGCGATTGTTTAGCAACACCATGATCCTCCAAACCGCCATCCTTGCACGCCCGTCACGGCACATAAAGCGGGACAGATAATTGCGCGCAACCCTTGCAAAGCGACCGGCGGTGCTTAACTTTGGAAGCGGCGCACGCACCGCGCAGTCCGGCGCGCCGCGGCAAACTTCCAACACTCACTGCACGATGCACCTATCGATGGAGAAAGAATCTGATGCCAGCCAAAACGGTTGAGCTGCACAATCAAGCCCGCGTCGGAATTGTTGCCGGCGCCAATCTGGTTGCCAAAGCCGCCCGCGTCACGCTTGGACCCAGGGGTCGAAACGTGATGATCCAGCGCAGCTTTGGAGCCCCGACCGTGACCAAAGACGGGGTCACGGTGGTCAAGGAGATTGAACTCGAAGATCGCTTCCAGAACATGGGCGCGAAGCTGATTCGCGAGGTCGCGCAAAAGACCTCGGATGTCGCCGGCGACGGCACCACCACCGCCACGGTACTGGCCAGCGCGATGGTGCGCGAAGGGATCGCGCTGCTCGCGGCCGGGTTCGCGCCGATCGACTTGAAGCGCGGGATGGAAGCCGCGGCCGCCAAGGCCGTCGAAGCGATCCGCAACAGTGCGCGTCCGGTCAAGGATCGCGCCACGATGCAGCAAGTCGCGACGGTTTCCGCCAACGGCGACGAACAGATCGGCAAGATCGTCGCCGACGCGATGCACAAGGTCGGCAAGGAAGGCGTGATCACGGTCGAAGAAGCACGCGGACTCGAAACCGTGCTCGACCATTCCGAAGGTATGCGCTTCGACCGCGGCTATCTGTCGCCATACTTCGTCACCAGCGCCGAGCATCTTACCTGTGAGTTCGAAGAACCCTCGATCCTGCTCCACGACAAGAAACTCTCGAACCTGCGTGAGATCCTGCCGATGCTCGAAAGTATCGTGCAGACCGGACGCCCGCTGTTGATTATCGCCGAAGATGTCGAGAGTGAGGCGCTGGCCACGCTGGTGGTCAACAAGCTGCGCGGCACGCTCAAGGTGGCGGCCGTCAAGGCGCCGGGATTCGGCGACCGGCGCAAAGAGATGCTCGAGGATATCGCGATTCTGACGGGCGCAACCGTGATCTCCGAAGAGCTGGGCATGAAGATCGAGAATGTCGATTCCAAGCTGCTCGGGCGATGCCGCCGCGTCCTGATCGATAAGGACAACACCACGATCATCGGCGGCGCGGGCAAAAAATCCGACCTCGAGGCGCGCGTCGCGCAGATTCGCCGCCAGATCGAAGACACCACTTCCGACTACGACAAGGAAAAACTTCAGGAACGCCTGGCCAAGCTCGCCGGTGGAGTCGCCGTGATCAGGGTCGGCGCCGCCACCGAAGTCGAACTCAAGGAGCGCAAGGCGCGCGTCGATGACGCAGTGCACGCGCTGCGCGCCGCGGTCGAGGAAGGAATCGTCGCCGGCGGCGGAGTCGCGATGCTGCGCGCGATCAGCGCGGTCGAATCGCTGCGGCTGTCCGAAGAGCGCCGTCCCGGCGCCAAGCTGGTCGCGGCCGCGATGAGCGAACCGCTGCGCCAGATCGCGCTCAACGCGGGGCACGAGCCCAGCGTCGTGGTAAACAAGGTGCTGGAAGGCAAAGGCGACTTCGGCTTCAACGCCAGCACCGAGGAGTATGAAAACCTGGTCGATAGCGGCGTCGTCGATCCGGCCAAGGTGGTTCGCTGCGCAATCGAAAATGCAGTCAGTGCGGCCGCACTGATGCTCACGACTGAGGCCGCAATCGCAGAAGCGCCACAAAGGACCAAGCCCGCGCCGGCGATGCCGGGCGGCATGGGCGGTGGTGGCATGGGCGGGATGGGCGGCATGGGCGGAATGGGAGGCATGGGCGGCATGGGCGGCATGGATGATTTTGGCGGCGAGGACTTTTAGCGAGGGGTTGGTAAGCTTTGGTTACTGCCATGCGGTGTCGCTCTAATGCTGGACATCCGGTTAGCGCGTGCGAGCGGCGCTCAGGGGTTTACCGCCGGGATGCGATAGTTAATAATTGCCAGAGGTACACATTCTTGGTTCTCGGCGATACATATGCAAGAAATGTCGTTGCAGCGGCGATGTCGCTCGTGTAAGCTTGCAGAGAAGCCCCGGTTTGTGCGAGAAAAAAATAGGTCGCGTCGCGGTGGCTTATCCAGTTAATCTCGGGGCACCGCGCAATTTCCAGGAGGAAAAGATGGAAGGGTTAATGAAGAAATCTTCGAAATTGGTTGGGCTGGCCGGGGCTGTATTAGCCCTTTCGTTGCTGGCGGGTTGCTCGAATCAGCCTGACCCCGCGCAGCGCGCCGTCAACGCGGCGAACCGCGCTGATCAGGCGGCCTCGCGTGCGGAAGCGGCGAGCCAGAAGGCTCAGCAGGCGTCGGCTTCGGCGCAGGCTGCGGCCAGCCGCGTCGAGCAGGCGGCCAGCGATGCGAAGGCGGCTGCGGATCGCGCAGAGGCGATCGCGGCAAAGACGATGTCCTCGGCGCCCAAGCATCATGTGATGCATCATCATCATCACCACCACAAGGCGGCGGCTTCCGACTCAGGCGCGGCGGCAGGTGGCGCGGACGCGGGTGCTCCGGCTGCGGCTCCCTCGACCACTCCGTAAGTTAGTTTTTTCAGCTCTGACGAAGAAGGGCGGATGCTCAGGCATTCGCCCTTTTTCTATGTGGGTGAAACCACAGTAGGCTGAGCACCCGGGTTCCGGCGACTCAGACCGCTCGATAACCTGTGCATAGGTGTTATTTGCCGAACGTCACGATCACCTTGAGCGATTGCGGGGTCTGCGCGGCCGCGTATGCCTGGGTAATTTGCTCGAGGGCAAAGCGATGCGTTACCAGTTCCGCCGCGCTGATAATCCCGCGCGCGACGAGCTTTAGCGCCGCGCGGGTTTCCTCTGGTCCGCACGAATAGCTCGGCGCCAGGCGCGTCTCATTGAAATACAGATCGTGCGGACGCACTAGCATTTCGTCTTCGGGCGGAGTCGCGGTGAACTGAACGACCGTCGCGCCCTTGCCCGCGCAAGCGATTCCGGTCGCGATCGCGCGGCTGGTGCCGGGACCGACGATTACCACGTCCGCCATCGCGCCGTTAGTCACCTCACGCACCTGTTCGGCCAGATTGTCCCCGGCCACGACAATCGCGGCGTCGGCGCCGAGCTCGCGTGCGCGCGCGGCGCGAGTCTCGAACAGGTCCGCGCCGATGATGAATCCGGCGCCTAGCTCGCGCGCCAGCTTGACGTGCATCATGCCCATAATCCCGAGCCCGATGATCAGAATCGATTCACCCTTTTTTAGTCCCGAGCGCACGAGCGACTTGACCACGCACGCCGCCGGCTCGATCAGGACTCCGTTGGCGTCGTCGATCTGGTCGGGAAGCTGGAGCGTGTCGCGCAGGTTGGGCGCTTCGACCAGAAAGTATTCCGCCATCCCGCCCGGGCGCAGATTGGTCGCGCGCCAGGTGGCGCATTGCACGTACTCGCCTCGCCGGCAGGCGGGGCATTGAAAGCAGGGCGCGTGATGATGCGCAAACACGCGGTCGCCCGGCTTGAAGCCGCGCACCTCCGCGCCCGCCGCGGCGACCACTCCGACCGGCTCATGCCCGAGCACCAGGGGCGCCTTGCGCCTGATGTACCAGGGCATGATGTCGCCCGAGCAGATGCCGCAGGCGGTGGTGCGGACGACGATCTGATCGGGCCCGGGTTCAGGACGCGCGGCCTCTTCGACGCGGATATCGCCAAAATCGTACAGACGTGCAACTCGCATAATTGCTCCGAACTTTGTGCGGAGCGTCGCGGCTTGTCAACCGGCCCGCGCGCCGCCAACGGCGATTGCGCTTCGGCGCGAGCGCGCCAGCATGATAAGTTATGCCGATGCCACGTCCGCAATGCCCACCGATTGCCGCCGATGTGATTGCCGAAATTGGCGATCGCATCGTGCTCATCGAGCGGCGCAATTTCCCCTTCGGATGGGCGATTCCCGGCGGGTTCGTCGATTTTGGCGAGACCGTCGAGCAGGCCGCGGTGCGCGAGGCGCGCGAGGAGATCTCGCTCGAAGTCGAACTGCGTGCGCTGCTGGGCGTGTACTCGCGCCCCGAGCGCGATCCGCGCGGGCAGACGATCACGGTGGTCTATGTCGCGCGCGCAACCGGCACGCCGCGAGCCGACGACGACGCCAAAAACGCCGCGCTTTGCGACCCGCGCAATCCGCCCACGCCGCTGGCATTCGATCACGCGGAGATCCTTGCCGATTACGTGCGCTTCCTCGAACGCGGCGAATTCCCCGCGCCGTGGCGACGCTAGCGGCCCTTGAACTTCGGATCGCGGCGCTCGGCCAGCGCGCGCGCGCCCTCGCGAAAATCCTCGGTCATCAGGAGCGTGCTCTGCGCAAGCGCCTCAAGTTCCATGAAGGTCTGCTTGTCGAGGTTGTGGCCGCGGTCGATTATCCGCTTGGCCAACCCCACCGCGACCGGAGCGTTGCGCGCAATCTCGCGCGCCAGCTCTTCGGCGGCGGCGATATGTTTGCCGGTTTCGACGACCCGGTTCACCAATCCGATGCGCAGCGCCTCATCGGCGTCGATAAGCCTTGCCGTCATGATCAATTCTTTGGCGCGCGCGTAGCCTACCGTGCGCGTCAGCCGCGTGGTGCCGCCAACGTCGGGCACCAATCCGATCCGGGTCTCGGGCATCCCCAGGCGCGTGCCGGTGGCTGCAATCCGCGCGTCGCAGGCCAGCGCGATCTCGAGTCCAAGTCCGCCGGCGTAGCCGTGCAGCGCGCCGATGACGGGCTTCTCGATCGATTCCATCCGGGACAGCGCGGCCTGCGACTCGCCGACGAAGTGGCGAAAGCGCGCGAGGTCGGACCCGCCGCCGGGCGCCGCGGCCGCACCGGTGTCGCTCGCCAGCGACATGAAATCGATTCCGGCGGAGAAGACCTGGCCTTCGCCGTAAAGAATGATCGCGCGTACTTCCGGCCGATTGACCTCTTGCAGCGCGCGCGGCAGCGCCTCGAGCATCGCGCCGCTGACCGCGTTGCGTTTGTCGGGGCGGTTGAGCCCCAAGTATGCGATTTCGCCTTCGACTCTGACTTTAATCAATTCGTCTGCCATTGGATTACCTTTCGCTTCTCGGGTGGATTAGACCGCTCGCCGCGGGGGTTACGGTTTGATGAGGATCTTGATCGCGCCTTCGGTGTGCGCATCGAAAATCTTGTAGCCGTGCGGAGTTTCATCGAGCCCCAGTGTGTGGCTGATGATCGGGCGCGGATCGATCCGGTGGTGTTCGATAAGCGTCGCGAGCTGCGGGATATGCGCGCGGATATTGGCCAGGCCGACCCGGAAGGTCAGATCGCGCTGGAAGGCCAGCATGATCGGGTAGTTGTAGAGCGGCTGTCCCGGCACGCCGATCATCGAGACGGTTCCGCCGCCGCGCACGTTATCGAACGACGCGTTGAGCGCGCTTTCGTTTCCGACCGCCTCGATCGTGACGTCGGCGCCGCGGCCGTCGGTGCGGTCGAGGATCTTCTGC
This sequence comes from Binataceae bacterium (SeqCode), assembly GCA_035531615.1. Lineage (GTDB taxonomy): Bacteria > Desulfobacterota > Binatia > Binatales > Binataceae > JBARDN01. The sequence continues at coordinate 6,935 of DATKSQ010000097.1, forward strand.
TTCGCTTCGGCGAGCGTGACGGCGGTTGCGCCGAGCTTGCGCGCCAGATCAAGCCGGTAGGGGACGCTATCGACGGCGATCACCTCGGCGGGACCGAACAGATGGGCGGCCAAAATCGCGCACAGTCCCACCGGGCCGCATCCGAAGATCGCGACCGTGTCGCCGGGGCGAATATCGCCATTGAGCGCGCCGAAGAACGCGGTCGGCAATATATCGGCCAGAAACACCGCCGCGTCGTCATCGACGCCCTCCGGCAGTGGATAGCAGGTGTAGTCGGCCATCGGCACCGCGATCGCCTCGGACTGTTCACCGCCGAGCTCACCAAGCTTACCAGCCGCGTTCTTGCCGAAGCCGAATACGGCGGAACCCGCAATCGCGCACTGCGACGGCTGTCCGCGCCGGCAGAAGAAACAGTTGCCGCACGCGACCAATCCCGAAACCACGACGCGCTGGCCCTTGCGCAGTTGGGTTACGCCGTTTCCGAGCTCCTCGACCACGCCGACGCCTTCGTGTCCGAGCACGAAACCGGGCTCGACGGGCATCTCGCCCTGGTAAGGGTGCAGGTCGGAGCCGCAGATGGCGGCGCGCGTGATCCGGACGATCGCGTCCGACGGCGAGGTGATTTCAGGGTCGGGGACCCGCTCGACGCGCACGTCGCGGGGACCGTGGAAAATGGTTGCCTTCATTGCGAAGCCTCTGGTCGATGCCAATTGCGCCGCGCGGCGCGGCGCGGGATCTTTCGCGGCGATAATTGCACATAATCGCGAGGGTTTGCAGCACGCGCGAAAGCCGTGATAATTGCAGATTCCGGAGGCAACGATGATTCAAAATGTAAAAAAGGTGCTTGCGCCGATCGACTTCTCGAAATTTTCGATGGACGCGTTGCACAGCGCGTGGGATCTCGCCAAGGATCTTGGCGCCGAGCTGCATATCGTGCACATAGTCGCGCCCCATCACAGCTTTCTCGAGCAGCAATCCACCGAGATAACGCGGACGGCCGCGCTGGCTGAGCAGACCGAAGAGGAACTCGCGCGCATCAAGAAGGCCGACTTCGGCAATTCGCCCAAAATCTTCACCGCGGTGATAACCGGCGCGCCGGTGGTCAAGCTGTGCGAGTATGCGCGGCAGAACCAGATTGATCTGATCGTGCTCGCGACGCATGGCCGTACCGGAGCCGAGTACCTGGTGATCGGCTCGGTCGCCGAAAAAATCGCGCGCAATGCGCCATGCTCGGTGCTGGTGTACCGCAAACCGAACCGCTGAGGCGCCATCCGCATTTGCGCCGTGGAGAAAATAATGAATTCCGCCGAACAGAAAGAGCGCGCGCTCGCGTTCCTGAAAAGTTTCGAGAAGCCCGATCCGAAGGATTATGAAAATCTGCTCGCCGACGATTTCGAGTTCGAGATGATGGGCCGTCTGCC
>DATKSQ010000098.1:0-39580 GCA_035531615.1 Binataceae bacterium (SeqCode)
TGCGCACTGCGGCCCAGGCGACGGACCAAAACCCCGTAGCAGGCGGCTTCCAGCGCACCTGTTCACCTCCACCGGCAGTTAAAAATTCATACCCCAAGGACCAATTCACCGTGAAGCCACTTTTTTCATCATCCTGCTAGGTATCGAATGCGCCCGACAGCGTCAATCCGCTCCTTCCACGTCCGTCCACGGCCAGGCAAGATCCCTTCGCGCTCTTCCAAGAGAATCACCGATTGAACGATCGCGTTCCGACACATATCGACGCAAGCGAGGGGCGACTGCTCGACGAGCTTCGCGGCTTGAGTCGCGCTCTCAGTGATGTGGGCAACCTGCCAAGTTTTAGCCAGCGCGTGGCCGATCGCTTCCATAATCTTGGGTGTTCTCGCAACAGCCGTTCAAAAGCCCGCCAGCCGTCGACGCGCGTCTGCACGCTTTCAAGAAGCGCTCTGGCCGCATCCGCAGTCTTAGTAATTATGGCCCAGTCGGTATCGCTCATGCTGCCCCTCGGATCGCAATCAAGGCCGGACAGCTGTCTGGCCTTCCACAGAGAAAGCCAGACTTAGACAAGCTCTCGCAGTCTTGTGATCTCCTCGGGTTCCATTGTCGCATTAGCACCGGTTGTAGGGCGATCGCCTTGCGCAAACGGGGCCAGGTTTCTCACCGGCTGAGTTCCTCTTTTCGCTTCTTAATAAGTACGACCTTGCGAGCAGCACCATTTTCCGATGCATGGAGTGCTGCAAGCTTGACTGCGCCATCTTTTAGCACCGCTTCATCGGCTATCGCATAGCGCCGATAGGATTGATTCCATCCGATGGCTCACCATCGCCATCGCGGCCGAGCGCGGCACGCCTGCGCGCTCGAGATTGCGCGCGTCGGGGCGGCGCGCGACGCATTGCGTTCAGGCGAGGGCGGCTTCGGTCACGGGGTCGCCCGCGATGCGGCTGTGCCACATCACGCGCGGCTCAGTCATGTCCCACGGCGTGGCCTGATGGAGCAGACACCGGTTGTCCCACACCACCGCATCCCCGGGCGTCCAGTTGTGATGATAAACGCGCGGAGGGCGGCAGGCGAAGTCCACCAGCTCTTGCAGGAACCGCTCGGACTCGGCCGCGTCCATGTTCGGAATGTTGTGGGCGTGGCGGCCGATCACCAGTGACTTTCGGCCGGTCTCGGGATGGACTTTCACCAATGGACGCAACGGCACGGGGCCATCGTGGAAGCCGTAGCCGCTATAGTCGCTGCCGGGCTTCGGATGGTGCCCGATCTTCGCCTGGCTGTAGCGCAGCGAGTGGTACGCGGCAAGTTTCTCGACCTTCGCGCGGAGATCGCCATCGAGCGCGTCGTAGGCGGCCCGCATGTCGGCCCAACCCGTCGCTCCGCCCGAGTTCGGCACCACCTCGGCGCTGAACACTGCGCCCTTGGCCTGCACCGGCATGTAGGTGCTGTCGCAATGCCATCCCATGTTGCCCTTGAGGACCTTCAGGATGTCGTTGTCGGGGTCGTCGATGAGCGTGCCGTCCGCCTTCACGTTGCTGATCGGCGCCCGGTCGAACTCGAGCGGTCCGAATCGCTTGGCGAAGGCGACCTGTTCGTCGCGGCTTAGATGCTGGCCGGGGAAGATTAGCAGCGCGTACTCCAGCCAGACGGCGTGGAGATCACGCCACACCGCGTCGTCGAGTGCGGCAAGCCGAAGGCCCGTCACCACGGCGCCGAACGTCGCGTCAAGCGGTTCGATATCGAAAGTGCGTGGCACGGGGCCTCCGATCGATCGCGGGGCACTCAAGCGCCCTGACAGAAAGGCTATCGAAACACCGCCAAATCGTCAAACCAGACGGTGTTGCCGTGGTGGGAGCCGATTCAGGTGGCGGAAAGCTACACACTGCTCGATCAGCTATAGGAAGGCCGCGCGATCCCTGGTTTGGGCCGTGGACTTGGACGCGTCGAGTTCGACGCGTTCCGGTTGAATATGCCGGTTGAATATAAATGAGTCTCGCTTCCGCTTCACTGAGTACGCGGACAGCTTTCCGTCCGGCTCTCCACAGCGCGATAGGAGGGCCAGACGGAAACCTGTTGTGGTATAAGCTCAACCCCACAAAGCGGACATAATCGCTGAACTAAGACACAGACCGAATCGCGGGGTTGTACGGCGGGCGGGTTCTTTGCGACGATAGCGGCGGGAACCCGAGCGGGGCGCGCGTGACGAAATCGAACGATCACAACCGGCACAACTGGCCGGCCGGAGGGGGCGCAATTGGGTGAGATTCTGGCGGTCGGAATAACCCACTATCCGCCGCTCGGTGGACGCGACGAGGCCATGGCGTGGATTCTGAAGCGGATGCTCCAAAATCCGCAACTGCCGGAACAGTACCGGCGCCCCGAAGGCTGGCCCGAAGCGATGCGGCGCGAATGGGGCGCCGACGACGGTGTTGCGGCGGCGCGCAATCATCGCGAGCGGCTGCTTCGATCGCTGCGCAAGACACGCGCTCGAATCGACGAATTCCGTCCCGACTTCATCGTAATGTGGGGCGATGATCAGTACGAGAATTTCCGCGAGGACGTGGTTCCGCCATACTGCATCTATGCGCACGAATCTTTCGAGTTCGGACCGCCGGCCAACAACGTCTGGGATGAGCCCGCGGGAAAAAAGTTTCGTTCGGCCGGCAACGTGGAGGCGGCGAAGTACCTTGCCACCGGCCTCATCGAGGCGGGATTCGATACCGCTTATTCCTATAAGCCGCTGCATCATCCGCTGGGTCACGCGTTCGCAAACGCGGTGATGTACCTCGATTACGATCGCGCGGGATTTGCGTATCCGATAATTCCGTTCGCGATCAATTGTTACGGCCGCAAGGTAATCGCGCAGCGCGGCGGTTTGCCGATGTTCGAGAATCGGCCCTCGCAGGCGCAGCTCGATCCGCCCGCGCCGACCCCCTGGCGCTTGTTCGACCTTGGCGCGGCGACCGCGCGCATCTTCGCGGCCAGTCCGTGGCGGGTGGTGCTGATGGCGTCGTCGGGATGGTCGCACGCGTTTCTGACCCAGAAAAATCATTACCTCTATCCGGATACGCCCGCCGATCTGACGCTGTTCGAGGCGTTGCGCACGGGAAACTACGACGCGTGGCGGAATTATCCCGCGTCCTCAGTCGAGACGAGCGGTCAGCAGGAAATCCTCAACTGGATGTGCTTGGCGGGAGCGTTGGCCGAACTTCGGCGCAAGCCGGCGGAGACCGAATTCATCGACACCTGGATTTTCAATTCCTCTAAATGTTTCCTGGTTGCGCCGCCGCCGCGTTAACCGGATTTCGCGGGGAGCCGAGATGAGACTCAGCGGAAAAGTCGCATTGGTTACCGGAACCAGCGCCAATATCGGGGGCGGCATCGCCGAGGCCCTGGCCGCCGCGGGCGCCGCGATCGTATGCGTCGATTCGCGCGCCGAAAACGCGCAGGACTGCGCCCGCTACCTCACCAGTATCAATGCCCGCGCCACGGCCGCGATCTGCGACGTTACCGACGAGCGCCAGGTGATCGCGGCGGTCGCGGCCGCGCGCGAAGCGTTTGGCGGTATCGATATCCTGGTGAACAATGCCGCCATCTTCAACAAGCAGGGCGTCATCGACATGCCGCTCGGCGATTGGCAGCGCCAGCTCGCAATCATCTTGACGGGAGCTTTCATATTCACCAAGCACGTCGCAAAGTTGATGATCGAACAGGGCCGCAGGGGCAGCATCATCAATATCATCTCGACCGCGGGCCATCAGGGCGAGCCAAATAACATCGCCTACTGCACCGCCAAGAGCGGACTTTTGAATTTCACCCGCTCGGCCGCGATGGAGCTGATCGCGCACGGTATCCGCGTCAATAGCCTGACGCCGACCGCGACCGATCCGTCGGAATCATTGGAGCGCGCCTCGCGATGGGGCCGCAAAGTGCCGGACCGGGATCAATCCTATCGGCTCAAGCAGGCGTTCGAGCCGTTTCGCAGCCGGGTGGCGATGCAGAAGCTGCCGAGTCCGCATGACTATGGACAAGCGGCTGCGTTTTTGGCATCGGACGACGCGGAGATGATCACGGGCACTGATCTTCGGGTCGATGCGGGAGCGATCGCACAATATTGGGCATGGGATCCGGCCGCGAAGCGGAGCTGAGCGGACGCGGCCACTGCGGAGCAACCATCATGGAAAAATCGGCTGAGAACTTCATCATCGATGATCAAGACGCGGGACTGTTTCGAGTCGATCGCCGCGCGTTCACCGATCCGGGGTGTCTCGAGCAGGAGCGGCGGCGCATCTTCGACAAGTGCTGGATTTATGTCGGCCACGAATCCGAAGTACCGCACGCCGGAGATTATCGGTCGCGCAATGTCGTGGGACGTCCGATGATCCTGGTGCGTGGCGATGACAGCGCCGTTCGGGTGCTGCTCAACACCTGCACCCATCGCGGCGCGATGGTCTGCCGGCAGAAATCGGGCAACGCCAAAACCTTCCAATGCCCCTATCACGCGTGGACCTACAACTCGCGCGGCCAACTGGTTGGTATACCCGGCGAGGATTCGTATAGCGAGTCTTTCAAGCGCGAGGATATGGGGTTGGTCGCACCACCCAAGGTCGAGAGTTATCGAGGCTTCATCTTCGCCTGCTTCGATCGCACGGCGCAAAGCCTATATGACTATCTGGCCGGCGCGAGGGAGTATCTGGACCTGGTCGCGGACCAATCGGAACTGGGAATGAAGATCGTTGCCGGGCAGCAGGCATATAGCGCGCGCGCCAACTGGAAGTTGCTGGTCGAGAACAGCTACGACGGTTATCACGGCCTGCCGACCCATCAGCGCTATTTCAGTTTCCTTGCCGACATCGGCATCGATTTCAAAGCACGCGATATGTCGGCCCCGCCCCGGCAGCGGGCGGTCGATCTTGGCAACGGCCACGCGGTCGTCGAGTACGAGAGTGCGTGGGGCCGCCCGATCGCGCATTGGGTCGCGCCATTCGGAGAAAACCGAAAGGCTCATTTCGCCGAAGTGCGCCGCCGCTTCGACGATCGCTTTGGTCCGGAGCGCGCGCGGCGCATCTGCGAGACCAGCCGCAACCTCGGAATTTTCCCCAACCTCGTGATCAACGACATCATGGCGATTACCGTGCGCACCTTCTATCCGATCTCTCCCGACTACATGGAGGTCAACGCGTGGGCACTCGCGCCGATCGACGAGTGCGCGGAGGACTCCGCGCTGCGCCTCGATAACTTCCTGACCTTCCTCGGCCCCGGCGGGTTCGCCACGCCCGACGACATCGAGATGCTGGAATCCTGCCAGCGGGGTTTCGCTAATCGTGAAGTGGCGTGGTCTGATATTTCGCGCGGCATGAAGCGCGAGATTCCTTCGATCACTGACGAATCGCAGATGCGGGCCTTTTGGCGGCGATGGAATCAGATGATGACCGAGCCTCAGATTCGCCGAGCGAGAAAAGCGGCATGAGTGCGATCGAACTGCCCGGCCGCGGCGAAGTCGAGGATCTTCTCTACCGGGAAGCCGCGCTGCTCGACGAATGGCGCCTGGAAGAATGGCTCGAGCTGCTGACTGAAGACGCGATCTATCAGGTTCCGCCGACTGACACTCCCGAAGGCGACGCGCGCAATACCCTGTTCATCATCGCCGACGACGCGGTGCGGATTCGCTCGCGGGTCAAGCAACTGCTCGGCAAATCCGCCTGGGCGGAAAATCCGCGCTCGCGGACGCGCCGGATGATCGCGAACGTGCGCGTGATCGGCGCCGACGGCGATTCCATCGCCGTGAGCGCGAATTTCGCGGTGCACAGGATGCGGTACGAATCGGTCGATACCTACATCGGCCGCTACGAATACAAACTGGTTCGCGCCGGCGGAATCCTGAAAATAAAGGAGCGCAGAGCCATCCTGGATAACGAAGCGCTGCGCCCGCACGGAAAGATCAGCTTCATCCTGTAACCGCACGACTTCCCATTTTCACGGAGGGCGCATGGATGTCATCGACATGCACAATCACTTCATCGCGCCCGAGGTGATCGATCATCTGGCGCGCGAGGGAAGCCATTACGCGACGCGAATCGTCGAGCGTGAAGGCCGCAGGTTTTTCCTGATCCAGGAAAAGGCGATGCGCCCGATCGACGGACCGATCTCGAACGCCAATGCGCGCCTTAAGGACATGGCGCGCGAGGGTATCGCCGCCCAGGCGATCTCATGCGTCCCATTCCTGATGTACCCCGATGTCGAAGCCGCCGCTGGCCTCGCAATCGCGCAAGTGAACAACGACGCGATGGCGGCGCTCGCGCGCGGCGACTCTGCGCATTTCGTGCCATTGGCATCAGTGCCCATTCAGACTCCGGCCGCCGCGGCCACCGAACTCGAACGCGCCGCGAAGCTCGGACTCCGGGGAGTCGAGATCCCTCCGAAGGCAATCGAGCGCCAGCTCGATGAATCTGATTTCGAGATCTTCTGGGCCGCGGCCGAGGCGCTTGGCATGGTGGTTTGCATCCATCCGTTCGAAGCAGCTCCGACCGGCGCGCTCGCGCGTTACTTCCTGGGCAATCTCGTTGGCAACCTGTACGACACCGGCCTGGCGGCGGCGCTTTTGATTTACGGCGGCGTACTCGAACGCCATCCCAAGCTGCGAATTGTTCTCTATCATGCCGGCGGCGCGCTGCCTTCAATCGTCGGGCGCCTCGACATGGGATACCGGTTGGTACCGGAGTGCCGCAGCGCAATTCCGCGCCCGCCATCGACGTACGTCGCGCAATTTTATTTCGATATCATCTCCCACGACCGCGCGATGCTGGGCCACTTGGTAAAATCCTACGGCGCCGATCATTTCGTGCTCGGCAGCGATTATCCATTGCCCGCGGGACTGGCTCATCCGGTTGAAGAAGTCAAAGCGCTCGGTCTGAGCGCGCGCGACGAAGAAAAGATTCTCAGTTGTAACGCGCAAGAATTACTGCGCAGGTAGCCAGGTTCCGTCCGGTTGCCAGCCGTCGCAATCGCCGATGCCCGCGGCGCGCATCTCCACGCAAGATGGCGCGGAGCAATTGCGCCGCGCCCGGCGATACGCGATTCTAAACATCGATGAAAGCCGGAAAATTGCGAATTGGACTGCTCGGGGCGGCGCGAATCGCACCTGAGGCGCTGATCAAACCCGCCCGCTTGCTCGAGGACGTTGTCGTCAGCGCAATCGCGGCGCGCGATCCCGCCCGCGCCGCGGAATTCGCCAAAAAACACGGAATCGAGCGCGTGCTCTCGTCTTACGATGAGCTCATCAACGATCCGGCCCTCGACGCGATTTACAATCCCCTTCCCAACTCGCTGCACTGCGAATGGACGATTCGCGCGCTGCGCGCCGGCAAGCACGTCCTGTGCGAGAAGCCGCTCGCCTCGAACGCCGCCGAAGCGCAACGGATGGCCGAGGCGGCCGACCAAACCGGAAGTCTGCTGATCGAGGCGTTCCACTACTGCTACCATCCGCTCGCGGCGCGCATCCGCGAGATTATCGGCGCCGGCACGCTCGGCACGCTCGAGCGCATCGAAGGGACATTTTCGATTCCATTCATTGTGCCGACCGATATCCGCCACGATCTCAGCCTCGCCGGTGGCGCGACGATGGATCTCGGCTGCTACCCGCTGCACATGATTCGGCATTTTTCGGGAATGACTCCGGCCGTGAAGAGCGCACGGGCGCGGATTGGCGCGCCCGGCATCGACGTGGCGATGGAGGCCGAGCTGGAGCTGCCCGGCGGCGCCGCCGCGCACATGAGCTGCTCGATGGAGACGACTGCGCCGATGGTCATCACGTTCGCGGCCCATGGCAAGCGCGGCAGCCTGTCGGTGACCAATCCGCTCGCGCCGCATCGCGGGCATCAGCTGACGCTCAAGACCGCCGCGGGCGAGAACCTCGAGAAGTTCGATGGTGATTCCACTTACACCTATCAGTTGCGCGCCTTTGCCGCCGCCATCCGCGGAGGGCCTGCGATGCCGACGGACGGGCACGACGGCGTGGTCAGCATGCGGATTATCGACGACGTCTATCGCAAGGCGGGGCTTCCGCTGCGCGCGGCGTGACGCGCGTCACGGGCGGCGCCGCATTCCGCGCATTCGGAATTTGCAAGCGCGGATTTTGATCTCAGCATGACAACCGCGCGGCTATCGCGTGGCGGAGGACGCGGTGATTTTAAGGACGCTACTCATCCTGATTGCCGCCGCCGGACTCGAGGTCGGCGGCGACGCATTGGTGCGAATCGGGCTTGACGGACGGGTCGCGGCGATCGCGGCGGGCGGCCTGACGCTGTTCGCTTATGGAATCGTGGTCAACAAGAGCGGACTTGATTTCAATCGATTGATGGGCGTCTATATCGCAGTGTTTTTCGTGGTCTCGCAGGTGATTTCCTTCATCCTGTTCAGGCAGATTCCCGACGATCGGATCCTCCTCGGCGGCGGCTTCATCGTAGCCGGCGGGCTGCTGATCATGCTGATGACTTAGGCCCGCGCGGCGGCGCGATTCGCGGCACTTGCGAAACGATCGCCCAAAGACGCAGAACTATCTTGATGAGCGTTAATCCCGCCGACTCGCAAATCTTCGGCTCGCTGTTCGGCACCGACGAGATGCGCGCCCTGATGTCCGATCGCGCGCAGCTCGCCGCGATGCTCGAGGTCGAGGCGGCGCTTGCGCGCGCCGAGGCCGCGCTTGGGATGGTTCCCGCCGAGGCGGCGGCGAGAATCACCGCGGCGGCGCGGCCGGAGATCCTGTCGATCGATAAAATCGCCGCCAGCACGCGCGTAGTCGGATATCCCGTCGTCGAGCTGGTGGCGGAGCTGGCCGCCGCGGCCGGTGGCGACGCCGCCCGCTACGTTCATCTGGGTGCGACCACCCAGGATATCGTCGATACCGCGATGGTCTTGCAAATCCGGCGCGCCGCCGCGATCATCCGCCGCGATCTGATCGCGACCGCACGCGCGCTCGCCGAACATGCGCGGCGCTATCGCGATACTCCGATTGCCGGGCGAACGCATCTTCAACACGCGGTCCCCACCTCGTTCGGCCTCAAGTGCGCGATGTGGGCTGCGCCCCTGGCCGCGCACGTCGCGCGTATCGACCAGGCCGCCGAGCGGATTTTCGTGGTGCAGTTCGGCGGCGCGGCGGGCACCCTCGCTTCGATCGGCGCAAACGGATGGAAGGTCGCCGATGCGCTCGCGCGGGAGCTCGGCCTTCGGGCGGCGGATCTTCCCTGGCACACGGCCCGCGACCGATTCGCCGAGGCCGCCGCGCTGCTCGCGATGGTGTGCGGCAGCGTGTCGAAATTCGCGCTCGATATCACGCTGTTGGGACAAACCGAAGTCGCCGAGGTCTTCGAGCCGTACACCTTCGGCACGGGATCGTCGAGCACGATGCCGCAAAAACGCAATCCCATCCTGAGCGAGTATATCCTTGCCGCATCCCGCGCGGTGCACGCGCTGGTTCCGATCATGTTCTCCGCCATGACCCAGGACCACGAACGCGCAACCGGTCCCTGGCAGAGCGAAGCGCTCGCGATACCGCAAATTTTCGTGCTGAGCGCCGGCACGCTCGCGCGCGCGCACGAACTCGCCGCCGGGATGATCGCCGATCCGGCGCGGATGCGCCAAAACCTGGACGCGAGCGGCGGATTGATCATGGCCGAAGCGCTGGCCGCGCGGCTGACCCCTGCGATGGGCCGCGCCAACGCGCATCATGCGGTCTCGCAAGCTTGCGATCGCGCCCGCGCCCAAAAGCGCGCGCTGGGCGAAGTGATCGCCGAGGACGCGGAGCTTGGCCTCCATCTGCCGCGCGAGGAGATCCTGCGCGCGCTGGACCCGGCCGGATACCTGGGCTCGGCCGGAGTCTTCGTCGATCGCGTCGTCGCGCGGATCGCAACGCTCGAGTGAACGGCGCTGCGCCTCGCAGCCCCGCTGCCGTGCTGGCGGCACACCCGCTTGCGCGCGAATCGGCGCGCCTCAGCCAAACAAAGCCGCCCTACAGTACGTTTTATCGGACTTGACAGATTGTAGGATTACGGGAACAATGCGGAGTGATGAAAACATCCCGCAAAGCGGTGGGCGCGCGCGCGGCCGAAAACTCTCCCGGGTTCGCTGTGTGTGGCCCGATGCTGGAGTTGTTGCCACTGCCATGCCCCGATCCCGGGCAGGCCGCCGCCGGTGCGGTGCTGCGTCCGCATTCGCATCATTGCGCTGCCTGCGGCGTCCGTTACCGATGCGCCGGCGCGGGTGACACCGGCTTCTGCGCCCCGCTGTGCGCGCCCTGCTACAGCATTGAGCTGGGGCGCCAGTTGAGCGCCTATCAAACGATGGTAGCGGCGCCGGAGCGCAAGCCCCGCCAGCTCGTGAAGGCGCCCGAGCGCGCACGCGGCGCGGACCTCCGCGGGCTTGCACATCACTGCCTGCCGCGACCGGGCCGTACGAATTCCAATCAAAAGGAAAGTTCCGCGGATAACGCGAATCAGCGATGACACCGGTGAGGAACATGACTCTCTCGCGCACGGCCGCTCCAGAAGCACGCCTGATATCATCCGGGATGAGTCAAGCCGGGACTGGACCGCATCGCGCCACAAGGAGACGGGAATAGCAATGGGAAAGGCAGCATTTGGCGAAGTGATTCGCGAGCGGCGGCGGGATGCGAATCTGACCCAGCGCGAAGTGGCGGACCGGATTGCTACTTCGACGCCATACATAGGCCATCTCGAGTCGGGCAAACGGCATCCGTCAGAGGAAATCGTAGCGCGGCTTGCCGACGTGCTCGGCTTCGATCGCAGAGAACTCTTCTTCCTGGCCAATCCCAAGGCGCAGGCGATCGTCGCGGCGCCCGCCGAGACTTCAGCCACCTCGGCGTGGGAGGAATTCCGGCGCAATAACCACCTTCAGCGCTCGATGCGTGTGACCGCGGAGGAGATGGAGATGCTCGCTGGTGTCGCCCTGATGGGCCAGGTCAGAAGCGCGCGGGATTTCTTGTATATCCTCAACACCGTTCGGCAGGCGCTGACAACGTAATCGCGGCGCGATCGCCCGCTGACGCGATCATGTCCTGAAAACATGCAGCCATGACACCTCCGCCATACTCGGTTCGCCATCGACACGGCACAGGAAGTGTCGCGCGGCTGCGACAAAGCCGGCCCTGGCGGTTGCATTATGGCACTGCGCGGGTGCCGACGTATTCCATATCTAGTGGTGCGGTCCTTGAGAGGCCCTTTAACTGGTATGGCACGAGATTTGCGCATGCACCAATGCAATTGATTCGCTTGTGTCGCCATTTAGTTCTGATAATACTACTCTCTGACTTTGAGAGAGCGTGTTTCGTGTAGGGACTTGGTGCCCGTATGAGTGCAGCCTTTATCACGCCTGATCTCGGCAAACGCATCTCGAGCCGCGAACCTGACGCGATGGCCTCGCGCGAGGTGGACAGCCTGATTGCGCGTTTGCTCGACGAAATCAAAGTGCCGTTCGATTCAATGGGCAAAAGGGTGCTTGGGCAGCTCACCGATCTAAAGAAAGTTCTGTCCGCTAATTATCTCGAAGAGCCCGCGATGCCTGAAAAGCATCTGATTCGCGAGCTCGCGCGGGTAATCGACACCGACATCAAGTCGTACGATGGCCGCTGGAACAATCTTGACAGCCCCGAGGTTATCGACCGGCTGTTCCGCAAATTCGGCCCGCGCGAGATCGAGCTGCGCGCTGAACCATATCGGCAGGGCGCCGGCCTTTCGCTGCGCGGCTTTTTCTGCCGCACCAATATCGGCGACAACAGCAAGTTCGTGATCTTCGTCAACACCGCCCATCATCCCGCCGCCGTCGCCGCCACGCTCGGCCACGAACTTGGCCATTACATTTACGGCGGGCTAGTGGGAGAAAAGGCCTCGATGACGGCGTTCATGGAGGGGGCCTTCTCGAGCCATCTGAAGGAAGGCGACGAACTGTTCGCCGACAGCTTGGTGGCGCTGGCGGCCTACAGCAAGGAATTAATGACCGAGATCGGCGCGGTCAACGGCGTCACCTCAGGCTCATCGGACGAGTTGTTCAAACGGATTCGCAAGGCTTACAGCCTGATCGGATCACGCTACAATGTGAATCTCAAGAACGGCAAAATGGCTTCGGCGTGGCGGGTGCGTTACATGACTTCGATGACGCACTTCTTCAAGCTGCGCTGCGCGCTGCATCAATCCGCCGGACTCTAGTCCATATCCCATCCCTATCCCGCGCGCGGACCGTCCCCTGCTTCCTCAGAGCGATGCGTACGCCGCATCGATCATCGCGGTCGCCCGCGGATCGATCAGCAGCCCCGCCTGCATCCGGTTCATCACGTACCCGAAGCCGATTTTCGCGTCGGGATCGGCGAAGCCCAGCGATCCGCCTGCGCCCGGATGACCGAACGACCGCGGATTGGGCCCCAGCGCCGCGCCGGGCTGCGACATCATGAACCCCAGCCCGAAGCGCGTCGAGATGAACAGAACCTCGTCCGGTCCGCTCGCCTGCTCGCTATGGCATCGCACTATGCTCTCCGGGGTGAGCACGCGATATCCGTCCACCTCGCCGCCGCGCGCCAGCGCGCCGTACAGCCGCGCCAGCGACCGCGCGTCGGTGTGGCCGTTGGCGGCGGGGATCTCGGACGCGCGCCAGGCGCGGCTGTTCACCAGGCCGGGCGATCCGAGCACGGGTGGATTGGCGAAAGCTTTCGCGGTCACCGACTCGGGATTCTTCAGGACCTCGGCGAACAGATTGGGTTCGCCGGGCGCGGGTGGCGGCGACGGAATCAGGTTCGCGGTGCGCGCATCGTACTCCGCGCCGAGCCCGATATGGGAATCGAGTCCGAGCGGCCGCGCGAGCTCGTCACGAAAATAAGTTCCAGGCGACTTGCCCGTGATCCGGCGAATCACCTCGCCGACCAGCCATCCGAATGTCAGCGCGTGATAGCCGTGGCGCATGCCTGGCTCCCACCACGGCTTCTGTTCGGCCAATGCCGAGCACATCAAGGTCCAGTCAAACAATGCCTCCGGCGCGAGAGTTTTGCTGATCGCGGGAAGGCCAGCACGATGACAGAGCAGGAATCGAACTGGAATTTTTTCTTTTCCCACCGCCGCGAACTCGGGCCAGTACTTCGCCACCGGAGCATCGATATCGAGCTTGCCCTGATCGACCAGGCGATGCGCGCAGATCGCGGTCAGGCCCTTGGTGGTCGAATAGACATTGGCGATCGTGTCGCGAGTCCACGGGCGCGTCTTTTCCTTGTCGGCATGGCCGGCCCACAGATCGACGATCGGCTTTCCATCCAGGGTTAACGCGACCGCCGCGCCGACCTCGGCGCCGCAGTCGAAATTGGCCGCGAACGCCTCTTTGACGCGACTGAATTTTGGATCACAGGTTCCTTCGATCTTCACCGCCATCGTCAGGACCTCACTCGCATTGAAAATTTCCGCGCTCCATGACGCGCGGTTTGTGCGTCTGGTCATACCACGCTCGCGGCGGTCGCGACAAAGCCTTGCGCCACGGACATCCGACACCAAAAAAACGAATGGCGTTGCTTCATTGCGGCCGTGCGCACGCGAGTCGTCGCGCCGTTACGCGATCGTGCCGACAAAACGCTAAACTCCTGCGCTAGACGACCGTGCGTTGGCTTCAACGCGGCCGGCCAAACAACGGAAGCGATCCCGGACAGGGACGAAATAGGGGGAGGAGTATCGATCGTGGCATCGCTGGGATTTTCGCACCGTGATTTTCGGGTCTTCGAGATCGAAGGCTTCAGCGCCCGGATGGAGCAAATCGGCGCGCGTGTGCGGCCGCGGCTTGCGCGGCTGGGCGCGGAGCTGGCCCCCGGGCTCGCCCGCAAGCTGCACCTCGAGTTTTTTCCGCACGTCGCCAAGCATATGCGGCGCACGGTCAATCCTCCGGCGGAAACCTGGGCGGCGTGGGGTCCGTCGCCAAAAGGCTACAAGCGTTTCGCATATCTTGCGTTGTGCATCTCGAGCCTCGGCCTGCACGCGCGCGTGGTCGTCAAGCCGGAAGCCGACCATCGCATCGAGATGGCGCGCCGGATCGGCGAGAAATCGGCCGCGCTCGCAAAATCGCTGCGCGGCACGAAGATCGCCCGCTACGACCGATGGGACTTCGCCGCGATGCCCGAAGCGCGGCCCGCCGGGGAAGAATTCCTCGACGCGATGCGCGCCGCGCTCGGAAAAAAGTCCGGTCAAATCGACGCCGGCTTCGGATGGCCCGTGCGCGAAGCGGTGCGCATCGACCGCGCGGAGGTTATCGACGCGTTCGGCGAACTTGAATCGGTTTACCGGATCCTCCGGTCCGCCGATTGAGCCGGGCGCGATGCTCCTGGCCGCGGCGATGCGGCGCGCCCCTATGAAGAACCGGCGCCAAACGCTATGGTCGTTGAACTGCTAAATTGCGATGTAAAGGCCGTTTTCCAAACGGCCTGTCGAACGGGGATTCATGGCAAGTAAAGGTACCTGCAAGGCAACTGACTGCAAGCATGACGCGGTGGGACACGGCTATTGCCGCAAGCATTACCGCCTGTGGAAGGCGGGCGAAATGCCCAAGGGACGCTACAAGACCTGCACCTTCGAGAAGTGCCGCAAAAAACGCTATCGGCTGAGCCTGTGCCAAGAGCATTACGCCGCCAAGACCGGCAAGAGTGCAGCTCCCGCAGCGGCTCCCGCGGCTGAAGCGCCTGCGGCCTGACCGACGCGCTTAGGCGAACTCGGCGCCCCGATCCCAGGCGAGTGAATCTCTGATGGCGAATCTGATCGTCGCGGGAGCAGCGGGCCGGATGGGCCGGATGCTGATCGCACTCGGCGCGCACGACCCGGCGCATAAGATTGTCGGCGCGGTCGAGGCCGCCGGCGTCGCCTCAGTCGGCGCCGATGCAGGCGACCTCGCCGGAATCGGTCCGCTCGGAATCAAAATCACTGACGACTACCAAGCGCTCGCGCGACCCGGCACGGTCACGCTGGATTTCACGAACGCGGCCGCCTCGCTGGATCATCTGGAAGCCGCGGTCAAGGCGGGTGCGGCGGTGGTGATCGGTTCGACGGGATTTTCCGCCGAACAGGAGCGCCACATCCAGGAGATCGCGCCGCGGATTCGTGCCGTAATCGCGCCGAACATGAGCGTCGGCGTCAACGTGCTTATGAAGATCGCCGCGGAAGTCGCCACAATTCTGCCCGACTTCGATGCCGAAGTCGTCGAGATCCATCATCGCACAAAAGTTGATGCGCCCAGCGGGACCGCGCTGGGCCTCGGACGCGCAATCGCGGCGGCGCGCGGAACCGATTTCACCTCCAACGCGATCTATGGACGCGAAGGGATCACCGGCGCGCGCCCGGCCGGGAAAATCGGCGTGCTGGCGATTCGCGCCGGCGACGCGGTCGGCGACCATACCGTAATCTTCGGCGGCCAAGGCGAGCGCCTCGAGCTGATTCATCGCGCGCAGAGCCGCGAATCGCTGGCGCGCGGCGCATTGCGTGCCGCGGCGTGGCTCGAGCGTCAGCAGCCCGGACTTTATTCGATGCGTGACGTGCTCGGCCTATAGCGCGCCGCGCGTTTCCGATCGCTCTGCATCCCGCTAAGGCTGAATCGGCTTGACATGCGGATGCCCGTTACCGGCGTGGGGATGCGCCTCGCCGCCAACCCCCAATTCCCCCATCTCCTGGCCGTCCATGTCGAGCGTGGCCCACCTTTCGACCAGCTTCAGCCGAAGCCCACGATGGCCCTGCAGCAAGTACGCGGTCATCGCGAGCAGCGCCAGGATATTTCCCGCCACTATTTTCCACCATCCGAGCTGTGAGACGACCGACGAATCGAGCAGCGTAACGAAGCCGACGAAGAAGACCTCGAAGACCGCAAACAGCAAAAACACCCCGAGCGCCAGAAATGGCTCCCATTCCGAGGCCGCCAGCAGAATCGCGATCGCAAGGCCGAAGCAAATGAACGCAAAGAAATGCAGCACCGAGTAGCCAAGCACCAACGCGACCGAGGCGTGCGCCAAGGCTGCGCCATCGGTGCCGAGGAAGATCATCGCGCCGAGCAGCGTCGGAGTGCGAAACAGATCTCCGCTGGCAAGGTCGTAACCGAGAAACCAGATCGCCACCACCACAGCGCCAACGACTCCGGCCAGCACTCCTTCTCGCGCAACGCGCAGCCATCCCGAGCCGAACAGATTTTTCGCCAGCATCGGATGACGCCAGAAGAAGTATGTCAGCATCGCGCCAGTCGCGAGCAGGTTGCCGACGATGATCCCCCACCAGGTCAGCGCCGCCATCACCTGCGGTCCCAGGAACATCACCACCGCGATGAAGAACGCCTCGAACGCGCCAAAAAAAATCAGCACCGAGACCAGGAACGGCGGCTCGTTTTCGGCCGTCTCAAGCAGCAGCGCGGCCACCACGCCGACGATAATGAACGCGCAGAAATGCAAAATCGTGTACTCGGTCACCAGCCGGACGACACCCTGTCGCATCAGGTTCGGGTCGCGTAGCCCGTGCAGGAGCGTCGCCGCGAGCAGCGCGGGGGTCTCGAACCCGTGGCCGCGCGACAAGTCAAAGAGCAGGAACCATAGCGCGACTACGACTCCACCAAGGATTCCAGCGGTAGCGCCATCTATAATTATTCGGGTTCTCGAATGTTGCATTGCACTCCCATCGGACGCGCCGGGAATTCTCCGCGCGCCAGCGGCCGCTCGATCGGCCGTACTGTTAATTTTACTACTCCGATCGACAACTAATTCTCAAGCTCAGGCAACCATTGCTTTATATGCACATAAGCATCGCTGATTCTTATATGGCGATTGGTTTAGTAGGGCTTGCATCCCGCGTTCGATTTGGCGAATGCTTGCCTGCGGGCGCGCGCCGCGCGTTTCAGCGCGCTCCCTATATCGATACGATCGAGGCCGATTGCGCACTCCGATGCCCGAGCCAGTCAAACCCGCCGCGATTCCTTCTCAATCGCCATCCAAGTCCGCACCCCTGATGCCGCCGTATCGGCATGACGCCGCGGCGCACCCCGATCTGCTGCGCATCGGCCGCATTCCGATCTGGTTCTTCGCCGGGTCCGTGGCGTACTTCGGGATCGGCGCGTGCTCACTGCCGATAGCGGCTCGCTACGCCGCGGATTTCTTCTACCAGGCAAACGTGCTCGCGGTGGTGCATACGTTCACGCTCGGATGGATCACCTCGGCGATCATGGGTGTGATGTACCGCTACGTACCGGCGTTGACCCGGGTACCGATCAGGTGGCCACGAGTCGCATACGCGCAGTTCATTATCTTCGCGATCGGCGTATCCGGGATGGTCGCGCACTTCATGCTGGGCGCGTGGTTGGGGCTATGGCTCGCCGCATTGGCGGTCGCCGCGAGCATCGTGATGTTCGCGGCGAATCTGGCGCCGTGCCTGTGGGGGCAGTTTGGACGCGGCGTCGCGGAGACCGGGATGCTGCTGGCGATCGGCTTTCTGGTAATCGCGGCGGCGCTCGGAACGATTCTCGGTATCGACAAGACCTATGACTTCCTGGGCGGCGACGTCCTGACCAACGTCTCCGGCCACGCGCATCTGGCGGCGGTGGGATGGGTAACGCTCTCGATCTGTGCGGTGTCGTACCGGATGCTGCCCGCGTTCTTGCTGCCGAAGGTCGTGGTCCCGCGCCATGCGATCTGGCAGCTCTATAGCCTGGCGGCGGCTACGAGCGGACTTGCGATATCGCTGTTCTTCGAGCTCCCCGGCGAGACCTTTTTCGCCGTCGCGATCGCGGGCGCGATGGCCTGGTACGTCGCGATTATCGCGCGGATGGTCGCGGCGCGGCGGATGCCGCTGGACTGGACGCCGCGCCACGCGATCGCGGGGCTTGCGGGGATGGTGATCGCGGTCGCACTG
The DNA here is from genome assembly GCA_035531615.1 of Binataceae bacterium (SeqCode). Lineage (GTDB taxonomy): Bacteria > Desulfobacterota > Binatia > Binatales > Binataceae > JBARDN01. The sequence goes on from DATKSQ010000098.1 coordinate 17,910, forward strand.
GGAATTACGCTCACGCTCACCGGCGGCGGCAGCCAATGGGGCGCGCGCATCGCGCCCGCTTACGGCGTCGCGGGCCTGCTCGGATTTTTTTCCAACTTCATCATCGGAATGTCCTATCAACTATTCCCGGGCTTCGTGGTCGGCGCGCGACGGGGACGCGGATGGCCGGCGGTAACGATCGCGGAGATTTCGATCTCGCGTCCGCGATGGTTCATCTTCGCGGCGTTCAACGGCGGAGTTGCGATTCTGATCGCGGGCTTTCTTGCCGGTAGATTCGAGGTCGTCCGTAGCGGCGCTATACTCGCCGCCTCCGGCGCGGTCGTGTACTGCGCCGTGACGCTATGGACGCTGAGCTTCGCGTTGCGCGCGGCGATTCCCGCCGCCGCACAAACCGCCCTCCGGGTTCTGCCGGAGTAGCAGAGCCGCCGCGCTTGCCGTTACGGTTGATGAGATTACGCCCGATTGAGTTTCGACGCCAAGAAATCCCATACTGATCGGAAGCTAGAGGGACTCGTGCAGAGATGGCGGCCAAGCAACCAGGGGACGAAATCGTCGCGCAGCGCCCCACCCTGTTCGCCGATAGCGTGGGCCGGGCAATCTTGGCCACCAAGACGGCGGAACATCAGAAGCGGTTAGGAATCTATCTTACCCCGGTGGGCGTGGCCGATTTCATCGCCTCGATGATCGAACAGAAATCGGGGCAGCTGCGCATTTTGGATCCGGCCGCCGGTTCGGGAACCTTGCTGTGTGCCGCCATCGAGTCGCTTGCCGAGCGGCGCCACACAGCCGATCCGCTTGAAATCCAGATAGTTGCGTACGAGATAGACGAGGAATTGGCCCGTGGGCTGAGGTCGGTCCTCGATTATGCGGCGAGGTTTGTATCGCCGAGGAATCTCCAGATTCGAATTGACGTCGTGCAGCAGGATTTTCTGTTGGCCCATTCCGGCGCGTTAAGTACCTCCGCGCAATTGTTCAAGCGAGTGCGGTCCAGCCCCTTCGACCTCGTTGTGGCGAATCCTCCATATTTCAAATTGGCGAAATCTGACCCGCGCGCCCGAGCTGTCGAAGCGGTAGTACATGGGCAGCCGAACATTTATTCGCTTTTCATGGCCGTGGGAGCCTCGCTGCTGCGGGACCGGGGACAGATGCTATTCATAACACCGCGAAGCTTTGCCTCGGGCCCTTATTTCCGGCTCTTCCGCAATCGGTTCTTCAAGCTGGCACGCCCGTCTCGGGTCCACGTATTCGACTCACGCCGCGAAGCATTCGAACGCGATTCAGTCTTACAAGAGAACATCATTCTGAGTGCGATTCGCGATCTCGATTGGTGGAAGGGCCCGGAATCGTTCCACATGTCGATCTCCACAAGCCGCGGCATCGAGCGCCTTGATTCGGTGCAGGTGCAATCAATCCCCCTCGCACAGGCTCTCGATATGAGTTCCCGCGACCGCGTGCTGCGGGTGCCGTCGGCGCAATCGGCCAAAGATGCGGTTCGAGTGGTCGAATCGTGGCCCAGCAGCCTGCACAACTCCGGATTGGAAATATCAACCGGCCCGGTTGTGCCGTTTCGTGCAATCGACGTGCTTGACTGCGAGGGCGATCTCTCGCGCACCCATATGCCACTGCTGTGGATGCAACACGTCCACGCGATGCGAATTTCATGGCCAGGAAACATGCGCAAACCGCAGTACATCAGGAAAATTGCCGCACAGCGATCTCTCCCGGTTCCCAATCGAAACTACGTGCTACTCAGACGATTCAGCTCGAAGGAAGAGCCGCGCAGACTAGTCGCAGCACCCTGGTTCCGGAAAAACATGGTCACATCAATGCTGGGGATCGAAAACCATCTGAACTATATCCATCGCCCAGGCGGCGAATTGAACGAAGATGAAGGCTGGGGACTCGCAGCCCTGCTGAATAGCTCGCTGCTGGACGCCTATTTCCGCGCCTCCAACGGCAGTACCCAAGTTAGTGCGACGGAACTCAGAGCGATGCCAATGCCCGCCGGCGAAATCCTGCTGGACATCGGGCGAAGGGTACGAGTACACGGTGATTCCATCGAACAAATCGATCGCGCCGTGCGCGACTGCCTGAGCGCCCGGAATTGAACAAACGCACCAAGATTAAAGAGGCACAGGCAGTCCTCGCCGCACTCGGCCTTCCGCGCGCGCAGCAAAATCAAATCTCCGCGCTGACGCTATTGGCGCTGTGCGGACTTCGGCCGCGGGACCCGTGGGCGAGCGCAAGCAGAGATGCTCGCACGGTAACCAAGGGCGTCATGGAGTTTATCCGCCGCGAATACCATGTGACGTACGCACCCAATACTCGGGAGACCGTCCGGCGCCAAGTGCTTCATTAACTCGTGCTGGCCAATGTCGCCGACTACAATCCTTTCGCGCCCGAGTTGCCTACCAACAGCCCCAAGGCGCACTACGCAATTTCCGAGGCCGCGCTTGCGGCCATCCGCGAGTTCGGCGGTCGAGACTGGATGCGCGCGGTCCAGAGATTCGCGTCATCCGGAGAGAGATTGATTGAGGTTTTTGAAAGGAACCGGAAGGCGTCAAGCATTCCGGTTCGTTTCCCCGGCGGCGCATCTCTCGAACTGTCACCGGGGCGGCATAACGAAATTCAGAAGGCAGTCGTCGAGCAGTTCGTCCCACGATTTGCGCCGAATGCTGAACTTCTTTACCTTGGAGACACCGCACACAAGGGCCTTCACCTCAAAAGGAAAGAGCTCGACGCTCTGCACTTTCCACTGACCGAACACGACAAGCTTCCGGACATCATATTTTATGATGGGGAGCACGACTGGCTTTTCCTGGTCGAGGTAGTGACTTCGCACGGACCGATGTCGCCAAAGCGGGTACTCGAACTCGAGCGGATGCTTGCCGCCGTCTCGCCAGGAGTCGTGTACGTGAGCGCGTTTCCGACGATGGCGGAGTTTCGGAAGCACTTGCGAAATGTCGCTTGGGACACGGAAGTCTGGATCGCCGAAATCCCCGATCACCTCATTCACTATAATGGCGACCGCTTTTTCGGGCCGCGCGAGAGGCGCGAACGCTAAGGTTCGCGGCTTTCGTTCCCACTACGCGCGGGCGCGCGGGTGCAGTATGGCGACTCGGGCGCGAGGCGGTAGCGCAGGCGACGACGCACCGAGCGCGGGCTCGTCGCGATCCTCGCTGCGCGACCATCGGTAGAAAATCACCGTGAACACCACCATCAGGTAGGTGCCCTGCCCGACCCACATCAACAAGCCGCCGAGGATTTGGTCATCCATTGGCCGGATGCCCCAACCGTGGGGTCCTTCGAGATACCAGGGATAGATCACATGCGTCGCCAGCGTGATCGGCGCGGCCACCGCGGTCATTGGGATCATCAACAGGAACAGGTAGAGAATCTGCGCCGGATACGAGAGCCGCGGCAACTCTGGCAGCGGGCTCAGAATCGGCCACCAAAGCAGCACGCCGGCCACCATGAAACAGAGGTGAAGAAAGATGTGAAAATTCTCGTCGCGGCACATCCGGTCGAAGATCGGCGGAAAGTGCGCGGTGACGAACACCGCCGAGAACAGCAGGAACGCCACCACCGGCTGGGTGAAAAATCGCGCGAATGGCTTAACCGGCCGGCTCAGCACCCAGCGCCGGAGCATCCAGTCCGGCGTTCCGAGCAGCAGCATCGGCGGGATGACCAACGCCTGCACGAGATGCTGGAGCATGTGCATGAAAAAGATACGATCGTCAGCATACTCATCAAGTCCGGTGTGCGCGTAAAGAATCACCGCGAGCGCGGCCGTGAACCACGCCACCTGGATGCGCCGCGGCCGCCTGCCGCACACGCGGCACCCAATCCAGTAGAGAATCGCAAGCCCGGCGACTCCAATTGCGATACTCGGATGCTCGCCCAGAAGGTCGTCGAAATCCATTTTGGCCTATTCGCCTCAGCCAGCGGGGCTCCAACCCCGGAGACTAACCTCGATGATGCGCAAGGTACGCGAACAGCATGAGCAGCGCGAACAGCAGCACAAACGCGATCAGCAGCGGAAACAGGAAAAACGCGCTCAGCGTCCAACTATCGTACTTGAGATGCATGAAGAACATCGCGATCAGCGCGAACTTCGCCGCCGCCAGCACCAGTAGCACCGGCACGACCACGGTTTTCAGCGCCGGAACATAGAAGACCGTGATCTCCATCGCGGTCAGCACGCACAAAAACGCCGCCACGATTACGTAGATGCCGGCTCCCGGATGATGGACCTCGGCGCCGTGCCCGTGCGCCTCGATTGCCCCAGCCGCGTGCGTAGCTTCGCTCATGCGCCCTTAACCTGCTGCATCAGATAGACCAGCGTGAAGATGATTACCCATACTATATCGACGAAGTGCCAGTATAGTCCCGCCATCTCGACCGACAGCGCGCGGGACTTGTCGAATTTTTTACTGAACGACGCGAACCACACCGTCGCCAGCCACAGCACTCCAATAGTCACATGCGCGCCATGAAAACCGACCAGGGTGAAGAAGCTCTGGCCGAACAGATCGGTCTGCATCGAGAGCCCTTCATGATAGAAGTGCGTGAACTCGTACGCCTCAATCCCCAGGAACACCAGCCCGAGCCCAATGGTCAGTCCGAGCCACATCCGCATGAGATTCTTCTTGTTGCGCTGAATCGCGTTGAGCGCCAGCACCATCGCGAGGCTCGACATCAGGAGCGCGAACGTGCTGATCGACGTCAGCGGAATCTCCAGGATGCCCGCGCCGGGACCGCCGATGTTGCGGCTCTTGTACACTACGTAGGTGGCGATCAGGCTCGCGAAGAATACGCACTCGGAGCCGAGGAACGCCCACAGTCCCGCCTTGCGCAGATCGATTCCGCCCGAAGATGGCGCCAACTCTTCAAGGTCGTGCGGCTCCTGTCCGTAGGTGGGGTACTCGAAGCCCATCGCGACCACGGACACAAGCAGCGTAATGCTGCCGAGAATAATAATCCGCCATTCTCCGATGACTAATCCCACGCCCATCGTCATAAGTCCGAGCGCGACGAACAGTGGGTATATCGACGGCGCCGGCATGTGGATCGGCCCGGTCGCAGCAGCCTGCATGCTTTCCGGGACCGGCGGCGTCTGCCCCGCCATAAACATCGCGACTCCGCGCGAGCCCGCGCGGCCGTACTTCATTACCCAGTAGGCGTCCCGGCCGCGAACCTCGGGAACGCGGGCGAAGTTATACGCAGGCGGCGCGGAGGCGATTGACCATTCGAGGCTGCGGCCGTCCCACGGATCGGCGGGCGCCTTCTCTCCACTGGCAGTGCTCTTGATCAAATTGATGTACATGACCAGGAACGATATCCCGAGTATAAACGCGCAGACCGTTTCCAATTGGTTCAGATGCGTCCAGCCGAGGCCCGCGCCGTAGGTGTAGATGCGCCGCGGCATTCCCCACATTCCCAGAAGGTGCATCGGGAAGAACGTGCCGTTGAAGCCGACCACGGTCAGCCAGAACTGCCACTTGCCGAGCTTCTCGCTGAGCATCCGGCCGGTGATCTTGGGCCACCAGTAATAGATTGCGCCCAGAATCGCGAACATCACGCCACCGAACAGCACGTAATGGAAGTGCGCGACCACGAAGTAGGAATCGGTCTGTTGCAAATCGATCGGTGCGGAGGCGTGCATGATGCCGGACAGCCCCCCAATCGTGAACTCGAGCAGAAACCCGAGCGCAAAGTAGAACGCGGTCGTCATCCGCAGCGAGCCGCCCCAGATGGTCGCCAGCCACGAGAAAATCTTAATCCCGGTCGGGATCGCGATCAGCATCGACGTGATCGCGAACGCGCTGTCCGCCACCGGACCCATCCCGGTCGCGAACATGTGATGACCCCACACGCCGTAAGACAGGAACGCGATCAACACGATCGAGTAGGCCATCATCGGATAGCCGAACAGCGGCTTGCGCGAAAATACCGGCACGATCTCGGAGATCATTCCGAAGGCCGGCAGCGCCATGATGTAAACCTCGGGATGCCCAAACAGCCAGAACAGATGCTGCCACAGAATCGGCGTGGCCCCATACGCGGCGACGTAAAAGTGCGTGCCGAAAAAACGGTCGAGCAGCAGGAACACCAGCCCCACGGTGAGCGGCGGAAACGCGATCAGAATCAGGACCGAGGTGATCAGAATCGACCACACGAACATCGGCATCCGCATGAAGCTCATCCCCTTCGCGCGCATCGAGATGATCGTCACGAAGAAGTTGAGTCCACTGACTATCGTCGAGATACCCAGGATGAGCAGTCCGACCACCCAGAAGTCAAGGTTGAGCCCGGGCGAGAAATAGCGCTCGGTCAGGTTCGCATAGCCGAACCATCCGGCGTCGGGAAGTCCGCCCCACAACCAACCGAGATGCAGGAAGATCGCACCGGCCAGGAATAGCCAGAACGACATCGCGTTGAGCCGCGGGAACGCCACGTCGCGCGCACCGATCTGCAAGGGCATGATGAAGTTGGCGAAGAATCCGATCTCCAGCGGCATCACCACCAGGAAAATCATGGTCGTGCCGTGCATTGTGAAGATCTGGTTGTAAACCGAGGCCGACAGAAAGTGGTTATCCGGCGACCAGAGCTGAATCCGAATCAGCATCGCCTCGATTCCGCCGATCGCCATGAACACCAGCGCGCTGAGCGCGTACATGAGCGCGACCCGCTTGTGATCGACGGTCGTCAGCCATCCGATGAGGCCTCCGCCGCGAAGATAGTTCCGCGTTTCAACTGGCAATGCTTTTGGCTGGGCAGCCATCACTCAAGCTCCCTTACTTCAAACTCTCGAGGTAGGCGACCAGGTCATCGAGCTGCTTGCCGCCAAGCCCGAACGCCGGCATCTGGGCGCCCGGCTTGACGTGACCGGGATTGATTATCCACTGCGCGACATGGGCCGGAGTGTTGCTCTCGATCCCGCTCGCCATCGTCGCGCGGCTGCCGAAGTGGGTCAGGTCGGGGCCGATAGTTCCCTTGGACACGCCGTCGATTCGATGACACGCCGTGCATGGACTGTTCGAGAAGGCTTGCGCGCCGGCCGCCGCGGCGGGGTCCTTGATCAAGGCGGCGGCGATCGGCGCCGCGGACTGCGCCTTTTCCCACTCGGCGAATTGCCGCGGCGAATCCACAAATACGCGAAAGCGCATGTTGGCGTGCGATTCACCACAAAACTCGGCGCATTGCCCCGGATACATTCCGGGCACCGTCGCCTCGAAGGTCAGTTCGTTTATCTGGCCGGGCACGACGTCGCGCTTGCCGCCAAGCTGAGGCACCCAGAAACTGTGGATGATGTCGGCCGATTTGAGGCTCAGCCGAATCGGCACGCCAGTGGGAATGTGCAGCTCGTTGGCCGTGATGATGTGATCCTTGCCGGGGTACTGAAATTCCCACCACCACTGATGCGCGACCACCTCGATTTCGAGCGAACCGTTAGGCGGCAGATTCGGCTGGGAGCGGAAAATCGTGCGGACGGTTGGAATCGAGATCATCAGCAGGATCAGCGCCGGCCCGAGCGTCCACGCGACTTCGAGCTTCAAGTCCGAAGCGGCTGACCACGGCGCCGCCGCCTCTCCCACCCGCGTCGAGAAGACGAATATCGCGAGGATGAACACCACCATCACGATCGCGAACACCAGCGCATCCCACAGCGACACCTCGATCAACAGCCGGTAGATCCAGACGGCCAGGTCCGACTTCGGAGCGAGCGTGGTCATGGGCAGTTCGCGTCCCTGCGCGCATCCGGCCAGCGTCGCGGCGGCGGCCAGCATGGCGGCGCGGATAAATCCGGTCGCGCGCTTCATTCGTGCTCCTCCACCCAGGTTTCCTCGGTGGCGGCCGCCGCGAGCCGATCCAGGCCGGGCAGCGCGCACAGCACGAAGGCGCCAATGAATCCGAGCGTGATCAAAATCTCGATCCATCCGAGCGGCACCACGTGTGGCGACAGCGACGGCACGATCAGCACGTAGCGTTCGAGCCAGATTCCCGCGATTCCGCCCAGCGACACGAGCCCCAGAATCCACGGCGTTTTTTTGGGGCGCACTCCCAACAGCGTCACGAACGGTATTACCCAGATGAGCGCGAGCACCGCGTACGACAGATGCTGCCACGGCGGCAGATAGACCCGCAGCACGATGAAGAAGGTCTCGACCGGGATATCGCCGTACCAGATCACGATGTACTGCGCGAACATCAGGTAGATCCAGAATACCGAGAAGGCGAACACGAACTTTCCAAGGTCGTGCATCACCTTGGGATTTTTGAAGGCATTATGCGCGCCGAGCCGTCCGCGCATGATCGTCGCGACCAGCGCCATCGCCGCCGCCGCGCTCCAGAACGCGCCCGCGAAGAAGAACCATCCGAACAGCGTGCTGCTCCAGGCGGGCGCCAGCGACATCACCAGGTCGAATGCGATTATGGTGTAAACCACGGCAAAGCAGATCGCCAGCGCCGGCGCGACTTTGCGGATCGGATTCGGCGCCAGCAGAATCTCTTCCGAGCTGCGTTGCCAGCGGGCGGCCTGCGCGGTGCGCGACAGCCGAACCAGCCACAGGCTGAGCGCGGTCATGATCGCAAGCCCAATTCCGTCGCGCGCGAACAAAAACGGAGTGTTGAGCCACGCCGCCTTTTGCGCGATCGGATGCAGCACCCACGGGAAAATCAGGGTCCGGCCGAAATACAGTCCCCAGAACAGAACGAAGCCCAGCGGAATAAAGCCCGCGAAGGTTTCCGCCAGCCGATACTGCGTGGTTCCCGCCCAGCGCCCGTTGGTCAGGTAGAACGCCGCCAGCACGACCACGCCACCCTGCGCGATACCGAGCCATACGAGCAGGTTAACCAAATATGCCTGCCATGCGCGCGCGGCGTTGGCGCCACCGACATTCATCGCGAATCCTAACACTCCGGCAGCCACGAAGATCGCCATCAGCCCCTTGAATGCCGCCCCCGCGATCGGCGCGGCGGGCGCGCTCGAGGACGCGGCGCGCGCGGCTTGCAGTCCGGCGCTCATCGCGGCACCGCCTTGCGCGTCTGGGCAAGTGAAAATCCTGGACTACGCCGCGTCACGCAAAACCTCTTCTGCACCTGCATTCCTCAGAATCGATTCGATTTTCTCGAGCCGGTCGCCGTCGGCCGCGTCACATCTGACGACCACCCCGAAGCGGTCTTCGCCAAAACGCGAGTTGTAGCCGCTTGCGGAGTTGAAGGCCGGCAGGCCCGCGTTTACTATAAAGCTCGTCACCGCCGAGAGTCCGCCGAACAGGATCATCAGCTCGAAGCAGATAATGATAAACGGCGGCCACGAGATCATCGGCTTGCCGCCCGACCCCAGGTTCCACTCCCAAGTTGTGCCGATAGTGAGCGCGAGCGCGGTCAGGATTCCCGTGATGCCGCCGAGCAAAACGAACAGCCGCACCCGGCTCTTCGGCTTGCCCATCGCGTGTTCGATATGATGGCTCGGGATCGGCGAGAAGACGTGAAAATCCTCGACCGCGGCATGGCGCAAATCGGCGATACCTTTGGCGCAAAGCTGGTCGTCCGCGAATGACCCGATTATATCCATCGATACGCCCATGCCCTATTCCGTTTCCCGTTCACGCCCGGATTCATGCGTCGGTCGCCGTGCCTTTTTTGACCGCCTGGCGAAGGAAGGTGATGCCCTCTTTAAGCTCGGTCATGGAAACGATCGGCAGGAACTTCGCGAACAGCGAGAACAGGCCCAAAAACCACGCGAAGCTTCCGACCGTGATCATGATCTCCGTGAACGACGGCGTATAGAAATTCCACTGCGACGGATTGAAGTTGGTCGCCAGCGATCCGGCCACGATATCGAAGCGCTCGAACCACATTCCGATATTGACGAAGATCGAGATGATCCACAGCGCCTTCATGTTCACCCGGATGCGCGGCGAGAACAGCAGCAGCGGAATCACGCAGTTGCACAGGACCATCACCCAGAAGATCCATCCCCACGGCCCGAAGTAGCGCATGTGGAAGGTCATCTGCTCGATCTTGTCGCCCGAGTACCAGACCATGAATGACTCGGTTGCATACGAGTAGCTGACCACCAGCGAGGTCAGCAGAACGATCTTGGCCAGACTGTCGATATGCCAGGGGGTGACCAGATCTTCGATCTTGAGCCACTTGCGCATCGGGATAAGCAGCGTCATCACCATCGCGACGCCCGAGAAGATCGCGCCCGCGACGAAGTACGGCGCGAAGATCGTGCTGTGCCATCCCGGCAACTGCGCCATCGCGAAGTCCCACGACACTACGCTATGCACCGAAATGACCAGCGGCGTCGCCAGCCCCGCCATCAGCAGATACGCCATCGAGAAGTGGCGCCATTGCTGGTCGGTGCCCTGCCATCCGAGCGACAGGATCGAATAGAACGTCTTGCGCCATCCGGTGGATTGCTCGCGCGCGTTGGCCACGTCGGGAATCAAACCCATGATCAGGAACAGCGCACTGACCGTCAGGTAGGTCGAGACCGCGAACGCGTCCCACACCAGCGGCGAGCGGAAGTTGGGCTGCAAGTAGCGCTCGTTCGGATACGGCAAGAGCCAGTACAGAAACCACGGACGCCCCAGATGGATCATCGGGAAGAGCCCCGCGGTGGCGACCGCGAATAGCGTCATGGTTTCGGCCGCGCGATAGACCGCGGTGCGCCAGCGGGTGCGGAACAGATAAAGGATCGCCGAGATGAGCGTGCCCGAGTGCGCGATTCCGACCCAGAAGACGAAGTCCGTGATGTAGATCGCCCACATCACCGGCTGGCGCAAGCCGGTTACGGCCATGCCCTCGTAAATTTGGCGGGTCCACAGGACCGCCGCGATTCCTACCAGCGAAAAGCAGAACGCGATCCAGGTCCAATAGGCGACTCCCGGGAACTCCATGACCCGGAGCACGCTGCGATCTATATCGCGGAAAGTCGGAGTGGTGGGTTCTTGAACTGCGGCTGCCACTTACGCCTTTCCTTTCACGCGATACAGGTCGCGCAGATAAACAATCGCGGGCTGGGTGTTGAGTTCCGCCAGTGCGCGGTAGTTGCGCGGCTGATTGTCGTCGCGCCGCCGCATCATCGCACTCTGCTTGTCGTTCATATCGCCAAACGTGATCGCCCGGGTCGGGCAGGCGCCCGCGCAGGCGGGAACAATCTCGCCGTCCTTGACCGCGCGTCCGTCATTGCGCGCGTTAATCTCCGCGTGCTGGATACGCTGGACGCAGAACGTGCATTTTTCCATCACGCCCGCGCCGCGCACCGTCACCTCGGGATTCAGTTGCAGATTGAGCGGCGCCGGCCATTGCGGCACGGCCCAGTTGAACCGCCGCACCTTGTACGGGCAATTGTTCTCGCAGTAGCGCGTGCCGACGCAGCGGTTATAGATTTGTCCGTTCAGGCCCTCTTGGGTGTGATACGAGGCGAACACCGGACACACCGGTTCGCACGGCGCGTGATTGCACTGCTGGCAGAGCATCGGCGCCAGATACAGGTTGGGCGCGTGCGCTTTATCCTCGGGATAATACCGCTCGATCCGAATCCACGACATGATGCCGCCCTCGTCGACGCGCTGCTTGCCAACGAAGGGAATATTGTTCTCGGCGTAACAGGCCGCCACGCACGCGCTGCATCCGGTGCACGCATTGACGTCGATCGTCATGCCCCATTTGTGATTCGGGTATGGAAACGCCGGGTACATCTCGTACGGTCCCGGCGCCAGCGGCTCCTCTGGCGTGCCGCCGTGGCGCAGCTCCTCGAGGCTCATCGCCTCGACGATCGATCGCCCCAGCATCTCGCTCTTGCCGAGCGGCGAGACCAGTTTGCGGCTGGTTCCGGTGGCTTTGGCGGTGACGGCCAAATGCATCGAGCCTTCCGCGAGAATCTGCCAGGGATTGGCGCCGAGGCCGTTCGCGTAGCGGCCGTACGCGCGATGGCCCTGTCCCAGAGGCGCCATGATCGCGTCGGGATGAACGTTGGTCGAGATGAGCGCCGGCGCTTCGATCACCCCATGCTCGGTGCGCAGCTCGATCAGCTCATCTTTGGCGATTCCCAGCTTCGCCGCCGTGGTGGGATGAATCTCCGCCCAACTATCCCACACAATCTGGGTGACTGGCTCGGGAATCTCCTGCAGCCACGGCTTGTCGGCCCCGCGCCCATCGTAAAGAAAAATGTGCGGATAGGCGACCAAAGTCAGACCTGAGGGAGCGCCGTCGCCCGGCGGAGGAGTCTTGAGCGTCGCGGTCGAAAGCTTGACCGACGCGGCCTTGGGCGCGGAGAATAGCCCGCCCTCGCGCCGCACTGTCGTCCAGAAATCAGCCTGCGCGTCCTTGCTTTCGCCTTGCGGAGCGAGCGCCAGCCATTGCGCTTTGATCGCCTCCGCCGCGGTCTGCCACGGCAGTTTCGACGCCGCTTTGGCGGCGGCTGAGAGCATGATGTCGCACGCCGCGCGGCTCTGGACGACAGGCTGCATCACCGGCTGCCCGAGCCCGCGCACTCCCGGCCGCGGCGCGGTATCGCGCCACGCCTCGAGCGGATGATGAGCAGGCAACAACAGGCTCGCCATGTTGGCGGTCTCGTCGGGCACCGTACCCATCCACGCCACAAACGCGACGCGCTGGAGCGATTCGGCAGCGCGCATCGCGGGCGGCATCGTGAACACCAGGTTGGCGCCGTTTAACACCGCAACATCAACCTTGCCGTCGCGCATCGCGGCCATCGCGGCGTTCACGTCACCGGGAGCGGTGGTGGGTTCGGCGCCTGCGCCCTCGAGATAAATCATCGTGCGGCCGAGATTTCCGGTGGCGGCGTTCAGGATATACGCGGCCAGATGGAGCGCTTCTTCGCCGCCCGACGCTAGTGCGACCGCGCCGTCCGCCTTGCCGAACGCCGCGCCCATCGCGGTGATCGTTTCCGCCGCGACGCCGGTGCGCTGACTGACGGCGGCGGGATCGTAGGCCGCCACCATGGTGCTCAGCGCATTGAGATCGAGCCCCGAGTTCTGCGTGATCCAGCGCTGCGCGACCAGCACGTGCAGGACGCTCCACGCGATTTGCGCCTCGGCTCCCGGAGCGACCGAGACCCAATCGTCGCACTTGGCCGCGGTCATGCTCATGCGCGGACCGACATAAAACGAGCGTCCGATAGTGAGCTGGCCGCGGCGCATTTTCGGTGCGCGGAAGCCGGCATACTGGCGGGCCAGCTCGACCGGCGAAGGTCCGGTCTCCATGAAATCCGCGCCGAACGAAATCAGCGTTTCGGCCTGATCGATTTTATAGACCGGCAGGTCGCGGCGGCCGAACAGCGTCTGCGCGGCCGAGCGCGCGGTTTCGGTTGAAAGAGCCTCGTAGAATATCGCCCGATCGGAGCCGTATGCGCCCACGAACGCGCGCGCGATCTTCTCGAAGGTGGGACCCTGCGCCCCGCCCATAAACGCCACCCGGTTCGGACCCGCTTTTGCCGCCGCCGCCAGATGGCCGGTCAGCAGCCCGAGCGCGTCATCCCAGGAAATCTTGCGCAGCGCGCCGCCTTCGCCGCGCAGCATCGGCTCGGTCAGCCGGTCGGGATTGTATAGCCCCTGCAACCCCGCCTGGCCGCGGGCGCAGATTGCACCTGCGCCTACAGGGTCGGCTGGATTGCCGCCAAGCGTCGTAACCCTTCCTTCGCGCACCGTCGCGATAACGCCGCATCCGGCGGGACACTCGGCGCAGGTGGTCGCGTAATAGGTTGGCATCCCGGGCGTGACGTTCTCGTCGGGAACCACGTACGGGATGAGTTTGCGCGCGGCGGGCTCGCATCCCGGAATCGCGGCGGCGGCGCTCGCGGTGGCAGCCAGCTTGATGAAAGACCGCCTGGACAGACCTTCAGGCATTTCGCTCCTCGCTCAATGCTCGATGCTCAATGATGGCAAGACACGCAGTCGAGACTTGCTTTCCGCTGCGTATGACAATCGACGCAAAAACCCATATCCATTTGCTTGACCGGCACAACGCGATCCATTTTCTGAACCTCGCCATGACATTGCTGGCATCGGATGCCGGCATGGATATGCGGGCTATGTGCGAATTTCACAAAATCGGGCAAAGTATAAACCCGGTTCCATCGAATCTCGAAGGGCGGCTGGGCGCGATCCGACCACGCCCGCGTGACCGGCTTGATCCCGTTCACGATGCCGCTGCCATGGCATCCCACGCATCGCGCGACCGCCGGAATGCCTGCGTTTTCGGAGCGTCGCGCATATTCATGGCAGTACTGGCAGGGTATTTCGTTGACCCCGGCGTGGATCCGATGGCTAAACGGGATCGGCTGGACCACATCCATTCTCGGCAACCACGGCCGCTGGGAAAACGCGATTACGGACGCACCCGAAATCAACAGGACGGCCGCCAAGGGCAAAAATATCCGGTTCATCTTCAGTCTTCTGCGGTCATACTGCGGCCGCACGCGGGATCCCAAAGATGAGCCGCGCACTCGGTCGAAGCTTCCCAGTAATCGACGACTTCACACGGCATCTGCGCTTCCGAGGTTCGAGTTTCGAGGGTAATCGGTACTCAACTTATCCTCAAGCGCTCACCGAGTTCCATCGCCTTAACGTTAATTTGTCTAACATTGAGGATGCTGTCAATCAAGCAAAGGTAATGATTGGACAGAATCTCCCGCCCCCGGCGCAAGCCCGCATCGCACCTGAACGCGCATTTCATCCAAGCCAGACAAAGGTTTTCTGACGCCGGGAACAGGTGTGGATAGTTCCGGAAGCCGAGCCGGCAAAGATATCTGGAGATGGCCCGTCGAATGATGCCATGCGGATTAACCCACGGGCCCGACGCCACGCAGCCCCTCGCGGCGCTCGGTTGTGGATTCCAGGTGCATGGACGGGCGAAATTCCGCTCCGATAGGTTTCGGACCGGCCCCAAGTATGGTAGTTACATGGTGGCCATAGAAATTGGGGAATTGACCTTACGGTGCAGATTAGAACCGCGACCCGATTGGAGCTTCTTCCGCCATATCTGTTCGCCGAGCTCGATCGGCTCAAAAAGGAAGTTGCAGCCAAGGGCGTCGATGTAATCAGCCTCGGGATCGGGGATCCTGACCTGCGGACACCACAACATATTGTAGATAGCCTCAAGCGCGCCGCCGATCTCCCCACAAACCACCGCTACCCCGACTACGAAGGACTCGAGGAATACCGCCGCGCCGCTGCGGGATGGTTCGAGCGCCGTTTTGGCCATCGCTTCGACCCTGCGCACGAAATCTGCGCGCTGATCGGCTCAAAGGAAGGCATCGCCAACTTCGCCACCGCAGTCGTCGATCCCGGCGCTATCGTGCTGATTCCGGATCCTGGCTACCCAGTTTACTACTCGGGATGCGTTTTCAATGGCGGCGAGCCATACTTCCTGAAGCTCAGGAAAGAAAACGGGTTCGTTCCGGACTTCGCATCGATTCCCGACGAAGTCGCGCGTCGCGCACGCCTGCTATGGCTCAATTATCCAAACAATCCGACCGCCGCTACCGTCGATGCCACGTTCTTCGCTAGCGCGGTCAAGTTCTGCTTGAAGTACGAAATCATCTTGGCGCACGACAGTGCCTATTCAGAAATAGCGTACGATGGTTATCGCGCGCCGACGGTGTTTGACGCATCGGGCGCGCGCGAATGCGCAATCGAGTTCCATTCGCTGTCAAAAACCTTTTCGATGACCGGATGGCGATGCGGTTTCGCGATCGGCAATCCCGAACTGGTGGGAGCGCTCGGCAAGGTCAAGACCAACGTCGATTCCGGGGTCTTCCAGGCCGTGCAGGAAGCCGCCATCACGGCGCTCGAAGGCGGAGACGGCGACCAGCTTGCCGAGTATTGCGCGATCTACAAACAGCGCCGCGATCTTCTGGTTGGCGCACTGCGCGCGATGGGCCTTAAGTGCGAGTTGCCGCGCGCGACCTTCTATGTCTGGGCGGAAGTTCCCAAAGGTTATACCTCGGTTTCGTTTACCGAGCGCGTCCTCAAAGAGGCGGGCGTGGCGATCACGCCCGGCTCAGGTTTCGGCAGGGGTGGTGAGGGGTTCGTTCGCTTTTCACTGACGGTGTCGAGCGAGCGGTTGCAAGAGGCGGTTGCTAGAATACAAGCGCTGCGGCTGTAACGAATGCCCAATCGGGCTTTTATCGGAATAGGTACTAACCTCGGCGATCGGGCCGTCAATTATCGGGAGGCGATTGTACGGATCGCCCAGATTCCCGACAGCCGGATCGTGCGCCAATCCTCGATTTACGAGACCGAGCCGGTCGGCGATCTCAAGGGCGCGTTCCTAAACGGCGTCGTCGAGGTCGAAACCGAAATCACCGCCGACGTGATGATGCGCCGGCTGCTGACGATCGAGCGCGTGATGGGCCGCAAGCGGGTGCGCGGCAAAAAGCTCGCGCGCGGAAAATACCGCCCGCGGATTATCGACCTGGACCTGCTGTTCTTCAACAAGGAGACGATCGATACGCGCATCCTGACCGTCCCGCATCCGCGCCTGCACGAGCGGCTGTTCGTGCTCGCGCCGATGAGCGAGCTGGCGCCCGCGCTGATTCATCCCAAGCTGAACAAGTCGATCTCGGAGATAATCTCCGCGCTCAAATCCCCATTCCGCGTGACCCTCGCCCGCGCCGAGCTGCTGCGCCCGCAACCCGCCAAACGCCCCGCCCTCACCCGCTAGGACGCGTGCGCGGTGCGCTTGCGATGTGTATCGCGGGGGCCTAAAATACACATCGGGGAGTTAAGCCGGTGCGGACCAATATCGTGATCGATGACGACCTGATGAAGCGCGCGATGCGCGTGTCGGGCGCGGCCACCAAGCGCGAGGCGGTTGAACGCGGACTCGAACTGATCGTGCGGCTCTTCGAGCAGCAAAGCCTGATCCGATCGTTGCGCGGAAAACTGCATTGGGAGGGCGACCTGTCCGCGATGCGGCGTGACCGCTTTCCGAAGCGATGATCGTGGTCGATTCCTCGGTATGGATCAACTACTTCAACGGCCGAGCTAACGCCGAAACGGACGCTCTTGAGCGGTTGGCGGGCGAGCGGCTCGTGATTGGCGACTTGATCATGGCTGAGGTTCTGCAGGGCTTTCGAGCCGAAGCGGATTTCGATCGCGCCGCGCAGGTTTTCGCGGCGCTCGTATATCGTCCGATGGTTGGCCGCGAAATTGCAATCGCGGCAGCGCGTAATCACCGCAAGCTCCGCGCCCGTGGAATGACAATCCGCACCACGATCGACACGCTGATCGCGACGTTCTGCATCACCGAAGGTCACGAGCTTTTGCATTGCGATCGCGACTTCGACCCGTTCGAGCGCCATCTCGGCCTGCGCGTCCTGCGCTCGTGAGAGCATCGCCCGCGCGATCAGGCCGACTCAGTTAACCGCGGCGCTCGTGCGGATTGCGATCAGCTTGTCGAGTTCGATCTTGAGGCGCGGCAGCACGTCGTCGTAGCTGAAGAAGCCGACCTTCTTGTCTTTCTTTTTCAGATTCACGGTGGTCGGACCGCACCACAGGCCCAAGTCCGCGTCGTCGGTCTCGCCGGGGCCGTTCACGCGGCAGCCCATCACGGCGATCGTGATGCGATGCTTCGCCGCGTACTCGCTAATCACTTTGACCTGCTGGGCCAGCTCGACGAATTTTTCGTTCTCGACCCGCGAGCACGACGGGCACGAGATGATGTTGAGGCCCTTGCCGAACTCGGGCACCGAGATGAAGCGGCCGGCCGCGACGTCGCCGATAATCTTATGCCCGACGAGAACTTCCTCGTGCTTGCGATCGTTGGGCAGCGTCAGCGACACGCGGATGGTCTCGCCTATATGCTGGGCGAGCAGCTTCTCGAATGCTAAGCGGGTCTTGATGATGCCGTCGGGGGGCAGTCCGGCCTCGGTCACTCCGAGATGAATGGGAACGTCGGGGCGGCGCTCGGCGAAGCGGCGGTTGGCGTCGATAACCTTTTGCGGCTCCGAATCCTTGAGCGACACGACGAAGCGCGTAAAGCCGAACTCGTCCATCAGATCGCAGTGATACGCGGCCGACTCGACGATCGCGCTTAGCTGGTCGCCGGGGTATTTCTCGAGGAACGCGGGCGCGACCGATCCGCAATTGACCCCGATCCGGATCGCGAGATTATGGTCGCGCGCGATCTCGACCAGCCGCTTGACTTTCTGCTCGACGGTTTTCGACTTCTCGATATGATGCAGATGGCCCGGGTTGTAGCGAATCTTGTCCACGTACGGTGCGACCCGATCCGCGATCCGGTAATTCTCCTGCAAATCGACCGAGAGCGTGATGCCGGCGGTTTGCGCGCGAATCTCTTTAATCGCGGGAATCTCCTTGTCCGAGTCCATCGCGATCCGCACGATTCCCGCGCCCGCGTTGGCGAGCTGATGCGCCTGCGCGACGGTCTGATCGATATCGATGGTGCGCGTCGCGCACATCGACTGCACGACGATCGGATTGCCGCCGCCTACCTTGATCGCGCCGATCTGGACCGCGCGCGTGTTTCGCCGCGAAGCTGCCTGCTGATTCATTTGTTCAATGCTGCCTGATATTCGCGCCCGACGCGATGCCCGCGTGCGCGGCCTGCTAATGCTTGTGCTCTTCCGTCACCGCCATCGCGATCGCGCCGTGGCTGAATGCCGCTCCCGCGCGCATTGCGGCCGCGACCCACACCGCCTCTGCGATTTCTTCGTCGGTGCAGCCCTTGTCCTTGGCGCGCGCGACGTGCGCTTCGATACACCATGGACACTGCGTCACGTGCGCGGCCGTGATCGCCATCAGCTCCTTGGTCTTCGAGGGAATCGCGCCGTCCTTGAACACGGTCTGGTCGAATTCGAGGAAGCCCTTGAACATGTCGGGCGCCATCTGGCGCAGCTTGCGCAGATGCTTGGAAGTTTCTTTGCCGTAAAAATCAGCCATCGTTAATGCTCCCGGGCGAATTGAGCGGGCCGCCCGAGCCCGAAGCGAAGCGTTGCAATCGGCAGGCGCCGGGGTTCCGGCCGCGACGCCACGGATTACTATACCAGATGGCTTCGCCGGCGGCATCGGCAGCGCCGGTTCGACTTAGAACTTCTTATACGAATCGTGGCCATGATTTATCTTGACTAATTCAACGCGGCGCTTGCGAGGCGCCTCAGGGCGATTACCCTTGCATGACGATTACAATCAATCTAATTTCGTGCAGCCGTCCAGCAGGATTAGCGCGGGCGAGTGGCAGGATTAGTATGTTTGTGGCCGAGTTTGGAATTTTGCCGCCAAGCTCCGAATGAGTTTCAGAGTTTCGCGGCGGAGGTTCTACAGTCAGATGCTCCGGTCCGAAACCGTCACGCCGCGCGCGGAATCGCGCCCCTTCCCGGACATTATCCTGCGCAGCCAGTTCTTCGAGCTGATGGGCACGCGCTCGCTTTCGAGCGAGCAACGCCTGATGCTGGCGGTGCTGGCCGACGCGATTAATATCGTCCAGGACTTTCATCATTCCGAAACCGCGCGCAAGCGCGGCCCGTTCGGCGAAGCGTGGAGCTGGTTCTTCGCGCGCAACGTCAAGTGCCCGCTCGCGTTCGAGAGCGTGTGCGACGCGCTCGGAATCGATGCCGAGGCGCTGCGCTGGCGGCTGCGCGGGCTAGTCTCCGGCGATAGCGCAATGGCGCGCATCGCGCCGTTGCGGCTGCGGCTTAAGGAAGCCAGCCGCGTGCAGCGTCTGACCGTCAATCGCGTAAGGCGCCGGCGCAAATCACGAGTCCGTCCGTTTCGGCACAGCCGTTAGCGCGGCGGTTCACTTTTCGCGCCACTTTCAATCCGCGCCGATTACCTGCTACCAATTCGATTTTGCGCGAGCCGGCGCGCGCCCATCGGCGCCGCGGTTGTTGGCGCGGAGGATGACTACGCGATGGATGATCGTCCGCTCTCAGGTGTCAGGGTCGTCGAACTTGCGATGTGGGTGGCGGGACCTTCGACGGCTGCGGTGCTCGCGGACTGGGGCGCAGACGCGATCAAGCTCGAAGATCCCAACGGCGGCGATCCGATTCGCGGCGCGGCCACCCGCGCGATGAACGACCCGAAGCTTCGCGTGCGGCCGTCCTACGAACTGGATAATCGCAACAAGCGCTCGGTCGCGGTCGATGTGCGCAAGCCGGACGGACGGGAATTCGCGCTTAAGATAATCGACCGCGCCGACGTCTTCGTCACCAGCCTGCGCCTGGACGCGCTCGAGCGCATGCGGCTCGATTACCCGGCTGTGGCGGCGCGCAACCCGCGCCTGATTTACGCGTCGCTCAACGGCTACGGGCATCGCGGTCCCGATCGCAATCGCCCCGCCTACGATTACGCCGCGTCGTGGGCACGCTCGGGACTGATGGCGACCATCCAGGAGCCCGGCGCGCCGCCGCCCGCGCAGCGTCCCGCGATGATCGATCACGCGGTGGGACTCGGCTTGGCCGGCGCGATCTCGGCCGCGCTTTTGGCGCGCACTCGCACCGGAATGGGCCGCGAGGTCAGAATCTCGCTCTTCGCGATGGGCCTGTGGATGAACGCAAGCGACCTGACCGCCGGCCTTATGACCGGTGTCAGCCCGGCCAGTGAGAGCCGCACCGAGCGGATCAATCCGCTGTGGAGTTCCTATGCGTGCGGAGACGGAAAATGGATCTATTTCGTGATGATCCAGTCCGACCGTTTCTGGGCGCAATTCTGCGCCGCGCTCGAACGGCCCGGATGGCGCGATGACGCGCGCTTCGCCGACGCATCGGCGCGCGCGCGCAACTGCGCCGCGATGACCGCCGCGATCGACGCGGCGGTGGCGACGCGAACCCGCGCGCAATGGGCGCCGATTTTCGATCTGCACAAACTCATCTGGGCTCCCGTGCACACCGGCGCGGAGGTCCTGCAGGATCCCCAGGCGCATGCAATCGGCGCGTTCGCCGAGGTCGATCATCCCGCCATCGCGGGCGCGCGAGTCGTGAACAGCCCCGTCGAGTTCGGTGGCATGGCGCCAAAAGCGCATCGCGCGGCGCCCGAACTCGGCCAGCATACCGAGGAAGTCGCGCTCGAGGCCGGACTGACGTGGGAGGATATCGCGCGACTCAAGGAGTCGGGCGCGATTGGCTGACAGCGGCCTTGGTGCGGCCGGCTGCGTCATCGCGTGATTTAAGAAATTTTGCTTTGAAATCAAGTACTTAGCTTATTTTTGGAATCCGCGTTGACTGTCCGTGCGTGCGCTTCGTATGATTTGGACACTTCGCCGCTTTCGGAGGTCCCAAGTCGCTGTGCGAATGATCGTCCCGCCGATAATTCATCGGCGCTCAATCGATCGCGAACTGGTCGAATTCTTCCGCAGCCATCGCAAGGCTTCTTTCAACCGTGCGGTCGCGCGGATGTGCCGCTATTTCGAGGTGCCGCATCCGCGCATCACCTGGTTCGAGTATATCGATTGGGGCAAGGCCGCCGGCAAAACCTATGAGGACGGCCGCATCCATCTGGTCCATCCAGAGAACTGGAAGCGCGGGCGCAAATATCACAGCGAGCGGATGTGGGTGCAGATGATCTATCACGAGATGGGTCACTATCTTTTCTGGACCGACGCCGAGCGCAAAGCCGACGCCTTTATGCGCCGGATGGTTACGGGGTTGCGCACGGCGCGCAAGGCGCGGCGCT
>DATKSQ010000099.1:0-7862 GCA_035531615.1 Binataceae bacterium (SeqCode)
AGCACGGTTCGCCTCATCCGCGCCACGCTGTCCGTCATGCTAGCCGATGCGGTCGATGACGGCCTCCTCAAGACTAGCCCTGCCGCAATACCCTCACGCCGGCGTGGGCACAAGGGTAACGGCGCGATGTCCGCCAGCGAACGCGCGAAAGCGGTGCGTCCATTCAGCGAGGCAGAACTGACGCGGATTCTCAGCTGTCCGGTTGCTTCCGACTGCGGCGCGATCTTCTTACTGCTCGCCCGCACCGGTATGCGGCCCGGCGAAGCCCTCGCGCTCAAGTGGTCCGATCTCGACTTCAGCAACCGCAAGATCCTTGTCGAGCGTGCTATCTCCGCGGGCCAATTGGGCACGACTAAAACCGACTCGATCCGCACCGTCGATATGTCCCATGAACTCGCCTCCAGCCTAACGGCGCTTTACAAGCTGCGCGAGGCCGAAACCCTACGCCGGGGATGGGGCGAAGTGCCCGAATGGGTGTTCATCAACCGTGAGGCCAAGCCTCTGGATGACAGCCGCGTCCGCAAGCAGTTCGCCCGCACGATGAAGCAAGCCGGAGTTTCGGGGCATCGCCTCTATGACTTGCGCCATACCTTCGCGACGCTCCTTTTAGCGAAGGGGGCGCCCATTACCTACGTCGCCGCTCAGCTTGGCCACGCTAAACCTTCAACAACGCTTCAGTGGTACGCGCGTTGGCTCCCGCAAGCCGACGTTGGATTCGTCGATCGCCTTGACGCCGCCGTGCCAACCGGATCAATTCGGCACCAATTTGGCACCAATCCGGCATCGGACGCGCAATCACCTACGCTGGTCGAGAAAAATGTCGCTGATTTAGAGGGTTTTTTGCAAGCCGATGGCGAGAATCGAACTCGCAACCTACTGATTACAAATCAGGTGCTCTACCGTTGAGCTACATCGGCAAACCGACGCGAAAGACGAAATTTATTCGCCCGGTTCCCGAGAGTCAAGCTGGGACCGGGTAAGACCGATATTTCGGCGGCTAAATGACGCAGGTCCGGGAGCGTCCGCGTTGCGCCTGCCACGTCGAAGATCGGACGCCCAGGCCTCCCCGCCGATGTGCCAGCGGCGCGGATCGGGACAGTTCGATGATGGGACACCGCGTGTCATCCGCGCTCATCCGATGGCGCCGATAGTCCGCCCACGGTTGTCAAAAGCGCGCTAATTCATCGCCCGCGATGGCATCGCGATTGCTCTCTCCCCCGAAAGCCGGCGATGGCCGCGGCACACTGCCGTGAACACGCGGCCGCCGCGTCCGCCACCGTGGCCTATTATATTATGAATACCGACTCGTCCCATACCATGATCATCGACGCCACCCGGCCGGCGGCATTGCCCGCCGCACCCGAAGACCGGTTCCGGCGCATCTTCCAATACAGCACCGACGCGATCTCAATCGGGAATATCGAGTCCGGGCGCTACCTCGAGGTGAATGACGAATTCGTGCGGATGAGCGGATATTCGCGCGAGCAGGTTATCGGGCGCACGCCTCAGGAGCTCGGCTTCTGGGTCGACTCGGAAAAAAGCTGGACGTTCGTCAAAGATCTGCTATGCGACGGAGTCGTGCGCAATCACGAGACCATCGTCACCGTCAGCGGCGGGCGGCGCCTGACCGTGCTGATATCGGCGGTGCTGATCGAAGTTGACGGCCAGCGCTCCTCGCTTGGCATCAGCCGCGACATCACCGATCTCAAGCACGCGCAACAAGAACTCAGCCGCGCCGATCGGTGCCTGCGCGAGGTTCTGTCCAACGCCCCCGTCATCATGACGGTGATGGATCGGGACGGGATTGTTACTTTGTCCGAGGGCGCGGGCCTGCGTTCGATCGGGCTGGCGCCGCGTCAGCTCGTAGGCGATTCAATCTATGAGATCGTCGGCCCAGACAGTGCTATCGCCAATCATGTTCGCGCCGCGTTCGGCGGCACGACACAGGTGGCGACCGTTAATTTCAACGAACGAATCTTAGAGGCATGGTACTCGCCGGTGCTCAACGAGCGCCAGAAGATCACCGGCGCGATGTCGGTCGCCACCGATATCACCGAGCGCGTGCGCGCCGAGGAAGAGCTGCGCCGCAAGGAAGCCTATTACCAATCGCTCATCGAGACCTCGGCCGATACCGTCCTGGCAATCAACGCGGCCGCGACGGTGATCTTCGTCGGCGGCAAAGGGCCGCGAGACTTCGGATTCTTGAGCGGCGAACTGGTGGGCCGCAACGCCATCGAGTTCGTGCATCGCGACAATCAGCTCGAACAAGCGACCCTCACCCGCGAGGCGTTCCAGAACCCCGGGACCATAGTCCGCTCAGAGGCACGAGTGCGCGGCCGCGACGGAAGCTGGATTCCGGTCGAGTTCAGCGGGTGCGTGTCCGAGGGCCCGGACGGGAATCCGATCCTGGTCGCGACGATGCGCAATATCGCTGAACGCAAGCGCGCGCAGGAGGAGTTGCGCCGGCGCGAGGAGTACTTCCGCAGCCTGATCGAGGCCTCGTCGGATTTCATCGTCGCGATCGACCGCGGCGGGATCGTGGTCTTCGCCGGCGGACGGGGGTTGCGCGACCTCGTCGATGAGCCGTCTGAGGTTGTCGGCCACACGGCCGCCGAGTTCGAGCATCCGGATGATATCCCCGAGCAGATTCGGATGGTCCGATGGTCCTTCGAGAACCCGGGCCAGGTGGTGCGCACAGAGGTCCGGCTGCGCGGCCGCGGCGGCGATTGGATTCCCTTCGAGTTCGCGGGCCGCGTGATCACCGGCGCCGACGCGACGCCGCACCTGATCACCACCGGGCGCAATATCACCGAACGCAAGCGGATCGAGTCCGAGCTGGCCGCCGCGCGCGACGCGGCGCTGGCGGCATCGCGCGCGAAGTCGGAATTCGTCTCGAGCATGTCACATGAAATCCGCACCCCGATGAACGCGATTCTAGGCATGGCCGACCTGCTCTGGGAGACCGGACTCAGCGCCGAGCAACGCCGCTATCTGGCCACCGTGGTCTCCAACGGCAGCGCGCTGCTCGAACTCATCAACAGCGTGCTCGATTTCGCCAAGGTCGAGAGCGGCCGAATGAGCCTGGAACGCGCCGGCTTCGACCTTATCGATCTGGTCGAGCACGTCGCGGAGATGTTCGCGGCGCGCGCCCACGAGAAGCATCTCGAACTCGCCGTTCGGATCGCCCCCGGGCTCGCAGCGGCGGTCGAAGGCGACGCGCTCCGGCTGCGCCAGATTCTGATCAACCTGGTCGGCAACGCGATCAAGTTCACCGAGCGCGGCGAAGTCGTGATCAGCGTCGCGCCGGCCGCCGAATCCAAAACCAGCGATGGGCAAATGATCGAATTCACGGTCACCGACTCCGGCATCGGGCTGAGCGCCGCCGAACTCGCCGCGATTTTCGAGCCGTTCACCCAGGCCGATTCCTCGACCACGCGCCGCTATGGCGGCAGCGGGCTGGGGCTTGCGATCGTCGAGCGCCTGGCCGCCCTGATGGGCGGGCGCGTATGGGTCGAAAGCTCGACCGGCGCCGGCAGCAGTTTCCATTTCACCGCGCGGCTGGGCGCCCCATTGTCCGGAACTGACGCGCCGGCGCGTTCAGAACGAGATCGCGCCCCGGAGCTGCACGGCCGCACGATTTTGATCGTCGAGGAACACACCGTCACGCGCGAGATCCTGACCGACTTGTTGAGCGGCGCAGGCGCGACAGTGCTTCAAGCCGCTTGCGCCGCCGACGGACTCACCCTTCTCAAGCGCGCGAGCGCGGACGCGCATGCGCCCGCCCTGATCCTCGCCGAGGCGGCTGCGGACGGATGCGCGGCGATGCTCGAGCGGATGCGCAAGGAGCATCCCGACATCGCGGTCGTAATGATGCTGACGGCGGACACGATGGCGCAGACCGCGGCCGCGATGAACGCGCGCGGAATTCGTCATTATGTCGTCAAGCCGGTGCGCCGCCGCGAGCTATTCAGCGCGATCGCCGGCGCACTTGCGCCGCGTGAAGAACTCGGTTGCGCTCCCGCGGCCGTCGCGACGCCCGCACCGGGCGGCGGCGCCCGCCAGCCCGCGCCACGCATCCTGGACCGTCCGCTCAGGGTTTTGCTCGCCGACGATTCGCCCGACAACCGAATGCTGATCGAGGCGTACTTGAAGAAGACTCCTTATCAACTCGCTACTGCTGAAAACGGGCGCGTCGCATTCGACAAGTTCGTCGCCGCGCCCGCCGACGTGATTCTGATGGACATCCAGATGCCGGTGCTCGACGGATATGGCGCGGCGCGGATGATCCGAAGCTACGAGACCGACGCCAGCCGCGCCCGCACTCCGATCATCGCGCTCAGCGCCTCGGCGCTCGACGAGTCGGTCTCCCGCGCGCGCGAGGCCGGATGCGACCTGCACGTGAGCAAGCCGGTCAAGCGCGCGACTTTGCTCAATGCCATCGCGGATGCGGTCGAGCCCCTCTCAGCGCTGACTTGAACCATCGCCGCCAGCACCGCGCCGGCGGGCAATCTCGAACAGGGCGACCGCGCCGGCCACCGACACATTGAGGGAATCGACCCGCCCGCGCATCGGGATCGCCGCCACGAAATCCGCCGTCTTCTTGACGATCTCGCGCACCCCGCCGCCCTCGGAACCGACCACGATCACGAGCTTGCGCGCGGCGTCGAGTTCGTAGATCGAAGTCGCCCCGCCGGGCGCCAGCGCGACGATCCAATAGCCCGCCTGTTTCATCTGTTCGAGCGCCCGCGCCACATTGCCGCATCGCGCAATCTTCAAGTGTACCCACGCGCCCGCCGACGATTTTATCGCCGCCGGCGTCACTCCCACCGTGCGGTCGCGCGCCAGGATCACCGCCCGCGCGCCGGCGCCTTCCGCCGAGCGCATCAACGCGCCCAGGTTGCGCGGATCCGTGACCCCATCGACCAGTACGATAGGGTCGTACCCCGCCGCGATCAGGTCCTCGAATGACGCGTAATTGTACTCGCGGACTTCGGCGATAATCCCCTGATGACGCGCCTCGCGCCCCGCCATCCGCTCGAGCGCCGATTCATCGGCGAGCGCGATTCGTCCGCCCGCCGCGCGCACCCGTTCGATCTCGACGCCGAAGCGAGCCTGATCGATCGCGCGCACGTGCAGCACGCGCACCGCATTGGGGGCGGCCGCGACCAGCTCACGCACCGGCTCGACGCCGAACACGATATCGCGATCGCTTGCGAAGCGGCCCTCGCGGCGCTCCGGCTGATCGCGGCGTTCGGGCCGATCGCGGCCTTCGAGCGTTGGCCGGTGCCCTGGAGCCGGCGGCTTGGCAGGCAAGTCGCGACGCTCGAAACGCCCGCCACGGCCATAGGTTTTCTTCATCGCCGCAAATCCTATCAGAGCCGCGCGCTCCGCGCCTGTGATCGCCGCCCGGCCCGGTGCGGTTTCAATCGTGCGCGCCAACCTTTAGACTTGGCAGCGGCCCCTCCCGAGTGGGCGCTCTAGTCTTGAAGTTCGCGCTTCCAAAAATTTCGATTATGGACCGTTACGTCGCGCGTGAGGTGATCGCGCCGTTCGCGATGGGGGTCGGTCTGCTCACCTTCACGCTGGTGACGGGACGGCTCCTGAAGCTGACCGAGATGGTGGTGAATCATGGGGTCAGCGTCGGCGAGGTGCTGGGGCTCATCGCTTACATCATGCCGGCGTTTTTGGAGCTGACGCTCGGGATGGCGGTGCTGCTCGGCGTCCTGCTGGGCTTCGGACGGATGTCCAATGACCAGGAGATGACGGCGGCGCGCGCTTGCGGGATAAGCCTGTACCGGCTGGCGGTGCCGGTGATGGCGGTTGCGGCGGTGGTTTATCTGGTGGCGTCATGGTTCGCGTTCCAGGTCCGGCCCTGGGCGAACTCGCAATTTCAGGACCAACTCTATTATCTGACCCGGACCAAGGCCGCAGCCGGCCTGCGCGAGAAAGTGTTCAACGACGACCTGCCGCGCATCATGATTTACGTGGACAATATTTCCGACGAGGACGGCAGCCTGCACGGGGTGCTGATTGCCGACTCGCGCGATCCCAAGCAGCAGAACACCATCATCGCGACCCATGGCCTGGTTCTGCCGAATAAGCAGACCGGCGGCACGACCTTGCGGCTGTTCGACGGCTCGGTATTCGGCGCCGAACCAGCGACCGATTCGAGTCATGTGACCAGCTTTCGGGTTTACGACCTGTCGATCCGTCCCCGGGAAGGCGGACCCACCGTGGAACGCGACCCCGACGAGCTTTCTTACCGCGCGCTATCGGACCGAATCGCGGCTGCGCGGGCGCGCGGCAAACCCGACCACGAAGCCGAGACCGAGCTTGCGGCAAAGTACACCGTGCCGATCGCGACGCTGCTGTTCGCGCTGCTCGGGGTGTCGCTGGGACTCAAACCCGCGCGCGGCGGCCATTCGGAGCGCTTCGGCGTCGCGGTCACGCTGTTCTTCGCGTATTACTCGCTGATGCGGGTCTGCCGCACGCTGGCGGAACGCGGCTCGCTCAACGCGTATATTGCGATGAGCATCCCGAATTGCGCCTTCCTGGCGCTGGCGGTGTGGCTGTTCGTCCGCGCGGCGCAGGACAAAGGTAACCAGGGTCGCGGCCCGGGCGATATCCTGTGGGATTTTGTCGAACGCTACGACAAGAATCGGCGCGCCGCATGACCCTGCGCCCGCGCCTATCGCCGGTGATCGACCGCTTTCTGGCGGGCCAGTTTTTCGGACCGTTTCTGGTCTGCGTCGCCGCCTTCACCGCCGCCTACCTGCTCGGCGACATGTTCGACCGCTTCAACGATCTCATCAAATATGGCGGCCTGGGCCTGATCGGACTCGAATACTTCGCGCTCAAGATTCCGCTCATCGTTTCACAAATCACCCCGGTCGCGTGCCTGGCCGGCGTGCTGCTCGGATTCGCGATTCTCAACCGTTCCGGCGAGGTTCTCGCCTGCCAGCAACTCGGCATCAGCCGGCTTGAGATGGCGATCCCGGTGCTGTTCGTCGCCGCGCTGATTTCAGTGTTCCAATTCGCGCTCAGCGAAACCCTGGTTCCGGCCGCGACCCGCGAAGCGACCTACCTGTACCACGTCGAGCTCAAAAAACGGCAGCTCGAGGGTGTCTTCGCCGACCGCCGCATCTGGGTGCGGCTGCGCCACGGCTTCGCCTCGGCCGACGCCTACGACAAGAAAAAGCGCGTGCTGAGCGGCATCACCGTTTACCGGATCAACAAGGAATTCCAGGTCAGCGGCATCGTGCACGCGCGCAGCGCGGTGTGGAAAGGCAATCGATGGATTCCGTCCGAGATCACGACCTATGCGGTCGGCGAGAACGGGACCGTAACCCCCACCGAGGCCAACAAGCTGCGCGTCGGACTCAAGCCCGCCGACTTCGAGATCTTGCGCCTGGACCCGGAGGAGTTCAGCCTGTGGGAGCTCGACGAGTACATCAAGAGCCTGCGGAGCAAGGGCCTCGACCCGGGCGGATATATCGTCGATCGCGATCTGAAATACGCGATGCCGATCTCGTGCATCATCATGGTCGCGCTCGGGATGGCGCTGAGCCTCGATCCGTTGCCGCGCAACTTGAGCCTCGGGCGCAGCTTTGGACTGGCGATCGCGATTGGCTTCGGCTACTGGCTCGCGTTCGGAATCACGTCGTCGCTGGGACGCTCGGCCATGATGCCGGCGTGGGTCGCGGCGTGGCTGCCGAACACGACCTTCGCGCTGATCGCGTTTTCGATTTTCCTGTTCGGGGAAGAGCACTAAGAAAACAATCCACAGATTACACAGATTTCACGGATTAAGAATTCCAGATCGATTCGCGGTCGTCGCCGCCGAAGCGGCGACGACCGCCTAA
>DATKSQ010000100.1:0-39226 GCA_035531615.1 Binataceae bacterium (SeqCode)
GATTGCGCTGCACTGAGAGTCTTTCGCGATTTTCCGCGTACCGCTATTGTGTGCAATTCACGGTGGCGGCGTAGCTCAGTTGGTTAGAGCATGCGGCTCATATCCGCAGTGTCGCAGGTTCGACTCCTGCCGCCGCCACCAGACAATCCCACTATCCGCGTTAGATTTCATTGCTTCGCCTTTGCCGCGTGCCTCGCGGGTGAGCTTGACGATCGGCGCCAGTGCCTTAAAATCAAGTGTTCATGAGTTTTGACCCGAGAACGACAAAAGGAGGCGCCGACGTGACACAATATCACTACACCGCCGTTTTTGAGCCGGCCGTCGAGGGTGGCTACATCGCGTCCGTTCCCGCGCTCCCGGGGCTTGTCACTGAGGGCGATACGATCGAGGAAGCGCGCGCGATGGTGAAAGATGCCATCCGAGGTTACCTCGAGAGCCTCGCGAAGCATGGTGAAGAGATTCCGATCGAGTCCGGCGCCGCCAACCTGGAGCTTGTCGAAGTAAACTTCTAAATGCCGGACGTCCGACATTCGTATAAACGCCTCTTTTCACGGCCTCTCCGCCGGTACCACCGTCACCAGACTTCAGTCATCCGTTCGCAGGTAATTTTTCTCAGTAGCAGGGCACGCGGCGCGGGTCGCGGCACGTCAGGTAAGAAACGGGGGCGTTCCTCGCGCGAGATGATGTTTCGCTCGCCTCTCCCGCATCGCCTCTGCTGCCCAGCCGGCCGACGGGCCGTCGGCCGCCACTGACAAAAGGAAGCAATATGCCAGTGGGGGCGGACGGCTCGTCCGCCCGCCCTCGCGAGCAATCACGATTCCTCCGGGATGGTGCTTCTCAATCCTGTTTCTCAGTAGGGGCGCCGTCCGGCGGCCTCTTCGGTTTTCACAACAAGGATCGCCCAGCTAGAGTAGTGAAGGATCTCCGCGAAGCGATTAGTACGGGAAGGCCCACGCTGGTTGCACTAATCGCTTCGCGGAGATCCTTCGCCTACGGCTCAGGATGACAACGACTCGGCGTTTGCGAGAAATTGAAAGGCTCTCGAGTAGACGCGGAAAAAGGGAAGCGGAGCATGAAGGCCTTTCGAACGGGCGCCACACATTTGGAATTGGAGTTATCTCATGGCTGACAGAATGGCCGGCAAGGTTGCAATCGTAACCGGAGCGGGGTCGGGGATCGGACGCGCCACGGCGCTGCTGCTCGCGGCCGAGAGTGCGAGCGTGATTCACTGCGATCTCTCGGCCGAGGCAACCGCCGAGACCGAGCGGATGCTCGAAGGCGCGGGTGCTTCCAGCGCCGCGCTCGCGGCCGACGTGAGCCGCGAGGATACCGCGCCGCGGCTGGTCGAGCTGGCGCTCGCGCGCTTCGGCAAGCTGACCACGGTGGTCAACAACGCCGGCACCGGCGCCAACGCTATCGTTGGAGAACTGGCGCTCAGCGAATGGGACCGCGTGCATAACGTGAACGTGCGCGGCCAGTTCATGCTGATCAAGCGCGCGCTGCCCGAGCTTATCAAGGCGGGCGGCGGTTCGATCGTCAACCTCGCCTCGGTGATGGCGGAAGTGACCGACTACGGGCTGGCGGCGTATTGCTCGTCTAAGGCGGGGGTCGGCGGGCTCACGCGCACGGTCGCGCTCGAGTACGGCAAGTACGGCGTGCGCTGCAACTACATCATGCCGGGACCGATATACACCGGGATGACGCGCGCGAACTTCGACCGCGAGGAAATTCGCCGGGTGTGGGAAAAGAAGACCGCGCTGCGCCGCCTGGGACAGCCCGAGGACATGGCCAAAGTGATTTTGTTTCTGGCCTCCGACGAGGCGGGGTACGTGACCGGCGCGGGCATCCGCGCCGATGGCGGCCTGATGCTGCGGGGATAAGCCTGACGGTCATTCGCGCGGCGCGGGCGCGAAAATCACATCGCAGGCGCGAATCCACAGATACAACGTCAGCAGCACGACGAACGGCCCCTCATTAGCCGCAAGATGAACGTGATACAACTCGGCGCGGTCGTTCAGGTATGCCATGATGAACATGAGATGGCCGATCACGACCTGAGCCATATAGGCCAGCGCCAGCACCAGGCCCCATCGATGCCCCGCGATCAGCCCGACCGCGATCGCCCAGAAGACTCCCGCTTCGACCAGGAATACGACTCGCGCTTGCGGGCCATAGAACAGAAATCCGCCGACCACCGCGTGAATCGGCTCGGCGGGATCGATCCTCGGATCGCCGGTGAGCGCGCATCGCACGAGGTAGAACGCCCACAGTGCGGCGATGAGACCGCACACGCGCAGATCGATCGGCCATCCATGGCTATGCGGCAATCGATGGTTTTGCGGCGACGACGGGTTTTGAGGCTGGGTCACGGCGATCGGCATCAAGGCTACCAACCACCGCGCCCACGCTTCAAGCAGGCTTCCGCTTGCGCGCCGCACAACGGGTCTGGACTTGCCGCAAGGACGCAGCGCCAGCGCAATATCGGCATAACAACTTGAACCGGCATCGAGCAGACCCGGCGGCGCGTCCGCACTTCCAGCTCTAATCAACACTTGCGCGGCCGCGCGCTTGCGATAGGCGGGTACGCGCGCCGATAATCGCACCGAGTTGATGCGATGAACGGAATCCACGACCTGGGCGGGATGGACGGCTTCGGACCTGTGCCGCGCGGCGAGGAAGCTTACGTCGCGTTTCATTCGGCTTGGGAGGCGCGCGTGTTCGCGCTTACGAACGCCGCGCTTACTCGGGCAGGCGCCAACGTGGACGAGTTCCGCCACGCGATCGAGCGGATTGCGCCGGCGCGCTACCTGGCGTCGGGCTACTATCAGCGCTGGCTCGACGCGCTCGAGACGCTGCTCATCGAACGCGGAATCCTGACGCGCTCCGAGATCGGCTTGCGCGCGGGTAGCGAAGGGGTGGCGGCGATTGCGGCCGCGCCGGTCGCGGCGGCAAGGCCGCGCGCGAAGCATCCCGCCGCGAAGTTTTCGATTGGCGCACGGGTGTGCGCGCGCAATCTCAACCCTGCCGGACATACGCGGTTGCCGCGCTACGCGCGCGGCCGAATCGGCGTGATCGAGCGCAACCGGGGAGTGCACGTGTTCCCCGACACCAACGCGCATCAAGCCGGCCCGGCGCGCCAGCATGTGTACAGCGTCGCGTTCCGGGCGCGCGAGTTGTTTGGAGCGCCGGCGCACGCGCGCGATCGGATCGTGCTCGATCTGTGGGAAGATTATCTGGAGCTTGCGGCAATCAAGCCGGTCAGGCGGAGCACCGCCAGGAAGCCAAAGCGGAAATTACGATGAGCGATGATCATCATCACGACACTTCCCTGAGCGGACCGGCGGCGCGGGTCAAAGCGCTCGAAGAACTGCTCACCGAGAAGGGGCTGGTCGATCCCGCGCGCCTGGACCAGATTATCGAAACCTATCAGCACGCGGTCGGACCGCACGCTGGCGCGCGCGTGGTCGCGAAGGCATGGTGCGACGCGGCCTTCCGCCGCCGCCTGTTCGCCGACGCGGTGTCGGCGTGCGCGGAGATGGGAATCGCCGGGCCCGAGGGCGGCCATCTGGTCGCGGTGGAAAACACCGCGCGCATCCACAATCTGGTCGTGTGCACCCTGTGTTCGTGCTACCCGTGGCCGGTGCTGGGATTGCCGCCGGCGTGGTACAAGAGCTTCGCGTATCGATCGCGGGCGGTCAGCGATCCGCGCGGCGTGATGCGCGAGTTCGGATTGATCATCCCGGGCGAGGTCGAGGTGCGGGTCTGGGATTCAAGCGCCGAGCAGCGCTATATCGTCATCCCGCAGCGTCCCGCGGGCAGCGAGGCGCTGAGCGAGGCCGATCTCGCGGAGCTGGTCACGCGCGACTCGATGATCGGCGTCGCCAAGATTGCGGCGCCGGTGGGCGCGCGGCGGAAATCGCGATGAACGATCGGGGCCTGGAGAGCCTGCTGGCCGGAATCGCGCCCGAGGGCGGCGAGATCTTCAGTGCGCCGTGGGAAGCGCGCGCGTTCGCGATCGCGCTGGGGCTTAGCGAGGCGGGAGTGTTCTCGTGGGACGAGTTTCGCGCGCGGTTGATCGAAGAAATCGGCGCCGCGGACCGGGTGCGCGAACGCGACGGAACCTCGAGCCATGGCGAATACTATCAGCATTTTCTGCGCGCGATCGAGAGGACGGCGGCCGACAAGGGAATCGCCAGCGCCGCCGAGGTAGCGCTCAGACTCAGCGCGCTCGAAGGTTCCGGCCGATAGGCGGCGCCCGCGGCGCTTCGCACCGGTGCGCAGGCTCAGGCGTTCTTGCCCTGCTTGCCCTCGACCCATTGGAACATCAGGGTCTGGTAGTACTCGAGGTTGCGGCCGAGAAGAAAAACTTTGGGCACGCCGACGATCTCAGCGTAGATCGCGGTGCGGGTCGGATTCTCGGCGCCGAACAGAATCTTGATCGGCTGCGGCTTGTCCTTGGCTTCGATCGTCATGACGACTTTTGGCTGGTCGAGTCCGTACTGCGACAGATCATTGAGATTATCAGATACGATTTCGACCTTCTTGGCGTTGAGCAGCAGCGACGCCATCGCCTGCATGAGATCCTGCGGAACGAACGCCGAGGGCGGCTGGGTCATAGCGAACAACTTGCCGTCGGGAGTCTTCTGGAAGCGCACCGTTTCCGTCCCGCGGACCAGCGTCAGCGCGTTGATTCCGTCGAGCTTGAGCAGGCTCTCCTGCCTCTCGCGAAGCTGATTGTTGCGTTTCACCTCCGGCCTGCCCCACAAATAGACCGGCATCAAAATTATGAACACGAGGCTCAGAACGATTGCCGACCGGACGCTCACGCGAAAAACCTCCTGCGCACGAAGACCGCGACCGCGATCATCACGAGCAGCAGGGTCTCGAACCCGGCCGCCAGATAGGCCAGCCAGTTCGCTTCCTGGCTGGTCGCGTAAAAGCCGGCGGATTCGGCCTTGTTGAGCCGTTCGCGGCTGGCGATCAGCATCTCGTCACCGGCCAGTTCGTTTACCAGGCTGACCGCAAGATCGCGGTTTCCCAGCATCTCGATAAACTGGTTCGAGGCGAAACCCGCGCTGCCAAATCCGACCAGGCGCGTCATCTGCTGAACCGAGATGTGCGGCGTGGCGGCCGGCGTGTAATCGATCTCCGAGCCGACCGGGATGGGACCCTTCAAGTCGCGCTGCGCCTGAAACTCGGTGATGCCGGTGGTGAGCGCCTTGGGATCGCCCGACGCCCAGCTCTCGTACGAGGAACGCAGGAATTGGTTTTCCTGCGCGACCTCCAGGCCGTCGGGGGCGGCCGCTCCGACCTTGAGGGTAATATCGACCCCGCGCGCGAGCGAAAAGACGGCCGGTGCGGACATCGCGCGGCTGATCGCGTTGTCTTCGGCGCGCAGCGGAATCTGCGTAGTCAGAATCTCGCCGGCCGTCAGCCGATAGGCGGGATCAACCACGACCTGGCTGGTGAAGCTCATGCCGTACTGGGCAAGGAATTTGACCAGGCTCGGCGAACCGTAGGGATCGATGAGCGCGACGTAGTGGCCGCCGTGACCGAGAAATTTGGCCAGCTCGGCCAATTCCTCGGGCAGAAAATCCTTGCTCGGCCCGAGCGAGACCAGCACCTTGCAATCGTCGGGCACGCCGCTGGCGAACAGCGACACGTTATCGACCTGGTAGTTATTCTGCTCGAGCAATCCGCGCCACTCGGAAAAGCCGGTGCTGCGGTCGGCGTCGTACAGATCGTGCTCGCCGTGGCCGACGGTGAAGTAGATATGCTTGGTGGCGTCCGCCGAGATCTGGAGAATCGCGGGTATCAGCAGATCGGAGCGCGCGTTGTCGAAATCGCGCCGCCGCCCCTGCGCCTCGACCACCACCTCTCCGTAGCTGGAGACTCCATACTGATGCGCCAGTCCGGGCGCCTTGTTCACGTCGATCACCTGGTAGGTGAGCCGCGGCGTGAACGCGGCGGCCTGAAACAGCAGGTCCGCAAGCTCGAGATAGGCGGGATCCTCGGTGCGGACGAAGGCCATCACTTTGACCGGATGGGTCAGGCCGCCGAGCACTCGTTTGTCGAAATCCGAGAGCGAATAGCGCTTGTTCGGGGTCAGATCGAAGCGGACATTGTGCTCGGTGATGATCATGTTCAGCAGGATCAGCACCGCTGCGAGCGCGATCACCGTGTACACCAAGATGGCGTAGTTGCGCCATATGGAACCCTGCGCCTCCGGGCGCGGTGCTACCTCCGGCCGGTCCACTTGCGTGCCTCCATCGAGCGCATGGTCAGAAACAGAAAAAATACTATAAAAAACAGGAAGTAAGTAACGTGATCGATATCAATTACGCCCTTGGCGAAGGTATCGAATTCATCGAACATCGAAAATGCGCGCAACGCGTCGAGCCATTTCGACTGGAACGCGGCTTCATTCCAGTTGAGCACCCAGATCAGCAGCAGCCCGACCAGCGTCGCCACGCCGGCCACCACCTGGCTCTCGCACAGCGAGGATACGAACACCCCAAAGGCCAGAAACGCGCAGCCAATCAGGAGCATCCCGATGTATCCGGCGAGCAGCGGAAACAGCGGGAACGGATGAATCCAGTACACGTACACCGGGTAGAGCAGCGTGAACGACAGCATCATCAGGAAGATGACGACCGACGCCAGGAATTTCCCGGCCAGGATTTCGCCGTCGCGGATCGGATAGGTGTAGAGCAGCTCGATAGTCCCGAGCTTGCGCTCTTCCGCGAACGACCGCATCGTGATGAATGGCAGCGTCAGCCACAGCACCTGGCGGATATCGGAGAACAGCAACTGCCAGTAGTTCTGGATGATATCGCGCGCGAACGCCATCGTCTCGAAAAAGTTCAAATCGCTCCACGCGCGCAACCCCGCGAACAGGGTAAAGACGGCGGCTACGATATAGACCAGTGGAAAGGCGAAGTACGAACGCAATTCCTTGCGCAACACGGCGAGCGTCCGTGCCGGTGAAAAGCCGGTGCGCGTTCCGGCCGCCGCCAGCCGCCCGGCTTCGGAAGCCGGGCGTGCCGCTTCGAGTGTGGCTGCGCCGTTGGACATCGATTACCTCAAGTCCGGGCCGGCCGCGGCCCGATCGCTGTTTCGATCCCCGATTCCAAACCGCCGCAAGGCAGTCCCCAGCCAAAGTAACTTCCGCATCGTGCTAGACCCGGTCTTCGCTGGTCACCAGGCGCATGAATAAATCTTCGAGCGACAATGCCATCGGCTTGATCTCGAGCAGACTCCATCCGTGCCCCACCACCGCCGCCGCCAGCGCGCCGCGGACCTCGTCGCCGTGGCCGTTCGAAAACGCGATAAAGCTGCACGCGCCCGGCGGACCGCTCTCGGCCGGACGCTGCTCGAGCCGCTCGACATGGGCCACGGCGCCGAGCACGCTCTTTATCTGGTCGGCGGGTCCCGCCACGGTGACCAGCGTCTGATCGCTGCCCTGGAGCTTCGCGGTCAGCTCTTCGGGCGTATCCTGCGCGACGATATCGCCGCGGTCGATAATTATCACCCGCCGGCAGATCATATTGACTTCGGGCAGGATGTGGGTCGACAGCAGCACGGTCGAGCGCCCGGCCAGCGAGCGAATCAGCTCGCGGATTTCGACCACCTGGCGCGGATCGAGGCCGACCGTCGGCTCGTCGAGGATCAGCACCTCGGGATCCGGCAGCACCGCCTGCGCGATTCCGACGCGCTGGCGATAGCCCTTCGAGAGCTTGCCGATCAGCTTGTGCCGGACCTCGGCGAGACCGCAGGTCTTGATCGCGTATTCAATTCGCTCGCGCATTGTTCTGGCGTCAAGGCCGCGCACCCTGGCGGCGAACTCGAGCAGCGCCGTGACCGTCAGGTCCGGGTACAGGACCATGTTCTCGGGCAGGTAGCCGATTTTGCGCCGGGTTTCGATCGAATGCTCGGCAACGTCGAGGCCGCCGATCATCGCGCGGCCTGAAGTGGGCGGAAAGAACCCGGTCAGGATTCGCATGATCGTGGTCTTGCCCGAGCCGTTAGGTCCCAGCAGACCGATAATTTCGCCCTTTTCGACTTTGAACGAGACGTGATTTACCGCCCGCGTAGCGCCGAAGAATTTGGTAAGGCCTTGGACCTCAATCATTTGGCTAAGCTTTGCCCAAGCTGCTGCGTTTTATCGGGATTGTGAATGCAAACGCGGGATATTGTCACGGATCAGGCCAACTTTCCCGAACCCCGCTCGAAGCAAACCGCGCGATTCTTGCGCATTGTACGAACGCCCGGCGCTAGAAGTCAATTCAACGATACCACCCCGTCGCCGCCCTAAGCGAAGCGCTGCCCCACCCCGCTTTATGTTCCACCCGGGCTCATTTATCATCAAACAGAGCCTCGGAGTAGTCTAGCTGGATCTCGAAGGCAGGAACCCGGACGGCGGGCATAGATGGGCAAGGCAATAGCGGGCGCGATGATCGTTGCGATAGTCGCGGCGATATTGTTCTACCTGTGGTCGGGGCGGATTGGCGTCGCGGACGACCAGATGCATCAGCAGATCGACGGGCTCAATCAGCAGATAAGCGAGCTTCGCGATCAGAACACCCAGCTCAAGGGGCAGCTCGCGACCGTGCAATCCGAGGAGCAAAATCTGGCCGCGCGAAACGACGCGCTGGAAAAGACAATCGCGGCGGTCAAGGCGACCGGCAAACTCCCGCCCAACCTGCCCTATCCCCCCAAATAAAATACCATCCACAGATTACACAGATTTCACGGATTAAGAATTGCACATGAAATTCGCGGTCGCCGCCGCCGAAGCGGCGGCGACCGCGATTAAATCTCTGAATCCGTGAAATCTGTGTAATCTGTGGATTCTTCC
Organism: Binataceae bacterium (SeqCode); assembly: GCA_035531615.1. Taxonomy (GTDB): domain Bacteria; phylum Desulfobacterota; class Binatia; order Binatales; family Binataceae; genus JBARDN01. The sequence goes on from DATKSQ010000100.1 coordinate 8,858, forward strand.
CAGTGCTTACTCCGCGCCTGGTTTTTGGCACGGGATCAGGAAGCGCTGCCATTCGTCCAAAAACCCCAACTGGCGCAGATCCGGCATCCGATCCAGATAGACCTGGCCCTTCAGATGATCGGTCTCATGCTGGATCACGCGCGCATGAAAATCCCGCGCCGCGAAATCCAGCCGCTCTCCGCCGCGGCCAAGCGCCTGAACCTGCACCTCGGTCGCGCGCGGGACCAGACCGCGCAAGTCCGGGATACTCAAACATCCTTCCCAATCTTCTATCGGCGCCGGGTTCACGACCGTCACGACCGGATTGATCAGCACGGTCAGCGGCATCGACGGCATATCCGGATAGCGCGGATGGTTTTCAACTTCGAGCACCGCGAGCTGGATCGGCAGATGCACCTGCGGGGCGGCCAGGCCGACGCCGTGGTATTCGTGCATGGTCTCGACCATGTCATCGATAAGGCGCTGAAACTCCGGCGTCGCGATCCGATCAGTCGCCACCGGTTGCGCGACGGTTCTGATCGAAGGGAAGCCGAGCCGCGCGACTTTGAGAATCATAGGCAAGCTCCTGGCGCTTAGGACTGCGGACCGGCGGATTGTATCGCGATAACTTACGCGCGTACACTTTGCGCCATCATCACTGCACCGAGGCCCAACCGGAATTGCGAGCATGATCACGACCCAGCGAACGTTTCACATAAAGAAGGGCACTTTCGCCGAATTCCACCGCCTGAGTGCGCGCGGCGTATGGCCTTATTTCGAGAGGATCGGCGCTCGAATCATCGGGATGTGGCTGGTCGCGGAAGACCAGCGCGAAGCGCCTTCTCCCGAGTACGACACCGTGATTCTGCTCACCCGCTACGAGAGCCGCGAGCATTGGCAGGCGACCCGAAATCCATCGGCGCTCGGGGGCGAAGGCCCGATGTGGGAGCGATGCCGCGACGCGCTGCTGAAACGGCGCGAGATGACCGTCGCGACATGGCTGCGATTTTTGGATTCCGGCGCCGAGACGACCGGCGGACCTTACTACTTGTAAGGCCCTGAGCGCGCATGAAGTTCCGCTTTGTTCCGGCTGCGGCCGTTGCCGCCGTGCTCGCGATGGCAACACTGACCGCGCTTGGACCGAACGCGCTGATGCCCGCGCGTGCCGCGTCCGAAACGGCGATGCCATCCGCAAGCCCCGCGATCATCGCGATCGGGCGTCCCGCGGCGCTATTGAGCCGCGGAACGATCCGGTTTTCAGAGCTGCCGCCGATAGCCACTGGTGCGCCACGCGCCATTGGGTCGATTGCGCGCCGCGTTCCTGGCTTCGCGCAGTCCGTGCAGACGCTCGCGGCCGGGCAAACCGGCGCGGGCGCGGGAACTCAGACGCTCGCGGCCGTCGAGCCGAGCGTCGCCGGCGGCATCGGCGTGAGCTTCTCCGGTATCGACGAGGGCAAGTCGGATTGTGATTGCGAGCCGCCCGACACGCAGGTTGCCGCCGGGCCTAACGCGGTTGTCGAGGCGGTGAACACGGCGATGAACGTGTTCGACAAGTCGGGCAACCTGCTGCTTGCGAAGTCACTCAGCTCCTTTTACGGCGTCGGCGCCGACTTCCTGAGCGACCCGCGGATCCGTTACGACACGCAGAGCGGGCGATGGTTTATCTCGATACTGTCGCTGGACGACTCGACCGTTAGCGGAAGCCATAATAGCTATCTCAATCTTGCCATCTCCGAGACCAGCGATCCGACCGGCGCATTTTCGCTCTACCAATATGAGACCGCTGGCAGCCTTGGCGACCAGCCCGGACTCGGGATCAGCAATGACAAAATCGCGATTAGCGCAAACGCATTTTCATGCTCGCCGAATTGCGGCAGCGGTGCGTTTATCGGCAATGAAGTGCTCGTAATCGACAAGTCCGATCTCGTGAACGCGGATGCTTCGCCGCGCGCGGATTTTTACGCGCCTGCGGTGGACCAGAGCGGCTTCACGATCCTGCCCGCGCACGAGACCGCCGCCAGCGGCGACGCGCTGCCGGATACGCTCTACATGGCCTCGGTGCAGTATCCGAGCGCGACCTCGATCGGCGTGATGCAGGTGACCGGAACTCCGTCGGGCGGCACCACGCAGGGCACTTCGATTTCGAAGGCTTCGCTCGCCATCAATCGCCTTGATTCACCGCCGCAGGCTCCGCAGCTCGAAGCTACCTCCGCGAAGCAGTTCATCGATTCGGGCGACAACCGGCTGCTGGACGCGCAATGGCGCGACGGCGCGCTATGGGTCGCCGCCGACAGCGCCTGCACTCCCGCGGGCGACACCGCCCAGCGCGCCTGCCTCAGGTATATCCAGATACTCACCGGCTCGATGACGGTGAATCAGGATTTCGACTTCGGTGGGGTCGATTTCTATTACTACTATCCGTCGATCGGACTCGACTCGTCCGACAATCTGGTTAGCGCGTTCTCGGGGTCCTCGCCGACCACGTCTCCTTCCGCCTATGTGTCGGCGCGGCTCGCGGGCGATCGGCCGAACTCGCTCGGCGCCGCGATCGAGATCGCGCCCGGATTGGCGTTTTACGGCGGTACGCGATGGGGCGACTATTCGGGGGCGGGAGTCGATCCGGCCGATCAATCAACGGTATGGGTCGGCGCCGAATACGCGGGGCTCGGTTCCCGGGTGAACAACTGGAGTACTGAAATAGCCTCGGTCCGGGCTCCTGTCTCGAAGACCCCGGCGCCGCCGCCCGGCAAGCTCGCGCTCAGCACGCGGCGCGTGAATTTCGGCGCGGTGGGAAGCGGGACCACGCGAACTCGGCGCGTGCGGATCCGCAACGCCGATCACGGCACGCTTATCGTTACAGCCGGAAACACGCTGGCCGCGCCATTCACTTCGCCGCAAGCGGGCCAGACATTTACTCTTGGACCTCATGAGCGCGCGACGATCACGATCCAGTTCGTCGCCACCGCGCCCGGCGTCCAGTCGGAAACGCTTACCATTACGAGCAACGATCCGCACCGCCCGACGGTGACGATCGCGGTGCGCGCCAAGGGCCGCGCGCCCATGCCCGGCCGGAATCCTCCCGCAGCCGAACGCGCAGCGGCGCCAGCGGCGCCCTCACTGCCGCAGTGAGCTGCTCAGCACGCGGGTCTTCTCTTGCAGGATATTGACCAGCCGGTCGTAGCCCTGTTGGTTGATTACTCGATTGAACTGATTTCGGTAATTCGCGATCACGCTGATCGCACCGACCGTGATGTCGTAAATCTTCCACTGGCCGCCCGACTGCCGCAACAGGTAATCGACCTCGATCGGATGCGGGTGATCCTGCACCACCACTGAGCTGTACACCTTGGCCTGTCCGGAATCGGTGATCTTCGCGTGGGTAAAGGTGATCGTGGTTGACTGAATCCGCGCCTGGATTTTTTGCACCGTGTAGGACTGGATCCGCGACAGCACCACGTCTTCGATAAACTTCGTGAACAGCGCGGCGAATTGCGTCCGCTGCTCCGGGGTAAGCACGCGCCAATGGTATCCGACCGACGAGCGCGCCATGCTCGCGAAATCGATGTGCGCCTCCGCGATCGCGCGCAACCGCGTCATCCGGCCGGCGTCGGAGAGCCGCTGATCGCGGAACACCGCTATCGCCTGATCGACCACGCCCTTGACCGCCGCGACAGGATCGCTCGCCTGAGCGTCGCTGGCGAACGCCGAGGGCGGCTCCGCCTGCGCGCGCGCGGGTGCGGCCGCATACAGCATCGCGATCACCAGGGCCGCCAGTCCGAGCAGAATCGCATAGGCGATATAAGTGCGTGCGCTGGCCGCCTTGAAGGCAAAGGAGTCCGCCGCCTGGCGGCGCGCCGCCGCCCCGCCTTTGCGCGCGCTGGCGCGCGCTACCGCCGCTTTGCTTCCGGCGGGCCGGGGCCCGCGCTTGGAGTCGCCCCGACCCGGTCCGGCTGATTTTGACTTCGCCGCCACCCTGCTCCTCGATCACGCGCAATCGTCCCACAGCCGCGCTCGTCTCTTATCCGCGCAACAGTATCACGGATCCCGCGCGTGAGTTGACCCACGGCGCCGGGGTCGCCGGCCCTCGCGGCCAGCTTGTCCGATCGCGCTGTATCGGCTAAATCCCCTAGCAGGGTGTTGATAAATGGCGGTTCCCGCGCAGCGGGAACACTCCCGTGTGTTACACCCTGCCAAATAACTGGCTGCCTTCCTTCATCTTCTCCCCCCGCGGGGGAGAAAGAGAGAGGGAGCAGGATGTTGAAAACGCATTTTTCAACATCCTGCTAGTCAAACCCGTACCAGAATAATCCCCGAGGAAATCGACATGGCGCAAATCAACAATCGTCAATGGCTCATCGCGTCGCGCCCGCACGGGATCATCAAAGAGACTGATTTCAAATGGAATGAGACCATCGTGCCCGCCCTTAAGGACGGTCAGGTGATGGTCCGTAATCTGGCCTTTTCATTCGATCCTACCCAGCGCGGCTGGATGTCGATGGACACCTACATGCCCGCGATCCCGCTTGGCGAGCCGATGCGCGCCGGCGCGGTCGGGCAAGTCGTCGAGTCCAAACGCGCAGGCTTCGCGCCGGGCGACCTGATCCAGGGGCTGCTCGGATGGGAAGACTACACGGTCAGCGAAGGCGCGGGAATTTTCGGGATGCAGAAGCTGGCGGCGGGAACCGATCCGATTCTGGCCCTCTCGATCCTGGGGACCACCGGATTGACCGCGTATTTCGGCGCCCTGTCGGTCGGGCAGATCAAGGCTGGCGATACCTGCGTGGTCTCCGGCGCGGCGGGCGCGACCGGCTCGGTCGCCGGCATGATCGCGAGGCTCAAAGGATGCCGCGTGGTCGGGATCGCGGGTGGGCGCGCCAAGTGCGACTGGCTGGTCAAAGAGGCCGGCTTCGACGCCGCGATCGACTACAAGAATGAAAACGTCGGCGCGGGGCTGTCCCGGCACTGCCCGCGCGGTATAGATGTGTACTTCGACAACGTCGGCGGCGAGATTTTGGACCTCGCGCTGGCGCGGATCTCGAACGGCGCGCGGGTGGTCCTGTGCGGCGCAATCTCGCAATACAACGAAGCGGCGGGCGTGGCCGGTCATCCGCCGAAGAATTATTTCAACCTGATTTTCCGCGGGGCGCGGATGGAAGGATTCCTGGTCTTCCACTTCGCGCAGAAATTTCCGCAGGCAATCGCGGAGCTTGCGCAGTGGCACGCCGAGGGCAAGATCAAGAATCAGGTCGATCTCCAGCACGGTCTCGAAAACGCGCCCAAGACCATCATTCGCCTGTTCACCGGCGCGAACTTGGGCAAGCAGCTCTTAAAGCTCGCCGATCCGCTATAGCGCGCCTGCCGAGCAACCCCCTAACACGCTGAGGGCGGCCCGACCGGGGACCGCCCTTTGTTGTGGTGCGGACACTGATGTCCTACGCGAATTTGTTGTATCCGAGTCAACTTAGTTAACTCAAGTGCAACAAATTAACGTCACGTTTCTGCTACTAATTTACAATTGAATCGTCATATTTGTAAAAATGCACATTTCACCGCGTTATTTTTTTCTGGCATGATCCGTGCGACCTCTGCCTGCGTCCATCGATAACCCAGATTTTCAATCTGTCAGGAGCGTTTGCAGTGCGGACTCCGCCGTCAAGGAATACTCTCGCCAATCCGATCGACGAGAGACCGGTATCCATCAAACGGGTGCTGTGGAGGGAATTTTGCGCAGATCACGCACTCCTGAGCGCACGCAACGTCAAGCCGCAAGAACTCGAGGCGCTGTCGCGGATCGTGATGCTCGGATCGGTGGAGTCGAAGGCCGATCTGCTCTTCATATTGAGCGCGATGCGCCGCCCACGCAGATAAACAGATGCCGACGAGGTTTTTCAGAATGATCGTGCCACGCCACCCGTCCCGCCATTCCCTTCGCGCCACACCGTTGGGTCAGACGATGGTCGAATACGCGATGCTGCTCGCCGCGATCGCGCTGACCGTTTATGTTGGTTTCCAAACGATGGGCCAGCAGGTCGGCTCCTCGATGAACATCGCCAACTCGCAGATCAACCTAGGAAGCACGGTTACCGCGGGCGGCGGCGGCTCGATCAGCCCCGGCGGAAACTGAATCATCCACAGCCGCCAGTGCGGTTACGGTCCGAGCGGCGTCTGGTAAATGGCGCGTATCTTTTCGCCGTCATCGAATCGCGCCTCGATGCGGCGCATCGGTGCGATCGACTCGAGCGGCTCACCCGCCGGCACACCTCGCTGCCGCCGCCGATCTCGATCCGCTCCATTCATTCATTCATTCATTCATTCAATGTCCGCCGCTGAGCGCTCCCCACAGCTCGCGCAGCCGCTGGTCGCGTCCGCAGTTGTAGCGATAGAAACGGTAGCGATCGGGATTTTTCAAGGCGTAGTCCTGATGGTAATCCTCGGCGGGCCAGAAGGTGGTGGCGGGAACGATCTGCGTAACGATCGGATCCTTGAACGGCTTGGTCTCTTCGAGCTTTGCCAGCGACTCCTTCGCCTCGCGCTCCTGGCCGGCGCCGTGATAGAAAATTTCGCTCCGGTACTGATTGCCGACATCGCAGAACTCGCGTCCGGCCGTGGTCGGATCCACGTTGTGCCAGAACACGTCCAGCAGATGCGGATAGCTGACCTTTTTCGGATCGAAAGTGACCTGGATCGATTCGGCGTGTCCGGTGCCGCCGTCGCTTACTTCCTCGTAGGTCGGATGCGGTTTGTCACCGCCCGTGTATCCGACGATCGTCGAGACCACTCCAGGGATATGTTCGAAGGCGGGCTGCATGCACCAGAAGCATCCGCCCGCGAACGTCGCCTGCTCGAGCCCCGCGTCCGGCTTGGCGCTATCCGCCGCGCGCACGGCGGCGGATTTGACGATACTCAAAGTGAGCACAAGCGCGACCGCGATAAAGGGGCCGATACTCCGGAAATGAGAACTGGTTCGATCCGCCATTATCAACCGTGCCACGAACGTCTCGATAACGCACTACCCTGCCGCTGATAAACGTTACTGCCCCGCGCCCTTGATTTTCATCCCCTGGCCGAACGGATCGTTGGGGCTGTCGGCGCGATATGGACTTCCGGCGCCGAACGGGTTGTTGATGCTCTCGCCCGAAAACGGACTGCCGTAACGCCCGAACTTATTCGAGGTCGAGTCGGGATCGTACGGATTCGCGCTCAGCTTGCCGTGATAATGCCCTTGGTCGTCGTACAGCTTTGGCGCATCGGTCGCATACGGATTGGTTGCGCTCTCGGGACTGTACGGACTGCCGTACTTGCCGTAGGGATTGTGGATACTGTCCGGAGCATACGGGCTTCCGGCGCCAAACGGATTACTGCTGGAATTGGGCGCGTACGGATTCGCGCTCAGGTTGCCCTGCGCACGCGCCGCCGCCGCGGCCGCCGCGATCGCGATTGCCGAGACGAGCAGCGCAAAAACGATCGTGCGCGCTCGATGGATGCCTCTGCCGCTGGACGGATTGCTCATGGCGCGATGCCTCAATCCCGAGGCTAGGCCGCACCCACCACAAGGGCAATCCCGGCAAATCCCTCGCACGACAACGGTTGTCGAGCGGGTGGCAGATGCGTATCGAGACAGTGACTGTTTTTGAAATCTCCGCGGAAAGGTAGAATGGTCGAATCGAGGGCCGCATATGATCACCGAGAGAATCGAAATCGATGCGCGGAAGATGATGGGCAAGCCCGTCATCCGGGGCACGCGGATCACCGTCGAGCTGCTTCTGCGCAAGCTCGCGGAAGGAGCGGCCGAAGCCGATTTGCTCGACGCCTATCCGCGCCTGACCCGCGAAGACATCCGCGCCGCAATCGCATACGCCGCCGATACGGTAGCCCACGAAGAGATCATCCTGCTTGCAACCCCACGAGCCAATTCCAAGGCCTAGACCGTGCGCTTCATCGCCGACGAAGGTCGCGATTTTGCCGTAGTGCGCGCCCTGCGTGACGCTGCTCACGATGTAATCGCGGCAGCCGAGATTTTCCCGAGCGTTGACGACGAAGTGATACTCAAGCTGGCGCACGACGACGCGCGAATCCTGCTGACCGAGGATAAGGACTTCGGAGAACTTGTGTACGCCGCCGGGCAAAAAAACTGCGGAGTGATTCTGATTCGGTTCCCCGCGAGCGCGCGCAGACCGATGGCCGAGGCTGTTCTCGAAGCGGTCAATCGGCTGGGAGCGGCCCTCGCCTCGCAGTTCGCGGTAATCGAGCCGGGCCGCATCAGAATCGGGCGCGGACCCCGAGCGTGATTGCGCGGAACCTGTTCCCCTACCTGTGTGACGACCCGTGTGGTGATCCCAGCGGGAGTCGAACCCGCGTTCCCGACGTGAGAGAACGAAAGGGCATGAAATCATACAGAGTGATAGAGTGCAACCGAGTGCCACCAAGTCTAACGGGCACAAGGGGGTTTCGCGCATCGGCAATCAGCGAATGTCACTGAGCGATACCGGCGGATGGCACTGGTTTGGCACCAAAGATGGCACCAGTTTGGCACCAGAATTAGGCACCCCGCCCCCCGGCGGGGCAGCCCCAAACGAGGGTTCGCAGCGATACCTGATGGCGAGCGATCAACTACAAAAAATTTTATGATTTAGTTCGTGATGCAGTTGGTCGTCGCGCCGAAATTGGTGCAATTGGTGAAGACCGGCGGTCCGGGAAGCAGCGGAGCTTAATTGGATGCCGGCGCCGCAGGCAACGGAAACGTGGGCATCGGAGAGAACGCCTGTCCTATTTGCGCCTGCCGTATCTGCTCATCGAAATCCGATAATGCTCTCTTGGCTTTCGCGCAGTCCCATATCGAGACCCCGCATTTTCGTTTTACGCTCTGGTCGCATTTGACGTACAGCTCTTGGCTGTGCGGGTCTGCCAGCGGGGCTTTCCCCTGAACCTCGGCAAGCTCGAGTGTCTCCCCGCCACCATGCGCCAGCTCCTGGCAAGCTGGTTCTGCCTCCAAAGTAGCCTCGCACGTGTCTTCCGCAGGTCCCGCTGTTAGGCAGGACTTATTGATTTCCGCGACCAACTCGGTGCGGTGCGCCCGGAGCGACCGCTGGGCCCTAAGACGCTCAAGGCCCGAATAACCGCCAGTCTGAAGCGCGCCGTAGTTTTCCATGAATTCACCGAACTTAGAGCCCGCGCATCCAGTCAGAGCGAGCGCGGCGATGAGCAGGAAGGCGCAACCGGCGACGATACCCGCCAGCAGCGGGGCCGTCAGTCTAATCAGGCGCGTGTTATCCCCCAATCGCGCGGCAGTGCGGCGGAGCTTCTTTCGACGGCTGAGAGAGGTTGTCATTTGGGGTTTGTGCTATTCTGAGCGCGTGTTCAACTCGGAAACGGGCTATCGAGCGCACCAGCGCATGGCGGCTTTGGGACGGGTCCGGCAAATGCGCGAGGACCGGTTCCGCCAGCTCGCCGAAGCTCGGGAAATGCTACGCTTCTACCGCCTGATGCGGCAAGGCAAGACTGACCCAAAATTGACCCCTGACAGGTGTTACCCCGCGTGCAAGTGCGCCTGTCATATGCGCGTCCGCCCTGCTCCCGAGCGCCCGGCAGTGGCGCTTACCCCGCTGGAACGCGAGATTATCATGGGGAGTCGGTCGAGCCGGAGCGGCCGAGCAGCTCGCTAACCGCGCCGGGATAGCTCCAACGCCATCAGCAGGCGCGCGGCGTGCGCCGGGCGGCGCGGACCGCAAGTAGTAAGTTCGTGGCTTGCTCGATAGCGAAGGCTGGCTTAGTGCTCATTGCGGGCGCAGCTCCGTGATCTCGCGTGGGAGTCGATCCAGCCGGGCGGCGATTTCGTAGGCGCTCTGATAATCGCGGTGCTCGATCGCGCCGACGATCCGATCCTGAAGTTCACGACAGTGCCTCAGCGCGGCGGCTTGGACAGCGGGGGTTACCCCGGTCATGGCGGCTTGAGCGCGGATCGCGGCTTTTACGATCGTCGCGATGGCCAAGTCGTTCAAAAAGGGCGAGCGCGGCTGGCGGGCGATCGCGTCGGCGATCCGGCTCAAGTCGATCGGCAGGCATGGCGGCTCGGGGCCGTCCGCGAGCAGGCGGAGCAGTTCGTCCTTGTGTTGGCGTGCGGCTTCCCGCAACTCGGGGTCTACGCGGCTTAGCGGGCGCGCGATGAGGTTTTCACCATCGGCCCGAACTGCGATTCCGCGCCTTGCGAATTCGTTCAAGATCGCTTGTGCGTTCATTCAATCGCACCTTCGTCATTTTCCGCGTCGGCCGCCGAAATAACATCATCCGCGTCTCGACCTCCGTTTGAAAGCGTCAAAGTGTCCGGAGTGCTTCTCTCCGTTGGCGTTTTCGCACTTTTCAAGGTGTCCGTACCGGACACTTCTAAAATTGCACTTTCCCCTTCTCTCCGTTGAGTTTCGGACACTTGGACACTTCGATCGCTGGGAATAGCGGCGAGATATCGTTCAAAGGAATCCTTGAAGTCGGACTTCTTGTAGCCTCGCGCGCTGCCGTGCTCGATTTTCCCGACGTAAATCTCGAAGTCCCTGAGCATTCGCGACAGGCGGGCGGGACTGATCGGTTTACCGCGATTGAATTCGGACCACGGGGACGTTTCAACCTCGGCTAGCTGGCTACACAAGGAAGCGGACGATATCTCTTCGGCGCTCAATGGTTCGAGAATGCGGCGAATATCCGCGAGCAGTCGTGTGCGAAGCGAATCCTCGTCGGAGTTATCGCGCTCTCCCGACAAGGCCAGGGCAGCAACACGTGCGCGGACAGACCAATCTCCCCCGGCAAGGTCGGCGATCGCTAGCAGAAGTTCCCAATTATCGGCCGCACGATCGTTCAACGCATCGGGGATCAGCGGTGCTGCGTCGCGCAACTTTTCAAGGTTGTCAGCCGCGAGCCGAGCGAGTTTCGATGCTAGCGCCGCCGCGTCCTCTCGGGCGCTTCTGTTCCGCCGGGTTAGCCGCTCAACCTTGTCGATGCGCCGCTTCCGCCGCATCACAATCGGGACGGAACGGTCCTCGACGGTATCGGGCAATTTTCCGATGCCTGCTATCGCCATCGGGCACCACGTTGAGAAGCGCTTTTGCACCCATGCCCTTTCGCCAGCCGGAATCTCGCGGATCACGTACGCTGAGGTGCGGGTATGCCCGCTGTTAAGCAGTCCGCGAAGTTCTTGGTTGTCGCGAACGAAGGTATCTGCTTCATCGATGAAAAGCGGGCAATGTTCCGCGTCGATTGTTCGGAAGACGGAGCTAGCACTCATATTTGACGCTGTGATCGAGCGCGGGACTAGAAAACCGAGCACTTCGAGAAGGCGACTTTTACCGCAGCGCTTATCGGGACTTTTGATGCGTAGTCGCGGCGACGTTTCAGCCACGTCGAAGCAATAGGTAAAGGCGATCCAAAGCGCGACAGCGATCACGGCATGCTTATCGAGTATGACGAACCGCTCGATGAACCTCACCACGTCATTGAGCAGCGCCGCGCCTTCGACCGGCTCCGGCCATGGTGCGGGCGGGAGCGGGGCAAGTGATTCGATGGCGGTTGCGCGATCAGGTGCGGCCGCCGCCTTGCGGGCGGCTTCGACCAGCTTGTCGAGCGCGCTTGTGCGGATGCCGAACCGCTTCACTTCGGTTTTCCGCACTAGCTCATATGCGCTCTCGCTCATCGCCGCGAGCGTTGCGACTGTCGCATCGAGCGTCATCGGCTCGACCGCGTGTCGTGCCTTCGCCGAGTCCATTTCGGCTAAGTCCGAGTCGATATGTTCCGCAAATTCCTTTTCGCTGATAGCCATCATCCCTCACTCGCGACCGATTGACTGACGCGACACGCGACGGCGGCGACAATTTCGTCGGGTAAGTGCCAAGGGACAATCGCGCTTCGCGGGCGGGCGTTCACGATCCGCTGCGACAGCCGAAATTCGACATTTGCCGGGTTGACGGGGAGCGCATCGCGGCGAAGCTCGGCAACACAGCGCAGGGCTTCGCGATCAAGATTGGCACGGAGATGCGCGAGCAGCATCTTGCGCTCGAAATCGTGGTCGGGGCCAGCCGCAGTCATCACGTTGCGTGCTCCGTCCCCGCTGCGAGGTAACGCAGCAATTCGTCATGCGCGACTAGCACACGCCTACCGCAATGAATGGCTCGCAGGTTTCCTCGCGCGATTTCCAGCCGCAGGAAACTGACAGAAACGCCCCCCAATTGTTGGGCCGCATCGGGCAGGCTGTGAGCCAGCGGCTGCATTTGCGGAGGGCCGGGCGAACTAACGGACGCCACTGGACGCCTCTCCGATGAATGGCTCAAGAGCCTTCGGAACAGCGGTCAACCCAAGGACTCGCGCCAAGCGCACTGCGGATTCGAGCGACAGTCCACCCTCGCCGCGTTCCAAACGGCTTAGTTGTGCTGAATCCATTTGCGCCAGTTCCGCTGTCGCCCGCAGCGACAGCCCGCGAGCTTCCCTGAGCAACCGCAGCTTCGAGATATTTCGGTTCATGAAAACTACTTTACCCTGTTCCGCTTGGGGGTAAAGCCCTGTTGTTGAAGGCTCAACAGTTCTGTTGACTAGCGCGCAACGGTGTGAAATCCTGTGAGACATGCGCCGAGTTTCCGAATTAAGCCCAAATCAGATCGTCGCCTACAATCTCGAAAAGCTGAGAAGAGAGCGCGGGTTGACGGCGGTCAAAACAGCGGCGCTATTGGGCGCACAGCTCGGCAAGAAGATTTCCTTAGCGAGCTACTCTGCGATGGAGCGGTCGGTCGAAGGGCGACGGGTCAAGTCCTTCGATGCAGATGAGATCTTCGCGTTGGCGCGCGTTTTCGGCGTCCGCGTATGGCTCCTGTTCCTTCCACCGATAAACTATCGGCTTCATCCTGTCCGCGTGAGGCTCAAGGGATCGCCGCCCGACAAGTCTCTCGGAGTAGATGCGGCGATGGGCCTCGTAGTCGAATCCCCGGAAGCCATTTTTTCCGGCACGGCTGCCTTTGTGGCAGGGGAGCGTTTCGCGCCTCGGGAAGAGCCGAAGCCCCCGGGTCCTAAAAGCGATCCGATGGACGCTGCTGTCTTGCAAGTCGTAACGAATCTGCTTACCCGCCAGCGGGCAACCAGTGCGCTCGAAGAACAGAAACAGTCCGAAGAACTCATTTCATTTTTGAAGGAAATCCATGAAGCCCGGCAGAAGCGACCCGCCATGCCGAGCGAAGGTAAATCGGTTCAACGGCGCAAGCGGCAAAGGAGCAAAAAGCGATGAGCAGAGTTTTTGAACGCGGCAAGGGTGAATGGTGGATCGATTTCAAAGACGCGCGAGGCATCCGCCGACGGCGCAAGATCGGGCCGTCGAAGCGCGTCGCCGGGGAAGTGCTCGACGGAATCTTGGGCAACGTCGCCCGCCGGGTTCACCTTGGCGTCATCGAGGAATCGGCAATCACTTTTGCCGACTTCGCGAAAATATGGCGCGAGCGAGTCACGCCGACGCTCAAGCCGCGTTCGCGTGAGCGCTGGTTCGGTATCTTGGACAAGTACCTCATCCCCGCTTTCCCCGGCACGTTGCGGGCAATCACTGCGGCTGACGCCGAAGCGTACCTCAGACAGCGCCGCAAGCCTCAGAAATGCCCTCGCTGCGATGGCAAGGGAAAAGTATCAAGCGGTTTGCCCTGCCTAAGGTGCAAGGGAGCCAAGGAAATCGCCCCGTCGCCTTCAACGCTCAACCGCGAAGTGACCGTGCTCAAGCACATGATGCGGCGCGCCGTCGTTTGGGAATATCTGAGCCGAAACCCGTTCCTCGATTCACAGGGCGGCTTGTTGTCCGGCCTTAAGGCGCTACGCGAGCCGACGGGCCGCACGCGCTTCTTGAGCCTCGATGAAATCGATCGCCTGCTCGCCGCGTGCGAGGTTTCCGAATCGGTTTACCTAAAGCCGTTCGCCATCGTGGCGATGAATACCGGGATGCGGCGCAATGAAATATTGAGCCTCACCCGCAAGTCCATCGATTGGCGCAACCGCGCCGCCCTGCTAACCGAAACCAAGAACGGCGAAGCGCGTCACGTCCATCTGAACGATGCGGCCCTTGAGGCGTTGAAGGCGCTTGCGCCGCGAATCGACGGGCGGCTGTTCCCGCTCGGCCCGAATCAAACCACGATGCTGTTTGTGCGTGCGGCCAAGCGGGCCAGCCTCGAAGATTGCCGGTTGCACGATTTGCGGCACACGTTCGCAAGCTATCAGGCAATGTCAGGCGTCGCGGGGCGCGGCCTGCAAGTTCTCCTCGGCCACAAAGACGCGCGGATGACCATGCGCTACAGCCATCTGTCGGACGCCTACCTCAAAGCGGCCGTCGATGGCGTCGTGCTTGGGCGCTCGAACCCGGAACGAGCCAAGGAAGCATCGAACGAAGCGGCCTGATTGACCAGATTCAATCAGGAAAAGGGAAAAGTTGGCACCTATTTGGCACTGAAAGGGACGGACGAAAAAGGGGACGCGGCTAAGCGTTTGATTTTGTTGGTGATCCCAGCGGGAGTCGAACCCGCGTTCCCGACGTGAGAGGCCGGTGTCCTAACCACTAGACGATGGGACCGTCCGTCGATGCGCGCCCACCATCAAATCAAATCAAATCAAGATGGAGGGTTGGCTGAGGAGGAAGGATTCGAACCTTCAATCCCCTGATCCAGAGTCAGGTGCCTTGCCAGTTTGGCCACTCCTCAGCGCTGTGCGAAATATAGCCAACCAGCATGCGCCGCGCCACTGCCGCGAATCAATCCGATCGCCATCGCGCGATTCGATCGATCGACAGCGCGGCGCCCGTCGCCGGTTTCGGCGGCGGAAAATCGACCTAACCCCTACCCCTTCCCGCGTCGGGAAGGGGAATCAGGACTCGCCGTGATGATCACGTGGACGGGGCGCTGGCGGTTTGGCCGCGCCGTTCGCGGGCGCGAGCGGCGCCCTGGACGCGGTTGGCGCGGCGCGCGCTCAGCGGCCGCCGGAGGATGACGTGCGCAGCGTTTCCGCGTGCCGGTTGCACAGCGCGTCGCAGCGGCTCAGCAGGCCGACGTCGGCGCAGTGGCGCTCGATCATAAAGCCCAACTCGCCCAGGTCGTGGACCAAAAGCCGCAGGCATCGCTCGTACTCGTCGGGCGCCTGCACCGCCTTGAGCAACTCGGCGACCAGATCCTCGATCTCGGTTTCCTCGACTTCCACCGCCATCGCGAGCGCGCGCTGAATCTTGAGTCCCGGTCCGGCTTCGCGATGAAACTGATCGAGCATCGCGCGCAGCTTCACGATAGTCGAATCTTCGAGCGAGATTGGGCTGGGCGCGTCGAGCAGCCCGTCGATCCGGAGCACGGTCGAGACCAGGTCGAGCGCGCCGACGTGGCGCGCCTCGTCGCGCGCCATCGCGAACCAGAAATCGCGCAGCCGCGCGTCCTCGGCGAAGATCTTCGCCATCAGCGCATACAGCGACATGCTCTGTTGTTCGAGCTCGATGGTGGTCTCGAGCGCTTCGCGCGTGGTCGGCATCGCAGCGGCGATACTATCGTGAGCTTCGCGTGATGGTAAAGCGCGCGGGCGCGGCGAATTTTATCGCCGCGCCCGCGCTTTCGCACTTCAGTTCCGCGCGCCGGCTATTTGGCCAGCTCGGTCGCGCGTGTCTCACGGATGACGGTCACCCGGATCTGTCCGGGATAGGTCATATCGGTCTCGATCTTGCGCGCCACGTCGCGCGCCAGCATCACCGTGTCCTCGTCGCTTATCTGGCTGGGCTCGACGATCACGCGCATCTCGCGGCCGGCCTGCACGGCGAAGCATTTCTCGACGCCCTTGAACGACTTGGCGATTGTTTCGAGATCCTCGAGCCGCTTGACGTAGCTTTCGAGCACCTCGCGCCGCGCGCCCGGCCGCGCGCCCGACAGCGCGTCGGCCGCATCGACCAGCGGCGCCAGAATCGTCTCGGCCTTAACTTCCTCATGATGCGCGGCGATCGCGTTGACGATCTTCGCCGACTCGCCGTACTTGCGCGCCAGCTCGCCGCCGATCAGCGCGTGCGAGCCTTCGACCTCGTGGGTCAGGGCCTTGCCGATATCGTGCAGCAGCGCCGCCCGGCGCGCCTGTTTTTCGTTGAGTCCCAGCTCGGCCGCCATCGCGCCGCAGATGAACGCCGCCTCGATCGAGTGCATCAGCACGTTCTGCGCGTACGAGTAGCGGTACTTGAGCATCCCGAGCAGCTTGACCAACTCGGGATGAATCCCGTGCACGCCGACCTCGATAATCGCGCGTTGTCCGGCCTCGCGGATCGATTCTTCGACGTCCTGCTCGGCTTTGCGCACGACTTCCTCGATCCGGCCCGGATGGATGCGGCCGTCCGAGATGAGTTTTTCGAGCGCGACCCGCGCGATCTCGCGCCGAATCGGGTTGTGGCACGAGATGACCACCGCCTCGGGCGTGTCGTCGATGATTATATCGACGCCGGTGGCGGCCTCGATCGCGCGGATATTGCGTCCCTCGCGTCCGATGATGCGGCCCTTCATTTCGTCCGACGGCAGCGCGATCACCGACACGGTGCGCTCGGCGACGAATTCGCCGGCCAGCCGCTCGATCGCGATCGAGACGATCCGCTTGGCGCGGCGGTCGGCCTCTTCGCGCGCTTCTTCCTCGACCACGCGGATATGCTTGGCCGATTCGGTGCGCGCCTGCCCGAGCATCTCGTCCATCAGGGTGCGCTTGGCTTCCTCACGGGTGAGTCCCGCGACGGCTTCGAGCCGCGAGCGAGCCTCATCGATGAGCGCCTGATGCTGCGCGAGCTTCTCTTCAACCAGCGCCTGATGCTGTGCGAGCTTCTGGTTGATGAGCGCCTGATGCTCTGCTTCCTTGTCGGTGATATTTTTTTCGCGGGTGCGAAGCGTTTGGTCGCGGCGGTTGAGGTCGGCTTCGCGGCGCTCGAACGCCTCCTGGCGTTTCTCGAAGGCCTCTTCGCGCGACTCGTGCTTGGACTCCGCCGCTTGCAACTCGCGGCGCCGGTCGCGCACCTCGCGCTCGGCGTCGGTGCGCGCGCCGACGATCAGATCCTTGGCCTTGACCTCGGCCTCCTTGATCAAGAGCTCGCTTCTGGTTTGAGCCTCCCTGAGTACTTCCTTGCTGATTTCCTCGGCCTTAGCGCGCGCGGCCTCATGATCGACGGCATCGGTGCGCCGCCGCATCATTGCCCAAATAAACAAGACCGCGCCACCAACAATAAATCCCAGGATTGCGGTTAGCAGAGCCATCCTGGCGTACCTCCTTGGCCGGCCGCGCCGCGCGGATGCCGTGGCGCATCGCCCGCGCAATACACTGCCGACTCGGTGACGATAAAGTTGAGCCGCCGATCGAATTCCCGTTCGGGAATCCGCTCGAGCAACTGGAACGAATAGGCAAGACCAGTCGTGACCGCTTCCGCGCAGAACTCCGCGAGGAAACGATCATAATGGCCTCCGCCACGTCCCAGCCGCTCACCGCTCAGACCAAACCCGAGCCCGGGAACGCATACCAGCGCGCCCGCCAGCTCGTTCGCCGCGGCGGCTGGCGCGGCCGGCGGCGGCTCGAGGATTCCGAATGCTCCCGGCGCCAGCGCGTGCGGCTCCGAAACATACGCGGGCTCGAACCGGCCGCGCGCCCGATCGTAGCGCGGCAGCATCACGCTCTTTCCCGCCGCGAGCGCGGCGGCGATTAGCGAATCGGTCGAGACTTCGTTGTGCGCCGACGCGTACGCGACGACGCGCCCGGCGCCGCGGTAAAAATCGGCCGCGAGAATCCGCCGCACGATCTCCGCCGACCACGCGCGTGCGCTCTCGGAAGAGATCGCGATGCGGCAGTCCGTCAGGATTGCGCGCAGATATTGTTTTTCGTCCGCCACGGACCTCGCCATGGCGGGAGCGGGATCAACTGCTCAACCACTGAACGCATCGGCGCCCAAAGGGCGCCAGGTCCCGGCCAGGCGGCGCGCCCATCAGCGCGCTGCGATGCCCGCGGCATCGCCGCGCCACGGCCTCGATAAAACCTCTCACGGGCCCGCGCAATCCGGGCCTCGCGTTGTGGCTAGATGCTATCAATCCGACTTCCCCGCCCTCAACCGCAAGTAGTTCGGGAAAACCATCAAATGGGCCCCGGCGCCCGCGACGGCTATGCCGATGTGCCGTCAATCGCGGCCGAGAGCCTCTTGTTCATCGCCTCGATACGCTCGACCAAAGCCTGATGCTCCAGGCGCAGCCGTTCGAGCTCGTCGGCGAAGTTAAGCGCGGCCAGGATCGCAAGATGAATCGAACTCACCGATTGCGTTCCACCCCCGCGCATCTCCTTGATCCTGGCGTCAACCGCGCGCGCCAGTTCGCGCACGTAGTCGTCGCCGCCATCGCTGGCGACAGTCAGCGACTGGCCCATGATTTCGACGTTGACGCCTTTCATAGCTTGGCCCCTTGGCCAAATTTCCGGCGCTAGCCGAGTTCCACCCCGTCGAAGCGGGCCAGGATTTTCTCGATTCGGCTGCGCACCTCGTTGCGTTCGGTTTCGTGCTGCTTGCGCTCTTGCTCGAACTGGCGCATTTGCGCCTGCGCGTCCGCGAGGCGTTTTTCACTCTCGGACAGTTTCTGCGCGAGCGCGTCATTCTCACGGCGTAATTGCTGGAGCCGGTTTACCGAGGATTGGATCCGCTCGTCCAGTTGCTTAAGAACGTCAATCGGAGTCGTCATGATTCAAAAACTTCTACCTTTAGTTTAAGTTTCGATTAACCAGCCTGTCAAGCCGCATAAGACCCGCTTGCACCCGCCGCTTCGCCGCCGTCGGACTCGAACAGCGCCTCGACAAATTCATGCGCGTCGAACTCCCGCAAATCCTCGACCCCTTCACCCAGTCCCACGAACCGGACCGGCACCCGCAGCCGGTCCGCGATTGCGACGATCACGCCGCCCTTGGCGGTGCTGTCCAGTTTCGCCAGGACGACGCCGGTAAGCGGCACCGCCTCGCCGAAAATCTTTGCCTGGCTGATCGCATTCTGGCCGGTGTTCGCGTCGAGCACCAGCCAGGTCTCGTGCGGAGCGCCGGGCAGCTCGCGCGCGACCACGCGTGCGATTTTCTTGAGTTCCTCCATCAGGTTCACCTTGGTCTGCAGGCGCCCCGCGGTGTCGATTATCACCGCGCCGGCGTTGCGCGCGAGACCCGCCCTGACGGCATCGAACGCGACCGCGGCCGGGTCGCTGCCGGGCTGATGCTTTATCATTTCGGCGCCAACGCGGTCGCACCATATTTCGAGCTGCTCGATAGCGGCGGCGCGAAACGTGTCAGCCGCGGCTACGATCACGGCGCCGCGCTCGGTGCGCAGCCGCGCCGCGAGCTTTGCCACCGTGGTGGTTTTGCCGACTCCGTTGACTCCCACCAGCATGATCACCAGCGGCCCTGCGACCGGCGCCGCCGGTGCGCGCGCCGCCGCGGAGAGCATCGCCGAGATCTCGGCCTTGAGCGCGTCGCGAATCACCTCGGGACGATTATCGTTGCCGAGCCGCTTGCGGACCGCTTCGGCGAGTTTCATCGACGCCTCGACACCTACATCGGCGGCGATCAGCGCCTCCTCGAGTCCCTCATAGATCTCGTCGGTTTTTTTCGCGCCGGTGATTGCGGCGCGGATTCGCGCAAGAAAATTCTCGCGCGTCTTGCGCAGCCCCATCCCGATTCGCACCGGCGCCCGCGCGGGCAACGGGGCCGGCTCCGCCGTGAGAGGAATTTCGCCACCTGGCGCGAGAGCTTCGAGGTCTATCGCGCCCCTGTCTGCCGCCGCTTGCGCAGGCGTAACCGGCGCCGTATCCGGCGATCTAGCCGATGCCGCGGCGGGCGCGGATTCCGGCGCGGCGGCTTGGCTCGGCTCGGATTCTTGCCGGGCGCTCGGCGCGCTCGGACGCGCCTTGCGCAGGCTCCATTGGATCAGCACGCCAATGAAGATGAGACCGAGCCCGGAGGCGAGCGCGATAAGTACGATGATCAGATTATCAACTGGCGTCACAACCAAGCCTCTGGGAGCGGCGCCAATAAGACGCGCAGCTAGAATAACAGCATCGCCGCTCGATCTGAAACCAGCAGCTTGCGATTCCCGATTCCACCGCCAATTCGGCGCTGGCCAGCGCTGGAAGCGCCGCCCGATATGCGGCTATAACAATTCTCGATGCGCACCCGGCGGCGCGGTCGCGCCGCACTCGGCGCAATCACACAGGGGAGTTAATCCTATGGGCAAGCTCGAGGGCAAAGTGGCGATCGTTACCGGCGCGAGCCGCGGAATCGGCAAAGCGATCGCGGACCTGTTCGCCGCCGAAGGCGCCCGCGTCGTATGCAGCGCGCGCACGCTGCACGAAGGCGACCATCAGCTGGAAGGATCGCTCGAAACCACCGTCGCCGGAATCAAAAAGGCCGGCGGCAACGCGACCGCCGTCACCTGCGACGTGTCGTCCGAGGAAGATTGCGAAAAGCTGGTCGCCGAGACCCATCGCATCTACGGACCGGTTGACGTGCTGGTCAACAACGCGGCGCTGACTTACTTCATCCCGGTCAAAGATTTCCAGCCCAAGCGCTGGATGCGCTCGTTCCAGGTCAACGTGCACGGGCCGTTCATGCTCTCGCGCCTGGTTCTGCAGGACATGATCCCGCGCAAGGCCGGATCGATCGTGAACATCTCTTCGGGCGCCGCGATCGGACCGGGCCGCGGACCGTACACGGACGAACAACTGCGCGCGGGCAGCGTGTGCTACGGCGCGGAGAAGGCCGCGCTCGAGCGGATGACCCAGGGACTCGCCGCCGAAGTCTTCGCCGAAAATATCTCTGTCACGTGCGTGTCGCCCTCTGAGATCGTGGTGACGCCCGGCACGGTCTATCATCATCTGGTGACAGGACCGAAGGACGGCGAGCCGCCCGAGTGGATGGCGCGCGCGACGCTGATTCTTGCCACCGAGCCGGTGAACAAAATCACCGGGCGAGTTACTTACAGCCAGGAGCTGATGAAGGAATACGGGATGCTCGAGAAGGGGCGCGGGATCGGATTCGATCGCAAGGGCAGCGGCTACAGTTTGATTTAGGCGCCCGCGATCGATCGCCTCCGCCAATGATTCATCCGCGGAAACGATGACGGCGCCGGCCAATCTCCGGCGCCGTCATTCCCACGATCGCGATCGCGGGACTGCGCGCGAAGCGCCGATCATGCGTCGCGCTTTAGGTCCGCGCGCGGTTTGGAAAACCCGTCGGGCGTGGCGGAAAATCCGGCGCGCTTCAAGCCGGGCCGCACCAGCTCGATCGGATCGCGCACGTCATCGACGTAGCCAAGCGCATAGGCGCCGAGCCTATAGCCCATCAGGCGCAGAAGCTCGACCGGCAGCGTGCGCGCGATTTCGAGCGGCGTCGCGAGATACTGATTCTCCTCCTGCCGGAGCCACGAAACATTGTAGGTGAGGTTCAGCCCGTAGCGGGTCTGGTCCGATCGGTTCGCACCGCCGCCGTGATAAACGCTGCCCGAGTAAAACAGCACCGAGCCTTTTGCCATCTCGGCCGCAAGCGTGTCCTGCTCGGTGAAACGCAACCGATCTTCAAAATGATTGCTGCCCGGGATCACGCGCGTGGCGCCGTTGCGTTCGGAAAAATCGGTCAGCGCCCAGATCGTGTTGCACTGCACGTCGTAGCCCTTCGGGAACGGAAAAAAATCGAACGCCCACTGATCGCGATGAATCGTCTGCGCGGGCTCGCCGGGGCCGATCGCGATCACTTGAGTCAGATGAAGCTGATAGCTGGTCGCATGGCCGAGAAACTTCGCGCAGGCCGCGAGCACGGTCGGATTCATGATGAACTCGCGGCTTAGCGGCGAGCGCGCGACCAGCCCGCCGGTGCGCCGGGTGCGCCGGCCGGAAAAATCGTCCGGACCCGACGCGGTCGCATCGATCCACGGCTGCAGCTCGGCGCGCAGCGCGTCGATCGCATCGGGCGAGACCAGCCGGTCAACGATCACGGCGCCGTCGCGGGTGAGCGCCGCGGCAATCTCTTCTCCTGAGGTCGTCGCGGGCAGATGACGCAAAGCGCTGGGCGCCGCGGTAGTCGGATGAGTCATCGCGGGATTCTCCATGCCGGTATTCCTAGCACATCGCCCCGCGCAGAGTCTCGCGCCCACGCGCGGCGACCGCGCGCTGATTCTTGATTTTCCCTTTCCCTGTCAAGATTCGAAGAAGGGCTGCACCAGACAGAAGCGCCAGACTATGCGCAGGGACCTTGGATTTTCCCTCTCCCCATCAAGATCGGGAGGTGCCACTGGCACACGGGCGGCGCGGCGCGGCGATTGCTCTTTTTTGCAATCGCCGTGACGCGCGGGTGAGGGACCGCCAATGTCAAAGCCTGGCAGCGGACACCGCGATGATCTCTGCGCGCATATTTCAACTGCAAGCCGCCGCTTCCGCCTCAACCACTCTTGGAATCCTGAAATCGGCGCGGCCGCGCCGGAAGCCGATGGCGCTCTAACGCCGGCGCAGATCGAGGTTGCGACGCGCACTCATGTCCTGGCTGCGGCGAATCCAACCGCGCACTCGGTCCCATCGGCAGGACGGTATTCGCCGCGCTCTGACCCCTGGGACCGCCATTCTCCTCAATGGCGCTTTTGCGCGCGCCAATCGGGAGATTGGCGTTCCCGGGTCGTCTTTGGCGTCATTTACGCCATTGCGGGATTTCGCGCGGACGTGCAAAGTCGGGGGCGTGGCAATAGAAGCGATCAACGAGTTCTTGCTGGATGTCCCTCACCCGGCGCGCGCGGCGCGCGCCACTCGTGTGCCAGTGGCACCTCCCAAATTCTTTTGGGAGAGGGACGGCAGTGAGAACGCCCGCAGGCACCGGCAGCGCGCTGATTCTTGATTGCCCCTCTCCCCATCGAAATTGGGAGGTGCCACTGGCACACGGGCGGCGCGGCGCGGCGATTGCTTTTTTATGCAATCGCCGTGACGCGCGGGTGAGGGACCGCCAGTGTCAGGTGAGCGGCGGGGCGGCTAACTCACGCGGCTTGCGGGATTTTTAGCGAGATGATCTTCGAGATTCCCGGGCGGTCCATCGTGACGCCGTGGATTTGGTCGGCGCGCTGCATCGTGCGCTGATTGTGCGTGATCACGATAAACTGCGATCGATCCTTAAGCTCCGCCAGCAAATCGGTGAAGCGCGCGAGGCTGAACTCGTCGAGCGGCGCATCGACTTCGTCCATCACGCAAAACGGGCTCGGGTTCAACAGGAACAGCGAGAACACCAGCGCCATCGCGGACAGCGCCTTTTCGCCGCCCGAGAGCAGTCCGATTTCCTTGACCTTCTTGCCGGCGGGCTGGACCAGGATCGTGACGCCGGCTTCGGATTCCTCGGTCGCTTCGATCAGTTCGAGGCGCCCCTTGCCGCCACGCATCAGCTTGGGGAACAGCTCCTCGAAATTTTTCGCCGCGCCCTCAAAGGTCTCGGCGAAGCGGCGGCGCGCCTCGCGGTTGAGCTTGGCGATGGTCTGAACAAGGTCCTGGAGGGCGGATTCGAGATCGGTCCGTTCGGCTCCCAGAGCCGACGCACGCTCTTCAAGTTCCTTGACCTCGCTGTCGGCGGCAAGGTTAACCTCGCCGATACGTTCGGCGCGCGCGCGCAGCTCGATAAGGCGCGATTCATCGGCCAGCGGGTCGCGGTCCGCAAGCGCGGCTTCGATTTCAGCGGCGGCGGCGTCGAATTCGAGCTCGAACTTTTCGCGGAAGCCGCGTTCGAGTTCTTCGGCCAGGGTGCGGGCGCGCTCGCGGCGCAGGTTACACTGATTCGCCTCGTCCTCGAGCGTGCGCAGGCGCTCGTGGGCCTGTTGCATCCGCGTGCGCGCCGATTCAAGTTCGATCGAGCGCGCGGCGCAATCTTCGCCCAGGCGCAGCGCGGCGGCTTCAAGCTCGGTCTGGCGCGCGCGCGCGGCGGCGCCCTGTTCGGCGATTTTCCGAAGCTCGGCCTCAAATTCGATTCGATCGGCGCGCGCGCGGTCCAGGCTCTGGCGATGCTCGCCGATTTGCGATTCGATTTGCCCAGCGGTTTCGAGCGCGTGGGCCAGCTCACGGCGTAGCGCGTACAGCTCCGACTTGCGCGCCTCGACCTGCGCGGTGGCTTCCGCCACGGCGACGGCGAGTCGCTCGGCTGCAGTGCGGCGCTCCGTGATTTCACCGCGCATAACGCCCAAGCGCGCACGCGCATCCTGCTCGGCGAGAGCCAGCGCTTCCATCCGCGCGTTCGCGGCGACGATCAACTCGGCGATTTCGCCAAGCCTGCCGCGCGCGGCCACGACGCGTTGCGCCGCGAGTGCGAGGTCCTGTTCGGCGTGGGCCACCGCGGCGCGCGCGTCTGCCACCGCGCGTTCGGCGCCGGCGCCGCGCGCGCGCGCCGCGCCAACCGCGGCGGCGGCGGACTCGCGGGCGGCGCGATGCCCGGCGAAACGGGCGGCAAGCTCGCGATGCTCGTCCTCGGAGCGGACCAGATCACGCTCGAGCGTGTCGCGGGCGGCAAGATTGGCGGCGCGCGCGGCGGCGCCGGTGTCATCGGGACTGCCGCCGACAATCATGCGGCCGGGATTCAGCAGATCGCCGTCGCGCGTCACGAACAAAGTTCCATGACCGTTGAGATTCGAGGCCGCCAGCGCGGAATTCAGATCGTCGGCAACCATCACATGCCCCAGCATCGCCTCCGCGACCGGGCGAAAGCGCGGCTCGACCTCGAGCATATCGACCAGGCGGCCAGCCACTCCGGGCGCGTCGATTACCGGATGCGACCCCGGCGCAACCTCAGGCTCCTGCACGAAGCTCAGGCGGCCGGCGCGCGTCTCCTTCAGGATTTCGATAGCGCGCAGCGCGAACGCCGGCGACTCGACCACGAGCGCATCGAACTCGCCGCCCAGCACCGCGTGCAGCGCGGGCGCGATCTCGGCGGGTGCGCGCAACACGTCACGCAGCCACGCGGGCGCGGAACTCGGGCGGTCGCCATTCATCGATTCAAGCACGGTGTTCAGGCGCTGGACGCCAATCGCGATCGCGGCTTCAGGCTCGGCGGCAGTGCGTGCGGAGAGCGCCGCGCGCATCGAGGCGACGCGCTGACCCAAATGCTCGAGGGCGGCGCGGCTTTCGATTTCACGCTCGGCGGCGTCGCGCTCGGTGGATTCCAGCGCGGCGACTTCGGCGCGAATCCGCTCGAGCTCGCGCTCGGCCTCCGCTAGCATCGCGCTCGCCGCTGCGCAGCCTTCGGCAAGCGCGGGCGCGGCGCTATCGTGGGCGGCCAGACGCTCATCAAGCTCGGCGCGCTCGCCGGCCAGATCGCCCAGGCGGCCACGGATTACCGCGGCCTCGCGGACGATTTCGGACAGTTCGTCTTTCAGATCTTCGGCGCGACGCTCGAAGTCTTTGAGCTCGCGCGAAGCGGCGTCGAGCTTACGCACCAGATCGGCAAGCGCATGCTCTCCGGTCGCTTCGCCGGCGGCGGTTTCGCGTGCGAGGCGCGCGGCGGCGGCGGCGCGCGCGGCGCGGGCGAGGGTGGCATGATTTTCAAGTTCGCCAAGGCGCTGGGCGAGCGCGGGTTCCATCTCGGAAATCGATTCGAGGCGACGGCTCAGAAAATCGCGGGTGCGCGCGCGCTCGGCTGCGCCAGCGTTCAGATTTTGCAGCTCATGCTCGACGGCGGCGAGCTCTGCGCGGGCGCTTTGCGCGGCGGTCTGCGCGGCGGCGGCGACATCTTCGGCGCCGGCGGATTCGGCGCGGGCGGCTTCGCCGGATGCCGCTAGTTCGGCGCCAAGCGCGTTTTCGCGAATCAGCGCTGCGCGATGCTCGAGCAGGCGGCGCGCGGCCGAGAGCCGCTCGAGTTCGGAAAGTTCGGCGCGGATTATTTTATACTGCTCGGCCTTCTTCGCTTGCCGGCGCGCATAGCTTAGCTGGCGTTCGATTTCAGCAAGCACGTCGTTCAGGCGCGAGAGATTTTCCTTGACCCGTTCGAGCTTGCGCTCCGACAGTTCGCGCCGCCCTTTGAACAGTGCGAGTCCGGCGGCCTCTTCGATCATCGCGCGCAGCTCGTGCGGCTTGGCCTGGATGATCTCCTCGATCTTGCCCTGCTCGATCAGCGAATAGCCGCGGCTGTGAATCTGCGCGGCCATAAAAAACTCGGTGATATCCTTAAGGCGGCAGGGAATTTTGTTGAGCAGATATTCCGAGTCGCCCGAGCGATAGACCCGGCGCGTGACCGCGACCTCGCTGAGCTGATTGAACGGCTCGGGGAGCGGGCTGGTTTCCTCGGCTTCGAGGATCAGCGAGACCTCGGCCATCCCGGCCGCGGGATTCTGGTCGTTGCCGATGTAGATGAGGTCTTCGGTGCTCTTGCCGCGCAGCCGCGTGGGAGCCTGCTCGCCGAGCACCCAGCGGATGGCATCAACCACGTTCGATTTGCCGCAGCCGTTGGGCCCGACCACCGCGGTCATCCCGGTCGCGAAACTAATCGACGTGGAATCGAAAAATGACTTGAAGCCTAATAACTCAAGGCTCTTAAGACGCATGCTACCGACGCCTCCACCACACCACCACCGTTGGGTTTTCTTATCCCAGACCTGATGCCCAGGATCAAGTGTACGCCCCAACCTGTCGTGTGGATAACCCCACACCGCCCCGAGAACTAGTGGTTCACGGCACCAACTGACCCAGCGGTTAGTCCTGGATCAGCTCAGTATTCCAATAGGCGCTATCGACCTGCGACAGGAACGGCATCCATTCGCGATAGCGCCGGAGCGAAAACATCTCGGCGCTGAACGGCGTCCACTCCGGACGGCGTGGCCTGCGAATCAAAACCATCGCGGCCTCTTCCGGAGTGCGGCCTCCCTTGCGGCGGTTACAGTGATGGCAGGAGCAGACGATGTTCTCCCAAGTCGAGGTGCCGCCACGCGACCGCGGCATCACGTGATCGAGATTAAGTTCGGTGCGGGGCAGGCGCCGGCCGCAGTACTGGCAGGTATTGCCGTCGCGGGCGAAGATATTGAAGCGCGAAAACCGCACGTGGCGCTTGGGAACCCGCTCATAAGCGGTCAGGAGTAGCACCCGCGGGACACGGATGAATCCGCCGACGATGCCGAGCCGCTCGTGATGGACCTCGATTGCGAGATCGCGCCACGAATCGAAATCGAAAGTGCGATACTGATCGTCAACCACCCTGGCGGCTCCCTGGTAGAGCAACGCGAAGGCGCGCTTGACCGAGGTCACATGCACCGGCAGGTAGGACCGGTTCAAGATCAGAACCTTGGTGTTAAGAACGGCGGGGCCGGTCATCGGTACCGCTAATGTCTGTGCGGCGGAAGACACTGTAATTCTCGTACTGGCATGGGCGGGCGCTGTCAAGCCCAAGTCGCGTGAAAAGCCCATGAAATCAAGCTGATTCGAGGTTATCTTGCGCGCGATGAGGCTCGTCCGTATGATCCGCGGGAGACGCTGAGTGGCCCTTCAGGCGGGCGCGCAAGCCAGAACTGGCCGGAGCACAATGGCCGCATGCACGGGCCTCGAATTTGATAAATCCGCGTGGCGCGGGGTAAAACCAATCCCAAGTGAAACGTGAAATCGTAATCAACGCATCGGCACTCGAAGTGCGCGTGGCGCTGCTGGAAGACAATTCGCTGGCTGAGTTCTACCTCGAACGCACGGCGCATCGCGGACTGGCCGGCAATATATACAAGGGCAAAGTGACGCGGGTGCTGCCCGGAATGCAGGCGGCGTTCGTCGATATCGGTCTCGAGAAAGCCGGATTTCTGCACGTTTCCGATTTCCATGGCGGCGCCGACGCGTTTAGCTCGATGGCGCAGGTGATGGGCGAGGAAGACGTCGAGACCGAGGAGGTTGCGCCATACGATGGCGAGCACCGCGGCGGCCCGGAGCTGGAACGTGATCTCGAAGGCGAAGGCGACGCGCGCTCCGGCGCGGACGGCGACGCCCCAAGCTCCGAGACCGAGGCCGCAGCGGGCGACGGCCAGCGCCACGGACGGCGCGGGCGGCGCGGCGGCCGGCGGCATCAACGCAGCGAACCCCAGCGCAGCCGGCTGCCGATCGAGCAGCAGCTTCATCGCGGTCAGGAGATAATCGTCCAGATCGCGAAGGAGCCGATGGGAACCAAGGGCGCGCGGCTGACTTCTTCGATCTCGCTGCCGGGGCGCTACCTGGTGTACACGCCAACCAGCAATCATCTGGGAGTCTCGCGCCGGATCGCGAGCGCCGAGGAACGCGCGCGCCTGCGTGAGGCGGTCAGCGAGGTGCGTCCGCCCCAAGGCGGGTTTATCGTGCGCACGGCGTGCGAGGGGCTCAGCCGCCGCGATATCCAGCGCGACATCGCGTTTCTGACCAAGACCTGGAACTCGATCATCAAGCGCAGCGAGTCGAGCGGACCGGCGGCGATGCTGTATAGCGACTTGGACGTGGCGCTGCGCACGGTGCGCGACCTGTTCTCGAGCGAGGTCGAGCGGCTGTGGTGCGACGATCCGAACACCTACAGCCGGATCGTGCAGTTCGTGCAGACCTATATGCCGCGGCTGCGGGCGCGCGCGATGCTGCATCAGGGGGCCGAGCCGATCTTCGACAAGTTCAATATCGAACCGCAAATCGAACTCGCGCTCGAACGCAAGGTGTGGCTCAAGTCGGGCGGCTACCTGGTGTTCGATCAGACCGAGGCGCTGACCGCGATCGACGTGAATACCGGGCGCTTCGTCGGCAAGCATAACCAGGACGAGACCGTTCTGAAGACCAATCTCGAGGCGGCCGACGAAGTCGTCAAGCAGCTAAGGCTGCGCAATATCGGCGGAATCATAATCGTCGATTTCATAGATATGTCGCGCGAGCCCGACCGCAAGAAAGTCAGCGAGGCGCTGGCGGTGGCGCTGCGCCGCGACAAGGCGCGCACCTCGGCGCTCAGAATTTCCGAGCTCGGACTGGTCCAGATGACCCGCAAGCGGACCCGCGACAGCCTCGAGGCGCTGCTCACCGAGCAGTGCACGCGCTGCCAGGGGCGCCGCGTGGTCAAGTCGGTGCCGACGCTGGCGGCGGAGGTGCTGCGCGGAATTTATCGCGAGACGATACGGCGTCCGCATGGCGACATGGTGATCGCCAAGATCAATCCCGAAGTCGCACGCTACCTGTACGACGCGGGCGCAAAGGATCTCGAGACACTCGAGCATAAGCTCGACTCGAAGATCGTGCTGCGATCGAAGGAGGGCCTCGAGCCCGGAGCCTTCGAGCTGGCGCAGGCGCCCGCGGCCGCGTGAAAAGAGAAACCGCGGAATTCCACAGATTTTGGGGATTAAGAATTGAAGGCGGATTAACGGCGGATGCCGCGGCGGCGCCGGCCGTTAATCACTCTTTTGATCAATCCGCGTAATCTGTGAAATCTGCGGTTTCCCGGTCTTTTCGTACTGACCCAAAGTAGAACAAGAGTGTCCGCCTTTGAACCATCGCGATTGCGATGCGCTTGACGCTAGCGACACACGATTTCGCCGACCTGACACGCATCGCCAACGCAAGCATCGCATCGCGCAAATGCGCCCATGATTCCGCGCAATGCGGATATTGGGCACATCAATTGCTCAATCACCGTCTGCTACCCATTCGCATCGATCAGGGGGCGTGGAGAAAATGCGCAAAATTATCGGAATCTGCGCGGCGGCTTCGGCGGCGGTGTTACTCACCTTCGCGGTCGCGGTCGCGATGGTCGCGGTCGAAAGCAACAAACTCGATCTCGAAAGCCATCAGTATGCCGAGTCTGCGATTGTGGCCGTGGTGTCGAAGTGGGATACCAGCGCGCTGACGTCGCGGGCCAGCGAACAATTGAGTATGTCGGCCCAAGGCGCCGATGAATTGCACAGCGTATTTTCCGGATTCCGAATCATGGGCAGACTCAAGCATTACTACGGATGCTATGGCCGAACGAGTTTTCTGGTCGCAGCCGACGGCAACGCGCTGGTGATGGCCGAATACTCCGCGCGTGCGGAGTTCCAGAACGGCCCGGCCGAGATTCATATCACGCTGATCCGGGAGCAGGATTCGTGGAAGATTCTGCGCTTCGCGGTGTCGCCGATCGTCGGCGTCGATCAGTCGCGTCCGAGTCGCAACGCCTAAACGGGTCCGGCCGCGCGCGGGCGCCGGCTATTCGCTGGCGGTCGCGGCGGCAATCTGCGCCGCATCGCGGATCTGCCCGTAATGAATCTTGCCCAGATCGTAACTGGGTGACCAAACCCACCCGGGTCAGGCTGCGGCAGTTGGCACGAAGTGTGTGCGGGGGTGCGCAAGGTTACCAAGTTCTTTTCCACCGGCGAGCGGCCGATAGCGAAGAACGTGGTCGGAGGTATCGATCGAA